>JAFTVX010000022.1 GCA_017465575.1 Alistipes sp. | reverse complement strand
GCCACCAACGCCACCTCCGAAGCCACCTCCGAAGCCGCCGCCACTGCCGAAGCCACCGCCACCACCAAAGATGATGGGGCCTGAGCCACTATTGGGGTTGTCGCGCTTGATGGTGCGACGATGGCGCGAGCCACACTTGTCGCAGACCAAAATCTGCTCGGTGGTCGTCGAAAAGGCTGTGCGCTTCAAGGTGCGTTTCTCGGCAATGCGCAAGCCGTGCTTACCGCAGTTGGGGCACTTGGTCTGCTGATACTCGGCATAGAGGAGTGCCGCCAAGGGTAGAAGAATAAATAGTAACGCAACGATAATCAGCGCCTTATCTTCGCCCGAGAGGTCGTCGTCTTGGGCTATGGGTAGGTCGCCATTCGTAAGCAGGGTGTCGACAGCCTCCAAGCCTGCAACCATACCGCTTGAGTAGTCGCCAATGCGGAAGTGGGGCAACATATACTCCTGCTGGATGCGTACCGAGAGGGCATCGGTGAGTACGCCCTCGATGCCGTAGCCCGTGAAGAAGCGTATCTCGTGCTCATCCTCGACAAGCAGGATGCCGAGACCATTGTCCAGCTCATCATCGCCCACGCCCCAGCTCTCGAAGAGCTCGATACCGAAGTCGAAGACCGAGCCCGAGTCGATGTCGTTGACAGCCACAATAGCTACCTCGGCGATGCCACGCTCCTTGAGCGAGCGGGCGATAGCATCGAGCTTCGATACTGCCTCCGCGGAGAGTATGCCATCGGGGTTGGTGGTGTAGCGCTCGGTATTGAGTCGCTGCACATTCTCGATGTCGGAGGGTCGGTAGGCGGCAATGCTCTGCGTAAGGCAGAGGAGCGCCAAAGCGAATGTTGCGATTATATGCTTCATATCGTATAAACAATAAATGGGCAGAAGATATTGCACCTTCTACCCATTTGAGATAACTTTTTGTCGGTATTGACCACTCTATTTGTGGTGCTCGTCGATAACCTCTGTAAGGCGGTGGAACACCTCGTCGAAGGTGCCGAGGCCATCAATTTTTGCGTACTTGTCCTGCGCTGCGTAGTGGTGCGCTACGATGGCAGTCTGCTCACGGTAGATGTCGATGCGGTTGCGGATAACATCCTCCGAGGCATCATCGGCACGGCCAGAGTCCTTGCCACGGAGCAAGATGCGCTTAACAAGCTCCTCCTCGGGAACATCCATATATACCATAACATCGACCTTTGAACCCATCTCCTCAAGCATAGTGTCGAAAATCTCTGCCTGTGCTGTGGTGCGGGGGAAGCCGTCGAAGATGCAACCCTTGTCCGAGTGGGTGCGCATATAGTCGCGTACCATCTCTACAACGATGCTGTCGGGGGCGAGCTCGCCACGCGAGATATAGCCCTCCATACTCTTGCCAAGCTCGGTGCCACGCTTAATCTCCGAGCGGATAACCTCGCCCGTAGAGATGTGGTAGAGGTCGTAGTGCTCTGCTAAGCGGGCTGCCTGTGTGCCCTTGCCACAACCAGGGGCACCAAAAAGTATAATGTTTACCATTTTAGTATAACTTCATTTAGTGTCGTTAGGGTACGACTTTCAAAAAAATTTGAGGCAAAGTTATACTTTTTTTTGTAACTTCACAACGAAAATAGTACTTTTGTAAAAAATTTATTAACGATATGTCAAAGAGTACAGAGATTGCCTCATTGGGCGAGTTTGGTCTTATCGACCGCCTTACAAAGGGTCTTGGTCGTCGCAATGCCTCGACACTCCACGGTGCGGGCGATGATGCCGCAGTAATAGACCTTGGCGACAGGGTGATGCTCCTAACAACAGATATGCTCACCGAGGGCATCGACTTCGACCTGAGCTACTTCCCGCTTAAGCACTTGGGCTATAAGTCCGTTGTGCGTGGTGTAAACGATATCCTTGCGATGAACGGTAAGCCCGAGCAGTTGGTAGTGTCGCTCGGCGTGTCGGCGAAGATTTCGGTAGAGGCACTCGACACCCTTTATGAGGGTATGGAGACGGCTGCCAAGGAGTTGGGCGTAGATATCGTGGGTGGCGACACCACAGCCTCGATGAATGGTCTTGTGATAAATATCTCGGCGGTGGGCTTTGCCCGCAAGGAGGATGTTGTCTATCGCGCGGGCGCGCACGAGCACGATTTAATATGTATAACCTCGAACCTCGGTGCAGCGTATATGGGCTTGCACCTCTTGGAGCGCGAGAAGCGTGTGCTGAAGGATATCGACAACCCCGAGCCCAAGTTCGAGGGCTACGAATATCTCTTGGAGCGCTACCTTAAGCCCCGAGCAAGGGTCAATGTGCTGGATGCGTTGCGTGAGGAGGGTATACGCCCCACGGCGATGATAGACCTCTCGGACGGCTTGGCAAGCGACCTTAGGCAGTTGTGTCGTTCGTCGCAGTGTGGTGCGCGCATCTACCTTGAGCGCATACCTATTGCACGCCAGACATCGGAGTTGGCCGAAGAGATGCATATCGACCCTGTGATTGCAGCACTCAACGGTGGCGAGGACCACGAACTACTCTTCACCGTGCCCCTCGACAAGCAGGAGGCGGTGATGCGCCTCGGACTTGTGGATGTCATAGGACATATCACGAAGGAGGAGAGTGGCGTAATACTCGTTACCCCCGATGGCGAAGGTATAGCCCTAAAAGCACAAGCCTTTGACAGGTAATTTCTTGTGATAAGGGGGCGCCGTTCCGCATATCCCCAAAAAAGATCCCCCAAGGGTTGTACTACTTTGTACCGCCCTTGGGGGATTCTTTTGCGATAATCCTCTCTTTACTCCTCTAATAGTCTTTCGGCTATTAGCATATCTTCTGGCGTTGTGAGCTTAATGTTTCGGCGCTCGCCCTCGACAAGCGTAATCTTCGCGCCTAAGGCCTCAACGACCGAAGCATCATCTGTAAAACTCTCACTAAAAGGCTGTTCGTAGGCTCGGCGGAGCAACGAGGCAGAGAATGTCTGCGGTGTCTGCACGATGCGCAACTCGGAGCGAGGCACGATATAGGACTCTGTGCCATCGACACGGCGGTAGGAGTCTACAACCTCTGTAACGGGGATTGCAGCACCCGTCTCCTCGGCAGCAAGCTGAACACGCAAAATCATCTTCTTGGTAG
Organism: Alistipes sp.; assembly: GCA_017465575.1. Taxonomy (GTDB): domain Bacteria; phylum Bacteroidota; class Bacteroidia; order Bacteroidales; family Rikenellaceae; genus Alistipes. Next base: position 49,966 of record JAFTVX010000022.1, on the reverse strand, counting down.
CCAAGGCACGCACGCCATCGTGGACAGCGACAAACTCAACCTCCGAAGATAGCGCATCAAGGCCATTCTTAACAGAGTAAAAGCGCTCCTTGCCACCCGCAATGCAGCGGTGCACAGCGACATCGAACCTTGCTGCGAGGTTGCGCCATAGCGGTATATGCTCCTCGGGCAAGACCACGACAATCTCGGCACCGGGCAGAGCCTCCGAGAATGTGTTGATGGTATGCGCCACAACAGGCAACGACCCAAGCATCATAAACTGCTTGGGCAATGCCGACTGCATACGCTTACCTGAACCTCCCGCGACTATTATAACTCCTCTCTTTGCCATAAATGGAATGTTCTATAAATTAGTAAATGAGTTATTCGTTGTCCCAAGATTCTATTTCGGTCGCTTTTGAATTTATTGTGGTATATTTCTAATTTTTCCTCAGTTACAATACTCGTATTGCGCTTTCGGAAGAAATTAGAAATCTCCTCACAATAATCTTCAAAATCAACTCGACCTAATTTATAGAACCTTCCATATTAATTTCTTACCAAATCCAAGAGTGTTATCAGTAAATTTTATATGCGTTGGCTCGACCATCCAAAGGGTGAGGGGAGCGACTACGGCATAGGGGAAACGCTTGATATATGCCTTATGTGCCTCGTCATCGGCAGGGCGGGCATTGCCCACTATCTGCGCACCCTGAACACACCCCACGATGCGTGTCTCACGAACAACAGAGAGGGCTACCCTCGAGTTGAAAGACATCTCTGAGCCGTGGCGTGTAGCGCTGTCCGAGGTGAAGATAAAGAGGTTGCGCTTACGGTCGTAGGCATAGAAGCAGTTGGCAACCCACGCCTCACCACTCTCGCCTACGGTAGCAAGGGTGAGCACATGGTGCTTAGCGATAAATCGCGTTATGCGCTCGTCGACCATTACTTCTCGGGGGTTGTGTGTGTAACATCCGCTACGGCTGTGGTGTCAGCCTCAGCCTTCGTGGGGAACAAATCCTCCTCCGAAATCCACTCCTCCTCGGGTGATGTGCCCTCCAATTCGGCAAGCACACGGTCGCGGATAGCCTCGAAGCGCTCACGATGCTCCTCGACGATAGGCTCGGCGGGTTCTTGCGGTATCTTCAGAGGGTCGATAGGCGTGCCATTTTTCCATACGCGGTAGTCGAGGTGGGGGCCCGTAGATGTACCCGTAGAGCCGACATAGCCGATAAGCTGACCCTGCGATACGCGAGAGCCCACGGCGATGCCCTTAGCAAAGCTCTTAAGGTGGAGGTAGCCCGTCTGCAGACCGCCAGCGTGCTTAATCTTGATGGTGTTGCCACCACCGCCACCCCATCCACGGAAGATGACCGTGCCATCGGCAACAGAGTGTACGGGAGTGCCCGCAGGGGCGGCATAGTCAACACCAGTATGTGGGCGATAGACGCGGTGTACGGGGTGTAGACGGCGATATGAGAACTTAGAGCTGATGCGCGAATACTTCAACGGCGCTTTAAGCAACTGCTTACGCAACGACTCGCCATTAGCCTCCCAGTAGCGCAACTTGCCCTCCTCCTGAGCGTATGGTATAGCGTAGTAGGTCTTGCCACCGTGCGAGAACTCAGCACCCCAGATACGGCCAATGCCTACCGAGGTAGAGTCCACAAACTTCTCGTCGTAGATAACCTTGAACGAGTCGCCCTGCTGTATGCCGAAGAAATCAACGGTCCACTGGTAGATATCCTCGAACTCGGCAGCGAGCGAGTAGGGCAAATCCTCAGCCATAATAGCGCCCCACAACGATGACTCGATAGTGGCACTCTCTCTACGGCGCTCGATACGCACGGGGCGAGAGTCGGTGCGGACAGCAACAGAGTCGCCCTTGAATTCAAAGACGACATAGTCGATGGCGTTGCGGTGGTAGACCATATAGTCGAGCGACGAGTGGTCGCCCAACGAGTCGGTGTAGTTGCGTGTAAAGGTGGTGTAGGCATTGTCAGCACGGATTTGGCGCAAGGGGAATACCTCCTTTGCCGCCTTGTCCAAGCGGTCGACCATAACGGCAGAGATGCCTCGACGGCCAAGAATGCCGCCCAAGGTCTCGCCAAGGCGCACGGTATCCTCCTCGATGGTGTAGCCCTCGATGTCGATGCCATAGAGCAATACGGGCTCCTTAACAACCTCCTCTACAGCGGTAGCCTCGTCGCTACCTCCCCAACACGCCGTAGCCAACATAGCGACCACAAACGCAACATATAAATGTAGTCTTTTCATAATGCGCAAAGATATGAAAAATTTGCGAAATATCCTACACCTAAAACCGCTATTTATCTATAAATTATCGTGTTTCGCCGTAGGGATTTGGTTGTTTGAAAAATTATTGCTATCTTTGACCGAATAGCGGGATATTGTGCCCGAAGATTGCCGAACAAATGAAAGCGCTAAAAAGATTTATATCGTGGATATACGGAGCGGTGATTGCCCTACGCCATCGCCTCTACGACTGGGGAGTAAAGAAGAGTTACTCCTTCGATATCCCTGTGGTCTGCATCGGCAATATAACCGTAGGTGGCACAGGCAAGACACCCACGGCAGAGTTCTTGCTATCGTCGCTATCGTCGTCGTATAATATCGCCATTCTCTCGCGCGGTTATGGTCGTCGCACCAAGGGCTACCGCGAGGTGTTGGCCACGGACTCCTACCTTGATGTGGGCGATGAGCCGTTGCAGATGAAGACCAAGTTCCCCGACTCGGTAGTTGTCGTCTCCGAGGAGCGTGTTGCGGGCATCGAGCGTATCCGCAAGGAGCACCCCGAGGTAAACCTCATCATTATGGACGACGGCTTCCAGCACCGCAAGGTCAAGGCGAAGATAAACATCGTAATCCTCGATGCCACACGCCCCTACTACAACGATGCGTTGCTACCGTTAGGCAAGCTCCGCGACCTGAAATCGAGGCTCAAGGCGGCACACTTCTTCATCGTAAGCAAGTGCTCCGAGGATATGACACCCCTTGATAGGCGCCTATGGCACAACAAGTTACGCTCGATAGCCTATCAGAAGGTATACTTCTCGACAATAACTGACCTGCCCATCGTGCCACTCTTCGACTACGAGGATAGGGAGGCCGTTGACTATGGCCAGCAGGCGATATTGCTCTCAAGTATCGGCAACGCTCGACCCTTTGTGCGTGCTGCGGGCGAGAGGTTTAATGTGGTCGACAAGCTAATCTTTGGCGACCACCACCGCTACACGGTAGATGACCTAAAACTCATCAACGAGCACCACAAGAAGCACCCGAGGGCCATTATCCTGATGACCGAGAAGGATGCTGTGAAGCTACGCCGCACCAAACGACTGCCTGAGCGACTACGCCGTCAGATGTACTATCAGCCGATAGAGATGACCCTTATCCCTGGCCCCGACCAGAACTTTATAGGCCATCTTGTAGCCGAGATTGAGCATATCGAGGAGCCCGAGCCGAAGTTTAAGAAGAAGGGAGAGTAGGCAAGAGCAAAGAGCAAAGAGCAAAGAGATTTTTTTAAACGATAAGACAAGTAAGACGATAAGACGATAAGAGAAAATCCTAAGGTCTTAAGGTCCTACGGTCATAAGGTCAAAAAAATAAATTGAAAAACTATGATAAACAAGGTAATTTTAGTAGGAAATGTAGGTCTTGACCCCGAGGTGCGTACCTTGGAGACAGGCGTTAAGGTTGCGCGTGTGCGCTTGGCGACCACCGAGCGTATCTTCAACCGCCAGACAAACGAGACAACAGAGCATACCGAGTGGCACACTATCACACTATGGCGAGGCTTGGCCGAGGTGGTGGATAAGTTTGTGCGCAAGGGCTCACAGCTATATATCGAGGGTCGCTTGCGTAGCCGTGAGTGGGAGCGCGATGGCCAGAAGCACTACGCTACGGAGGTTGTTGCCGACGATATGAAGCTCCTTGGCAAGCGTAGCGACTACGGCACAGAGGGTGGTTATCAGCAGTCTGCACCTCAGGCATACGCCCAGCCCGCACCTCAGCCCTACCGTCAGGCACAGCCTACGCCACAGCCCGTAGCTCAGCCTGCACCTACGCCACAGCCCGTAGCACCTATGAACGACGACCCCGACGACTTGCCGTTCTAAGGTGGAAAGTTCCACGAAACATTGAGGTTAGCTAAGTTATCTTGGTTAGCCTCTTTTTTGTTGTATGTGGCGTAATTGCTAATTTACTGAAAATTTCGTAAATTTGCACTATGAGTAGAAGCGAGGATATAGAGCTAAGATATGGCGCTCCAATCTATGTTATGGCCAAGCCAGTTGGTGCGGCGTGTAACTTGCGTTGTGGCTATTGCTACTATCTCGAAAAGAGTGGGCTCTATAACGAGACATCACGGCTGATGAGTGATGATACTCTTGAACTCTTTGTTAGAGAGTATATTCGTGCGCAGACAACCCCCGAGGTGCTATTTATTTGGCATGGTGGCGAGCCTCTGTTGCGCTCACGGTCGTTCTACGAGCGGGCGATAGAGCTACAAAAACGCTATGCCGATGGGCGTAGGGTCGACAACTGCATACAGACAAATGCAACGCTGCTTGATGATGAGTGGTGCAAATTCCTCGGCAAGCATCGTTTCTTGGTGGGCGTCTCGATAGATGGCACACGCGAGATGCACGATGCTTGGCGCAAAACAAGCAACGGCGAGAGTAGTTTTCGGGATGTTGTTCGTGGCATTCGCCTACTCGAAAAGTATGGCATCGAGTGGAATGCAATGGCGACGGTGAATGCTATAAATGTCGAGCATCCGCTGGAGTTTTACCGCTTCTTCCGCGATGAGTTGGAGTGTCGCTATTTGCAGTTTACGCCCGTGGTGGAGCGCATATCTAAGGAGGGCGGTGTTGAGAGGCTTATGCACGCCGAGGAGTTGGGTGGCGAGGTTACGCCATACTCCATAACAGCGGAGCAGTGGGGGCGTTTCTTGTGCGCTATCTTCGACGAGTGGGTGCGTAACGATGTTGGAACAACCTTTGTTCAGCTCTTCGACACAACACTTGCCAACTGGGTGGGTGCGCCTTCGGGAGTGTGCACAATGTCGAAATATTGCGGACACTCGGCGGTTGTGGAGCATAATGGCGATGTCTATTCGTGCGACCACTTTGTATTTTCGGAGTATAGGCTCGGCAACATTAAGGAGAGTTCGCTCATAGATATGATGTATGGCGCCAAGCAACGAGAGTTTGGTGCAAAGAAGCATACCTCGCTTCCGAGCAAGTGTCGAAGGTGTCGCTATGAGTTTGCGTGCCACGGCGAGTGTCCACGCAACAGATTCCTTGCGACCGAGGATGGCGAGTCGGGACTAAACTATCTCTGCGAGGGCTACTACGCCTTCTTCGACCACGCAAGCGAGGCGATGGAGTATATGCGTAGGCAGTTGGCTGAGGGTCTGCCACCGGCGAATGTTATGAAGTGGCTAAAATAGATGCGTATGAAGATAAGGCGATTATATACCTCTCTGTTGTGTGGTGGAATGTTTCTTCCGTCGCTCTATGCTTTTGGCAATCAGCCAAATATCATCGTTATTATGTGCGACGACTTGGGCTATAACGATGTAGGTTGTTATGGCCAGCACCTTATCGAAACGCCGAATATCGACCGTATGGCGCGTGAGGGTATGCGCTTTACGCAGGCCTATGCCGGAAGTCCTGTGAGTGCACCATCGCGTGCATCGTTTATGACGGGACAGCACACAGGACATACCGAGGTGAGGGGCAACAAGGAGTATTGGCGCGATGTGCCGATGGTGCGTTATGGCGAGAATGAAGATTACTCGCGTGTGGGGCAACACCCCTACGCTGCTGACCATATAATTCTACCTGAGATAATGCGCGACAATGGCTATACGACGGCTATGTTCGGCAAGTGGGCTGGTGGCTACGAGGGCTCACACTCTACGCCCGATAAGCGAGGCATAGATGAGTTCTACGGCTATATCTGCCAGTATCAAGCCCACCTCTACTATCCTAATTTCCTGAACTGTTACAGTAGGATTGAGGGCGATACAACTCTTATGCGTGTGGTCTTAGATGAGAATATCCTTTACCCTCAACATGGCGACGACTACACCAAGCGTACACAGTACTCTGCCGATATGATTCATCGTAGGGCTATGGCGTGGCTCGAAAGGCAGACGAGCGATAAGCCCTTCTTCGGTATCTTCACCTACACCTTGCCACACGCCGAGTTGGTGCAACCCGACGATGCGCTTGTCGACTATTATAGAGAGAAATTCGATGACGATAGCGACTGGAAGACTAATCCGTGGTCGCGCTACAATACCGCACACGATGCGCATGCTCAGTTTGCCGCTATGGTGTCGCGCCTTGATAGGTATGTAGGCGAGATTTTGGATGCGTTGCGCTCGGAGGGTCTTGCCGAGAATACGCTTGTAATCTTCACAAGCGACAATGGCCCGCACGCCGAGGGTGGTGGCGACCCAGAGTTCTTCGGCTTCAATGCCGAGCTTCGTGGCATCAAGCGAGAAACACACGAGGGTGGTGTGCGAGTGCCCTTTATTGCGTGGTGGCCCCAGAGTGTTGCGGCGGGTGCAGTGAATGACCATATCTTGGCCTTTTACGATATGATGCCTACGCTCTCTGCGTTGGCAGGTGTCGATGACTATGCGGAGCGCTATCGCAACCCGATGGCAGAGGTCGACTATTTCGATGGTGTGTCGTTTGCGCCTACGCTTCTCGGCGAGGGTGAGCAACCGAAGCACGAATACCTTTACTGGGAGTTTGAGGAGAGCGACCAGGTGGCGGTGCGTATGGGTGACTGGAAGTTAGTGTCGAAGGGCGGTGTGCCACATCTCTACAACCTTGCTAAGGACCTTCACGAAGATAACGATGTGGCCGCCCAATACCCCGATATTGTGCGCCGAATGGTCGATATCGCCTACGCTGAACATATCGAGAGTCCCCATTTTAAGGTTACGATGCCTCGCATTGATTAACAGCTCTAATACTCCATTACCACTTGCGCCTGCCTTATGGCCTCCATTAGACGGTCGTAGGATACTATGCCCGTAAGGCGATAGATTAGTTCGCTTCGTGAGAAGAGCAGTAACGAGGGTATCGCCACAATGTTGTAGCGACGGATAAGTTCATGGTGCTCGCTTTCGATGGTGTTGAGTTTGATGATGGTGCAAATATGGCTCATCGTGAGCGACAAGCGCTCCAATGCGGGGTCTATGGCACGACAGGGTCCGCACCACGGCTGAAAGAAGTCGACAAGCGTAAGTCGGTCGGTGGCGATGATATTCTCGAAATCAGTAATCTTCATAGCGCTCTTTTTGCGCTACGACCGCAAAATCCACGCCACGGGGAGAGGATGGGGGATAGATATTAGTTTTTAGTTTTTAGTTATTAGAATAAGATTCTATAAAAAACATTTTAACCCATTTTAACCCATTTTAACTCATTATTTAATATTAGTTATCAACTCTAACAACTAACAACTAAAAACTAATAACTCTCTTACAGCACCGCCTTGGGCAGTTGGTCGATAGATGATATATAGACCACCTCGATGCCCTTGGGTGCCTTGACCTTCTTCTGGATAAAGCTCGATACCACGATGCGCTTAAAGCCCAAGCGTGCAGCCTCGGCTATGCGCTGTTCGGTGCGTGGTGCTGGGCGCACCTCGCCCGAGAGGCCTATCTCGCCGGCGCAGCATACACCCTCCAAAAGGGGCCTATCGTAGTACGACGATATGATTGCGCTCACCACGGCAAGGTCGATGCCAGTATCCGAAATCTTGAAGCCACCAGCGAAGTTGAGGAATACATCCTTCTGGAACATCTTCATACCGATGCGCTTCTCCAACACGGCAAGCAACATATTCAATCTTCGCTGGTCAAAGCCCATCGACGAGCGCTGAGGTGTGCCGTATGCAGCACCGCTAACCAGAGCCTGAACCTCAATAAGATAGGGGCGTAAGCCATCGACCACAGCGCCTACCGAGATGCCGGCCAATGGCTCGTCGTAGTGCGAGAGGAGTATCTCCGAGGGGTTGTCTACCTCCTTGAGGCCTGTGTCGCGCATCTCGAAAACGCCAATCTCGTAGGTGGCGCCAAAGCGGTTTTTGATGCCACGCAAGATGCGGTAGTTGTTGTTGCTGTCGCCCTCGAATTGAAGAACGACATCCACGATATGCTCCAAAATCTTGGGGCCCGCAATCGTGCCCTCCTTGGTGATATGGCCGATGATAAATATCGAGATGCCGAGCATCTTCGCCACCTTCAACAGCGCTGCCGTACACTCCCTAATCTGCGTTACGCTACCTGCCGATGACTCCACCAAGTCGGTAGACATAGTCTGTATAGAGTCGATGATGACCATATCGGGGTGCAACGCCTCAATCTCCGAGATAATATTTTCGAGCAGAGTTTCGGTATATACCGTGCACTCCATATTGTTGATGCCGAGGCGCTTAGCACGCATCTTAATCTGCTCGGCCGACTCCTCGCCCGAGACATAGAGGGTCGAGAGATTGTTTGCCGTTAGGGCGAGTTGTAGCGATAGGGTAGACTTGCCGATGCCCGGCTCACCACCCAACAAAATCAGCGAGCCAGGCACTATGCCACCGCCCAACACACGGTTAGCCTCCTTGTTTCCCGTGTCGATGCGGCGTGTCTGGTTCTCGGCAATATCCTGCACCTTGCACACCTCGGCACGCGGCACCGAGACCACACGGGCGGGCGACGAGCTCTCCTTCGCCACCGTATGCTCCGTGATGGTGTTCCACGCACCACACGCAGGGCACTTGCCCAACCACTTGGGTGTCTCGTAGCCACAGTCGGTGCAGAAATATACCTTCTTGAGTTTTGCCATCGTCTATCGCTATTTGAACAATCTCACAATGTCGCTACCGTTGGCGTAGATAAGCAGGGCGAGAAGGAGGAAGAGACCGATATACTGCATCACCTCCAAGAACTTGTCGCTCGGCTTACGGCGTGTGATAATCTCCCAAAGTGTGAAGAGTGCATGACCGCCATCGAGACCAGGGATAGGCAAGAGGTTCATCACAGCAAGCATAATCGAGAGCAGTGCTGTGAGATTCCAGAAGGCCATCCAGTTCCACTCGCCAGGGAAGATATTGCCAATGGCGATAAAGCCGCCGACCTCCTTGTAGAGCTTTGTTTCGGGGTTGAAGATTAGCTTCACCTGCTCCCAGTACGACTTAATCTCCTCTACGCCACGCTTAGCGCCCGCAGGGATTGATGCCCAGAAGCCGTAGTCATTGTGTCGGGGCAAGGTCTGGCGTACGGTGATGCCCATAAGGCCCTCGTCGCTGATGGGTACAGCCAAGGCGAGGGTATCCACGCCACGCACAACATCTACCGTTGCGGTTGTGCCACGAGCCTCGCTAAGAAGCTCGCTATCAGCACGGAAGTAGGGTGTTGCTGTGCCGTTGATAGCCACGATGCGGTCGCCCTCGACGATGCCCGAGGCCTTGGCGCTCTCCGACTCCACGCTGTTTACGACATAGGGGATAAACTCGCGATATAGACCCTTGTAGCCACCACTCTCGCGCATCGCAACAAGGCTTTCGAGCGAGAGCGTAAGGGTCTGGGGCTCGCCACCACGGACGATATCCACCTTGCGCTCGCCATCGGCAAGCAAGAGCATCTGACCTATGGTCGTTACATCGCCAATCGTCTCGCCATCAATGGCTACGATGCGGTCGCCATCCTCAAATCCGAGGTTGTGTCCAGCCTCGTTGAAGGCGTAGCCATAGACCATATCGTCGTTGTGGTAGTAGCTATCACCCCACGCATAGAGCATTGCCGAGTAGATTGTCATCGCCAATAGCACATTCATCGTGACACCCGCAAGCATCACGATAAGGCGCTGCCAAGCGGGCTTGGTACGGAACTCCCAAGGCTGAGGGTCCTGCTTCATACGCTCCAACTGCTCCTGGTCGATTGACTCATCAATCATACCTGCAATCGAGACATAGCCACCCAACGGCAACCAGCCGATGCCATACTCCGTATCGCCAATCTTGCGCTTCCAGAGCGAGAACCAAGGGTTGAAGAATATGTAAAACTTCTCGACACGGATGCCGAAGATGCGTGCAGCGATAAAGTGTCCGAACTCGTGAATAAGGACAAGTAGCGACAGCGCTGCAAAGAACTGCACTACCTTAATCAAAATTACTTCCATCTATCGTGTTAAATTTATTTCAGTTTTAGATACTCCTTTGCCAAGGCTCTTGCCTCGATATTTGCTCTGTCGTAGTCCTCCATCGAGGGTACGGCTGTGAACTCGGCACGCTTCAAAGCATACTCGATAGCGCCCACAATATCCGTAAAGGCGCACTTATGACCAAGGAACGCAGCCACCGCCACCTCGTTCGAGCCATTCATCGTGCAGGGTGCTGTACCGCCACGGTGTAGGCAGTCGTAGGCAATGCCCAAGGCGGGGTATTTGTCGTGGTCTACCGCCTTGAAGGTAAGCGTAGGGTAGTCCAATATCGAAAACTCCTCCATTGCTATCGCCGAGCGCTCGGGGTAGAGCATAGCATAACTAATCGGCGTACGCATATCGGCATTGCCGAGCTGTGCCTTTACCGAGCCATCGGTGAACTCCACCATCGAGTGAACAATCGACTGAGGGTGAATGATAACCTTGATGCGCTCGGGCTCGATGTCGAATAACCAACGCGCCTCGATAACCTCGAAGCCCTTGTTAACGAGTGTTGCCGAGTCGATGGTAATCTTCGCACCCATCGACCACTGTGGGTGGCGGAGTGCCATTTCGGGGGTTACCGACTGCAACTCCTCCTTTGTCATATCACGCAATGCACCACCGCTACAAGTGACTATCAAGTTTTTGATACTCTGGCGTTTCTCACCCTCTAAGCACTGCATAATCGCCGAGTGCTCCGAGTCGATAGGCAAGATGTCGACACCCATACGGCGAGCCTCCGACATCACAATATCGCCACCAACGACCAAGGTCTCCTTGTTGGCAAGGGCGATGCGCTTACGGCTGTGGATAGCCGCCAATGTGGGGTGCAGACCTGCATAGCCCACCAAGGCATTAACCACCAAGTCGCACGCCTCGTCAGATGCTACCTCGCAGATAGCCTCGCTACCTGCCAAGACCTCGATGCCACTGCCTGCAAGGCGTGTTTTCAGATTATCGTAGTATCGCTCATCGCCAATCACCACACGGCGGGCGTTAAACTCCACGGCCTGGCGTGCAAGCTCCTCCCAACGGCTATGCGCCACAAGGGCATATACCGAGAAGCGGTCGGGGTGGTGACGCACAATATCAAGCGTCTGCACACCGATAGAGCCTGTCGAGCCGAGAAGTGTTACTCTTTCGTGCTGTTTCATCGTTAGAAAAGAATATATCGTTGGGGGTCTACGGCAGCACCATTGCGCCAAAGCTCAAAGACGAGCTCGTGACCTACCTCCTCGTCGGCTGTTAGGTTGCCGATTACCGTGCCACTATGCACCGACTGACCCTTGCGCACAAGGCTCTCGCCAAGCTCGCGGTATACCGAGATATAGCCACCTGCGTGCTGAATAACAACCGTAGTAAGTGAGTTGTTGCTTGGCTCTACGCCTACCACCGTGCCACTCTCTACGGCCATCACCTCCCTTTCGCCATCGATAGGCATAATCGCCATATCGAAGCTCGACTCGGGGGCATCAAATGCTCGCGTTACGGTGCCACGAATGGGTGCCGAGAACATCGCTGCCTCCGAAGCAAGGGGCTTGGTTGATGCCAACGAGTATTCGCCCGTGAAGCTCTCCAAGGCGTTGCGTAGCAGCGAGTCGGCGCGTGTGGGCAGGATGCGTGACTTGTCGTAGCGTATGGTGTCGGTCATTATGGTAGAGTGCAAAGTGGGCGTGCTGCCCGACATAATCATCGCCACCGCCTCGTTGTACTCCAACATCATCGTCATCTCGCGCTCCAACGAGTCGATATGCAGGATGCTCTCGGTTAGGCGGTCAGTCATGCGTGCCGAGCGTGTGCGGTAGCCAGGCAAGATATCAAGAATGGGCGTGTAGGCCATCAACAGCAGAAGTAGCAGAAAGACCAAGACGACAAAGCCCAACACGCCACCCCATAGTCCGAGGGGCGAGAGGTTTACTCGCCAATGCATCTCGCCACTCTCCCTCTCACGCATCGAGAGCTGGCATCGCTCCGTTAGATTGTCCCAAAACTCCTTTAACATAATATTCCTATATTATATATCGTGCAAATATAACGAAAAAAAGTGGTATGCTTTGTATATTCCGCATAACTTTTTTACCTTTGTATCAGTTTTTGGAAATATAGTTACATAAAACATAGACAATTATGGTAAAACCTACACTTTTGGTTTTGGCAGCGGGTATGGGCTCACGCTATGGCTCGCTCAAGCAGATGGATGGCGTAGGCCCTAACGGCGAGGCTATCATCGACTACTCGGTTTACGACGCTATCCGTGCCGGCTTTGGCAAGGTGGTATTCGTTATTCGCCACTCGTTTGCAGAGGATTTCTGCGAGGTATTCAACAAGGAGCGCTTCGGTGGTCGTATCGAGGTGGAGTATGTTTTCCAGGAGCTCGACAAGCTCCCCGAGGGCTTCACTCTCCCCGCCGACCGTGTTAAGCCTTGGGGAACGAACCACGCAGTGATGATGGCTGCCGATGTTATCAACGAGCCCTTTGCCGTTATCAATGCCGACGACTTCTACGGCCGTGATGGCTATGCCGTTATCGGCAAGTACCTCTCGGAGCTTGCTGGCTCGGAGGGCAAGTACTGTATGGTAGGCTACGAGGTATCGAAGACCTTGTCGGAGAATGGCACAGTGTCGCGTGGTGTCTGCACCGTGAACTCGGAGGGCAACCTCGAGGGTATGGTTGAGCGCACCAAGATTGAGCGTGTTGATGGCACTATCGTCTTCCACGACCTTGGCGACCCCCAGCCCTTGGAGGAGAATACCCCCGTGTCGATGAACCTCTTTGGCTTCACTCCCGACTACTTCCGCCACTCTGAGGCATTCTTCAAGGAGTTCCTCGCAGCCAATATCGACAACCTTAAGTCGGAGTTCTTTATCCCCCTTATGGTAAATAAGGTTATCACCGAGGGCACCGCCACAATGCGTGTGTTGTCGACTACCGCCAAGTGGTTTGGCGTAACCTACAAGGAGGACAAGCCACAGCTTATGGCAAAGCTCGAAGAGTTGATCGAGGCGGGTGAGTATCCTCGCAACCTCTGGGAGTAATTTGTTGTGAAAAGGGGTATCCTTCGAACTATCCCAAAAGCAATCCCCCAAGGACTGTACTATTTAGTGCTATCCCTTGGGGGGATTCTTTTGCGATAATCCAAATTGGGGCGTTAGCCCGCAGGCGAAACGCCTGCTATTACCCACCTTCCACACAATATCCAGCCCTGTTTGGCGTTTGCTAAGTAAGAAATCCTAAAAATTTTACTCTATGAAAAGATTACTGTTATGTGCCGTGGCACTTGTTGTTGCCTTTGCTGTGTCGGCGAATGAGCCCCAGACCAATGAGGTTGTCGTTAATGGCTATGCCGAGCGTGTTGTTACACCCAATAAGTTTACGCTCGCTATCACCATCAACGAGAGCGACTCGAAGGGCCGTATGTCGCTTGATGAGCAGGAGCGCACGATGACTAAGGCGCTTAAATCGGCGGGCTTCGATACCGACGAGGCACTACGCTTCAAGGATAATTATAGCGCCTACCACCGCCGTGGCGCATACGCCACTCGCTCCTATGAGTTGGTAGTCTTTGGTGCTGAGGATTTGGCGCGTGCCTTCGAGACCCTCGAGAGCCTTAACCTCCATAGCGTGTCGCTTAAGAGTGCTACTTGTACCGATATCGACACTATCCGAGAGGAGCTTCGCCGTGAGGCTATCCGTGATGCCAAGCGCAATGCCGAGGTCTTGGCGGAGGCTATCGACCAGTCTATCGGTCGATGCACCTATATCCACGACTATAACTCTAATGGCGAGGTGGTCTTTAACACGGCAATGAAGATTCGTGGCGTTGCAAGCATTGGCTACGATGCTGTTGTCGAGGAGGCCGCTCCCGAGCCTATGGAGTTTGCTGGCTCAAAAATCAGCCACACCATACAAGCAAAGTTTGAGCTAAAATAACCTTAATCATTGGAGATAGTTATTAAGACGATAAGACGATAAGACGATTATGACGATATGACGATAGGAGAAAAATCCTAAGGTCTTAAAGTCCTAAGGTCTTATGATCTTAAAACTCTAACAACGAAAAACTATTATTGCTAATTTCTCATTTCTCATTTCTCATTATACAAAGAAAGGGACCATCCCTTACGGACAGTCCCTATTCTCTTATCAGCTATTGGATTACTCCTCCTGACGGTAAGTGTGCTCTACATAGATAGCACGCTGCATAGCCTCGCGCTTTGCGATTGAGGGCTTTGTGAAGTACTGACGACGACGCAACTCCTTCAAAACACCAGTACGCTCATACTTACGCTTAAACTTCTTGAGGGCGCGCTCGATGTTCTCACCCTCCTTAACAGGCATAATAATCATAATTCTATTCTTTTTTTAAGTTATAAATCAGTTTTGTTTTGCAGAAACTCTTTTGGGCTGTCTCCGCTTGAGCCTCTCGGCTCGCTCCCTTTTATCTTACCCTCGATAACCTCGCTATCTTGGGTGGCTACGCTCCTCTATTTATATAGGTCTGTACCAAAATCAAGATAGGGTGCAACTCGCGCTGCCTCCTCCTCGGTGAATATGTCATCATCAATCATCTCTTGAATGGTACTCCAACCTCCTTTCAATTCGCGTTTGTTAATAATTCGCCTAAGCATGCGGTTCGACAAATAGGGGTGAACCTCCAATACTTTTGGGCTGGCAAAGTTAATACTTATTTTTTTAATATCAACACTATCAGCATAAATTTGTTGGGAAATTATGCGAAAATTCTCCTCAGTAACCACATCAAGCTCCGAAATTTGCTCTACGGAGTAGTATCCACCGAGCAATTCACGGTAGCGCAGGATATCTCCCACGCTCTTTGCGCCGATGCCACGCACACGGCGAAGGGTTGCCGAGTCGGCGGTGTTGATGTTCACAGGGAAGCTAATCGCCTCACGCTCATAGGCTATGGTAGCTGTGGTGTCGCGCTCCGCAAAGATGATATAGGGGCGCAGGCGTTCTGCCATTGCGCTATCCACAGCGTAGCACTCCGCAAACTCCTCCATCGAGCGGTAGCCGCCAATCATCTCGCCATAGCGCACGACAAGTTCGGCTTGTCGGCGTGAGAAACCGAGCGAGCGCAGATAGTCTGCCGTGGCGGTGTCGATACGAAAAGGGGTGTAGGAGATAGAGTCGAGGGTCTGCCTTGGTTCGCTATGATAATAGTCTGATTTGTAGTCTGTTGAAGGCTTAATGCGATACTCCTCGCCGATGGTGATATATGGCTCGATAAGGAAGTAGAGCGAGTCGGTCATACCGTAGCACAACGCCACATCCTCCCTAATGCGGAAGACCTTGCCCGCCTCACGCCACTTGAGGATGCTGACAGCGATGTTTCGTGGCAGTCCCGCCTCGGTCATCGTGCGGTAGTCGGCGGTATTGGGGTCGAACGAGGAGAAGTGGGCGATGGTGTCGGCTTCTGCCTCTTTCGCAATCTCGGGAGTTGCAATCTTCCGTCCATTGGGGCGCGCAAGGAGCATCAACGCCATAGCGATGATAACCAGCGGGATAAGGACTACTGCACCTCGGATATTTTGCTTTGTCGTCTCGCGCATCGCACTACCACTCTGCCCCCTCCGAGAGCCACAATTTACGATAGCGCCTTGATGGCGACTCCACCAACTCGCCAATGCCATACTCCGCCCAGCGCTCATCGACATAGTGGATAGTCTCGGTAGATGAGGTTACAACATTGGGGAAGCGCTTTGGGTTGGTGCCATAACCCGGGCGCTTAGAGCGAGCATCGATGATTACGACATCGCCAAAGAGACGAATATCGCGCTTGGGGTCGGTATTTGCCGCTGCAAGCCAGAGCAAGTCCGAAGCTCGCATATGTCCAGCAGCACCACGGTCAAAGAGAGCAACATATTTGATGCCCTCGATATTGTTCTCCGTAAGGTAGCGCTCGACATCGATAGTTTCGTGCCACTCCCACTCGGCATAGAGGATAAGGAGTCCAGTCTCGCGCGTAAGCTCGGTGTTGAATAGCTCGACACCACCCGTGGGGCGTGCAGTGCGAGGAGCTGGGAGCGATGCGGGAACTTCGCTCAGGTCGATATCCGTAAGGTCGATAGCGAGTTTTGCGCCATAGCCCGTTGTGGGCGACGAGTGGTCGAGGACATCGAGGATACCCTCGGAGTGTATCAAGTGGCGCTTGGGGTCGAGACCACGCAGCAGGCGGAAAACCTCCTCGCGGTTGCGAATATTTATATCTTCGGGCGTGATAATCAGGTACTTATTAAACATCATCTGTCCTGCGCCCCACAAGCCTTGGGCTACCTTTGCTGCCTGACCCTTGTAGCGCTTGGCGATAGATACCAAGGCGAGGTTGTGCGCCGTGCCCTCCATAGGCATATAGAGGTCGCGCACCTCGGGCTGAATGGCGAGACGGATAGGGGCAAGGAAGATGCGCTCGGTGGCCTTGGCAATGTAGGCATCCTCCATAGGCGGAACACCGACGATGGTAGCGGGGTAGATGGCATCGCGGCGCGAGGTGATAGCCTCGATATGGAATCGGGGATATAGGTCGGTGAGCGAGTAGAAGCCTGTGTGGTCGCCAAAAGCACCCTCCACGGCAAGCTCCTCCGAGGGGTCTACCCAGCCCTCCAAGACAAAGTCGCAATCGGCGGGCACCCAAATATCGTTTGTCAGGCACTTCACCATCTTTACGGGTCGCTGGCGCAACATACCCGCCAACAGCATCTCGTCCATATTGTCGGGCATAGGCGCTGTTGCCGAGTAGATATACGCAGGGTCGCCACCGAGTGCCACGCTCACGGGCATACGCTTGCCGAGGCGCTTGTAGCCGTCGTAGTGGCGTGCACCTGTCTTATGGCGATGCCAGTGCATACCCGTAGTGTGGTTGTCGAAGACCTGCATACGGTACATTCCCATATTGGGAATACCCGTCTCGGGGTCCTTGGTGCAGACCATAGGCAGGGTGATAAACGCTCCACCATCGGCAGCCCACGATGTGAGTATCGGGAGCTTGCTTAGGTCGGCATCCTCGCCACGCCAAACGACCTCTTGGCACTCGCCACGGCCGTTCGACTTACGGGGAAACCACTTGGCAACATCTGCCAAAAGGGGCAACATACGGAGTTTGTCGACAAAGCTATCCTTGGGCGACATAACGCCCTTTAGGAGGTTGTCGATACGGCGCGAGATATCCTCCAAATCATCAACTCCGAGAGCCATAGCCATACGCCTATCCGAGCCCATAGAGTTCATCAATACGGGGTAGTCGGTGCCGGTATTCTCAAAGAGAATAGCTTTGCCACCACTCTCTGTTTTCGAGATGCGGTCGGTGATCTCCGTAATCTCGAAGCGGGTGCTTACGGGCGCTGTGATGCGCAGTAACTCGCCTCGCTCCTCTAACTTTTCGATAAACTCCCTCAAGCGCATAGCCTACTTTTTTATTTGTTGAGTGCTAAGTCTAAGACCTCGTTGTTGGTGCGTACATAGTGGAACTTAAGGCCACAGAGGTACTCCTCCTTAATCTCCTCGATATCCTTGCGGTTCTCGTCCGAGAGGATAAGCTCGGTGATGCCTGCACGCTTGGCTGCCAAAATCTTCTCCTTGATGCCACCAACAGCCGTTACACGACCACGCAAGGTCGTCTCGCCAGTCATCGCAACACGCTCCTTGACCTCACGGCCAGTGAATGTCGAGACGATAGATGTTACCATTGTGATACCTGCCGAAGGACCATCCTTGGGTATTGCGCCCTCGGGAACATGGATGTTGATGTCGTTCTCCTCGAACATCTTTTTATCGATGCCCAACTCCTCGTGGTGAGCCATAACCCACTCATAGGCGATGGTTGCCGACTCCTTCATCACATCGCCGAGGTTACCCGTAAGGCTCAACTTGCCCTTGCCCGGTGTGAGTATCGACTCGATGTAGAGGATGTCGCCACCCACCTCGGTCCACGCAAGACCCGTAACCACGCCACGCATACCAGCGATGTCGTAGCGGTCGTTGCGGAACTTGGGTTTGCCCAAGATAGGCTCCAAGTCGCCCTTGTCGAGCGTTGTCTTGAACTCCTCCTCAAAGGCGATGGTCTTGGCACGGTTGCGTGCAATCTTCGCAATCTGCTTGTCGAGACCACGAACACCCGACTCACGAGTGTAGTCCTCG
The DNA here is from genome assembly GCA_017465575.1 of Alistipes sp. Lineage (GTDB taxonomy): Bacteria > Bacteroidota > Bacteroidia > Bacteroidales > Rikenellaceae > Alistipes. Next base: position 31,591 of record JAFTVX010000022.1, on the reverse strand, counting down.
ATAATCGAGACGATAGCATCGTCGGTAAGCGAAAGCTTATCGTCGGCTACGCCGTGGGCATCGCGCTGCTTCTTGATAAGGTGGTTTTGTGCGATAAAGACCTTATCCTCAAGGATATAACCAGGAATATTAATCATCTCCATACGGTCACGCAACGCTGCCGAGATGTTGTTTACATTGTTCGCTGTAGCGATAAACAGCACCTTCGAGAGGTCGTACTCCGTATCGAGGTAGTTATCGTGGAATGTGGTATTCTGCTCGGGGTCGAGAACCTCCAAAAGGGCACTCGACGGGTCGCCGTGGTTAGAGCGAGATACCTTGTCAATCTCGTCGAGGATAATCACAGGGTTTGAAGCACCGCAACGCTTGATGGTCTCGATGATACGACCGGGCATTGCGCCAATATATGTGCGGCGGTGACCACGAATCTCCGACTCGTCGTGCAAGCCACCGAGCGAGATACGACCAAACTTACGACCCATAGCCTCGGCTACCGACTTACCCAACGATGTCTTACCAACTCCCGGAGGACCATAGAGGCAGAGGATGGGGGACTTAAGGTCGCCCTTGAGCTTGATTACAGCGAGGTGCTCCAATAGGCGCTCCTTGACCTCCTCCAAGCCGAAGTGGTCCTTGTCCAACTGCTCCTTCACGGCATTTAGGTCGAGTCTATCCTCGGTCATCTCCTCCCACGGAAGGTCGAGCATAAGTTGTAGATAGTTCATCTGCACCGAGTACTCGGCAACGGCGGGGTTGAGGCGCTCCAACTTCGATACCTCCTTGTCGAAGAGCTCGGCTGTCGCCTTCGACCACTTCTTCTTTTTGCCTGCCTCACGGAGGTTGTTGATGTCGGCATCTACGCCATCGCCCAACTCATCCTGAATTACGCGCATCTGCTGCTGAAGGTAGTAGTCGCGCTGCTGCTTGTCGATATCCTGCTTAACCTTGTTCTGAATATCGTTCTTGAGCTCTGCCAACTGCTGCTCGCGCACCAAAATCTCCAACAGACGGCGTGAGCGTGCCAAGAGACCAGGTGCCTCCAAAAGGTGCTGACGGTCGTCGTCGGTAAGGTCCATATTCGAGCAGATGAAGTTGACGATAGCACGGCTCGAATCGAGGTTCTTAATGGCAAATGCCGCCTCCTTAGGCATCGAGGGCGATATGTTGATAATGCTCAATGCCACCTCCTTGATAGAGTCCACAAGGGCTGTAAACTCCACGCTCTTGGGGTCGGGCGTAGAGTCCTGAATAGGGGTGATTGTCGCCTTGAAGTAGGGCTGTGTGGTGATATATTCGCCCACCTCGATCTTCTCCAAGCCGGCAAGTATTACGGTGAGGTTGCCGTTGGGCATCTCCAAAATCTTGAGGATGCGTGCCGATGTGCCAATCTTGTGCATATCGTCGGGCTGGGGGTCCTCTACCTCGCTATCTATCTGCAATACAGCACCCAACAAACCGTCGGCAGCCTCCACGGCGCGCACCAACGCAATAGACTTGGCACGACCTACGGTGATAGGCGTAACCGAGCCGGGGAAGATTACCGAACTACGAAGCGTGAGGATGGGCAATACCTCGGGGAGCTTAACCTCCTCGATGGTGTCGTCGCCACCCGAAACAATAGGTATCACCTGATGCTTGCCATCGAAGAGCTCGGGCACCAAGTGCATTTCATCAAAATCTTTATCTCTGTTATTCATATCCATACAATTTTACGCGGCAAAGGTACTTATTATTTCTTTGAAATAAAGCGTTGCCGTTGGTTGTTTATAACATTTTATTGACAATATCAACGCCAAAGTGGTCGCTTTTGTTGCTAATCAAGCAAAAAAATAGAGCAAGCCGTGCTTGCCCTATTGCTCATTGCTCATTTCTCATTGGAATTAGATGTGCTTATCTCCCGTGTCGTACTTCACATCCTCGATAAAACTCTTGATGCTCTGCTCCTCGTGGCGAGGGCAAATCATCAACACATCTTCGGTGTCAATAACGATATAATCTTTCAAGCCGCTGACCACGGCAACCTTGTCTTTTGGTATGTTAATCAGCGTGTTGCGCGTATCGTAGGTCTTGACTACGCCACCATTCGAGGCGTTGGCATAGCTATCCTTGCGTGACTGGTGGTATACAGCGCCCCATGTGCCGACATCGCTCCAGCCGAAGCTACCTGTGCGGACATATACATTCTCGGCACGCTCCATTACGCCATAGTCGATAGATATCGCCTTGCACTCCGAGAAGACCTTCTCCACCGCCTTCTCCTCACGCTCGGTGCCGAGGTCGTCGGCAATAGACGAGAATAGCGAGGCGTGGTCGGGGAGGTATTGCTCAAAGGCGGCGATGATATCCTCGACACGCCAGATGAAGATTCCTGAGTTCCACAAAAATTCGCCACACTCCAAAAATGCCTCTGCCATTTCGCGGTTGGGTTTCTCGGTGAAACACTTAACGCGGCTAATCTGTTTTTTGTTCGAACGCTGGATATATCCGTATGCCGTTTCGGGGCGAGTGGGGTTGATGCCGATGGTCATCAACGCGGGCTTTGTGGCGATAAAATCGAGGCACGACTCTATCGTAGCATAAAACTCCTCCTCGTTGAGTATCAGGTGGTCCGAGGGCGTAACAATCATCTCGGCATTGGGATTTGTCTTGCGCAGAGTGTAGGCAGCATAGGCGATGCACGGTGCGGTATTTCGACCGATAGGCTCGCACAAAATCTGCTCGTCACTTATCTCGGGAATATGCTCTTTTACAAGCTCCTTGTAGCGACGATTTGTAACAATTATAAAGTTCTCGTTTGGGACAATTTTGGCAAATCTCTCGTAGGTATGACGAATGAACGAACGACCCGTGTCGAGCATGTCCAAGAACTGCTTGGGACGGCTCTGTCGGCTCATTGGCCAGAAGCGAGAGCCTATGCCACCCGCCATTATCACACAGTAACGATTGCTATTCATAGAGTTATGTTGAGTGTTAAATTTTACAAATTTATACAAAGATAAAAAATTTTTCGTATCTTTGCAATCTCTTTGGCTCTATTTTCTAGAAAATAGTTGAGCGATAAGAGTTTTTACAAAGACCAAGAAAGTATGAAAATTAGACTCTTTACACTGCCTAATATGCTGACAATGGCGAACTTACTCGCTGGTGCCGGCGCTGTTGTGGCAACCCTCCAATACCACGATTACCAGCTTGCTTTGTGGCTTATCATAGCCTCGGCAATCTTCGACTTCTTCGATGGTATGGTGGCACGCCTGCTCAACCAGATATCGCCCCTCGGTGTTCAGCTCGACTCGTTGGCCGACGATATTTCGTTTGGTCTGGTGCCTGCAGTCGTGATGTTCGACCTCGTTCGCTCGACCGAGAGCGCCTTTGGTCTTGGCGCCGAGGTTATCGAGCCTCTGTCGTATATCGCTCTTGTTGTCGCTGCCTTCTCTGCGTTGCGACTCGGTAAGTTCAATATCGACACCACGCAGACCTCGGAGTTTGAGGGTCTGCCTACGCCTGCCAATGCGCTGATGCTCCTCTCGTTGGCTGTGCTTCAGGAGTCGGGGCATATAGCGTTGTGTGCAGAGTGGTTGCTCGTTATTGCCGTTGTCGCATCACTGCTCTTAGTAAGCCCCATTCGTATGTTCTCGCTCAAGTTCAAGGGCTTCGGCATTAAGGGTAACGAGTTGCGCTACGCATTTATTTTGCTCTCTTTGGCGCTAATTTTCATCGTTCCCACATACTCAATCCTTGCAATAATCGTTCTATATATCGCAATATCGACTCTTAGTTGGTTGTTTGCAAGAACTCAGAAGGCTGAATAAATGAGATTTACGCGGTTGATAATGGTCGTATGTTTGGTGGTGGCAGTGTTGCTACCCGCCTCGTCGTATGCCCAGTTGGATGCCGCATCTTTGGCTCGAGCTCAGCGCGACCAGCAACGCCAGGGCCTCGGCTCGACAAATGGCATGAATGGCCTGCCCGGTATGGGTCAGGATATGATGGGCGATAAAGGCATGGAGGGCATGGAAGGTATGGAGGGCGAACAGGCTGACTCCACCGAGAAGGAGAAGCGCTACCGTCGTGCCTTGGAGTCATACTACTTTAGCGACACGGTGCGTGCCCTGCCTAACTGGAAGTGGCATATCGACCGCTACTACAACCGAGTGAACATCGAGCCGCTGGATACTACGCTTGCCGATTGGCGTATCGACTATGTCTTCTACCGCAAGGGTGTTGGCGATATGGCGCTTGGTGGCCTTGGTCAGTCGTCGCAGGCTGTTAACTGGTTTGACCGTAGCCAAGACCGCGACTTCTCGTTCTCGCGTGGCTACGATGCCTACACCGCACGATTGGAGAATGTGCCCTTCTACAACGGTAAGAAGCCACTCACGAATATGATGTATCTGGAGTCGGGACAGAAGCGCTACCGTGAGGAGCACTTCGAGTTGGTGCATTCGCAGAATATCACACCCTCGACCTCGGCAAATGTTGTCTACAAGGCACGAAGCACGATGGGTCGCTACGACTGGCAGCGTACCAAGAACCACGCCTTGTCGGTGGCTGTGGCACATACGGGCAAAAGATATTCGGTGCATGCTGCCTATATGAACAACACGATTACCGCTCGCGAGAATGGTGGTGTAGTTGGCGAGTGGGCTATTGCAGATACCACCTTTGAGATGCCCTCGGGTGTGCCTATGCGCTTGGCAAAGGCGGAGGCGCACAACCACTACCGCAACCACGCCCTTGTCGTTAAGCAGGCGTTGGCAATACCCTTGGAGCGTGTAACGGACTACGACTTCTCGATTGCCGACCTCTCGGCAATCTATGTGGGTCACCAATTGGAGTACAACACCTGGTCGAAGGTCTATACCGACAAGAAGGCAACCTACTCCAACGAGCGAGGTTACTACAACGAGGAGACGGGCAAGTGGGAGAGAGTCGATGACCTCGAGTACTACGAAGATTGGTTTATTACGCCCGAGACAACGCGCGACTCTATCTCGGAGCGACTGCTCTCAAATAAACTCTTTGTACAAATCCAGCCGTGGGACCGCAACGGCATAGTCTCGACTATCGATGCGGGCATCGGCTACGACATACATACCTACTCTTACCTACGATTGAAAGACTATATCACGGGTAAGATGACCAAGGACAAACGCCATTCGTGGTATATCTACGGCTCTACGGGTGGCAAGATTAAACGATATGCCGATTGGGGTGTTAATGCCAAATACCACCCTTCGGGCTATCGTGGCGGTGATCTCTCGGTGGGTGCCGATATTACCCTCCGTGCCTTCATCCGCGAACATCCCCTGATTCTCTCGGGTAAGTTCCGTCAAGACTTGCGCTCGCCAGGCTACTGGCAGGAGAATCTATTCTCAAACCACTATACTTGGTTTAACTCCTTCTCTAAGGAGTCTGAAACTCGTTTCGAGGTCAACTTTTCGGTGCCAGACATCGCCCTTGAGTTGGGCTTCTGGCAGGGCGTAATGGACAATATGATCTATTACGGCAACGACAGCCGCGTAGCACAAAACGCGGGTGTGGTGAGCCTCACGAGTTTGTACGCTCGCAAGGATTTCCGTATCAAGGGACTCCATCTGGACCATAGGGCATTGGTGCAGTTCTCATCCAATGAGAGTGTGCTTCCCGTACCGCTATTTAGCGCCTTCCTCTCGTACTACTACGAGTTCTGGGTTGTGCGCGATGTGTTGCGTGTGCAGATAGGCTTGGACGGTCGTTTCAACACGGCATACTACGCTCCGAGCTACAACCCTGCACTCTCGGTCTTCTTCAATCAGCGCGAGGTAAAGGTAGGCAACTACCCCTACATCGACGCCTTTGTGTCGGCCAAGTGGAAGCGTATGCGTATATTATTGAAATTCCAGCACTTGAACCAAAATCTCTTCGGCAATGGCGAATATTTCCAGGTAGCACGCTACCCGCTTAACCCCCGAATGTTCAAGTTTGGTATCTCGTGGTCGTTCTACGACTAATGGTGAGTACAGCCCGTTTAGCAGCCCACAAACTACTAAACAATGTTAAGAAGAGTATCGTTTGTGATTCTTTCTGTCGCAGCTCTTGCGATTTATGAATCATCAGTGGGTAACGCCACTACCCCCGTTGCGCTCCCCGAGGCGGAGCCTATTGTAGAGGAGGTAGCACCCACACCCGTTGCCACCCCCGCCGAGACGGTCGAGGAGTGGGTAATCTCGCGTTTCGACCCCATTATGCAGCGTGTCGGCGAGGAGGAGGGTCAGGATTGGCGTTTGATGAGTGCCATCGCTTATAGCGAGTCGCGCTTTATTGAGGACCTCGTGTCGAGTCAGGGTGCTTCGGGCATTATGCAGATACGCCCCGTTGTGGCTCGCCACTTCAATGTTCCTGTCGATGATATCGACGATACCGAGACAAATATTCGTCTCGCCGGTATGCTCCTTACCGAGCTTGCCGACATGCTTCGCATCCCCGCAGCAACGCCTACGGAGGACCGCCTAAGCATTATCCTCGCAAGCTATAATGCTGGTATCGGCCATGTGCTCGATGCTCGTCGCCTTGCGCGAGCCGAAGGTGCCAACCCCAACTCATGGGGCGATGTTAGCCGCTACCTACAGCTTAAGGCCGATCCCGCCTACTACGAGCTTGACATCGTCAAGAGTGGTAAGTTTACCGGCAGCAAGCAGACCTTGGGTTATGTGTCGCAGGTTATGCGTAAATATAACCAATACTGCCGCATAGCATCGTAATTTGTTGTGAAAAGGGGTCATTCTCGGCCCATCCCAAAAAGTCCCGACAATGAGCAGTACGCCAAGTACAGCCCATCGTCGGGATTTTTGCGATAGACCAAGCCTAACCCCTTTTGACAACAAATTGGGTTCTTTGCCGTGAAAAGCCGCAATCTGTGGCACCAAACTTAACTCCCCGAATGGGAAATACGCTTAAGTATGTTCCATCCGAGGAGTTCGCATTTGGCACCACATCTCACGACTTTTGACGACAAAGAGTGCTGATTGGGAGGTAAGTAGCCAAAGACCATTAAGACCTTAGGACTATAAGACCGTAAGATTCTTTCTTGTCGTCTTATCGTCTTATCGTCTTACTTGTCCTATCATCTTAGAAAATCTCTCTGCACTCTGCTCATTGCTCATTGCTCATTATAATAGTTAGGGCTGACCCGCAAAGGTCAGCCCTAACTATTATATATAGGTATCTGCTTATAGCACGCCGTCGTATTCCAACTGTTGGCGTACCTTTGTCCAATTAACGACAGGACGACGAACGCCATCGATAAACATTATCGGGCAGCCCAATGCCGAGTCGTCGATATAGAGGTGGGCATATACCTTCGTAGACTCTGTCCACTCCTTCTGCTCGGGGTTGCGGTTCGAGGCCCACAGCTCAATCCTGCGCTCCTTGAACCAGCGCTCGGCATCTTCAAGCTTCTTGCCCGAGCGCATGGTAAAGAGTATCAGACGATGACCCTTAGCCACCAAGGCTTTGAGCGTATCTACTGCACCCTCGACATCGAGGCCGACATCGGGGTAGTCGTGCTCGACACAGGTACCGTCAAAGTCCACGGCGATAATCATCTTCTCCATTAGTGGCGCTTCTTAAATAAGCCCTTCAACTTATGCCAACGGCGCTGCCATACCGAGTACTCCTTATCCTCGTTATAGTAGTAGTTGTAGCTATAACCGTAGCCGTAACCATAGCCGTAGCCGTATGAGCTGCGATTGTGGCTGACGCCATTAAGCACAATGGCCATATTATTAAACTTCTTCTCGCGGTAGAGCTGCTCGATATCGGGCAACTGGCGACGGTCGAGGTTACCCTGGCGCACAACATAGATGGTAAGGTCTACAAAGCGGTCAATAATCATCGCATCGGCAACAGCCATAGCGGGAACATTGTCGATGATGATATAATCGTACATCTTGCGCAACTCCGCCATCATAGCATCAACCCTCTGCGACATAAGCATCTCCGAGGGGTTGGGTGGCTGAGGACCTGCATACATCATATCGAGGTTGTCGTGCAATGATGTCTTAGAGATAGCATCGTTCAACGACGAGATAGTACCCGAGAGATAGCTTGTCAAGCCACGGCGGTCGTTGCGGTGACCCATCTGCTTTGAGAGGGTGCGACGACGAAGGTCGAGGTCCATAAGCAACACCTTCTTGCCCGAAATCGCCAAGGTCATAGCGAGGTTGGTCGAGATAAAGGTCTTACCGCTATGGGGAATTGACGAGGTGAGGGTGATAACCTGCATATTGCGGTCTACCGACATAAAGTTGATGTTGGTACGCAAGATGCGGAATGCCTCCGAGATTACATCACGGCTATTCTCCTTAACCACAACATTGTAGTCGGCCTTGCCCTCGAAGCGGGGAATATCGCCAAGGAAGGGGGCAGACAACGCCTCCTCCACCTCACGGCGTGAGCGTACGGTGGTGTTCAGAAGCTCCATGATGTAGAGAATGACGAAGGGGATGATAGCACCAATCACCAACGCCATAAGGTAAATCATCATCGAACGGGGGCTGATGGGGCGGTTGCTACCGTATGCAAGGTCGATAACACGGGCATTGCTCTCGGCAGTAGCACCTGTCAAGGCGTTCTCCTCGAGCTTGGTAAGAAGGTAGATGTAAAGCTCCTCCTTAACCTTCTGCTGACGGGTAATCGAGAGCAACTCCTTCTCCTTCGTAGGCGAGCTTGTCATACGGAAGTCGGCCTTGCGCTGCTCGTTGCTTACATTTGCAATCTGCAATTTAAGACCCTCGATATGCGACTCCAACGAGGTGATGATGGCACCACGCACCGACGAAATCTGCGCCTTGAGGTCCATAATAACGGGGCTATTCTCCGACGATTCGGCCAATAGACGCTGATAGTTCAACACATTGGTGTTGTACATATCGATCTGCGAAGCGAGAGCCGACGAAGCACCGCTCATCGAGACGGTAGCGGCAGGGATAAGGCTGCTGCCCGAAGCATCGTTGCGCACATAGTCGAGGATATACTGTGCAATCTCTAAGCTGCCCTCCAACGACATCGACTCCTTCTTAAGGCGTGCAATCTCCTCGGCGCTCAACGATGCCTCCTCGTGGGGGCTATAGATGCGGTTCTCCTTCTTGAACGATGCAATCTCGTCATCGGCAACATTAAGCTCCTGGCCGAGGGTGAGCAGACGCTCGTTGATAAACTTCTCGGTAAGGTTCGAAATCTCGCGCTTGTCGTTGATAGCATCGGCGTTGTAGGCATCGATAATGCCGTTGATAACATCCTCGGCACGCTTAGGCACAACATCCGACATCGAGATATTGATTACCGAGGCCATCTTATCGGTGATATTGCACTGCAAACGCTTGCGGTAAGACTCGGTAATCTCGTTGAGGGGGTACTTCGTAACATTTACCTTCTTGTCGGTGTACTGGTCGACATAGGGTGTGGGCACGAAGACAATCTTGCCAAGAGGCGTGGTGATGGTGTCGCCCACCTTGGCATTGGTCTTGAACGACTGCTCCTCGCCAAGACGGTCGCGGAAGTCGCCTAAGGCCACCGAGCCATCCTTCTTGATAGTGTACTTAAACGAACCTGCATCGCTGGGAGCTGCGGTGATAAACTTCACAAGCAGCGGGGTAGAACCATAGATGTCGGTGGTGCGGATACGACCCGATACAGAGTAGTTGGTACCCAAGTCGTAGCGCTTGACAACCTCCTCCATTAGACGGCGCGACTGGAGGATGTAGACCTCGTTGTCTACCGAGCGACGACCCATGCCACCCATAATGTCGCTAAATGCAACAACCTCGGCAGCAGAGCCCTTACGCGAGTCCTTGACGAGCACCGAGGCGCTACGCTGATAGACAGGCGCTGTGCGACGCAGATAGAATGCGGCACAGAGGCAACATACGATGATTGATAGCGCAAACCAATACCAGTTTGAGAGTATCAGTTGCACAAAGTCGTAGAGAGTAAAGCGGGGTAGCGATGATGCGCTCTCACGCTCAATGTTTTCGTTGTATTCGGTCATAGTTGTGTATGATGCTGAATATTTGTTACTTAGTTGCAAGGATAATGGTCATCACGAGCGATGCCAACGAGATGCCGGTAGATGCCAGCGAGACCCAGAACGTGCGGTTCTGGTTGATCTCGGCTGTTGCGGCCTTGTACTTGTTGGGGCTTACGATGATTACATCGTTCTGCTCGAGGTAGAAGCAGGGCGACGAGAAGATCTCCTGCGAGCGAAGGTCGAGCTTCGTAATCACATTCTTGCCATCCTGCTCGCGGATAACGGCAACATCCTCACGGCTACCATAGATGGTCATATCGCCAGCCAATGCCAACGCCTCGAAGATGGTGAGCTGATCCTTCTTGATGTCGTAGCGACCAGGGCGAGCAACCTCACCGATAATTGAGATAGTGAGGTCGGCAAAGCGAACATTAACCTTGGGGTCGGCGATATAGCCACCCGCCTTAATCTTCTGCTCAATATCGGTAGCTACCTCCTCACGGGTCTTGCCTGCACACTTAATCTCGCCGATGACAGGCATATCGATATAGCCACGGTCGTCGACAGTGAGAATCTGCAAGCTGCTCGCTGTGGCTGTCGATGAATAGCTCGAAACACCCGAAAGGCTCGAATAGCTTGTCGAGGTGTTGAACGGAACGGCCAGCTCGGGGTTCTTTGAGTTTACCACGATGGTAATCTGGTCGAGGGGCTTAAGGCGGATAAGGTAGTTCTCGGGAAGGTTAATCTCCGAGCCATTCTCCACATCCTGCAAGTAGAGTACTCGCTCCTGTGCGTTACACGAGGCGAGGATTACGGCTACTGCCAAGGCTAAAAGTTTGAAATACTTCATATTATTGCGTTTTATTTTGTTTGCTCTCTTTGTCGGGCGCGCAGCGTATACGCGCATACGCGCACACATATTTTTGCAAAGATACAAAAAAAATCTTAACGAGCAAACAAAAACGGGATAGCTCACGAAAAATGGACTATTAGAGAGTTTTTAGTTTTTAGTTATTAGTTTTTAGTGAGGGGTATAAGGGGTACGAGGGGTATAGGGGGTTAGATGAAAGAAAAGGCAAGCTATGCTTGCCTTTATTGCTCATTTCTAATTTCTAATTGCTCATTTCTCATTGGGTTATCTTAGTTCTTGTCGAGCCACTCCAAAAAGTCCGAAGTGCGGCTGCGGCTGACGATAACATCATCCTCGGAGCGTGGGTTGAGCTGCAGTTTTAGGCGTGTGCCGAGGTGTTTCGATATGCTGTCGATGGAGCTTATCGAGACGATGCAACTGCGTGATATACGGAAGAATAGCGAGGGGTCGAGCAACTCCTGTACCGTATCCAGCGAGTAGTCCAAGAGGCGGTGTGTGCCGTTGCAGTTTACGGCATAGGTGCTCTTGTCCTCCGAGTAGCAGTAGGCAATCTCCTCGACGGGGATTATCACAATCTTGTCGCCCGCCTTGACGATAAAGCGCTTCTTGAAGCTCTTGTCGTTGGCAGATTTTTGGCGTACCATATCGAGCAGAGCCTCGATATTTGGGGCGTTCTTCGCCTCGATGCGCTCGCGGCAACGCTCCCAAGCACGACACAACTCCGCCTCGTCGATAGGCTTCAACAGATAGTCGCGCGTATCGCGCTTAAAGGCGTTGATGGCGTAGTTCTCGTAGGCGGTGGTGATTATGACATTGGCTGCGATATCGACCTTGTCGAAGATGTCGAAGCAGACACCGTCAGAAAGCTCAACATCCATAAAAATTACATCGGCACCCTCGGGGTTATCCTCCAACCATTTTATGGTCGATTTCACCGAGGTGAGCATATTCACAATTTCGCTCTCTGCACAGCAGCGCTCGATAAGTCGGCGCAGGGTAAGTTGCGCAGGAATCTCGTCTTCGACGATAAGTACCTTTATCATATTATCGGAAGTTTTACAATAAACTCTGTTTCAGTCTTTTCTACAAATATTTCACGGCGTGTGATATCCATATATTGTCGGCGTATATTCGCCAGTCCAAGGTGCGTCGAGGGCTGGCCGTGGGTGCGTTCCTGAAGGTTGTTGCTCACCATTATATACTCCGCATCGCACTTTATCTTTATGGTCAAAGGCGACTCTGCCGATACGATGTTATGCTTGGTGGCATTTTCGACCAATAGTTGGAGCGAGCAGGGCACGATATTTCTATCGTACAGGCTCTCGTCGATGTCGATAACAAATACCATTCCCTCGATAAAACGCTCGCGCAGAAGGTCGATATACATCTTCGTGAAGTCAAGCTCCTCGCCAATCTTCACCAACGGCTTCTCGTCGTTGCGCAACATATAGCGATAGATATTTGCAAGTTTGCGGATAAACGAGCTTGCTCGCTCGGTCTGTTGCTCCTGCACAAGGTAGTCGAGGATGTTGAGCGAGTTGAAGAGGAAGTGGGGGTTAATCTGCTGTTTTAGGCGTTCGTACTGATACTCCGAACGGCTCAACTGAAGGCGAGAAACGCGCGTTGACTGTACCAAGTAGCAGATTGTAAACACCAGAATTTCAAGTAGTAGGGTAGATGGAGCAAGGATGATTAGCTCGTTAGGCGATGCTGATGGATACTCCATATTCGGAAGGTCGTAGTAGCATATTAGCGTGGTGCAGATAACGATTGCAGTAGTCGAAATTATTATCGCCTTGCCCTGGTTACGCCACTGCTGAAAACGCATCATAATCACGATGTTACCCGTGATAAGCAGAATCACAGCCCACGAGTTGCTCATAATCTCCATTAGCGTTACGAAGAGCATACCCTCGGAGAATATCTCAACACGGAAAAGAGCAACATATACAAGTCGAATAACAAGGATTGAGAGGGCTACGACGATGATGTTCCTAACAGATGGTTGCCAAGTAGTACCTGTATTGCGGAACTTTTTGTTGCTCAGCGTGATATAGTGTGTCAAGAGACCAAGTAGCGTTGTGATAAGGAATGTCGAAATGGCGGGGGCTAAGGTGTCGTTACCTATAATCTCGCTCAGTGGTTGCCAAGCCCATGAACCGATAAGAAAACCGAGGATGGTGCAGACGAGCGTTAGTATGCCCATTAACTCGATACGGGTGCTGTTGCGCATCGAGACGACGATGACCATTGTGATAGTCAGAATCGTAAGCGGGATGTCGTCGTGGTAATCCAACATTCGACCTATAATTGCCACAGCGAAGTGCAATAGGGCGAATATGATTATTATGGCGATGTTCGAGATTCGTTGTTCCTTCATCTTTGTTTTGTGCTCATTTTTGCAAAGTTAAGCAAATTATCGCAAAAATCAAAATATGGCTATATAACCATTGCTTTCCTCGGGTATTGATTGTTTTATGGTCTTTTTGCGCTCTTTGGTGTGTTTGGACATAGCACCCTCTGTGATTGTTCTATAATTCAAATACTCCATTCGGTTGGCTATTTTGGCTATTCGTCGCAAAATTTATGCCCTTTGGGTATTATAAATTTGGTAGTTTGCAAAATTTTTTACAAATTTGTATTGATGAGAGTATGTAGTTTTTAATATTTTTTATAAAGTTATTAAAAATTTTTATAAACGCACCTCTCAAGGTGGTGAATTTTGACCTTCGGAGACAGGCTGATTTCACCAACAAAAAAATGAAAATATTTACAAAAAACACAAACAATAACTATGCAAAAACCTAATCTTTCATTTTGGCAGATGTGGAATTTGAGCTTCGGTTTCTTCGGTGTTCAGATTGCCTATGCTTTGCAGAGTGCAAACATTAGCCGCATCTTTGCTACTCTCGGTGCTGATCCTCACACCTTGAGTTTCTTCTGGATCTTGCCCCCATTGATGGGTATGATTGTTCAGCCCATCGTAGGCTCGATGAGCGACAAGACTTGGTGCAAGTGGGGTCGTCGTAAGCCCTACCTCTACATTGGCGCTATCGTGGCTATCATCGTTATGGCGTTGTTGCCCAACTCGGGTAGCTTCGATATGACGGTCAAGGCAGCGTTGGCATTTGGCACTATTATGCTGATGTTGCTCGACACCTCGATTAATATGGCTATGCAGCCCTTTAAGATGATGGTGGGCGATATGGTCAACGAGGAGCAGAAGACCAAGGCCTACTCTATCCAGAGCCTCTTGTGCAACGCTGGCTCGTTGGTAGGCTACCTCTTCCCCTACATCTTTACATTCTTCGGTGTTGCGAACATCGCTCCCGAGGGTCAGATTCCTCCCTCGGTAACTTGGTCGTTCTACATCGGCGCTCTTATCCTTATCCTCTGCGTGCTCTACACAGGTTTCACCGTTAAGGAGATGAACCCCGAGGAGTATGCTCGCTTCCACGGCATCAAGGAGGAGGAGAAGGAGGAGAAGACCAACCTTGTCCACCTCTTGCTCCACGCTCCCAAGGCGTTCTGGCAGATTGGTCTTGTGCAGTTCTTCTGCTGGTTTGCATTCCTCTATATGTGGAACAACACCACGGGCGGTATCGCCGAGACTGTATGGGGCGCTCTCGACCCCAAGTCGGAGGGCTTCCAGGAGGCAGGTAACTGGACTGGCGTCTTGTTCGCCGTGCAGGCTATCGGCTCTATCCTCTGGGCTATGGTATTGCCTATGTTCAAGAATGTAAAGGTGGGCTACTCGCTAAGCCTTGTGCTCGGTGCTGCGGGCTTTATCTCGACCTACTTTATCCACGACCAGTATATGCTCTTCGTGTCGTTTATCCTTATCGGTTGCGCTTGGGCTGCTATGCTTGCAATGCCCTTTGCGTTGCTCACCAACTCGCTTTCGGGTAAGTCTATGGGCTCGTACCTCGGATTGTTCAACTGCACTATCTGCCTCCCACAGATTGTTGCTGCGTTGGTTGGTGGCTTCCTCTTCAAGACCTTTGGTGGCGAGAAGGTGGAGCTTATCTCGAATGGTGTCGCGACCGAGGTGCAGAGTGGTCAGATTATGATGCTCGTTATCGCAGGTGTATCGCTTCTGTTGGCGGCTGTTGCGGTATTTGGCATCTCGACTCGTAAGGCGAAATAACAAAACCAAACATATTTACTAACTTTATTATTAACTAACACTAAACACTATGAGAAAATTCTTAACTATGTGTTTGGGTCTTGCCCTCCTCGCGATGGCAGTTCCCGCCCAAGTGTTTGCCCAGAGCAAATACGAGGTCAAAGGTGTGGTAGTTGATACTACCGGATCACCGGTTATCGGTGCCTCTGTTGTTGAGCAGGGCACGACAAACGGTGTCACCACCGATCTTAATGGTCAGTATGTGCTGCGTGTTAACAGCGCTGACTCTGTGGTTGTAATCAGCTTTATTGGTTACAAGTCAGTCTCTTTGGTGGCTTCTTCTGATATGCTTCAGAATGTAGTCCTCGAGGAGGATTCAGAGATGATTGACGATGTCGTTGTCATCGGTTACGGTGTTGTAAAGAAGAACGACCTTACTGGTTCGATCTCTACCGTAAAGGCTGACCAGACCAACAAGGGTCTTGCAACTTCGCCCACCGACTTGCTCCGTGGTAAGTCTGCAGGTGTTGTTATCACCTCTGGTGATGGTGCTCCCGGTTCAGCTTCTACTATCCGTATCCGTGGTGGTTCGTCACTCAACGCTTCGAACGATCCCTTGGTAGTTGTCGATGGTCTTCCCATCTCTAACTCTGGTATCTCGGGTGTAGGTAACGCTTTGGCATCTATCAACCCCTCGGATATCGAGTCGTTCACCGTGTTGAAGGATGCTTCGGCTACCGCTATCTACGGTTCGCGTGCATCTAACGGTGTCATCATCATCACCACCAAGAAGGGTTCGAAGTACGACAACAGCGCTCCCCATGTATCGGTAGATTTCACCGCTTCGTTGAGCCAGAACGCAAAGTATGTCCCCGTTATGACTGGTGACCAGATGCGTCAGACTTTGGAGTGGTACTATGGCGGTCAGGACAACGATGCTTATCGTTCGGCTACCAAGTATACCGACGCTAACGGCAACTACATCAACACCGATTGGCAGCGTGAGATCTATCAGCTCGCACAGTCTTACGAGGGTAATGTATCGCTCACTGGTAACATCAAGATGGGTGAGAAGAACCACCTTCCATACCGTGTTTCTTACGGTTACTTGAACCAGGATGGTACTTTGAAGACATCTAACATGTCTCGTCACACTCTCTCGGTTAACCTTAACCCCGTTTTGTTGGACAACCACCTTACTATCAACCTTAACGGTAAGGGTATGATTATGGATAACCGCTTCGCTAACACTGGCGCGGTATCTCAGGCTGTTCAGTTCGACCCCACCAAGCCCGTATACCTCTCTGACGAGGAGGGTGGCATCAATGGCTACTACACTTGGCGTGGTGTTGATGGTAAGCACAACACAATGGCTAACCAGAACCCCGTAGCTTTGCTCGAGGATAAGGTAGACCTTTCGAACGCTAAGCGTTTCGTAGGTAACGCCCAGATTGACTATAAGATTCACGGTTTGGAGGATCTCCGTTTGAACTTGAACCTTGGTGTTGATATTTCGAAGTCTAACGGTACTGTAGATGTAGCTCCTGGCGCTGAGCAGTCTCGCCACGCTACTGCTGAGGCTGGTTCGGGTTACCACACTAACTATTCACAGCTTAAGCGCGACCAGACTTTGGAGTTCTACGCTGCTTATGCGAAGACTTTGGGTGACCACTCATTCGATGTTATGGCTGGTTACTCTTGGCAGCACTACTACTACTCTAACTTCAACGAGCAGTGGCGTGTTGCTGATGTTGCTAAGTGGGATGTAGACTCAAAGGAGCCCTATGTAGCTTTGGAGAACACCGCTGCTAACTACTACCTTTCGGAGCCTAAGACCACTAAGGGTGAGTACTTCCTCGTATCGTTCTTCGGTCGTGCTAACTACTCTTACGCTAACCGTTACTCTGTAACTGCTACCGTTCGTGCCGATGGTACATCTCGTTTTGCTAACAATAAGTGGGGTATCTTCCCCTCTGTAGCGTTGGCTTGGAACGCTAAGAACGAGTCGTTCTTGGAGGATAAGGATGCTGTATCGGCTTTGAAGGTTCGTTTGAGCTACGGTCAGACTGGTCAGCAGGATGTTGGCGGTTTGTACGATGCTCTTCCTACCTATTATAACAATACCCTCGGTTCTTACTACCCCTTCGGCGGTTATACCGATGGTTCAGGCTTGGTATACCCCATTAAGCCCGTAGGCTACAACGCCGACCTTAAGTGGGAGACTACTACTACCTATAACGCAGGTATCGACTTCGGTTTCGTTGATAACCGTATCACTGCAAGCGCCGACTTCTACTATCGTGAGACTAAGGACTTGCTCAACTTTACCCCCGTTCCTGCTGGTGCTAACCTCACCAACTACCTCAATGCAAACATCGGTGACTTGAAGAATATCGGTGTTGAGTTTGAGTTGAACGCTGTTGCTATCCAGACTCAGGATTGGTACTGGAACATCGGTGCTAATGTTGCTTGGAACCGTAACGAGATTACTCGTTTGACCAACGACGACGAGGCTGAGGGTTACTATGGTGTTGACACTGGTGGTTACTCTGGTGGTGTTGGTGGTACTTGCCAGGTACACCAGACTGGTCAGCCTACTAACTCGTTCTATGTATACCAGCAGATTTACGATGCTGAGGGTAGACCTATCGAGGGCTTGTATGTAGACCGTAACGAGGATGGCGTTGTTAACGAGAAGGATAAGTATGTA
The DNA here is from genome assembly GCA_017465575.1 of Alistipes sp. Classification (GTDB taxonomy): domain Bacteria; phylum Bacteroidota; class Bacteroidia; order Bacteroidales; family Rikenellaceae; genus Alistipes. The sequence continues at coordinate 13,878 of JAFTVX010000022.1, read as the reverse complement.
TACAAGAAGGCTGCTCCCGATGTAACCGTAGGTTTCAACACTCAGCTTTCGTGGAAGGCTCTTACCCTTGCTATCTCGGCTCACGCCAACATTGGTAACTATGTTTACAACAACATCGAGTCTAACGGTGAGCTCTTGACCGACCTTTGGACAAATAACTTCACCAACAACCGTGTTGTTACTGCTCCCCAGACCAACTTCCGTTCTTCGGGTCAGTATTTGTCAGACTACTATGTTCGCAACGCATCGTTCTTGAAGCTCGATAACATCACTTTGAGCTATCGCTTCAACCTCGGTAAGGCTTGCGACCGTGACCTCACTCTCGACTTGTTCGGTACTGTATCGAATGTTGCTACTTTGACTGGTTACAAGGGTATCGACCCCGAGATCTTCAACGGTATCGACAACAATATGTATCCCCGTCCTCGCACCTACATCCTCGGTGTGAAGTTCAATTTCTAATGGTCTAAAATCGTAAATGTATTATGAAAAATATTAAAGTTTTAATGTTGGCTGTTGCCGGAGTTTTCGCTCTCGGCCTAAGCTCGTGCGTTAAGGATTTGGAGACCACTCCCATCGATCCTAATGTGCAGCTTCCTCAGGATGTCTTGAAGGACGAGGCAGCTTTCGAGGCTTTGCTTGCAAAGTGCTACCAGGGTCTTGCTTGCTCATCTTCGGATGGTGCTAATGGCGGTCCCGATATCAATGGTGTTGACGGTGGTTTCGGTCAGTACCTCCGTGCTTACTTCAACCTCCAGTGCTTGACTACCGACGAGGCTACTTGCTGCTGGAACGATACTGGTCTGCCCGATATGCACAATATGAACTGGCAGGCATCTAACCAGTTTATCGTTGCTATGTACTATCGTATTTTCTACCAGGTTAGCCTCTGCAACGAGCTTATCCGCCAGGTTGCTGCTAACCCCGCAGGTGTAGAGTTCCAGAACAAGGGTGCTTTGGTAGCTGAGGCTCGCGCATTGCGTGCTTTGTCTTACTACCACGCTGTCGATATGTTCGGTAATGTGCCTTTCGCTACCGAGAACGACGCTGTAGGCGCACAGGGTCCTCGTCAGATCAACCGTGCTGATTTGTTCGCTTGGATTGAGAAGGAGTGTAAGGAGCTTCTCGAGGGTAACGACCTTGCAGCCGAGGGTACTAATGTCTATGGTCGTTGCGACAAGGGCTTCGTTAAGATGATTCTTGCGAAGTTGTATCTCAACGCCGAGGTTTATGTTGGCGAGGATCGCTACGCTGACTGCGCTGCTCTCTGCGAGGATTTGGTTGCTACCTATCCTCTTGCTGATAACTTCGCTGACTTGTTCGCTGCCGACAACCACCTCTTTACTGCAAACTCTACCTATGGTGCTTCGAACGAGATTATCTTCGCTGTTCCCCACGATGGTATCAACACTACCTCTTACGGTGGTACCAACTTCCTTATCTTCGCTGGTACTGGTGGCGATATGAATGCTGCTGAGGCAGGTATCTCTTCTGGTTGGGGCGGTTTGTCTGTCTGCAAGCAGGTTTCGGAGCGCTACACCGATGGCGATGTTCGTGCTATGTTCTTCAAGGATTATGGTACCGAGATCGTTGATATCTTCACCTTCACTTCTGGTGGTTACAAGTCTATGAAGTTCCGCAATGTAAACCACGATGGCTCTGCTGCTCAGACCACTGGTTTCGTTGATACCGACTTCCCCTTGTTCCGTGCTGCTGATGCTTACCTTATGTTGGCAGAGTGCTCTGCTCGTGGTAAGGCTGACTCGGCTAAGGGTCTTGCTGCTTACAACGCTGTTCGTGAGCGTGCTGGTGTTTCTACTGCTACCTCTATCACTGCTCAGGATGTTCTTGACGAGCGTTCACGCGAGCTTATGTGGGAGGGTTGCCGTCGTTCTGACCTCGTTCGTTTCGGTCAGTTCACCACCGCCGACTATGTTTGGGAGTATAAGGGCTCTGTTAAGGAGGGTGCAGCTGTTGCTGACACTCGCAACCTCTTCCCCTTGCCCCCCGCAGATGTTAACGCAAATAGCAACCTTAAGCAGAATGCTGGTTACTAATAGCGAGTCAATCAAAATAAGTAAAACTAAACGAAATGAAAAAGTTATTATATAGCATTATCGCTCTTACGGGTCTTGCTTTTGCATCTTGTACCCAGGAGCATATCGATGTGCAGTATAATCCCGAGAACGCTGTAGCTCCTACCTTGGGTGCTATCGAGGGTTGCGAGCTTTCGGAAGGCGGTGCTGACATCGTTGTTGAGTACACCAAGGCTGATTTTGGTGTAGCTACTGCTAACGCACATAACCTCTACATCGCAAAGTCGGAGGATATGGCAGATATGAAGAAGGCAAAGGCGACCTTCGCTGATGCTAACATCACTCTTACCCAGGCAGACCTTAATGTTGTTGCTTTGGACTTCGCTGAGGCTGGCTCGGAGGTAGACCTTTACTTCGCTGTTGTTGCTAACCTTAACACCGACAAGGGTGCTGCTGTTGCAGGTTCTGACCTTATGTCAAATGTTGTTAAGGCTACCTTCAAGTCGTATGTAGCTGATGTATTGCCCACCGAGAAGTTCGAGAAGGTTTGGGTTATCGGTAACTACTGCGGTTGGGATCACGCAAAGACTCAGTTCTTGTTCGATTACAACGCTACTGGCACTACCTTCGCTGGTATCGTAGACTTCGCTGATGCCGAGGGCGTATCTTTGGCTAACACTGGCTTCAAGCTCACTGGTATCGCAGGTTGGGACAATGCTTGCAACTGGGGTGAGGAGACCAAGGCTACCGAGGTTGACGAACCTGCATCTGTTCAGCTTATCACTGGTGGTGGTTCGCAGGATATTATGCGTTACGGCAAGCGTTTCTACCAGTTCGAGTTCGACAACACCACTTTGGTATTGAAGAAGGCTTGGGGTGCTGACCAGATTGGCATCATCGGCTTGAACGGCGACTGGGAGACCGATATCGTTATGGAGTACAACCCCAAGTGGACTCGCTTCTATGCTGATATCGAGGCTTCGGCTGATACCGAGATGAAGTTCCGTGCAGATGCTGCTTGGGATCTCAACTGGGGTAAGGACTGCGCACAGGGTGGCGACAATATTCCTGTTGCCGCTGGTCAGTATCGTGTATACTTCAACCCCGCAACTGGTCTTATCGAGTTCAACGCTAAGAACTACGGCACCGAGGAGGATACTGGCGCAGGTGCTAGCACTCCCGATGTTCCCGTTGAGAAGGTATTCGGTTTGGTAGGTACTCCCAACAACTGGGGTGAGACTGCTGATACCGTTCTTGCTGCTCACAATGGTGACTGGGTAGCTGCAAAGGAGTACACCGTTACTGATGCAGACCAGTTCAAGGTTCGCGTTAATAGCGACTGGGCAGAGAACTATGGTGGCGAAGGTGATGTTGAGCCTTTCGCTTTGACTGCAGGCGAGACCTACACTTTGGTTTCTGGTGGTAAGAATATGTCTGTTGCTGCTGGCTCTTATGATGTATACTTCAATATCTCAACTCTTGAGTTTATTGTTGTTGCTGCTGGTGGTCAGGATCCTACCGTTCCTTCAGATGCAAAGGCTGTTAAGTTCTATGCTGATGTAGCTGCTACTGGTTGGACTAACTGTAACATCTATGGTTGGGGCGACCTCGGCGAATATGGTGGTGGTTGGCCCGGTGCAGCACTCTCTATCGAGAGCGTTGATGGCAAGGATTACTACACCTACACCTTTGATGCTACTGCTTTTGGCAAGACTATTAATGTTATCTTCAACAATGGTTCGGAGCAGACCGTAGATGTTACCAATGTTGTTCTCGACAAGGACTACATCTTCACTCTTACCGAGAAGGATGCTAATGGCAAGTGGCTTGTTGGCACAAATGGTGAGGCTCCTGTTGTTCCCGAGCCTCCCGCAGTAACTACCTATGGTCTTATTGGCGACTTCAACGGTTGGGCTTCTGATGTTGACCTCGTAGAGCGTGGTGATGGCTGGTATGTTACCGAGGCCCTCACTATCGATGCAGAGGGTAAGTTGCTTATCCGTTTGAACGATGCTTGGGACGAGAAGTATGGTAACGATGGCTCGAAGCTTGTTATCGGTGAGAACGCTTTGACCTATGGTGGCGCTGATATGTGGATCGATGCTGGCTCTTACGACTTCTACTTCAACCCATCTACTTCTAAACTTATCTTGGCTGTTGCAGGCTCTGAGGATCCCACTGCTGGTGGTGTTGCTGACACTTGGAGTGTTATTGGTGACTTCCAGTCAGGCAACTGGAACTCTGATGTAGCTTTCGTTGAGGCTGGTGACCTTTTGGTTGCTCAGGATGTTGTATTCGCAAATGCCAACAATGAGGGTCTTGCATTCAAGGTTCGTAAGAACTACTCTTGGGATACAAGCTACGGTGTGACCGACACAACTGCTCGTGAGCTTGGTGCGGCTATCGTTCTTGACGGTGGTTCTAACATCTTTGTTAATGGCGAGGTTGGCGTTGCTTACGATGTTTATTTCCGTGTTTCGGATATGACCATCTGGGTAATGGCTGACGGTGCAACTCCCGCAATCTAATTACACTTTATATAGTATCGCGTGCGTAGGCGCGCGATACTATACCTTTTGGTTGGGCGACTTTGATCGGTCTCCCAACCCCTAATCTAACAGACGACAACTATGAAAAAGTTACTTTGGGCAATGTTGCCCTTTGCTATGCTCTTTGCGGTGGCGTGTGGTGGCGATGATGAGCCTATCTTCCCCGATGACCCAGGTCAGGAGCAGCCAACGCCTAAGCCCGAGCCAGACCCAGAGCCTGAACCCGACCCTACGCCCGAGGTGGAGACTTTCTATAAGGGTACGACAATGTCGTTTGCCAACTATATGATTGACTTCGGTTTGGAGTATCGCGAGAATGGCGAGGTAACAAACCCCTATACCTCAATCAAGAATCACGGCGCAAATATGGTGCGCTTGCAGCTCGACCGTCAGGCGTTCTCGGAGATTAACGGCGTAACCATCGACTGGCAGCAGATGCCCCGTGTGGTTGAGGATGCCAAGTGTGCGCAGGCTGAGGGCCTCGATATTATGCTTACGCTGAAGCCCGACTACGACAAGTACTCGTCGACTGGCGCTACACACAACAATATCCCCGAGGATTGGAAGTCGTTAGACGAGGTGTCGCTCGGTGGCGAAATCTATAATTGGGTGCTTGAGTCGTTGGAGGCGCTCCATGCCGAGGGCATCAACCCCAAGATTGTGGCGGTGGGCAACGAGGTGAATATAGGTTTTTTGCTCAATGGCGCACACGATGGCGCACGCACAGCACGCCTCTTGAACTATGGACATACGGCTGTTCGTGACTTTGCCCGTAAGTACGACCTTGAGATATTGTCGGCATTGCATATTGCCAACCCCTCGAAGCTCGGCTATATGGATACCTACACCCAGAATGGCTGTACCAACTTCGATATCATCGCTCTGTCGTGGTATCCAGGCACGAATATCGGTCACTCGATGGGCTCATACGCCAACTTTGAGGCGCTGGGCAAGGCTATGCAGTCGAAGTATGGCAAGCGCATTATGATTTTGGAGACCGCCCACTCGTTTACTACGGGTACGGTTGATGGTCAGTGGATGGGCGACTGGTGCGATAACTCGTATAACTATCCCGACTGGAACGATGCGACGAATGCTACGAACTATACCCCCGCCAAGCAGCGAGAGTGGCTCAAGGCGTTGGCAGAGGATGTAAAGCGAGGTGGTGGTATCGGCGTAATCACTTGGGGTACGGAGTCTTTGCCCGACCTTTTGACTGGCAAGGCACAGGGTCACGGCACAGGCTTATATACCTATCCCGCTGCGTGGGGCTACGGCTCTACTTGGGAGAATAACTCCTACTGGGACTTCACCAACGAGAACAACCTCCACGAGGGTATTGACTGGATGATGGATATCGAGTAACGAAAATTACTAAAGCACAAACAATATGAGAAAGATTTTTTCTATTTTTGCAGTTGCGCTTGTTGCGCTTTGTGTCGTTGGCTGTGCACAGCCCGAGGCGAAGTTTGAGCGAGGCAATGCTGCCGCTGTTGTGCCTATGACCATCAAGGCGGGCACTACGGCTCACTATCTTACCGATTACTATCCCCAGTGGGTGGGTGCCGATGGCGTATCAACCGCCGATGAGCGATTGTCGCTCAATGCCCTTGCCGAAGATTGGTCGGAGTTCGAGGTTACGGCTGCCAATGAGGCATTGGTATCGACTATCGATGTTCGCCACGGCGAGGAGACCTTGTCTATCGTTGTCTTGGGTGGTGTTCGTGACACCGAGGGTAGCTATATGTCTACCACTAAGGCTGAGAATGGCGTAGTATCGGTTGCTACCACCGCTCCCGTAAAGGAGGCATTGGCAATGTGGCAGAATGTGCGTGTCGAGGGCGTTAAGGTTTTAGATAACGCTATCGAGGTTACTATCCCTGCCCGTGCCAAGGATTTCCAGCGCTCGGTACTTCGTGTCTTTGCAGCATCGGAGGGTGGTCGTTTCAACGATATCCTTCTACCGTTGGAGTATGGCGAGGTTGTTACCGACCCCGCACTTATCCGCCGTCAGGACAACCAGTCGCAGATTCTCTACTCGTTGATGATTGACCGCTTCAACAACGGCAATACGGCTAACGACTGGAAGCTCAACTCTCCCGAGGTGTTGGACAAGGTAGACTATCAGGGTGGCGATATCGCAGGTATCACCGCCAAGATTAACGATGGCTTCTTCACCGACTTGGGCATCACCACTATCTGGATTTCGCCTATCACGCAGAATCCCTACGATGCTTGGGGTCAGAATGTTAACCCCGACACCAAGTTCTCGGGCTACCACGGCTACTGGCCTATCTACAACACAAAGGTCGATGATCGCTTCGGTACCGATGAGGAGCTTCGCACTATGCTTGCTACGGCTCACGAGGGCGAGATGAATGTTATCCTCGACTATGTGGCTAACCACCTCCATATCGACTCTCCCGTACTCAAGGAGCACCCCGATTGGACCACCGACCTCTACTTGCCCGATGGTCGCAAGAATATCGGTCAGTGGGATGGCGAGACCCGCCTCACCACTTGGTTCGACGAGCATATCCCTACGCTCGACACTCGTCGTGAGGAGGTGTGCGACCCTATGACCGACACCGCGCTCTACTGGGTGCGTAACTTCGACTTCGATGGCTACCGCCACGATGCGTGCAAGCATATTCCTTTGAACTACTGGCGTATGCTTACGCACAAGATGAAGTCGGAGATGCCCGACCGTGCCTTGTGGCAGATTGGCGAGACCTATGGCGATGTTGAGCTTATCGGCTCATATGTCAAGACAGGTATGATTGACTCGCAGTTCGACTTCAACCTCTACCACACCTCACGCGATGTTATTGTCGACACCAACCGTTCGATGAAGGATATCGTGCGTACTGTCGAGGAGTCGGAGGCGGCCTACGGCTCGCACCACACTATGGGTAACATCACTGGTAACCACGATAAGCCCCGCTTTATCTCGTTGGCAGGTGGTGATATGTCGCTCTGGTGTCCCGATGACAAGGCAGAGGGTTGGCACCGTGAGGTCGTTGTTGGCGATATGGATAAGGGTCACGCAGGCTTGCAGCTCTTGAAGGCTATCATCTCGACCGTGCCCGGTGTCCCCTGTATCTATCAGGGCGATGAGTATGGCGTTCCCGGTGCTAACGACCCCGACAACCGCGATATGATGACCTTCGAGTGCGCTAACGACTACCAGACTAAGGAGTTGGAGCAGACCAAGACCCTCTTCAAGGAGCGCCGTCAGTCGATGCCTTTGATGTATGGCGATTACCGCACACTCTATGCCGATGATGCCGTTTGGGTATTTATCCGCCACTATATGGGCGACTGGGCTGTTGTTGCGATGAATGTTCGTGATACGGAGGCTGAGGTTATCGCCGAGTTGCCCTCGTTTGTCGTTTGTTCGGCAGCCGAGTGTGGCGAGTGCCGTGGCTTCGAGACAGCAGTTGCTACTGAGGGTGCAAATGTTGAGTGCTGTGGCGGTGGCAAGGTTAAGTTCGACCTTCCCGCTTATGGCTATATCGTTGTAAACAAGTAATTTAACAAAATAAAGTTATGAAGAGACTATTTGCTTTGGTTGCACTCGTTGCAACATTGGTAGGTTGCGCAGGCAACACCGAGAAGGTGGCTGAGAGCCCCGCATTTGACAAGTACAATTCAGTAGTTTACGAGCTCAACATTCGTCAGGCTACCGAGGAGGGTACCTTTGCTGCTGCAGAGGCTTACCTCCCCGTGTTGAAGGATATGGGCGTTGATATCGTATGGCTTATGCCCATCAGCCCCATCGGCGTAGATGGCCGTAAGGGTACTCTTGGCTCATACTACTCGATTATCGACTACAAGGCCGTAAACCCCGAGTTCGGTACTATGGAGGACTTCGATAAGTTCCTTGCTACGGCTCACGACCTCGGCTTGAAGGTTATCATCGACTGGGTTGCTAACCACACCTCACGCGATGCTAACTGGTGGAAAGAGGGCAAGAAGGATTGGTATGTTTTGGACGAGGCTACTGGTCTTCCTATCGTAGAGTACGACTGGACCGATATCGCAAAGCTCGACTACAAGAACGAGGATATGCGTGCCGCTATGCTCGATGCCCTCAAGTTCTGGATTGAGAAGGGTGTAGATGGCTACCGTTGCGATGTAGCGATGAATGTTCCTGGCGACTTCTGGAAGAAGGCGTGGGAGGAGGTTCGCGCTATCAACCCCGATGTATACCTCTTGGCTGAGGGCGAGGAGACTTGGTTGCACGAGAGCGACTTCGACGCCACCTACGCTTGGGAGCTCCACCACATCTTCAACGCTATGGCTAAGGGCGGTAGCGAGACCAAGAATGTTGCTGGCGATGGCACTATCAAGACCGATGCAAAGACCGTTCAGGACTTGAAGGACTACCTCGCACGCGATGACGAGAAGTACCCTGCACCCGCTATGCGTCTTATGTTCACCTCGAACCACGACGAGAACTCTTGGGCAGGTACCGAGATGGAGCGTATGGGTGATGCTCACAAGACCTTCGCTGCTCTTACCTTCGTGTTGCCTAAGGGTCAGCCCCTTATCTACACTGGTCAGGAGATTGGTCTTGGTCGCCGTTTGCAGTTCTTCGAGAAGGACTCTGTTGTAGAGCTCGTTGACACCGAGTACGGCAAGGAGTACCGCGACTTCTACAAGGCGTTGTGTGCGTTCCGTCACGAGAACTCTGCTTTGGCTGCTGGTGCTAATGTAGCCCCCGTGGTATATCTTGAGGGTGCTCCCGAGGCTGTCTTGGCTTTCACTCGCGAGAACGACGAGAACAAGGTATTCTGCTTGTTCAACTTCTCGGCTGAGCCTCAGGTTGTAACCTTCACCGAGGCTGTTGCTGGTGACTACAACTGCATCTGTGGCGAGACAAAGAGCATCGTTACTGGCGAGCAGCTTGAGCTTGCTCCTTGGCAGTATATGCTTCTTGCGAAGTAATAAACTTACCGAGCGACTAAGAGGGCAAATTATGCTCTTTTAGTCGCTCTTTTTCTCTTTTTACAAACGACAGGCAATGTACACAAACCCCGAGTGGAGCCGTAGTGCGGTGCTCTACGAGATGAACATACGACAACTCAGCGCCGAAGGCTCATTTCGTGCCGCCATCGAGCGACTCCCATTCCTACGCTCTATCGGCATCGATGCTATATGGCTGATGCCCATCTATCCCATTGGCGAGGAGGGGCGCAAGGGTAGCCTTGGCTCTTACTACTCAATCAAGGACTACAAGGCCGTTAACCCCGAGTTTGGCTCTGAGGAGGATTTCCGTGCCTTCGTCAAGGCGGCTCACGCCCTCGGTATGAAGGTGTTGCTCGACTGGGTGGCCAACCACACGGCACGCGATGCCCGTTGGCTCACGGAGCGCCCTGCAGATTGGTATGAGCGTGATGAGCAGGGTGTGGCGAAGGTGCCTTGGGATTGGACCGACACAGCAAAGCTCAACTACGCAAACCACGATGTATGGCTCGGCGAGATAGATGCTATGCGCTACTGGGTCGAGGAGTTCGATGTCGATGGCTTCCGTTGCGATATGGCGATGCTGGTTCCTATCGAGTTTTGGCAGGAGGTATCTCGGGAGTTGCACCGCGTTAAGCCCGATATTTTTATGTTGGCCGAAGCCGAGGAGGATAACCTCTTCAACGATGCCTTCAACGCCAGCTACCAGTGGAACATCCACCATATTATGGTCGATATCGCCAAGGGCGCTCGCCGTGTGTGGGATATGCGCAACGCTATCCACTCGGAGCGCGCAAAGTACCCCCGTGAGGCTATCCGTATGAGCTTTACCTCGAACCACGACGAGAACTCGTGGAATGGCTCGGAGCAGGATAGGTTTGGTGCTTCGTTGGAGGCGATGACCGTGATGACATTCCTTATGCCCTCGACAATGCCCCTTATCTATACGGGTCAGGAGGTGGGCTACAACCACTCGTTTAAGTTCTTCGACCGCGACCCCATTCCTGTGGATGCCTACCGTGAGTGCCGCACTACGGAGCTTTATCGTCGTTTGGCTGCTTTGAAGCATAGCGAGCGAGCGTTGGCGGCAGGTGCCGAGGGTGGCGAGATGATTGAGATTGAGAACAATGCCAAGGATTGTATGTTTAGCCTTGTGCGCGAGGTCGAGGGTAGCCGTGTTGTTGCCATCGTAAACCTCTCGCCCTATACCATCCACGCCGACTTCCATACAGGCATCTATGCAGGCGACTACTGCGATGCCCTGACTGGCGAACGATTTGAGTTAAAGGAGCACTTTGATGAGATTTTAGCGCCCTGGAACTACCGAATACTTGTGAAGAAATAGATTAGATATTATGAAAAAAGTAATCTCTATTGTGATGTTTTTGGCGGTTGCCCTCTCGGCAACGGCTGCCAAGCCAAAGTTTGAGCTACGCCACCTCGAGCCACTGTCGTGGTGGGTGGGTATGAATATGCCCTTGCAGCTTATGGCAAATGGCGAGGGTATCTCGGCATTCGATGTCGATATCTTGCCTGCCAATCAGGGTGTTAAGGTGCGTGCCGTGCATCGTGCCGACAGCCCCAACTACCTCTTTATCGATGTAGATATCGCCCCCGATGCCGTTGCTGGCGACTACACGCTCCGCTTCTCGGACGGCAAGCGTACCTACGACCGTAGCTACACCATCGCCTCGCGTGAGGAGGGCTCGCGTGAGCGTAAGAGCTTTACTACCGCCGACTTTGTCTACCTCATTATGCCCGACCGCTTTGCTAATGGCGATGCGTCGAACGACTCTACTTGGAATACCGTAGAGAAGGTAAATCGCTCAAATCCTGGTCGTCGTCACGGTGGTGATATTCAGGGTATCATCGACCACTTGGACTATATCGCCGACCTCGGTGCTACGGCTATCTGGTCGACACCGCTGTTGCTCGATGACGAGAATGGCGCATCGTACCACGGCTATTCGTGCAGCGACTACTACCTTATCGACCCTCGCTATGGCTCGAACGACCTCTTCAAAGAGTATGTCGAGGAGTGCCATAAGCGCGACCTTAAGGTGATTATGGATATCGTGCCTAACCATAGCTCGACATCGCATTGGTGGTACAACGACCAGCCCTTCGAGGATTGGACACACCAGTGGGGCAAGTATACCCAGTCGAACTGGACATTCTCAACAAATATGGACTTCAACGCCTCGGCATCGGACCTCTACCAGATGGAGAGTGGCTGGTTTGACCGCACGATGGCCGATATGAACCTCGACAACCCCTACCTCTTGCGCTACTTCCAGCAGTGGGCTATATGGTGGATTGAGTTCTCGGGGTTGGATGGCTTCCGTGTCGATACCTACCCATATAACGAGAAGATGCCTATGAGCGAGTGGTGCAAGGCCGTTATGGACGAGTACCCCAACTTCAATATCGTTGGCGAGGTGTGGACAGCCTCTATCCCCCAGTTGGCATACTGGCAGGGCGACAACTACAACAAGGACGGCTTCAACTCGCACCTTAAGTCGATTATGGACTTCCCGTTGCACGATGCTATCCGTGCCGCTATGACCGAGGGTGGCGACAAGGGCGGCTGGGGCAAGGGTATGACCCGCATCTACGATGTCCTCTCGCACGACTTTGTATACCACGACCTTAGCAATATGATGATTATGGCAGGTAACCACGACACCGACCGCGTGGGCGATGTTGTCGAGGGTGATGCACGCCGTATGAAGCTTGTGGCAGCTATGCTCTGCACTATGCGTGGTATGCCCCAGATGCTCTATGGCGATGAGCTTATGTTCCGCTCTACCGACCGTTCGAAGGGTCACCCCACATTGCGTGTCGACTTCCCTGGTGGCTGGGAGGGCGACAAGCGCAACCTCTTCGACCCTGCCGAGCATAAGGGCGATGAGAAGGATGTCTTCGACTACACACGCACGCTGATGAACTGGCGTAAGTCGAAGGAGGTAATCCACACAGGTCGAACACTCCACTTTATCGACCGCGATAATACCTACGCCTACTTCCGCTACAACGACGATGAGGTGGTCTTTGTCTATATCAACAACTCCGACGACGAGCGTACAGTGCCTTGGCAGCGCTACTCGGAGATTAGCGCTGACCTTAAGGTGGGTAAGGATGTTGTAACGGGCAAGAGCGTCGATATGTCGCACGCCAAGGTTGCTCCCGCCACGGCTCTTATCGTAGAGTTTGAGCGATAGTGTAACATCTTGCAATCAATTTATTAGTCCGCCACCGAAAAAGTGGTGGACTTTTTTTGTTATTCAGCATAAAAATATTATCTTTGTTCTTAGGAAAAAATCTAAATCTTTAAAGATATGAAGAAATTTTTGTTTACCATCGTTGCGCTCCTCGCTGTGAGCGCCGTTTTCGCACAGTCGCCACGCACCATCGCTGAGGCCCAGGCACTATACGACAATACCGTTATCGACCAGCGCCGTGCTGTTGAGGAGGCTAAGTCCGAAGAGCGTCTTACGGTCGATGCTGCCGAGAGCCGTCTCAATCTTGTTAAGTCTGACCTTCAGGAGGTTAAGGAGCATTATCGTCAGGTTGTCGAGGAGCAGAAGGCGCGCGTAGCCAAGGCTAAGGCAGAGCTTAAGTCGGCTACCGAGCGCTACAAGCAGGAGGCTGCCCGCACCAAGCAGGAGGTTGCTGCTGCCAAGGCTAAGACCAAGTCTATCGTCGAGGACCACAAGAGCCGTGTAGCACAGGCAAAGTCGGAGATTGCGCGCGTTAAGGCAGAGGCACAGGGTGCAGTTAAGGAGGCGCCGAAGAATAACCGCCGCTAAATTTCTTGTGATAAGGGGTCATTCTCGACCCATCCCCAAAGTTGAGTGCCTCGGGCTGTACTTAGGTGTACTATCCCGAGGCACTCACTTTTGCGATGAGCCAAGCCTGACCCCTTCTGACAAGAAATTGGGTCTTTGCCGTGAAAAGCCGCAATCTGCGGCACCAAACTTAACTCCCCGAATGGGAAATACGCCAAGTATGTCCCATCCGAGGAGTTTTCATTTGGCACCACATCTCACGACTTTTGACGACAAAGAGTGCTGACTGGGAGGTGGATAAAGACCACAGAGACCACAGGGACAACAGAGAGAGTGCAGGCGTTTCGCCTGCTTGGGCTGGGTAGAGCCGTGCGCCAAGGCGCACTCTGGGTAGCACTGGGTAGAGCCGTGGGCTAACGCCCACTCTGGGTAGAACTAAAAAACTCATAACTACCCAGAGCGAGTGTAACGAGCGGAGATACCCAGAGCCGAAGGCGGAAATACCCAGAGCGACAGCGGCACTACCCACAGCGATAG
>JAFTVX010000021.1 GCA_017465575.1 Alistipes sp. | reverse complement strand
TCTGCAATTTAATAAATGCAGCAACCTCTTTTGCCATAATTTTCCTTGGTTAATTATTCTTTTTCAACTTGTGTAAAGCTCAACTCCATAGGAGTCTTGCGGCCAAAAATCTTCACACTCACGGTGAGCTTACGATGTTCGTTGTCGACACTCTCAATGGTACCCTGGAAGCTTGAGAATGGACCGTCTGTAACCTTGACAGTCTCGCCGACGAAGTACGGAACCTCGTTCTCCTCGTCCGCCTGGCTCAGCTCATCTACACGGCCCAAAATGCGTGCTACCTCTTGTGGACGAAGAGGCGTAGCGTTCATCTTGCGGCTGTCCTCCTTGGTATCACCCAAGAAGCCGAGCACATTTGGTATGTTGCGAATGATGATTGGTATTTGACCTACGAAGGCGGCCTCAATCAGGACATAGCCCGGATACGAAACCTTCTCCTTAGATACTTTCTTTCCGTTACGAATTGTATAGACCTTCTCGGTCGGAATAAGTACTTGCGAGATGTAATCCTCCAAGTGGCTGTGGCGAATCTCGGCCTCGATATACTCCTTGACCTTCTTCTCCTTGCCGCCGATAGCGCGGACTACATACCACTGCTTAGTTATCTCTCCCATGACTACAGATTATTTCAACTTATTATCCCAACAAGTTGTAGATACCATTCATAAGGCCCTCGAATGTGATATCCATGGCCAATACAATCAGAGCGAAGATAACAGAGGCAACCAAAACAACCTTGGTCGAGCCCATAAGCTGCTCGAACGAAGGCCAAGTCACCTTGTTGACCAACTCGTTGTATGAATCCTTAAAGTACTTAAACATAATTTCTAATTTTTTCTCTTAGCAGGAGCAGAGAGATTCGAACTCCCATCAACGGTTTTGGAGACCGCTATTCTACCCTTGAACTATGCTCCTAAGTCGAGAGGTAAGGTAGAACCCTACCTCTCTTGAATTTATTTTAGGTTAGTGATTACTCAAGAACCTTCAATACCTGACCTGCACCTACTGTACGGCCACCCTCGCGGATTGCGAAACGGAGACCCTCGTTCAATGCTACGGGGTAGATCAAGGTAACGGTGATAGTAACGTGGTCACCAGGCATAACCATATCTACACCCTCGGGGAGTGAAACCTCACCAGTTACATCCATAGTACGGAGGTAGAACTGGGGACGGTACTTGTTGTGGAAAGGTGTGTGACGACCACCCTCCTCCTTCTTGAGGATATAAACCTCAGCGGTGAACTTGGTGTGAGGAGTGATTGAACCGGGCTTAGCAACAACCATACCACGCTTAACCTCCTTCTTGTCGATACCACGCATCAAGAGACCTACGTTATCACCAGCCTCACCCTCATCGAGGAGCTTGCGGAACATCTCGACACCAGTACAAGTAGAAGTACGGATCTTCTCATCCAAACCTACGATCTCAACGGGATCACCAACATGGATGATACCAGTCTCGATACGACCAGTTACAACGGTACCACGACCAGTGATTGAGAATACATCCTCAACAGGCATCAAGAAAGGCTTCTCGTTCTCACGGGGAGGAATCTGGATGTAGTTGTCTACATTCTCCATAAGCTCAAGAACCTTCTGCTCCCACTGGGGCTCGCCGTTCAAACCACCAAGAGCTGAACCACGGATAACGGGTGCGTTATCACCGTCGAAGTCGTACTTAGAAAGAAGGTCACGAACCTCCATCTCAACGAGGTCAAGCATCTCGGGATCGTCAACCATATCACACTTGTTCAAGAAAACAACGATACGGGGAACATTCACCTGCTTAGCCAAAAGTACGTGCTCGTTAGTCTGGGGCATAGGACCATCAGTAGCAGCAACTACGAGGATAGCACCGTCCATCTGAGCAGCACCGGTAACCATGTTCTTCACATAGTCGGCGTGACCGGGGCAGTCTACGTGAGCGTAGTGACGACCTGCGGTCTGGTACTCAACATGTGAGGTGTTGATGGTGATACCACGCTCCTTCTCCTCGGGGGCGTTGTCGATAGAGTCGAATGAACGAACCTCTGAGAAACCAGCCTTAGCAAGAACGGTAGTGATAGCAGCAGTAAGAGTAGTCTTACCGTGGTCAACGTGACCGATAGTACCGATGTTCACGTGCGGTTTCGAACGATCAAATTTTTCTTTTGCCATAGTAATATAAGTTTTAAGTTTTTAAAGTTACTTAATCTCTTTTCAAAAAACAGACAAGCGCACAACACTTGCCCCTCTACCCTTTCGAGTTTGAGGCGTGTTGCACTTGTCGTTGAAGGTGAGCGGAAGACGAGGCTCAAACTCGCGACCCGTAGCTTGGAAGGCTACTGCTCTATCAACTGAGCTACTTCCGCAAAAATACACCGTTCAGAGCCTGCCTCTCACCCACTCTTTCGAGTGAGCACTTTGCAACTCCAACCGGCGTCATTAAGTGGGAAGAGATGGATTCGAACCACCGAAGGTAAAAACCAGCAGATTTACAGTCTGCCCCATTTGGCCACTCTGGTATCTTCCCAATATTTCAAAAGCCTTTCGAACTCTTAATTCGAACCTCTCGGTTGAGCCGATGGAGGGATTCGAACCCCCGACCAGCTGATTACAAATCAGCTGCTCTGGCCAACTGAGCTACATCGGCATTGACCGTATCGGATTGCAAAGGTACGAATAATTTTTAATTCTGCAAATTTTTTCGCAACTTTTTGCAAAAATTATTCGTTTGCACTCTATCAAAGAACTTTCTCCTACCAAGCAGCACCTTCAGAAAACCCCTCATCTTGCCACAATTCGGAAAATCGAGTGCAAATATATCACTAATTTTTGAAACACGAAACACTCTGACCACTTTTTTTTCTATTACCCCCTATTTTTTTTCGATTAAGGGGTAATTGGCGCCCATACCTATATATATTATATACATAGAGTCGGCCTCGCTTAACACGAGACCGACCCTAAGTTCAATGTTTACAGCGCTTAAACTCTTTTTGCACCACAGCACTACTCCTCAGTAATACCGAGCTTCTCGATAAGCTCCTCGAGAGGCTTCTTCGTATCGGCATTATACTCATACATAAATGGCTCAGACACCCACATAGGCGAGTAGTTGCCCTTATAGTCCATAATAACGGCGCACATAACATAGAGCACATTGCTCTCGCCAGTAAGCAACTGTGTCTTGGGATTTGCATACTCCACCAAGTCGCTGAAGATTGCCTGCTCACCCTCGACAGCAAAACGGTCTGCACGATAGATGCTAAAGAACATATCCTGAGCAGGCTCCGCGGTCTCAATCTCCGACCACATAGCATACCAGCCCATCGACTCGAACATACCATAGTTATAATACTTATCGGGGAAGCGGGCCTCAAGCTCGGCAAGGCTATATGGGCCGTCCCATGTTACACCGATGATGCTATTTAGGCACTCACTCTCGGGCTCGGTAGTGAAGTCTACGCGGAAGAGAGGTGTAGTCACGGTATCGCCATAGTAGCCAAACGCCAACACGGTATATGCCGAATTAGGAGCAAGGTTATTTACATGGCTGAATATCGAGCCCTTGAAGGTTGTCATCACGAAGTTATCCAACAACCACTTGATAGTATCCTCATCGGTAGCCTGAGTAACCTCATCGGTAGGAACTAATGCAACGGTATAGGGCTCATTATCCGCAGAGGGGGTAACCGTGATGTCAGCAACACGCACATAGTTGTTCTCGACCTTGATATCGAGTTGCATATCGCTCATAAGTACCTCGTCGGTTTTGAAGTTAACAAGCTGAGGCATAGATGTTACCTGGGGCAGACCATCAATCATCTCGATAGTATAGAGAATCATCGAGTAGTTAGTTGACGCCTTGCGCACCTCCGAATAACTCTCCTCGCCCTCAAGACACATGATTTGCATAAGCTGCTCTGCACCATAACCCGACTGCATATATGTCGAAATCATGCTCATCCATGTGTTGGCAACCACACGGGCATAGTCGATATCAAGCTCCGTACCCTCGGGGCGATACATCCACTCACCCTCCTCATAGATATCAAGATAGTACTTACCGTCCCAGTCAATAGGCTTGATATGGTAGGTAGCCTCAGGGCCGTTAATATCGATAGTTACATCGAACTTAACCTCGGCAAGGTCGGTAGAAGAGAGCATAAACATCTCATGAGCAACGGGCGAAGCGAGTGAATAATCGGTATTATCCTCGTTAATCTCGATTGCATAAGCGTAGATTACATACTCTGTATCGGGAGTCATCTGAGTCCAAGTAATGCTCTTCTCGCCGATGAAGGCCATCTCGTTCATTATCAAGAACTCCTTGATAAGCTCCACATCATACTGCTCGGCGATACCCATAAAGTAGTTGTAGTCGTCCATAAAGAGCTCCTCCTCGTTGGTGATGCCTGCCTGATAGAAGTAGTTTACATCGGCAACCATAACGATATAGGGTACATCGGGATCCGAAGGCACAATCTTAGTCTTGCAAGTGGTCGTAGTCTTATCCGTAATCTCAATCTGGAAGGTTACACCCTCGAAGCCTGACTGCTTAACAACAAGCTTAACGCTCTCGATACCAGGATACTTAACCGCAACATTGGCAATACGCTCCTCATTTTGGATACTTGCCGCAACATTGAACATAAGTTGCTGGTTCTCAGTTCTGATATCGGTAATCCACTCGGCCTCAGTCTTAGCCACAATATCAATACCTGCAATACCATTTGTAATTTCGTAACCTACACTAACCGCGCCACCCTCAGCGCTAACATCTACCGTGTTCTGAGCCAAAGTTACCGTGGTCGTTGTGTCGACAGGTGCTTCGGGCGTCTCGGTACACGATGCAAAAAGTACTGCGCAGAAGAGGGCAGATACCAAAGAAATTAGTTGAAATTTTCTCATAAACACTTCATTAATCGTTTAGTATTATTGAGCAAAGATATGATTTTTATTGTTACAAAACAACACTTTAATACAATTGATGAAAAAAATATTACTCCGTATTCGGAGTTTTGCAATTTATTCGTATATTTGCCAATTGAAGGAGTAGTTTTTAATTAAAAAATTTAGAAACAAACATATTTACTTATTTTAACCATTTAAATCTATGAGAAAGTTTATTGATTTCGTGAAGTTTGGTGTATTGCCTCTTCTCTGCCTTGCACTTGCAGTAGGCTGCCAGGAGGGTCCCGACGATGAGACTAACAAGCCCCAGTTCGAGAAGGACTCTGTTATCAAGCTTGGCAAGACCACTGTTAATGTAGGCGTAGGTGGTGGCTCACAGCTTCTTGAGTACACTATCGAGAATCCTCACCAGGGTGAGAAGATCTCTGCTGAGGCTGCTGCTGAGTGGGTTAACGGCTTCAACTATGGTATCACTGGCGCTTTGCAGTTCAATGTAGACGCAAACGAGGGTACTGAGGCTCGCGAGTGCTTGGTAACTGTTAAGTACCGCTTTGCTGAGGATGTTGTCTTCACCGTAAAGCAGGGTGCGCGCACTAACGCAGGCTTCAAGCTTGAGAATGTATCGTCTGACCTCTTCTCTTATACCGTAGATGTTATTCCTGACGATAAGACTGCCCCCTACATCATTATGTCGGCAGATGCTACCTACATCTACCAGTCTGGTTTCGAGGAGCCTGAGGACTTCTACGAGGATGACTTCTTCTACTTCGGTTGGTTGGGTCAGTTCTACGGCAAGGATGCAGTAGGCATTATGCAGGAGAAGTCATTCATTGGTGATGAGCGTGGCCGTACCATCGGTGGTGGCGTATCTGGCGTACCTCACACTATCTACTGCTACTACTTCGACTGGACCACTGGTGCTCTTATCTCTGACATCGCTATGTTCGAGATTACCACTAAGGAGCCTGATAAGCAGAGTGTTGAGTTCACCGTTGACTACACCGTCGAGGGTCCCCTTGTAAAGGCTGATGTTGTACCCGTAGGTTACGAGGGCGCTTACTACTTCGATATGCTTAACGGCCTTTTGGTTGACTCATACCTCGAGGCATTCGACTTCCTCCAGAACGATCCAGCTGAGGCTGTTGAGTACTACTGGTCTAACGCCGTATGGTCAATGTCGCAGGATATGTCTTACGACGAGATCGTATCGTTCTACAACTGTAAGGGTAACTACGATGATGGCACTCCCCGTAGCCACTACGAGTTCGAGCTCTTGGCTAACCACGACTACTACCTCTTCGCATTTGCAATGGAGGAGCACGGTTTGCCTTGCTCAAAGCCCCAGATCGTAAAGGTTACCACTGGCGATGTTGAGCCTTCTGACAATGTGATTACCACCTCTGTAACCAATGTTACCGCTCAGTCAGTTACTATCAACTTCGAGACAACTAACAACGACTACTACATCGCAGGTTGGGAGAAGGCTTCGGATTGGGCAACATTTGGTAACAACGATGCTGAGCGTCAGCAGTACTTGCTCACCAACCGCTCTTACGAGCTTATCAAGGGCAACTACTCACAGAATGTTATCGGCCTCGAGCCCGAGACTGACTATGTCCTCTACGCATTCGGTTCGCGCGGTGGCGTTGCTACTACTGACTACATCGCTACAACTCCCTTCAAGACTCGTAAGATCTCTGGTGGTTTGGCTTCAATCGAGGTTGTAGATAATGGCTACTATGTTGCAGGCGACCTCGCTGAGCTCTCTGGTTGGGAGTTCCTCGGTAACGACTCTTACAGCGGTAAGATGATTCTTCCTCTCGAGTTCAAGATTACTGGTGAGTGGACTGCATTCTTCAACACTATTTGGAATTGGACAGGCCGTTCGGATATCTACACCGATCAGCAGTATCGTGATAACCTCGTATGGAGCATCAACGAGTACGGTTCTATGAGCCCCGACAAGACCTACACTATCCTCGATAACGACGGCTACTACGAGATCGTATCATTGGTTGTTGACCAGTATGGCGATTTCAGCGATGTTGCTAAGCTTTGCGTAAGCACCTCATACGCTGGCGCTAAGACCGACGCCGCAGAGTTCGAGGCTTGGTGGAATGCTGGCAAGGACGAGGGTGGCGCTGAGCTTTCAAGCCTTGTTTACGACAACGAGCCCAAGCAGCTCTTCCGTAGCAAGATCTCTGGCCGCAAGGCATCGGAGATGACCTTCGAGCGCGAGCAGGTTGTGGCGGAGGGTGATGTTATTCTCGCTACCCGCTAATTTCTTGTGATAAGGGGCATCCTTTGACGCCTCAATCATTGCCCTGAATGGGAAATACTCCGAGTATGTCCCATCCAGGGCAATTTCTTTATCGGCGCCAAATTATGCCCCTTCTGACAAGAAATTGGGTCGTGCAGTTTTTTCAGGGAGGATTCAGAGAGATTTCAGAGAGATTTCAGAGAGATTTCAGAGAGGGTTGATTGCATTATCCTCAGTATCTCTGCCCTCCCCATCTTCTCCCTGTTCTCTCTCTGCCCCTCTCTGTTCCCTCTCTGTCCTCTCCCTGCCCCTCTCTCTGCTCTCTGCTCTTTGCCCTTTGCCATTTCCCCTCACTCAGTGCCCCAAACCGACCATTCAGCAATAAAAAATAGGTTTACACAGTAAATTTTTCTCATTTTATTGTGATAGTTTGTATATTATTTGTATATTTGCTAATCAAATTGACGCAAAAGTGCGAGTGCGCCGATTTCGACAAAAGTCACAATAATTTTAATTAACAATAAGATGAAAAAAGTTTTACTTCTAGCCTTGTTTGCTATCTTCGCTGTATCTGGCGTTATGGCACAGGAGACCGCCGAGAAGCCCGAGAAGCTTCGCTGGCAGGGTCACATCACCAACAAGTTCTGGGATAACTGGGAAGTAGGCGTAGGCGGTGGCGCATCGTTCCTCGACCTCGCTACCAAGGCTTCGTCTAAGGAGCCCGGCGGTTTCTTCCAGCGTCTCGGTTGGAATGCTAACATCAGCGCAACCAAGTGGTTTGCACCTATCGTGGGTGTACGCCTCCAGCTCGATGGTGGTAAGTTCCAGAACTATTCGTACGACAAGCCCGTATATGGTGAGGGTTGCTTCAACACTCCCTATGTGTTCTTGCACGGCGACTTGATGGTTAACCTCTCTAACTGGATTGGTGGCTATCGTGAGGACCGCGTATACTACGCTGTACCCTACGCAGGTTTCGGTTTCTACTCTACATCGTTCACCAAGAAGTCGGTAGGCTCACGCAACAACGAGTATGCTGCAACCTTCGGTTTGTTGAACAAGTTCCGCGTATGCGAGAAGATCGACATCAACCTCGACCTTCGCACATGGCTCGCACGCCAGGCAGACCTCCCCGTAGAGTACTCTAAGTCTGGTGCTTATGCATTCTCATTCGTTGCTTCTGTTGGCGTATCATACCGCTTCAACAAGCGTGACTGGGATGTTGCTCACACTCAGGCAGAGGTTGACGGTTATGTTGCTGCTATCGCTGATTTGGACAACCGTCTTGGCGATGCTAACAACAAGCTTTCGGATGCTAACAACAAGATTAACGATCTGAACAACGAGAACGACCGTCTTAAGGACGACCTCGCTAACTGCCTCAAGGCTAAGGAGGAGGCTGAGAAGCAGATTGTAGCTCCTGAGACCGTAGTATTCTTCAGCATCGACAAGTCGAACATCTCGGCTTACTCTAAGGCTACTTTGGATAACTACATCGCTACCGTTAAGGATTCAGAGACCAAGCTCGTAGTTACTGGTTATGCAGATAAGGAGACTGGTTCTGCAGCTGTTAACGAGCGCATCTCTAAGGCTCGTGCTGAGGCCGTAGGCAAGTACCTCGTAGAGAAGGGTATCGCTGAGGAGCGCATCGAGGTTAAGTGGGTAGGTGACACCGAGCAGGCATTTGCTAAGCCTCATGGTGCTAAGATCAACCGTTGCGTTGTTATCCGCTAATTTCTTGTGATAGCGGCGCATTAGCGACGCTTCAGTCAAAAGCCCGAATGGGAAATACTGTGCGTATTTCCCATTCGGGCTTCTTCGTGTCGAGACCAAATTAGACCCCTTCTGACAAGAAATTGGCGTAGTGTTGGTTGGAAGCAATATCCAATAAGTAAGACCCCTCGGGCTGTACTTCGGTACTATCCCGAGGGGATCTTCTTTTACGATAGGCCACATCTAACCCTCTCTATCAAGAAATTCGGTCGTGCGAGTAATTAGCGACGCTTCAGTCAAAAGCCCGAATGGGAAATACGCCAAGTATATCCCATCCAGGGCAATTTCTTTATCGGCGCCAAATTATGCCCCTTCTGACAAGAAATCAGCGTAGTGCTGGCTGGGAGGAAGTAATAATAGGATTCGATAGGGCTCAATAGGGTACAATAGGGAGATAGAGTTTTGGGACGCGCTGATAGCGCTGTGCCCTATTTAATCCAATAAAATCCTATTAAACCCTATCCGACTGCGCTATGAGATAGGGTTTAGGGATAAATGACGGAGCGCCATCCCTAACTTCTCTAAACTCTCTAATTTCCCTAAATTCTTTATTGTGTACTTGGTCTCTGGGTAGAGCCGTGCGCCAAGGCGCACTATGGGTAGAGCTGGGTAGAGCCGTGGGCTAACGCCCACTCTGGGTAGAACTAAAAAACTCATAACTACCCAGAGCGAGTGTAACGAGCGGATATACCCAGAGCCGAAGGCAGAAATACCCAGAGCGTTAGCGGCACTACCCACAGCGATAGCTGGCGCTCCAACGGAGCGCAACTCTAACAACTAAAAACTAACAACTAAAAACTAAAAAAATCCCCCGAGGATAACCTCAGGGGAAATTTTTAAACGGTCTTGCGACCAGAGAATCAGTCTATTACTTCTTCTCCATCTGTGCCTTGAGCTCTGCCAAGCCAGCGATATCGCCAAGAGTAGTCTTCTCTACAGAAGCGTTGATCTTCTTAACGGTTGACTTGGTAGCATCAGCAGCAGCACGACGCTCTGCCTTCTCTGCAGCAGCAGCCTCACGCTTAGCCTCCTCGAAGATGCGGCTGTGAGAGAGAGTGATGCGCTTGGTAGCCTTAGAGAACTCCAATACCTTGAACTCAGCCTTCTCGCCTGCCTTCAAAGTGGTGCCGTCCTCCTTAACGAGGTGGCGTGCGGGGCAGAAGCCCTCGATGTTCTCACCCAAAGATACTACTGCGCCCTTCTCAGTTACCTCAGTGATAGTACCCTCATGGATGCTATCTACTGCGTACTGACCCTCGAAAGCGTTCCAAGGATTCTCCTCGAGCTGCTTGTGACCGAGTGAGAGACGACGGTTCTCCTTGTTGATCTCAAGAACAACAACCTCCAACTCTGCACCTACCTGAGTGAACTCTGAGGGGTGCTTAACCTTCTTAGTCCAAGAGAGGTCTGAGATGTGGACAAGACCCTCGATGCCATCCTCGATCTCTACGAATACGCCGAAGTTAGAGAAGTTGCGTACGCGAGCTGTGCACTTTGTGCCTGCGGGGTACTTCTTCTCGATCTCTGACCAAGGATCGGGAGTGAGCTGCTTAACGCCGAGTGACATCTTGCGCTCCTCGCGGTCGAGAGTAAGAACTACAGCCTCAACCTCGTCACCTACCTTCATGAACTCCTGTGCTGAACGCAAAGGCTGGCTCCAAGACATCTCTGATACATGGATAAGACCCTCAACGCCGGGAGCAATCTCAACGAATGCACCGTAGTCAGCCATAACCACAACCTTACCCTTAACCTTGTCACCTACCTTGAGCTCTGAATCGAGAGCCTCCCAGGGGTGAGCTGTAAGCTGCTTAAGACCGAGAGCGATACGCTTCTTAGCCTCGTCGAAGTCAAGGATAACAACCTGAAGCTTCTGGTCGAGAGAAACGATCTCCTCAGGGTGGTTAACACGACCCCATGAAAGGTCAGTGATGTGGATAAGACCATCTACGCCGCCGAGGTCCATAAATACACCGTACGACATAATGTTCTTAACGGTACCCTCAAGAATCTGACCCTTCTCAAGCTTAGACATGATGATCTGCTTCTGAGCCTCGAGCTCTGCCTCGATAAGAGCCTTGTGTGATACCACAACATTGCGGAACTCCTGGTTGATCTTAACAACCTTGAACTCCATAGTCTTGTCTACATAAACATCGTAGTCACGGATGGGCTTAACATCGATCTGTGAACCGGGCAAGAATGCCTCGATACCGAATACATCGACAATCATACCACCCTTAGTGCGGCACTTAACATAACCCTTGATGATCTCGTCGTTGTTCAAAGCCTCGTTTACACGATCCCAGCTCTTGAGCTGACGAGCCTTCTTGTGTGAAAGAGCCAACTGGCCGCCCTTATCCTCAACCGACTCAACATAAACCTCAACCTTCTCGCCTACGGTCAAGTCGGGGTTGTAACGGAACTCGGTAGCTGCGATAAGACCCTCAGACTTGTAACCGATGTTTACGGTGATCTCGCGCTTGTTGATCTCGGTAACAGTACCCTCAACAACCTCACCTACAGCAACATTCGACAAAGTCTTGCCATAAGCCTCCTCGATAGCCTCCTTCGACTGGTCGTAAACGCCAAGGTCATTCTCGAACGCATTCCAATCGAAATTCTCGTTCGCTACAATTTTGTTCTGCTCCATAATGGAAAATAGTTTTGCGATACAATCGCTCGTTAAAAGTTAATAAAAAAGTCTATACCTATATATACGCGGGCGTATAAAAGGCCTGCAAAGGTAAACAAAATTTCTTGTAATCAACACTTTTCGCTATCTTTTTTTTGCACTCAATCAATATTTTAGCCCGCCTACGACCGAAATCTCAAAAAAGGTATTACCTTTGTAGGCATAAATAGTAAAAATTAGGTTAACGCAAGATGAAACTTCTAAATTATGTGGTTGCGGGCTTAGCGATGCTATGCGCCGTAGCGTGTGGAGAGCCTATGGAGGATAACACAGTCTACCCCGTGCTCGATACTCTCGACGATACTATGTGGTGGAGTTACGACCAGAGGACAAATACCTACTACGACATCTGGTTCGATGGCGAGGGCCGTGGCCGTATGCTTGGCTACGACACACAGGAGCGCGAGAACGAGACCGTAAACCGCCCCTTTAGCTACACCTTCACACCCGCCACCGAGCAGCTTGATGGCATCGTGCGCATCAACTTCGACGATGGCGTATACTTCGGAGGCTTCCTTGTTCCGAAGGGTCAGTTCCATATCAACAATATCGCTGTCTACTTTATCCAGCTCTATGAGGTTGATGCAGAGGGCAATGTCCTCTACGACATGGAGGGCAAGATAAAAGATTCACTCCAAATGTGGAAGGAGTAACAAAAAAGTCACCAAGTTGGTGACTTTTTTTGTTAGAGCAAAGTTCAAAGAGCAAAGAGCAAAGAGAGATAGAGATTGCAGGCGTTTCGCCTGCGGGCTACGCCCTAAGGGGCAAAAGGGTTCTAAGGGGCACAAGAGGCCAACGGCAGAGCGCTAATTAAGCGGCTCGGAAAACACAACCCCTTGTGCCCCTTTTACCCCTCAGACCCCTCAGCGTTAGCTGGCGCTCCACGGAGCGCAACCAACTTCCTCCCAACCAGCACTCCCAAATTTCGGGTGTCCCCAAATTTCTTGTCAAAAGGGGTTAGATTTGGCTTATCGCAAAAGAAACCCCCAAGGGATAGTACAAATAGTACAGCCCTTGGGGGTTTGCTTTTTGGGATAGGTCAAAGATGACCCCTTTTCACAAGAAATTATCCGAGGATCTCGAGAATCTTGATGGCAGCAGTAGCAATGGGGGTACCGGGGCCAAAGATGGCAGCAGCACCGTCCTTGTAGAGCTGATCGTAGTCCTGTGCGGGGATAACACCACCCACAACAACTACGATATCCTCACGACCAAGCTTCTTGAGCTCAGCGATAATCTGAGGTACGAGAGTGAGGTGACCCGCAGCGAGTGACGATACACCTACTACATGCACATCATTCTCGACAGCCTGCTTAGCAGCCTCCTCGGGAGTCTGGAACAAGGGACCCATATCGACATCGAAGCCGATATCTGCGTAGCCGGTAGCTACAACCTTGGCACCACGGTCGTGACCGTCCTGACCCAACTTGGCAATCATAACGCGGGGCTGACGACCCTCCTTCTTTGCAAAGTCAGCACACATCTGCTTTGCCTTCTCGAATGCTGAATCTGATTTCACCTCTGCAGAATATACACCTGAATTTAGACGAATAACGGCCTTGTAACGGCCAACGATCTTCTCGCAAGCGTCAGAGATCTCACCCAACGATGCACGAACCTTAGCAGCCTCAACAGCCAAAGCAAGCAAGTTGCCCTCGCCAGTGCGTACGCACTCGGTGATAGCAGCCAATGCCTTCTCTACTGCTGCGTTGTCGCGGTTAGCACGGAGCTCCTGCAAACGCTTAACCTGGCTCTCACGAACTGCGGTGTTGTCCACAGCAAGGATGTCGATGGGAGCCTCCTTCTCGAGACGGAACTCGTTAACGCCGATGATAGTCTCAACGCCAGAGTCGATACGAGCCTGCTTACGAGCAGCAGCCTCCTCGATACGGAGCTTAGGAATACCTGTCTCGATAGCCTTAGCCATACCACCAAGCTGCTCAATCTCCTGGATGTGAGCCCAAGCCTTGTGAGCAATCTCGTGAGTGAGGGCCTCAACATAGTAAGAACCTGCCCATGGGTCTGCCGAACGGCAAACATTGGTCTCCTCCTGGATGTAGATCTGGGTGTTACGAGCAATACGCGCCGAGAAGTCGGTGGGAAGTGCGATAGCCTCGTCCAAAGCGTTGGTATGCAACGACTGGGTGTGACCCAAAGCAGCGCCCATAGCCTCGATAGCGGTACGAGCAACATTGTTGAATGGATCCTGCTCGGTAAGTGACCAACCAGAGGTCTGCGAGTGGGTACGCAATGCCAAAGACTTGGGGTTCTTAGGCTCGAACTGCTTAACAATCTTTGCCCACAACAGACGCGCTGCACGCATCTTGGCAATCTCCATGAAGTGGTTCATACCGATAGCCCAGAAGAACGACAAGCGGGGAGCGAAGGCGTCGATAGACATGCCTGCGTTGATACCTGCGCGCAAGTACTCAAGACCGTCAGCCAAGGTGTAAGCCAACTCGATGTCGGCAGTAGCACCAGCCTCCTGCATGTGGTAACCCGAAATAGAAATCGAGTTGAACTTAGGCATATTCTTCGATGTGTACTCAAAGATATCGGCGATAATCTTCATTGAGAACTCGGGTGGGTAGATGTAGGTGTTACGCACCATGAACTCCTTGAGGATATCGTTCTGGATAGTACCTGCCAACTGGTCGAGGGTACAGCCCTGCTCCAAACCTGCTACGATGTAGAATGCCAAGATAGGAAGCACAGCACCGTTCATAGTCATAGATACAGACATCTGATCCAACGGAATGCCGTTGAACAACACCTTCATATCCTCAACCGAGCAGATAGATACACCAGCCTTACCTACATCACCTACTACACGGGGATGGTCGGCATCGTAGCCACGGTGTGTTGCAAGGTCGAATGCTACCGACAAACCCTTCTGACCAGCAGCAAGGTTACGACGGTAGAATGCGTTAGACTCCTCAGCAGTAGAGAAACCTGCATACTGACGGATAGTCCAAGGACGCATTACATACATTGTTGAGTAGGGACCGCGAAGGAAGGGAGCGATACCTGCTGCATAGTTGAGGTGCTCCATACCCTCAAGGTCGGCTGCTGTGTAGTTCTCCTTAACGGGGATGCGCTCGGCAGTCAACCAATCCTCCTTGGGAGCGGCGGTCTTGGCGCAGCACTCGGTGGCTGCAGCCTTATATGCTAAATCTGAAAATTTTGCTCTCATAGTTACAATTGATTAGATGCCCAACTTCTTTAAGTAATCCTTCAAAGTCTCGAGGACATTGCTCTTTACATTGATAAAGTTAGTGATGCCCTGAGCCTCAAGCTCTGCAGCGCAAGCGGGAGCGCCAGCAACAACCAAGATAGCCTTGTCGCCCAAGAGCTCCTTAACACGAGGAGCAACTGTTGCGTAGTCGTCGTCAGATGCGCAGACAACAACGATCTCGGCCTTAGATGCCAAAGCTGCCTCAACGCCCTCCTCAACAGACTTGAAGAAGGTGTTATCCTCAACGCGGATACCAGCGCAAGCGAAGAAGTTGCAAGAGAACTGAGCACGAGCACGAGCCATACCCAAAGTACCGCAAGTAAGCATAAATGCCTTAGGAGCCTTGCCCGAACGGTCAACCTTCATACGCATAGCCTCGAATGCCATAGCGCCACGGTAGGGAACAAGCTTGTTGCCCTCGGCAGCATCGCGAGTAACCTTGCACTCGCAGATAGCCTCGTCAGCAACCTCGGTAAAGTTAGGATACTGGTTAGCACCCAAGAGGATAAGACGGCGAGTAGCGATGTTCTTATCCTTAGCTGCAGCAGAAGCCTTAACACGCTCTACTACGAAGCCCTCGCGGAAAGCAGCGATGTAGCCACCCTTCTCCTCAAGCTCGCGGAACAATGTCCAAGCCTCCGAAGCGATGCTCTTGGTGAGCGACTCGATGTAGTACGAACCACCTGCGGGGTCGATAACCTGATCGAAGTGCGACTCCTTCTTCAAGAGAAGCTGTGCGTTACGAGCGATACGCTTCGAGAACTCGGTGGGAGCCTCAAATGCATAGTCGAAGGGCAATACCTCCAACGAGTGTACGCCAGCGATAGCTGCCGACATAGCCTCGGTAGTGCCACGCAACATATTTACATAGGGATCGTAAACGGTCTGATTCCAAGTAGAGGTAACAGCGTGAGCAAACATCTTGCAAGCGCAGTTCTTCTCGGGGTTGTAAGCCTTTACGATGTTAGCCCACAACATACGCGCTGCACGGAACTTCGCCATCTCGAGGAAGTAGTTCGAGGTAACGGCAAATGTGAAGCGAATCTTGCGAGCAGCCTCGTCGATAGTGAGACCACGCTCCATAAGCTTGCAGAGGTAGTCGTGAGCAACAGACAAGGTGAATGCGAGCTCCTCGACGATAGTAGAACCTGCGTTAGAGAAGGTAGCACCCGATACATTGACTACGCGAACATGCTTGTAGTCAGCGGTAGCCTTCACCAACTTAGCGATAGTGTCGAAGCACTCGTCGCCAGTGCCACAGCAGAAGTCGCCCTCTACTGAGAGGTTCTTGATGATGGGGTCGATGCAGAAGTTGAGACGAAGCTCGTCCTTCTCAACATCGGCATACTTTGCCAAAACCTTCTCAGCAAGCTTAGCAAGAGCTGCTACATTCGAGCCACAGAAGGTAAGCTCAACAGCCGAAGGCACGATGTCCTTCAAGAGGGCATCAACATCTACATCGCAAGCACAAGCCTTGCAGAAGCAGAAACCGAGTGAGTCAACACCCGAGTTGAGAAGCTTCAAGGCCTCCTCGTTAGCCGCCTTAGCGCACTCTACCGAGATGGTCTGGTGTACACGCCAAGTGTTGTCTTTCGACACACCGCGTACAAAGGGGAACTCACCGGCCTCAACACCGAGATACTCAACCTCTGCGAGGTTCTCAGCGCGGTAGTAGGGACGGACATTGAATCCCTCACCGGTCTTCCATACCAACTTGCGCTCATAGTCAGCGCCCTTAAGGTCAGTTGTGATGACGGCCTCCCACTGCTCGGTCGATACCGGTGGGAACTCCGTGAACAACTTTTCTTTGGTATTAGCCATAATTGTTTAGAGTTTAAAAGTTTTAAGTGTGTGATATATAAAATCTTATCTTTGTTTCGAAAGGTTCATCGCGCGCCTACGCACCCTCTCGCCCGCGTAACGAAACGAGCGCATACGCGCCTAAAACTCAACAAAGTTACGAAATCCCCCACCGAAAAGCAAATTTTTTCGAGAGAAAATGTTTCGGGAGGAGCGGAGAGGGGGAGGGAGATTAGCAAAGAGCGCTTATAGCAGGCATCCGCCTGCGGGCAATAGCCCCAAGGGGCAAAAGGGGTAAAAGGGTTCCTAGGGGGCGTAGCCAGCGCTTGGGCACAAGCGCAACCCCTTGTACCCCTCAGACCCCTCAGACCCCTCTGCGTTAGCTGGCGTTCCAGAGGAGCGCAATCTACCACCTTCCAGCCACCACACCTTGTCGTCAAAAGTCGCGAGATGTGGGTTATCGCAAAAATGCCGTCGATGGGCTGTACTTGGCGTACTGCTCATTGACGGCACTTTTTGGGATAGACCGCAGATTGCGGCTTTTCACGGCAAAGAACCCAATTTCTTGTCAGAAGGGGTTAGCTGTGGCCTCGATAAAGAAATTGCCCTGGATGGATAGTACTTGATGTACATTCCATTCAGGGCAATGACTGAGAGGCCGAAGTAGACCCCTTATCACAAGAAATTAATAGTTTTCGATGACGGCCTCGAGGTGCTGCTTCCAAATCAAGGCGGCGCCACCCAAAATAGCCACATTCTTATCCTGAATACCACTCATCATAAGCTTCACCTTACCCTTGAATACGGTGAGTTGGTTCTCCTCCATATACTTATAGGTGGGGCGCATAATGTAGTCGCCAGCATTAGCCAAGCCACCGAAGAGGATAATAGCCTCGGGAGAGGTGGTAGCGGTGAGGTCAGCGAGTGCCAAGCCGAGCACCTTGCCAGTACGCTCAAATGCCTCAAGAGCAATAGGATCGTTCTTTGCAGCAGCATCCGAAAGCATCTTCGCCTCGAACTTATCGTAGGGCACCGAACGAAGCTCGCTATCGCAGGTCATAGTAGCCATAAGCTCGAAGGCTGTACGCTTGATACCGGTAGCCGAAACATAGGCCTCCAAGCAGCCCTTACGACCGCAACCGCACTGGCGACCAGTCTCGCGAGAGTCAACAGCAATATGACCATATTCTCCTGCAAAGCCATCGTGGCCATAGACCATCTCGCCATTGCAAACGATACCCGAGCCAAGACCTGTGCCGAGGGTAATCATCGCGAAATCCTTCATTCCACGAGCATTGCCGAATACCATCTCGCCGATAGCCGCAGCGTTAGCATCGTTCGTCACCATAACCTTTGCGCCGCCCATTGCACGGCTCAAGTCCTCGGTAAAGTTGAAGATACGGATTGAGTTGGGGCGAGGGTCTGCGGGGTCCTCGAACTTCCAGAGGTTTGCGGGGGTCTCGATACGACCAGTGTGGATATTGGCATTAGGCGCACCTACGCCCACGCCGATAAGCTCACACTCGGGCTGTCCTGCGATAAGCTCCTTGAGCGCCGCAGCCAAAGTCTCGATATAGGTCTTATAGTCGTCGAAGTAGCGGAACTTGTCGGTAGAGATTTTGCTTTCAGCAACAACATTACCATCCTCGTCAACGAGGCCAAACGCTGTGTTGGTACCGCCGATGTCGATACCCATCGCATATTTTTTCATCATAGTGCTAAGGTTTTTAAAATTTAATTGGTCAAAGTTACCAAAATTATTTTAATCTCTGCAAAAAATTTACTATTTTTGGTGCATAATTTAGATGTATAGGATTTTTATATATCCTATATCCACACTTAAAAACTTTTGCGATATGTATAACAACGCCCAAATATTGGAACTTTTCGAGCAGTCGTTGCGTCAGCTCCGCACCCCCGAGGAGCCCGAGTTGCTCTATGCCCCTATCATCTACTCTATGTCGGGTGGTGGCAAGCGCCTACGCCCCGTGTTGCTACTCTTGAGCACCGAGGCCTTTGGTGGTAGTGTCGACGAGGCGATGACCGCAGCTATGGCTGTCGAGGTATTCCACAACTTCACACTTCTGCACGACGACATTATGGATAATGCCGATATGCGCCGTGGCAAGCCCTCGGTATTTGCGAAGTGGGGCGAGAATGTTGCCATTCTCTCGGGTGATGCTATGCTTATCACCGCCTACAAGCTCCTTGCCGAGCTTAACCCCACGAAGCTTCAGCGCGTGATGCGCCTCTTCAACGATATGGCGTTGGAGGTGTGCGAGGGTCAGCAGTACGATATGGACTTCGAGAGTCAGAAGAAGGTTACGGTGGTGGAATACATCCAGATGATTGAGCGCAAGACATCGGCGCTGCTCTCGGGCTCGGCGATGATTGGTGCTACGATTGCAGGTGCTTCGGATGCCGATATCAAGCTCCTCTACCGCTTCGCTACCGAGCTTGGCTTGGCATTCCAGCTCCAAGACGACCTCTTAGACAGCTACGGCGATGAGGCTCTTGGCAAGAAGATTGGTGGCGATATCCTCGAGGGCAAGCAGACCTACCTTATGGTGCAGGCTATGAGCCGCGCAACGGAGGAGGAGCGCGAGGTATTGCGCACAACACACCTCAACAGCAAGTTGAGCGATGCGGAGAAGATTGCCATCGTGAAGGCTCTCTACGATAAGTTGGAGGTTAAGCGTGCCACCGAGCAGCAGATAGACCAGCGCTTTGAGCGTGCCTTGGGCATCCTCGACAGTCTCTCTATTGGTGCCGAGCGCACGGTACATTTGGCGGAGTTTGCCCGCAACCTTATTGGTCGTAAAAAGTAATGAGAATGATTAGAAGAAGTGATATAGAGATTATGGCGCCCGTAGGCTCTTACGAGGCGCTCAATGCAGCTATTGCCGCCGGTGCCAACTCGGTATATTTCGGTGTCGAGCAGCTCAATATGCGTGCTGCCTCGTCGGTGAACTTTACGCTCGACGACCTTGCCGAGATTGTCCGCACGGCACACGCCGCAGGTGTCAAGACCTACCTTACGGTGAACATCGTGATTTACGATACAGAGATGGAGGTTATGCGCCGCATCATCGACCGTGCCAAGGCCGAGGGCATCGATGCCATCATCGCCACCGACCTTGCCGCTATACTCTATGCTCGCGAGGTGGGTATCGAGGTGCATATCTCCACCCAGAGCAATATCTCGAATATCGAGGCAGCAAAGTTCTTTGCACAGTGGGCAGATGTGGTGGTTTTGGCGCGTGAGTTGTCGTTGGAGCAGATTGGCTATATCTCACAGCAAATTGTAGAGCAGGATATCCGTGGCCCTCGTGGCGAGTTACTCAAAATCGAGATGTTCGCCCACGGTGCTATGTGTATGTCGATGTCGGGCAAGTGCTACCTCTCGGAGCACGAGTCGCATAACTCGGCAAATAGGGGTGCTTGCCGCCAGATATGCCGTCGTAAGTATACCATCACGGATAAGGATACTGGCCAGCAGTTGGATATCGACGGTCAGTATGTACTCTCGCCCAAGGACCTCTGCACCATCGACTTCCTCGACAAGTTTATCGAGGCGGGTGTTACGGTGCTCAAAATCGAGGGTCGTGCCCGTGGTGGCGAGTATGTAAAGCGTGTTGTAGAGTGCTACAACGAGGCACTCAACCTCTTGGAGCGTGGCGAGTTCACGGCAGAGAGCGTAGCGCCTCTCAAGGAGCGCCTACGCACCGTCTTCAACCGCGACTTCTGGGGTGGCTACTATGCTGCCAAGACAATGGTCGAGCATAGCCAGCACTACGGCTCGTCGGCAACCCTCAAGAAGGTCTATATGGGCAAGGTTACAAACTACTTCAAGCGCATTGGCGTTGCCGAGGTCTTGGTCGAGGCTTGCGAGGTGAAGGAGGGCGACGACCTACTCTTTATGGGCGAGAAGACAGGCGTTGTAGAGCAGAAGGCATTGGGCATTATGCTTAACGAGAAACCTGCGGAGAGCGCCAAGCAGGGCGACTATATCTCGCTTAAAACCGAGCAAGAGGTACGCCGAGGCGATAAGGTCTACAAGGAGGTAGCAAGATAATTTTCGCACTTTCAAACACACAAGAACCTAATATAACTAAATGATAATTAATAACTTAAAACTATAAAACTATGTTCAGCAAAGAGACTTACATTGGTCGTCGTGCCGAGTTGTGTCGCCGAGTAGGCAAGGGTCTTATCCTCCTTCCTGGCAACCCCGAGGTACCCAACAACTACCCCAACAACACCTATTACTATCGTCAGGACTCAACCTTCCGATACTACTTCGGTTTGGATGTTCCCTCGCTTATCGGTCTTTTGGATGCCGAGTCGGGTGAGGCAATGCTCTTTGGCGATGACTTTACAGTAGAGGATATCATCTGGACTGGTCCTATGCCCACCATCGCCGATCAGGCTGCCGAGGTAGGCGTGGAGAAGAGCTACCCTCTTAACGATATCCGCGCTATCTTGCGCAAGGCTATCGAGCAGAATCGCCCCGTTCACTACTTGCCTCCCTATCGTGCCGAACTCAAGATTTCGGTTGCCGATATGCTTGGCATTCGTCTCGATATGCTCCACGAGCGCAAGTCTTTGGACTTGATGTTTGCCGTAGCGGAGATGCGCGAGAAGAAGTCGGCAGAGGAGATTGAGGCTTTGGAGCGTGCCTTCAAGATTGGCTACCAGATGCATATGACCGCTATGCGTATGTGTCGCCCCGGCGTTGTTGAGCGTGAGATTGCTGGTCGTGTTGAGGGCATCGCCAAGTCGTACGGTCAGGGT
Source organism: Alistipes sp. (assembly GCA_017465575.1). Lineage (GTDB taxonomy): Bacteria > Bacteroidota > Bacteroidia > Bacteroidales > Rikenellaceae > Alistipes. The sequence continues at coordinate 210,378 of JAFTVX010000021.1, read as the reverse complement.
GTATCGTTCCCCACAATCGTAACACAGCACGGCGAGATTTTGCACAACCACAACCACGATGGCGTCTTGGAGTCGGGTCGTTTGCTCCTGGTAGATGGCGGTGGCGAGTCGGTTGAGGGCTACTGCTCAGACCACACCCGTACCTACCCCGTAAATGGTAAGTTTAGCGACTTGCAGCGCGATGTCTACAATGTAGTATTGCGTGCCCACGGCGAGGTTAAGGATATGATTAAGCCCGGCACTATGTACCCCGAGATTCACAAGGCAGCCTATATGTCGTTGGCAGATGGTCTTAAGGGCTTGGGTCTTATCAAGTCTACCCCCGAGGTGGCTGTTGAGGCGGGCGCTATGTACCTCTTTATGCCCCACGGCCTTGGTCACGGTATGGGTATGGATGTTCACGACTGCGAGAATATCGGCGAGCGCTCGTTCGACTTCTCAACAGTCTTGGAGCGTGCCCAGAAGTCGGCAACCTGTGTTCACCGCGCTACTTGGCGTGTTGAGCCTGGCACCGTTATGTCTGACGAGCCAGGTCTCTACTTTATCCCTGCACTTATCGACAAGATGCGTTCGGAGGGCAAGTTCGAGGGTATCGTAGACTACGCAGCACTCGACGCATTCCGCACCTTCGGTGGTATCCGCATCGAGGACGATGTATTGGTTACCGAGACAGGTAGCCGCTTTATTGGCGACAAGCTCTTGCCCCTCACCGTCGAGGAGCTCGAGGCTGTCGTGGGCAAAGAAATTTAATCTACAGGAAACTTTAATTAAAACTTAAACATAAGAAGTGATTTTATGAAAACAGATATCGAAATTGCTCGCGAAACGAAGTTAAAGAATATTCGCGAGGTTGCAGCTCAGGTTGGTTTCCCCGATGATGAGGTATTTAATTATGGCAAGTACATTGCCAAGGTTCCTTACAAACTGATTGACGAGAAGAAGGTTGCCAAGAACCACCTTATCCTCGTTACGGCTATCACCGCAACAAAGGCGGGTGTAGGTAAGACCACCGTGAGCATCGGTCTCGGTATGGGTCTTAACCATATCGGCAAGAAGGCGATTATCGCCCTTCGTGAGCCCTCGCTCGGCCCCTGCTTCGGTATGAAGGGTGGTGCTACTGGTGGTGGCTATGCTCAGGTGTTGCCCTCGGAGGATATCAACCTCCACTTCACTGGCGACTTCCACGCTATCACCTCGGCAAACAACCTTATCGCAGCGTTGTTGGATAACTACCTCTACCACAACCGCTCAAAGCAGGTAGGCTTGAAGAAGGTTATGTGGCGCCGTGTGCTCGATATGAACGACCGCTCGTTGCGTAACATCGTTTCGGGCTTGGGTGGCTCGGCAAACGGCATCCCCACAGAGACTGGCTTCGACATCACCCCTGCATCGGAGATTATGGCTATTTTGTGCCTTGCTCGCAATGTCGACGACCTCTACGCTCGTATCGGTCGTATCGTGCTTGGCGTGCGCTACGACGACACTCCGTTTACGGTTAACGACCTTGGCGTAACAGGTGCTGTTGTGGCTCTCTTGAAGGATGCCATCAACCCCAACCTTGTGCAGACCACGGAGCACAACCCCGTAATTATCCACGGTGGCCCGTTTGCAAATATCGCCCACGGCTGTAACTCTGTGATTGCTACCCGTATGGCTATGACTTGGGCAGACTACACCGTTACCGAGGCAGGTTTCGGTGCAGACCTCGGTGCCGAGAAGTTCCTCGACATCAAGTGCCGTCAGGCAGGTCTTAAGCCCGACCTTACCGTCTTGGTAGCCTCGACGCTTGCTCTCAAGATGCACGGTGGCGTGCCCGAGACCGAGATTAAGTTGCCCAACGCCGAGGGCTTGAAGCAGGGCTTCGCTAACCTCGACCGCCATGTGGCAAACCTCAAGAAGTTTGGTCAGACCGTGCTTGTATGCTTCAACCGCTTTGCCAGCGATACCGACGACGAGATTGCGATGGTTATGGAGCACTGCGCCGAGCTTGGCGTGCGCTGCGTAATCAACAACGCATACGCTGAGGGTGGCGCTGGTGCAGCAGAGCTTGCACAGGCAGCCGTTGAGCTTATCGAGACTCAGCCCTCGCAGCCTATCAACTACGCTTACGACTTGGAGGATAGCATCAAGGATAAGATTACGAAGGTGGCAAAGAACATCTACGGCGCTGGTTCTGTAGTCTTTGGTCCTCGTGCCCAGAAGGAGATTGCCCTCCTCGAGAAGTGGGGTATGGGTAACTTGCCCGTATGTATCGCCAAGACACAGTTCTCGTTCTCGGCAGATGCCAAGCGTTATGGCTCGGTTGAGGGCTTCGAGATCAACATCAAGGATATCGAGCTCAACGCAGGTTCGGGCTTCGTTGTAGCTTTGGCTGGCGATATTATGCGTATGCCCGGTCTTAGCAAGACTCCTCAGGCAGGCAATATCCGCTTGGCAGAGGATGGCAATGTTGAGGGTATCGTATAACACATTCGGAGGATGCCACTCTTTTTGTTCCCTACACGGCTTGAGGCAGAGCCCTTCGTTAGGCTCTGCCCCGATGCCGAGGTTGTCGTCTCGGGCGTAGGCATGACGGCTACGGCAGCCACCCTTGCACGCCTCTACCGCGAGCATAGGCTCGACGGCAGAGAGGTCGTGCTGTCGGGTATTGCGGGGGCATACAACGAGGAGTTGGCGTTGGGCGAGGTTGTCGAGGTTGTCGAGGAGTGCTGCGTGGAGCTTCCCGAAAGGTTCCGCAAAGCCTATTGTACAACGCCCCGAACAACGCTCCGCTCGGCAACATCAAATAGCGTACACCGCAGTGGCGCTATGGCAGATGGCAGAGATATTGAGAATATGGAGGGTGCAGCACTCTTTGCCCTTGCCGAGGAGCTGTCGTTCAACGCCACCGAGATTCGCTCGGTGTCGAACTATGTGGGCGACGAGAGTTCGAAGTGGCATATCGAGGAGGCTACCGAGAGCCTTGCTGCAACACTCCAACACTTATATTATAAATAGTATGGCTCGTAAAATTTTGATTTACATTCTTGTTATTGCCGTTGCAGTAACAAGCATTGGCCTTGTATGGTACTACTTCAAGAACCAGGTGCTCTTGGGTCTTGGATGGTTTGCAATCTTCGCCCTTGTATTCCTCTCGGGCTGGTTGCTTGGTCGCTTTGGCGGTCGCAAGGCTAAGAAGCAGATTTCGGAAGTGAGCGAGAGTAATGAGTAAGCCACTACGACTTGCCATATCGCCCTGCCCCAACGACACCTTTATGTTCGATGCGATAATCAACCACCGCATCGACTGTCGTGGTATGCAGTTCGATGTCGAGTACCTCGATATCGAGCAACTCAATGCTGCCGCCATCAACCACCGCTACGACATTACGAAGTGTAGCGCTGCGGTGCTTCCCGCTATTGAGCAAAACTACGAAGTTTTGGATAGCGGTGCAGCCCTTGGTCGTGGCAACGGCCCTCTTATGGTGCGCCGTAAGGGCGAGACTACCCCACTTCGACATATCGCCGTTCCTGGCGAGCACACCACGGCAAATGCCTTGGTGCGCAGACTATTTCCTTCGATTGAGGAGCGCACACCGCGCCTATTTTCCGAGATTGCCGAGGCTGTAGAGCGTGGCGAGTATGATGGTGGCGTGCTTATCCACGAGGGTAGGTTTGTCTACGAGAGGCGCAACCTCGAACTCGTTGCCGACCTCGGCATCGAGTGGGAGCGCCAGACATCGCTGCCCCTGCCCTTGGGCATTATCACTGCACGCAAGACTCTTGGCGAGGAGCAAATCCGAGCCTTCGAGGCGCTACTCCGCGAGAGTATAGCATACGCCTTCGCCCACCCTACCGTGTCTCGCGCCTTTATCAAAGACCACGCCCAGGAGCTGGAAGATGATGTAATAGAGAAGCATATCGCTCTGTTTGTCAACGACTTCTCGCTATCACTTGGCAACGAGGGCAGACGAGCAATCGAGGAGCTGGTGAGGTAGAGAAGAGCAAAGAGCAAAGAGAGAGCAGGCGTTCCGCCTGCGGGCTACGCCTAAGGGGTAAAAGGGTTCTAAGGGGTATAAGAGGCCAACGGCCGAGCGCTAATAAAGCGCTTCTGTGAAGCGCAACCCCTTGTACCTCTCATACCCCTCGTACCCCTCAGCGTTAGCTGGCGCTCCACGGAGCGCAGTTTACCACCTTCCAACCACCACGACCATAATTTGTTGTCAGAGTGGGTCTAATTTGGCTCATCGCAAAAATCCCGACGATGGGCTGTACTTGTCGTACTGCTCATTGACGGCATTTTTGGGATAGACCGCAGATTGCGGCTTTTCACGGCAAAGAACCCAATTTCTTGTCAAAAGGGGCATAATTTGGCGCCGATAAAGAAATTGCCCTGGATGGGACATACTCTGCGTATTTCCCATTCAGGGCAATGATTGAGGCGTCGAAGGATGCCCCTTTTCACAAGAAATTAGCTGATGAACCAGCGTATAAGCTTGGCACTTTCTGGCTCTTCGCGTGCGGGGTTGGGCTCATCGCTCGCCTTAATCTTGCGCATCAACCACGCCATATTGCGGGCAAGGGCACGAAGCACCTCCATACCCTCCTTGTCGGTAGATACCTCGCCAGGGAGTGAGGCGATGGCGCTATTCCAGTTGTGCGACGACACGACGGGCATATTGTTCATCGTAAAGTACTTATTAAGGCGGTCGAAGGCTGCCGTCGAGCCGCTACGGCTACATACCGAGACAGATGCTGCAGGCTTGTAGCTTAGGTGGCGACCAGCGGCGCAGAATAGGCGGTCGAGGATGGCGCAGAGCGAGCCAGTGGGGCCTGCGTAGTATACGGGTGAGCCGATAACGAGGGCATCACACTCCTTTGCCTTTGCCTCAAGCACCTTGAAGAGTGGGTCGTTATAGGCGCAAGTGCCACTCTGCAAGCAGTTTAGACAACCGATACAGCCCTGAATGGGGTCGGTGCCGATATGCACGATGTCGGCATCGATGCCCTCCTCACGGAAGGTGTCGGCCATATGTTTTAGTGCCTCATAGGTGTTACCCGTAACATGAGGACTACCGTTAATCATTAAAACTTTCATTTTGCTTATCTCAGTTTAGGTATGTTCTATAAATTAGTAAATAAGCTATTCGTCGTCGGCAGATTCTATTTCGGTCGCTTTTGAGTTAATTTTGGTATCTTCCTTATTTTTCCTTAGTTACAATGCTCGCATTGCGCCCTGCGGAAGAAATAAGAAATATCCTCAAAATTATCTTCAAAATCGCCTCGACCTAATTTATAGAACCTACCTATAGTTATTATCTCTCTTTGTGCGGAAGTACAAACTCCACCTCCTTGAAGGCGTACTCCCTGATGATGCCGTCGCTATGCTCCAAGCGCAACTCACCCGATGGTCTTACACCTCGAATCGTAGCACGAAACCTCTCGCCCGATGAGTAGGCGTAGGTATGCTCCTCGCCCAAGTGGTACATCGTCTGGCGGTAACGCTCCTCTAATGTACCCTTCTCACCACGCTCCAACGCTCCATATAGCGACTCCAAGTGGCGCATAAACGAGCGCAAAACCTCCTCACGGTCAAGCACCTTGCCACACACCACAGCCATCGAGGTAGGGTTTGGCAGGTCGGCGGGAAAGTTAAGCTGGTTGACATTTATGCCGATGCCAACAATCGTGCGCTCGATGCGTTCGGTCGATAGCGAGTGCTCGATAAGCACACCCACAATCTTCTTATCGCCAGCGTAGATATCGTTAGTCCACTTAATCCGACACTCGATACCCCACTCTCGCATCGTCGCCACCAAGGCCAAGGCTACGACCTCGCTAAGGAGAAACTGCTCGACAATAGGCAAGAAGTGTGGCTCAAGCACAACCGAGAATGTAAGATTCTCATTCTCAACGCTATGCCACGAATGGCCACGCTGTCCACGACCTGCGCTCTGCCACTCTGCCCACACCACATCCATATGGTGTAGCTCACGGCTTCGGGCATCGTCGTTGGTCGATGTTGTGCTCTGCTTTTTATAAATCACGCTTTTTTCGTCTATTATTTTTTCAAAGGTAGGAATTTCCCTCGAAAATCGTTATCTTTGTGCGTTACATTTTATCAAAATTTTATGAACATAATCGAAAAATTCGGCATATTGGCACCCCTCTGTGCAGCGCTCTTGGTGGCTTGCGGAGGCACGGCAAATAGTGCCAAGGGCGAGGATAAAGAGGCAGAGAGTCAGCCCACGACGACCTATGCCACGCTATACGACTACCGCGTTGTGGCGGAGCATCCCCACTCTTCGGAGAGTTACACCCAAGGCTTGGAATGGGTCAACGGCACTATGTGGGAGGGCACAGGTCAGGAGGGCGAATCCTACCTTCAGCGCATCGACCTTCGTACGGGCGGTGTGGAGCGCATAGCATCGCTTCCGAAAGATGAGTTTGGTGAGGGCATCACCCACTATGGCGACCGCATATATCAGCTCACATGGACCTCGCACAAGGCATATATCTACGACCTCGATGGCAAATTGCAGAAGACCATTCGCTACAATGGCGAGGGCTGGGGCATCACCACCGATGGCAACCGCCTATTCCTATCCGACGGTAGCTCGACAATCCGCGAGATAGACCCCGAGACATTTGCCACCAAGCGCTCTATCTTGGTGAGTTTCAACGGCCAGCCTCTCGACTACATCAACGAGTTGGAGTGGGTAGATGGCAAGATTTGGGCGAATATCTACCTTACGAGCGCCATTGTGGAGATTAACCCCGCAACGGGCATCGTCGAGGGATATGTCGACTTGCCAGAGTTGCGCTCACGCCTTAAGGATAACCCTGAGGCCGAGGCATTTAATGGTGTTGCCTACAACAAGGAGAGTGGCAAGTTCTATGTTACGGGCAAGGATTGGAACAAGATTTTTGAGATTGAAATCGTTAAATAAGAAGTTATGAGCAACATAAAGGAGCGAATCGCAGAGATTCTCCAACGACATATTATCGTAAAGGACTCAGCCATAGGCACTACGCTTACTGGCACACGCCGAGATATTGTGCCCGACACCATCTCGCTCACGGACTACGAACGAGTGGTTAGAATGTACGAGGAGTCGATAAAGGCGGGTGCGCAGTTAATCACCTCGAACACCTTCCTTAGCGACCCCTTGATGCTTCGTGAGTGCAAGGTGGAGCAGACGACAGACGAGGTAGTTGCAGCATCGCTAAAGGCGGCAAAGGAGGCAAGAGAGAGAAGTGGCAAGGAGGTATTTATCTTGGGCTCGATAGGTCCTTCGACACGCAATATATCATTGGCTATCGACCTTAAAGAGGAGGAGCTTCGTGAATCGTATCGCGCACTTATCGAGGCACTTGCGCGCGAGGGCGCCGATATCTTCCTTATCGAGAGCATCACTGATGTTCGCAACGCCGAGATTGCTGCCGAGCTATGTCTTAAGATAGCCCCCGAGAAGCCCATTATCTTCTCGGCTGCGTTGTCGAAGATTGGCGGACTCCTGATTTCGGGTCGCTCGGTAGAGAAGTATGTCGAGGATGTCGAGAAGTTCGAGCCTTTGGCTATCGGCTTTAACTGTTCGTATGGCGTGAAGAATATCGTCGATAATATCGAGTTGCTCACACGCTACACCACTCGCCCCACCTACGCAGCACCCTCAGCAGGCATCCCCGACTCAAAGGGCAAGCACCCCGAGACTGCGAAGAAGCATACCGAGACCCTGCGCACGGCAGCCGAGCGAGGCATCTTAAGTATCGTTGGTGGTTGCTGTGGCACAACCTCGGACTATACTCGCTCAATAGCACAGATGGCACGCCACTATAAACCTCGAAAGTAACAGCGTATGAATAGCATAGAGTTTAGAAGAGAGTTGCACCGCCACCCCGAACTATCGTTCGAGGAGCACCGCACACAGCGCTTTATCCTCGATGCGTTGCGTGCCGAGGGCATCGAGTGCCGAGAGATTGCCTCGACGGGCGTACTCGCCAAGATTGAGGGCGATAGGGGCAACCTTAGCCGTGCCGTAGTGCTTCGTGCCGATATTGATGCTCTACCCATTGAGGAGCAGAACGATGTGGAGTATCGCTCCGAGAATCGTGGCGTTATGCACGCCTGCGGTCACGATATGCACGCCGCCGTGCTCTTTGGCGTGGTTAAGACCTTTGCCCACAACCGCGACTTTGAGGGTACACTATTCGCCATATTTCAGCCTGGCGAGGAGCTAAACCCTGGAGGAGCAATTAAGGTCTTGGAGGAGAACCCCTTTGAGGGCTACGATGTTGCCGCCGTCATTGGCGAGCATACCGACTCGCGCTTGGAGGTTGGCGAGATAGGCATCTGCCCAGGTATGTTTATGGCGTCGAACGACGAGCTACGCTACTGGGTGCGTGGTCGTGGTGGTCACGCAGCACGCCGAACAGAGATTGACGACAGCGTAACGGCGATGGCAGAGATGGTGATACGCACCACGGCGATGAACACCCCATCGTGCGTATTGTCTATCGGTCGTGTGATTGCCGAGGGCGCAACAAATGTGATACCGCCCGTTGTGAGCGCCGAGGGCACTATGCGCACCTTCGACAGAGAGGAGCGAGTGAGAATCCACACTCTGTTGCGTGCCGCCGCCCGTGAGGTGGAGAGCAAATATGGCGTTACGGTCGAGGTAGATATCAACCACGGCTACCCCTGCGTTGTTAACGATGTGATGCTCAGCTACGAGGCGATGATTGTCGCTACGGACGAGGGCGTTACGGTCAAGGAGTTACAGCCTATGACCGCCGCCGAGGACTTCGGCTACTACACCGAGCGCTACCCCTCGCTATTCTACCGCTTGGGCGTGGGCAAGGCTGCTGGTGGCTCACATACCGCCACATTCCTCCCCGACGAGGGGGCAATAGCCGTAGGCGAGAGGGTTATGCGCCGTCTTGCGCTACATATTTTAAACAAGTAGAACAATGAAGAGAAAGAATAAGAGGGGAAACAACCGCGATGAGCGTGCTTCGTTTATCGTCGATATGTTCCGCGAGTTTCCCGATAATAAGTTTTCGCTCAAGCACCTCGCTGCCGCCTCGGGTGGTGCCGATAGGGATGGTCGCAATATGACCTTCGCCATCGTGCGCCAGCTTATCGAGGATGGTTTTGTCGAGGAGGTTTCGCGCAGCAAGTATCGCCTTGCACGCACCGCCCTGCCACGCTACGAGGGTGTAGTGGCGAGTGCTACGCCAGGTGCGTTGTATGTTGCGGTTGAGAGCCTCGAGAGCGATGTATATGTTGCTCGTCGCAATGGTGGCGGTGCGCTCGATGGCGACAAGGTGGAGCTTGTCGTGGCACGCCGTTCGCGTGATGGCGAGCTCGAGGGCACAATCACCGCTGTTACGGAGCGCAGTCGCCGACCCTATGTCGGCACGGTGGAGATTACGACCAACTCTATATTCGTGACACCCGAGTCACGCCGTATCGGCACCGACATCTACCTACCCCGCAAGCGCTATCCCGAGATTGAGGAGGGCGATAAGGTCTCGGTGCGTATCGTCGACTGGCCCGAGGGCGAGCGTTTGCCCTTTGGTGAGCTGGTCGAGCGCTTGGGTAAGGCGGGCGACAACGATACGGAGATGCACGCCATACTTGCCGAGTTCGACCTACCTTACCACTTCGAAAAGAATGTTATCCGTGCTGCCGAGCGCATCGATGGCACAATCACCGACGAGGAGATTGCACGCCGTCGTGATATGCGTGACCGCACAACATTCACCATCGACCCCGCCGATGCCAAGGACTTCGATGATGCCTTGTCGCTCAAGCAACTCAACGATGGTCTGTGGGAGGTTGGTGTGCATATTGCCGATGTAACACACTATGTAACACCCGATTCGGTTGTCGATAACGAGGCTGTGGAGCGTGCTACCTCGGTATATTTGGTAGACCGCACAGTGCCTATGCTCCCCGAGAGACTTTGTAACGAGCTATGCTCGTTGCGCCCCAACGAGGATAAGTTATGCTTCTCGGCGGTCTTTACGCTGAACGAAAATATTGAGATTGTCGAGGAGTGGTTTGGTCGCACCGTTATCCACTCCGACCGTAGGTTTGCCTATGAGGAGGCACAGGCAGTTATCGAGAGTGGCGAGGGCGACTTCAAGGAGGAGATACTGACACTCAACCGCCTTGCTCAGGCGTTGCGCAAGGAACGCTTCAAGCATGGCGCCATAGCCTTTGAGCGTGACGAGGTGCGTTTCCGTCTCGACGAGAAGGGCCGACCCTTGGGCGTCTACACCAAGGTGCAGAAGGAGGCAAACCAGCTTATCGAGGAGTTTATGTTGCTTGCCAACCGCCGTGTTGCGGAGTTCTGCGCACACCGCCTATCGAATGGTCGCAAGGTACCCCGACCTATGGTCTTCCGTGTTCACGACGAGCCGTCGGAGGATAAGCTGGAGCGTTTCCGCGACTTCGCCTTGCGCTTTGGCCACTACTTCAAAGCGCAGAAGGGCAGAGCCATCGCCAAGGAGATGAACAAGCTACTATCGTCAATTCAGGGCAAGGCGGAGGCAAATGCCGTGACGACACTCGCCGTGCGCAGTATGGCAAAGGCGGTATATACCACCGACAACATCGGCCACTACGGCTTGGCATTCCCCTACTATACCCACTTCACCTCGCCCATTCGTCGCTACCCCGATATGATGGTGCATCGCCTCTTGGCATCGTACCTTGCAGGCGAGAAGCGTGGCGACAAGAAGCTGTTGGAGTCGTTGTGCGTACACTCCACCGAGCGTGAGATTATCGCCTCGGAGGCAGAGCGTGCAAGCATCAAGTATAAGATGGCGGAGTTTATGCGCGACCGCGTAGGCGAGGAGTTCGATGGCACAATATCGGGTATGACCAACTGGGGTGCATATGTCGAGCTTAACGACACGCATATCGAGGGTATGGCATATCTGCGCGATATCGACTACGATGACTACTACTACTTCGACGAGGCACGCTACGAGATTGTGGGTCGCTCATCGGGTGTGCGCCTAACGCTGGGTAGCCCCGTGCGTATTCGTGTTATGGGCGTAGACCTCAACCGCCGAACACTCGACTTTAAGATACTCATTAACAAGCACTAACCGACTATGGCTATTGATGCTATTTTGGAGAAGACCCTCGACCACGAGCCTTTGACCCGTGCCGAGGCATACGAGATATACGACAATGCACCGTTGCAACTGCTATGTAGCGTTGCCGACACCTTGCGCCGTCAGGCTGTCGACGACCCCACGGTCGTAACTTGGCAGATAGACCGCAATGTGAATATCACGAATGTCTGCAAGTCGGGCTGTAAGTTCTGCAATTTCCACTGCAAGCCCCACGAGGAGGATAAGGCATATATCACCACTATGGCGGAGTATCGCCAGAAGATTGACGAGGCCTTGAAGCTTGGCGCCGACCAGCTATTATTACAGGGCGGTATGCACCCACGCCTCGGCATCGACTTTTACGAAACACTCTTCCGCCAGATTAAGAGCGAATATCCACAACTGAAACTCAACGCCTTGGGTGCGCCAGAGATTTCGCATATCGCCACCCTGAGCAAACTCTCGACTATCGATGTACTCGACCGTCTACACCGTGCTGGATTGGACACACTGCCTGGTGCAGGAGCCGAGATACTCTCCGACGATGTGCGCAAGCGCATATCGCCCGCCAAGCCCTCGGCACGCGACTGGGTGAGGGTGATGCACGAGGCGCATAATATGGGCATCCCCACCACGGCGACGATGATGTATGGACATATCGAGACACCGCACCAGAGGGTCGACCACCTTATCACAATCCGTGACCTTCAGGCACTTAAGCCCGAGCACTCGCGTGGTTTCACCGCCTTTATTCCGTGGGTCTTCTGCCCCAAGGGCACACAGCTCGAGAGGGAGGGTATCTCGCCCCGCTTCTCGGCTACGGAGTATCTGCGCATTATCGCTATGAGCCGCATTGTGTTGCACAACATACGCAACATTCAGGCATCGTGGCTCACGGTGGGCAAGGAGGTGGCAGAGATAGCGCTCAAGAGCGGTGCTAACGATATGGGCTCGATAATGATTGAGGAGAATGTGGTATCGTCGGCAGGTGCTACAACACGCTTCGATAGAGAGGCGATGAAGGCAACCATCCGCCGTGCAGGCTTCACCCCACGCCTCCGCGACCAACTCTACAACTACCGCAACGAGCAGTAAAACAGCATCAATATGTCGAAGAGTAGCATCACCACCGCAACGCCAGAGTATAAAGAGTGGCTTAAAGGGATAAAGAGTTATATCCGCAGTCAGCAGATAAAGGCTGCCGTAAGGGTAAACACCGAACTTCTAAAGGTATATTGGAGGTTAGGCGAGGATATCTCTTCCCTCAGGGTTGATGCTCAGTGGGGAAGCGGTTTTTACGAGGCTCTGAGCCGAGATTTGAAATCAGAGTTTCCCGATATGAAGGGTTTCTCGGTAACGAATCTCAAATACTGTAAACGCTTCTATGAACTTTACTGTCAATCAGATACAATTCGTCACCAAGTTGGTGACGGATTTGAAGCATCGATATTCAACATTCCTTGGGGACACCACACCGAGATAATCGCGAAGTGTAAAACAACCGAAGATGCGCTATTTTATGTTAATAAAACTATAGAGAATGGTTGGAGCCGAGCGAGGCTGATAACCCAACAATCGGTCTATTGATATGCAAAACTAAAGATAGCCTCGTTGCTGAGTATGCCTTAGGCTCAACCACACTACCCATTGGTATATCTGAATATGAGTTAAGTAGGATTATTCCCGAAAACTATAAGGGCTCACTGCCAACAATCGAGGAGATTGAAGCCAAACTTGGCGAGTAAGTTTAATACAACTACCGCAACGAGCAGTAAGCAAAAGGAGTTGCCTCAAACGAGGCAACTCCTTAATTTTCAGCGCTACTTCAGCGGTGAGTCGGGTTCTTTTGCCATAACGGCGTAGAAGAGCTTGTCGACAAAGCCTGGGCAGAACTTCTTGAGGAAGTGTGTGCCACGACCCTCCCACTCCATAAGGCAGAGGCGCTTACGGCGCTTGATGCCTCGTGCAACGATATGTGCCACCTCCTGAGGTGTCATCATCTTATCCTCGTTGCGTGGTGTCTCGCCCTGCTGCGAGCCATCGGCAGTAAGTGCCGAGAAGCGAACATTCGAGGCGGTAAAGCCAGGGCAGGCGGTCATCACATGCAGGCCCTTCTTAAGATTCTCAACACGAATGGTATCGAGGAAGCCAGTCATCGCATACTTCGATGCCGAGTAACCCGTACGACCGGGCAAGCCGTGGATGCCCGCAACAGATGAGATACCTACCAACGAGCCCTTAGACTTCTGCAACCAAGGCAGAGCATACTTTGTGCAGTTCACCGTGCCCCAGAAGTTAACATCCATCAGGCGGTGTAGCACCTTAAGGTCGCAATCATCAAAGAGTGCGCGCATCGACAAACCAGCGTTGCAGATAAGCACATCTATACCACCAAAGGCCTCGATAGCGACCTCAATAAGTCTTTTGCACTCCTCCTCCTTAACAACATCGCACGCCGAGTAGGCCACCTTGCCACCCTCGGCCTCAATCTCCGAGGCAATACGCTTTAGCTCCTCCTCACGACGGGCAGCCATAACGACCTTAGCACCCATCTTGGCATACTCGCGTGCCATAGCCTCGCCGATACCCGACGAAGCACCTGTAACAACGACAACCTTACCGTTAAGACAATTTTTCATCTTCCTATTTTTTAATCGTTAATCTCTACCGTTAGACCATCATAGGCAAACTTCACTCCCTCGGGCAACCTCTGCTCCGCCTCGTCGTGCAGACCTATGCGGTGCGACATATGCGTAAGATATGCCCTCCGTGGCTTGACCCTTGCGATAAGTTCCAACGCCTCCACCACCGAGAAGTGCGAGTCGTGGGGTTCCCAGCGCAACGAGTTGACAACCAATAGCTCGACACCCTCCAACTTTGCCTCCTCCGCAGGGTCGATAGCGCTAAAGTCGGTGATATACGCCAACCTACCAAAGCGGTAGCCCACCGAGCGAAAGCGGTCGGAGTGGTGACCCACGATAGGCATAACCTCGATGCCTGCAACCGTAAAGGGTTTCTGCTCATCGATGGTGTGTAGCTCGATAACGGGCACACCACGATACTTATCCACGGCAAAGGCGTAGTCGAAATCCTTTCGAAGCGTAGCCACCGTGGGGCTGTTGGCGTAGATGTGCATCGTGTGAATTGTGGGATAGTCCACAAAGTTGAATGCTCTGACATCGTCGATGCCTCCTGTATGGTCCTTATGCTCGTGGGTAAGGAGTATGGCATCGAGCCTCTCGACACCCTCGCGCAACATCTGCTGTCGAAAGTCGGGGCCCGCATCTATCACTATACGCTTGCCGTTGTGCTCGACCATCGCTGCGGTGCGCAGACGCCTATCACGCTCGTCTGCCGAACGGCAAACGGCGCAACGACACCCGATAACGGGCACACCCTGCGATGTTCCTGTACCCAAGAATGTGAATTTCATACGACAAAGGTAAGAAAAAATAATTAGTAATGAGTAATTAGCAATTAGTAATGAGCAATAATTTTTCGTTCAGGGTTGCACCTAATTTCTTGTCAGAAGGGGCATAATTTGTCCTATCGCAAAAGAATACCCCCTGGGATAGTACTAAGAAGTACAGCCCAAGGGGTATTACTTTTGGGATGGGGCGAAGGATGCCCCTTATCACAAGAAATTCACAAGAAATTACATTGAGGTTTCGATGTTCCAAACAAAGGCTCTTGAGCCCTGCTGCTGGGTTGTCGAGTCAATCTCGCGGACTGCCTCGAGCAACTCTGCCACCTTCTCGTCCTCGACAATAGCGAGGATTGAGGTGTTCATTGAGGGCCAAGCGTGAGTGCCGTAGTGGGGCTCGCCATCGTAGGTGCCACGACCCTCGGTAAGAGCCCAACGGGTGAAGCCACGCACGCCGTGATCGTCCAACATCTTGTTGACACGGTCTGTAAGAGCCTGATTATATGATAAGAAAAACGCTTTCATACTATTCAAAGTGTTAAAATTAGTTATTCTTTGCCTTGCGCAACTGCTCACGGATAAATGCCTCCTCCTCGGCCTGAAGGCGTGCCTTGCGAGCAAGCTTACGCTGGTGGTGACCCTCAAGCATAGAGTAGAGCGAGGGCACGATAAAGAGGGTCATCATAGTCGAAACCAACAGACCACCTACTACCGCGATACCCATAGGCTGCCAAGTCTCTGAACCCTCACCGATACCGAGTGCCATAGGCAACATACCGAGCACGGTAGTGAGCGAGGTCATAAGCACGGGGCGCAAACGGCTCTTACCACCGGCGATAACAGCCTCACTAACCGACGAGCCACGCTCAACAAGCAGGTTCATATAGTCTACAAGCACGATACCGTTCTTCGTAACGATACCCACAAGTAGGATAGCACCAATAAGCGCATTCAGCGACAAGGGGGTACCAGTAAGCCACAACGCGATGAATACACCCGACATTGCGAAGGGAATGGTAAACATAATAATCATAGGATAGCTCAACGACTCGAACTGCGTAGCCATCACGATGTATACCAAGACGACGATAAGCACGAGCAACACGCCGATATCACCGAAGGCCTCGCTCTGATCCTCGATAGTACCACCAATCTCCAAGTCAAGACCCGCAGGCACATCGTAGTCCTCGATAAGAGCGCTAACCTCGGCAACAGCATCGCCCAACGCTACATCTGCACCAAGCGCACCCTTAACGGTAACGATACGCTGACGATTCTCACGCTCAATCTCAGGAGATGAGAACGACTCCTCGACACGCGCAACATCCTTAAGCTTAATGGGCTGACCCATAGCCGAATAGAGTGTGATATCCTCAACCGACTCGATAGACTCACGGAAGGGCTCGGCATAGCGAACTACGATATCGTACTCATCGCCATCCTCACGATACTTGGCACACTCATAACCATAGATACGGTTACGGATAAACTGTGCCGCAGTAGCGGTGCTAAGGCCATAGTAAGCCATCTTCTCACGGTCGAAGACAACATTGTACTCAGGCTGCAAATCCTCACGCGAGAGCTGAACATCACGCAGTGTCGAGAGCTTCGACATCTTAGCCTGAAGATCCTTTGCCGTAGCCATAGCGTTATCCATATTGTGGCCAAAGACCTTGACATCGACGGTGCTGCTACCGCCACCAAAGCCACCGCCACCACCGGGGGTAACAGAGAACTCACGAATCTCGGGGATTGCAGCAAGCTCCGCACGCAACTCATCGGCAATCTGGAAGATTGTAGGTCGCTCCATATCCGAAAGACGAGGCATACGGATATTATAGTTGATGATGTGCGAGCCTGTGGTCTGCATAGCGGCAAAGGCATTGTCCGAAGAGTTGGCACCGGCCGAGGTAGAGACCATAAAGATGTAGGGGTACTTCTCGGCGATAAGCTCATCAATCTGGCGAGCCACACGGGTGGTATAGTCTACATGGACATTCTGAGGCATCTTCACGGTCATCGTGATACGCGCATTATCGGTTGCGGGGAAGAACTCCGTAGGCACCTGACTAACGAGCAGCAACGACACAGCAAAGAGGGCCATCATCACAGCGATTGCCGACTTCTTCCACTTCACAACAAAGCGAAGAGCACGGGCATAAGCGCCATCGAGCCACGCAAGGAACCTATCGATAGGCTTGTAGATGATGCCGATACCCTTGTAGGTGTGGGCAGCGCCATCAATCTTGAGGAAGTATGCCGACATCATAGGTGTAAGCGTAATCGCAGCTGCGGTAGAGGCACACACCACAATAGTTACAATCCAACCCAACTCACGGAACAAGATACCTGCCATACCGGGAAGCATTGTAAGGGGCATAAACACCGCAACGACAACCAATGTGGTGGCGATAACCGACAACCACACCTCGTTAGTAGCGTAGATAGCCGCCTCCTTGGGCTTAGAGCCTCGCTCAATGTGAGTGGTGATATTCTCCAAGACCACAATAGCATCATCCACAACCATACCGATAGCGATACTCAACGCCGAGAGTGAGATAATATTCAGCGTAGAGCCAACGGCAAAGAGGTAGATAAACGAGCAGATAAGCGAGATAGGGATAGTAAGACAGATGATGAAGGTTGCACGCCAACGACCCAAGAATATCATCACGACCAAAATAACGAAGATAAAGGCGTACATAATAGTCTCTGCCAACGAGTTGATAGCATCCTTAATCTCGCGCGACGACTCAAAGATAGTCTCCACCTTACAGTCGTTGGGCAGAGTGGGGATAATCTCCTCCAACTTAGCCTGCACATCCTCGATAATTTGCACGGTGTTGGCACCTGTCTGCTTCTGAATCATCACACGCACACCCTTACGGCCATTGATACGCTCGTCCATCGTTGCCTTCTCGAGGGTATCCTTAATCTCGGCAACATCCGAGAGCATCACGGTACGGCCACCGCGGTTCGATACCACGATGTCGAAGAGCTCACGGCTATCGTCGAACTCCAAGTCCGACTTAAGGTTGAAGGTCTGGTCGCCAAGGTCGAGTGTACCGGCAGGAACATTGATATTCTCGGCAGCGATAAGCTGACCCAAAGACTCCACGGTAAGGCCATAGGCCTCCAACTTCTTGGGGTCGACATTCACCTGCACCTCACGCTCCTGAGCACCGATAACAGCCACCGAACCGATACCGTTGACACGATTAAGCTCGTTGACCATCTTGTCGTCGAGAATCTTGGCCAACGCTGCATAGCTCTCATCGGCCGTAACCGAGAGCATCATAATAGGCATCATCGATGACGAGAACTTCATCACCGTAGGATACTCCACATTGTCAGGCAACAACGACTGCGAGCGGCTCACTACATCGCGGACATCGTTTGCCGCCTCCGTAAGGTCGCAACCATACTCAAACTCGAGGGTTACGATAGAGACATTATCCGACGACTTAGAGGTAATCTTCTCGAGGTTATCTACCGAGTTGAGCTGGTCCTCGAGCAGTCGGGTGATGTTGGTCTCGATATCCTCGGCATTACCACCCGGGTAGGTGGTAATAACGCTGATATAGGGCACATCAATCTCGGGGTAGTGGTCAACACCAATGCCTCGGAGTGAGTAGAGACCAAAGATGATGACACCTATGAATATCAGTGCTACCGAAATCGGTTTTCGCACCGCGGTTTCGTAAATTTTCATCTTTTTACTTGTTTAGTAAGTTAAAGACATTGAGCCAAATTACTCGTTCACAATCTCTACCTCGGCGCCATCGCTAAGGCGTACAAACGAGGTTGTAGCAACCTCCTCGCCAGCCTGTAAGCCGCTCAAGATCTCTACCTTATCGCCTACACGACGACCATCCTTAACGAAGCGATACTCCGCTACGCCATCCTTGATGACATATACGAAACGCTCCGACGAGCCAGTCTGCTTCTGTACTGCAACATCGTCGATAAGCAAGCCCTCACGCTGACCCATATTGAAGGTAGCACGAGCATACATACCGGGACGAAGGCGCTCGTTAGCGTTAGGAATGGTAATCTCAACACCGAATGTACGAGTTGCCGAGTCCAACGCAGGGTTGATGCGTGATACAGAGCCCTCGAACTTCTCACCAGGGAAGATATCTACCTCGATATCAACCTTCTGACCCACCTTCACGCTTGTGAAGTACTGCTCCGAAACATTTGCCTTAACCTTGAGCTTGTTGATCTGCATAATGTGCAAGATAGGCATCGAAGCAAAGAGGTCGCCATTCTCGAAGTTACGCGCTGTAACGACACCCGAGATAGGTGACTTGATGGTCGAGTTCTTGCGCAAGTTCTCGACAACCTCCTTCTGCAAGTCGAGCGTATTCTTCATCTGTGTAAGCTGCTGGTCAGAGATACCACCTGCTGCGTGCACAGGCACCATACGGTCGTAGTTGTCCTGTGTTGTAGCGAGGTTGAGCTCCTGCTGCTTGAGGGTTGTCTGGTCGAGGGTTACGATAACCTGACCTGCATATACATGGTCGCCAACATCTACGCTGATGCGGTCGATGTGCAAGCCCTGAGCTGCAGGGGTAATATCGTTCTGCTTGAAGGGCAAAATCTCCGAGGTGTAGGTCTCGGTGAGATTTACCACCGAGGGCTCTGCCTTAACGGTCTTAACAGCCACCTTCTCCTTCACTACGGCAGAAGCCTCGGTATTCTGCTCACTGCTCTTTGTTGTGTTGCAGGCTACCATAGCCATAGCCGCCAACACCAAAATAAAACTCTTGTTCATAACTTTTATCTTTTTTACTTATTTTCGGGGTTAGTATCGATTACTCAACTGTGGCGGTCTCCTCCTCGACCCAGAACTCTGTGCCGAGTGCCTTCTGGTACTCTGCGTGTGCCGAGAGGTAGTTGTAGATAGACTGCGAGTAGTTGAGCTGTGCCTGTGTCAGCGAGAGCTGTGAGCTGTTGAGCTCAAGGATTGTGCCCGCACCTGCGCCATAGCGGGTATACGAAATGTCGTATGCCTTCTGTGCCTGCTCCACGGTAAGCTCGTTCGAGAGCATAGTCTCGCGAGCAGTGAGCAGGGTGTTGATAGACTGCTGCACCTGAAGCTTTACACCCTTCTCGGCATAGTCGCGCTGAAGGTCGAGCTGCATACGCTGGTTGCGTACCTCACGGAGCTGGTTGTGCTTCTTAAGACCCGAGAAGATGGGAATCGAAATCTGCGCACCTACCGAGATGGGGTACTGCCACCAGAACTTCGACTGCTCTGAAGCGCGTGTTGCAGACTGCTGTGCGCCACCGCCACCCATAGCGCCGCCCATAAGACCGCTAAGGTCAACACGCTCCTGACCGATATACGAAATCTGACCAAAGGCTGCGATGGTGGGCATACGGGTTGTCTGAATCAACTTCTCCTGATGCTCCAACAACTCGCTCTGAAGGTCGAGGGTGCGGAGCGTGGTGTTATCCGTAAGGTCGTAAGAGTAGTCCTCGTCGAGGAGTACGATATCGCGGAAGTCATCGAGCGAGCCAGTAACCTCCACCTCTACCTCTTCGGGAATCGAGAGGTACATCTTGAGCTGAAGCTTGGTGATGCTGATGCCGTTGTTTGCCTGGATAATCTGGGGCTTGAGGTTCGAGAGCTGCACCTGGGCGGTGATATAGTCGTACTCGGCAGCAAGACCATTCTCGTAGAGGTTCTTGGTGTTCTCTACCACACGCTCGGTAGTTGCCACAGCCTCCTGAAGCACCGACAACGACTGCTCGGCGAGCAACACATTGTAGTAGGCAGCACGCACCGCAGCCACCATATCGATACGGCTGGCACGGGCACTCTCCACGGCAGTAGCCATCTGTGTGCGGTTAAGCTTCATCTGGCGGTATACCGAAGGCACGAACAACGGCAGGGAAACATTACCCGCCACATTGAATGTGTTCTTACCGCCAAACGAGAAACCCTCGGTCATCTCCTGACGGCGTAATGCCAAGGCGTACTGCGCCGAAGCATCAATCTGAGGATAGAGGCTCGACACGGTCTGCTTGTAGACATAGTCGTAACGCTCCACCTCAAGGTTGGCAACCTTGATTGTGGGGTTCTCCGAAAGAGCCACCTCGATAGCCTGGTCGAGCGACAGCGTTATCTGCTGAGGCACGCTCTGGGCTTCGGTCTGCACCTGGGCGTGTGCCACTCCGAGCGACACGATGCCCAACATCATCACGAATAACTTTTTCATTTTACCTTATATATATAATTATCTATTTTCGTTGTTATCCCTCTATAACGAATCTATTGGCTGAATATTGCCAAAATACTTATCGTAACAGCTATCAATTATATCAATTCCCTCCTTTGTGCAAAGACCGCGGATAAAAATGACAAGCGAATAGGATACCATAGATATCAACTCCAACGAGTCGAGTCGCTCATTGCCATCCTCGATAACAATAATGCCCTGCACGCTCTCATTGAGAATTCTTACGATAAAGTCGCAGTTCGAGGTCTTGGTCATATAGCCCTTCTCGATGCAACGACCAATCCACTCACGAAGGTCGCTATCAGAGTTTACCTGCGAATCCTTGTTGAGACGGTCAAATACTGCGGGATAGAAGCGCTTCATATTACGACGCATTCTGCGCACCTCGGGGGCTGTCGACACCATATCACGAATCGATGTGAGCATCACCTCAAGGTCGTTGTCGATGCTCTGTGCCGCCTCTAAACGGCGACGACGACACTCCAACGAGAAGTGGCGTATACTCTGGTAGAGAAGCTCCTCCTTGTCGCCAAATAGCTCGTATAGCGTACGCTTCGACACGCTCAATGCCTGAGCGATATCGTCCATACGCACAGCCTTAACACCCTGTGTTACAAACATTTTGGCAGCACATTCGATTATTATTTCCTTCTGCGTCATACTATTGGGGCTTTTATACCGCGACAAAGATAGTAAGAAAACTTTAAAAACAAAAAAAGTTTTCAAGTTTTTTCAGGAAAAGTTGGAGAGAGGGGCGTAGGTTGTTGCAGGCGTTCCGCCTGCGGGCTATCGCCCCAAGTGGTAAAAGGGTTCTAAGGGGCATAAGGGGGGGATATAGCGAAAGTGCATACTTCGAGGTGGGTAAGACCATCAAGGCACTTGCTAACCTCACCACCCCTCTGACCCCTTCGACCCCTCGTACCCCTTCGACCCCTCGTACCCCTCTGCGTAGCAGGCGCTCTGAAGGAGCGCAAACAAACACCCCTCCCCAGCCCCACGACCAATTTCTTGTCAGAAGGGGTCTAATTTGGTCTCGACACGAAGAAGCCCGGATGGGACATACTGAAATGTATTTCCCATTCGGGCTTCTGACTGAGAGGCCGAAGTAGACCCCTTATCACAAGAAATTCTTGATTGCGGTGAGGTTGCGGGGATTATCTATGGCCTTGCCTTCGGGGGTGTAGGCGTGGGCTATAGCATCGGCAAAGTGCTTCTCTACCTTGTTGCGGACAACCTTCATTGTGCTGTTTACCAAGCCGTTCTGCTCGGTGAAGGGCTCGTCGGCAATGGCGATAACGGCGGGCACCCATCTGTCGGGGAACTCATCGGCATAGGCGCCACCCGAGCGATACTTCGCCACCTCCGAGGCGATAATCTTCGCTGCCTCGGTGTAGCGTGCATCACCCTCGATGCCACGCTCCTCGATGGCACGACTAAGGTTCTCCTTTGAGGGCACAACGAGTGCGATGGTATAGGGATTTTGGTTGTTGTAGACGATAACCTGGTCGATATATGGCGACTTATCAACGATAGCCTCCTCCATACCCTCGGGGCTATACTTCTCGCCATCGCTCGATATAAGCAGGCTCTTGAAGCGACCGAGCACATATAGGAAGTCGTCATCGGACATATAGCCCATATCGCCAGTATAGAGCCAGCCATCACGCACGGTGTCTGCCGTAGAGTCGGGATTCTTCCAGTAGCCCGCCATAACATTCTCACCCTTAATAACAATCTCGCCCTTCTCGCCTACGGGAAGCTCACGACCCTCCTCGTCGAGAATCTTAATCTCGAGAGGCTTCACCAAGCGACCCGACGAGCCAAAGCGGTGGTTGCCCTTCGATGGAGCATTTGTCGAGATTACGGGTGTTGCCTCCGAGAGACCATAGCCCTGGAACATAGGCACGCCGATAGCGTAGAAGAAGCGCTGAAGCTCCGCATCGAGCAGCGCACCGCCACCGATAAAGAACTGCAACTCGCCACCAAATGCCTCGCGCACCTTAGAGTAGAGAATCTTGTCGAACAACGCCACAGCGGGCTTCAATAGACAGCGCCAGCCCTTGCCCTTTGAGTAGCCATCGGCCTGATAGGCATACGAGGTCTTGAGTGCAAGGTTGAAGAGGCGCTCCGTGGTCTTGCCCTTCTTGCGGATTGTGGTCTCGATATTCTTGCGGAAGTTCTTTGCCAAGGCGGGAACAGAGAGCAAGAAGTGTGGGCGCACCTCCTTGATATTTACGGGGACATTACGCAGAGTCTCCATAGGTGTACGACCCACCTCGGTAGTTGCCACCGCGGCACCGCACGCAATCATAATATAGAAGCCTACGACATGTGCAAAGCAGTGGTCGAGAGGCAAGATGATAAGTGTGCGCCAAGTGGGAGGAATGGTCACTACGGACAATGCCTGCTCGACATTGGCGGTATAGTTGCGGTGGGTAAGCACCACACCCTTGGGGTCGGCGGTAGTGCCTGAGGTATAGGTGATTGTGGCGTAGTCGTCATTCTGCAAGCTACGACCAATCGCCATAAACTCCTCACGATGCTCCTTAAGGTAGTCAACACCCTTAGCAACAACATCTTCCAACGGCATCTCGTTAGCCTCAAGCTTGACATCGCCCCATACGATGATATGCTTCAAGTCGGGCAACTCCGCCAAGATACGGCGCACCTTGGGTAGCTGGTAGCTCGACACGAAGATAGCCTTAACATCGGCGTGACGGAGGCGGAAGACGAGGTCGTTTGCCTCCTCCAACTTTATCGACAAAGGCACGCTTACAGCACCTGCATAGAGCAAGCCGAGCTCCGAGATAATCCAGTTGTTGCAACCCTCGGCAAGGATTGAGACACGGTCGCAACGCTCGATGCCGATAGCCGCCAAGCCAGCACCAATCTTGATTGCGCAGTCGTAACTATCATTGTATGTAGTAGGTTCAAACTTGCCGTTGTGCTTCTCCAAGAGGAACTCCTTCGAGCCATACTTGGCTACAGATTCCTCGAAAAGGTCAATAATTGTTCTTTTCATATTATTGGGTATTTTATTCCGTTACAAGATACTCCTCGAGCTTCGAGCGCCACTCATCGGGGAGAGCAACGGTCTGTTGCAACTCGAAGTCGAAGGCAACCATCACCGATGAGCTCTCTGTGAGGCACTTATCGCCCGACATAATGCGCTGGTGGAGGGTCATACTCTTGTTGCCCAAGCGCGACACATCGGTCGTAACGACGATATCGTCCATCAGGCGCACCTGACCGAGATAGTCGGTGTGGGTCGAGGCGGTGATGATGCGCATACGGTCGAAGACGCCAGCGATGCCCAAGACCTTGACATAGAAGTCGGTCTTGCCCATATCGAAGTAGCTCTGTTGCCAAATATTGTTGATGTGCATAAATGAGTCGACCTCCGAGAATCGCTTCTGCACAGGGGTAATAAGTTGCTTTGCCATAACTCTTTAACTACGAATAATCTCCACCTCGTTACCCTCGCCAAAGGCGATAATCGAGCTGGGCTTCAAGGTGGGCTTACCCTCGAAACGGGGGTGAACAACATAGTCTACGCCCGACAAAATCTCCTCCGTAACATCCTTTAGGCGCTTTGCCGTAGGCTCGCCCGAGATATTTGCCGATGTCGAGACGATAGGTTTGCCAAACTTGCGGAGCAAAGCTTGGCAGAAGTCGTGTTGCGGGATGCGAACACCGAGCGTACCCTCGTCGGGAACAAGGTTCTGTGCAACGCCCACAGCACCCGGCAGGATTGCCGTGAGGGGCTTATCCGAGAGCTCCATAACCTCGAAAGCGATGCCGGGTGCCTTATTGACATAGCGCACCACCATATCGGCATCACGCATAAGGCAGAGCATCGAGCGCTTCTCCTCGCTACGCTTTAGGGCGTAGACCTTTGCCACAGCCTCCTCGTTTGTAGCATCACAGCCGATGCCCCACACCGTGTCGGTGGGATAGAGGATGATGCCACCTTTGCGTAGCACCTCAACACACTGTTCAACAGCCTTTTGCATATGCTATTTCTTGTTCATAAGT
Organism: Alistipes sp.; assembly: GCA_017465575.1. Taxonomy (GTDB): domain Bacteria; phylum Bacteroidota; class Bacteroidia; order Bacteroidales; family Rikenellaceae; genus Alistipes. The sequence goes on along the minus strand of JAFTVX010000021.1, from coordinate 185,562 downwards.
TCGTTAAAGCAGTGGCGGCAGATGGGCTGATAGGTATCCTGTGCGCCAAGCAACACCTGCTTATCCTCGGTGGTAAGGCGGTGAGAGTGGTGCGCCAAGTCGCCACAACGAACGCAGATGGCGTGCACCTTCGTAACATACTCTGCCGTAGCCATCAGTGCGGGCATAGGACCAAACGGAACACCCATATAGTCCATATCGAGACCCGCCACGATAACACGGATACCGCTATTTGCCAACTGACGGCATACATCGACGATGCCCTCGTCGAAGAACTGTGCCTCGTCGATGCCCACAACATCGACATCCGATGCCATAAGCAGTATATTCTGTGCCGACTCCACGGGTGTAGAGTGGATAGAGTGACCCTCGTGCGACACCACATCCTCCTCGGAGTAGCGCACATCAATCGAGGGCTTGAAAATCTCGACCTTGAGGTTGGCAAACTGCGCACGCTTCATACGGCGAATAAGCTCCTCGGTCTTACCCGAGAACATCGAGCCGCAAATCACCTCAATCCAACCCTTATGCTTGTTGTTTTCCAAAAACATCTTTTATCTCTCCTATTCGTTAATTCGTATAATCTTTGCACCGAGCTTATTCAGGCGCTCGTCGATAGCACGGTAGCCACGGTCAATCTGCTCGATATTCTGAATGGTGCTGACACCCTCGGCGCTCATAGCGGCAATCAACAGAGCCACACCCGCACGGATATCGGGCGAGGTCATATTTGCGGCACGCAACGGATGTTCGTGGTTGTGACCGATGACCGTAGCGCGGTGGGGGTCGCAGAGGATAATCTGTGCACCCATATCGATAAGCTTATCGACGAAGAACAATCGGCTCTCAAACATCTTCTGGTGGATAAGCACCGAGCCCTTAGCCTGCGTAGCGACAACCAAGAAGATAGAGAGAAGGTCGGGCGTAAGACCTGGCCACGGAGCATCGGCGATGGTCATAATCGAGCCATCGATAAAGCTCTCGATGCTGTAAGAGTCCTGCTGGGGGATATAGATATCGTCGCCACGCTGCTCGAACTTGATGCCCATACGAGCAAACTGCGCAGGAATAATGCCGAGGTTGTCGTACGACACATCCTTGATGGTAAGCTCCGAGCGGGTCATTGCCGCCATACCGATAAAGCTACCCACCTCAATCATATCGGGCAACATCGTATGCTCCGTACCGCCCAACGACTCCACGCCATCGATGGTGAGCAGGTTAGAGGCGATGCCCGAAATCTTGGCACCCATACGGTTGAGCATCTTGCACAACTGCTGCAAGTAGGGCTCACAAGCGGCATTATAGATGGTCGTGCGACCCTCTGCCAAGACTGCCGCCATCACGATATTTGCCGTACCCGTAACCGATGCCTCATCGAGGAGCATATAGGTACCCTTCAGGCGCTCTGCCTCGACGGTATAGAACTCGTCGCTAAGGTCGAAGTTGAACTTTGCACCCAACTTCTGGAAGCCGAGGAAGTGGGTGTCGAGGCGACGACGACCAATCTTATCGCCACCGGGCTTGGGCATAAAGCCTACGCCATAGCGTGCCAAGAGCGGACCAATCATCATCACCGAGCCACGCAGACGACGACAACGCTGGTGGTAGTCTGCCGTGCGCAAGTAGTCGAGGTTAATCTCGGCTGCCGTAAGCGCAAAGCTATCCTCCGACAGGCGCTCAACCTTAACGCCGATAGCCTCCAAAAGCTCCAAGAGCTGCATCACATCGGCAATGATGGGCACATTGTGCAACACCACTCGTTCGGGTGTTAGCAACGCTGCACAGATAATTTGAAGTGCCTCATTCTTGGCACCCTGCGGGGTAATCTCTCCCGAGAGGCGATGACCGCCTTCAACTCTAAATTTTGCCATATATCGTTATGTTTTTATTTCGTTTTTCGATACCTTATATAATAATGACAAAGGTAAGTAAAATGTAGCGACCGAGCAAGGAATCGCACGCCAAGTTTTCAACAATAGCCATTTATTATACTTTTAGACCATTCTACAAATAGCACGATATTTTACTCGATTTGTCGCTTTATGGTTACACTTTTAGACTTTTATGCCACCAATATTACTCTTTTGGTCGAAAGTGGGTTGCACAGCAAATATATAATTTGTTACTTTGTGCCACAAAACCAGATTAACCACACGCAACCAAATATGAAAAACTTAATTGAACGATTGGTATCTGACGCTCTTCCCAAAGATTTCATCACCGTCGATGAGGACTTGGCACTTATTCCTATCACCTCGACAAAGTACAAAGATATACGACTTGAGCCCACAAAGCTTAGTCACGCACTTATTGCCGTAGCCACATCGGGACACTGCGACATAAAGGTCAATATCAAGGAGTATGAGTTGGAGGCACCGATGCTGCTCACGCTGATGCCTGGACAGATAGTCGAGTTCGGCAAGGCGAGCATCAACTTCGAGGGATACGCCATTGCCCTCTCGAAGCGCTTTATCGACATCATAAACCTCCCCGGCTGGCAGCAGCAATATATGAATATCTACAACAACCCTGTGCGCGAGCTATCGCCCGAGTTGCAGGGTGCGATGAAGGTATTCTTCTCGATTCTCTACCACGCCGCCGAGGATACCGAAAACCCCTTCCGCTTGCAGGTTATCGAAAACCTTATCCGCGTATTCTACTACGGCGGTCTTAGCAAGTTCCACAACCTCAAGGATATGCAGCAGGGACAGAAGAACTCTATCGTCGAGCGCTTTATCGAGCTTGTGCGCCAGCACTACCGCGACGAGCGACAGATAGGTTTCTATGCCGACAAACTATGCATCACGCCCAAGTACCTCTCGAAGTTGGTCAAGGAGAACACTGGTCGCTCGGCAGGCGAGTGGATTGAGAATCATGTGATACTCGATGCCCGCGCTATGCTCCAGTCGTCGGATATGACCATACAGCAGATTGCCTCGTCGCTCAACTTCCCCAACCAGAGCTTCTTTGGCAAATACTTTAAGCGTGCCACGGGTCTCTCGCCCAAGCAGTATCGCAACCAGAAATAGAATAAGGGCTGACTAAAAAGTAACTTAGCCTGCCCTTGAAACCTAAGAGAGTGAATAAAAAGATGAAGTTTTAGGCTTACGAAGCCCGAAAAACCGCAGTTTACTTGGCGTAAATGAGGATTTTGAGGGCAAGTGTAACGACAAAATACACTTTTTATTCACTCTCTATCTCGTTATCGCCTAAGCTCTTCGATAAACTCTGGGAACTCTGCCCACAGAGGCTCGGTGAGTAACCACCACTCACGGGCTTGCGCCTCTTGCGATGGTCGCTCCGACATAATATCTCGCCTAAAATTTTCATCGTCGGGGTGCTCCTCGGCTGTAAACTCCGCAAAGTAGGACTTAAACCTTGAGCACAAGAGCGACAAAGCGCCCTTCTCCACCGCACCATCTCTACGCCACGATGCCCAAAGGCGGGCGATAACCGACTCAGCAGACTTATCCGTAAGGTCGAGTTCTACCTCGTCGTAGAGTTCCCACTCCTCGACCGCCGCATAGCAGAGTGCCAAGAGGTTTATAGCCTCGAGGTGGTCTTCGGGGTCGCAATCCAAGAGCAACTCCAACTGCGCCATAGCCATCTCCAAGTCGCCGATACGGAAGTGGTCGATAGCCGAGCCGTGGAGAATCATTATCGCCGAACGACTATTGGCGTGCTCCCAACGCAGAGGCATCGCCTCATCCTCGGGCAGGGCATCTGCCAAGAGCTGAAAGCCTTGATAGCGTGCCTCACAAGCTTCGGCATAACGACCCGCTCGGTCGAGTTCGTCGATATGCTCCTTGGCTCTAATAAAGTTATATTTTGCGCCACCCTCCAACTCAAATGTCTGGTCGGGCGTAGGGTTAAATCTCGGCTCCATTCTTTACATCTTTCTTAATTTTCAGGGTTGCAGCAACCATCACAACTATCGTAACCACAGCGCCATAGGCGTATGCCAAAGGCGTTGCACCCATACCGAAGAACTGGTTCGATACAAAGACAAACGACGAGCATACATAGGTCATTATGACGGCGGGCAAAAAGGCGATAATACCATAGCGGCTACCTCGGCGCTTAAGCCAAGCATAAATCATCCAAAGCGTAAAGACCGCCAAAGTCTGATTCGACCAAGCGAAGTAGCGCCAGATAACATCGAAGTCGATAAAGGCGATGCCGATACCAAGGGCAAAGAGCGGAAGGCTGACCAACAAGCGCTTAAAGATAGGCTTTTGGTCGATATTGAGCATATCGGCAACGATAAGGCGTGCCGAGCGGAATGCCGTATCACCCGATGTGATAGGCGTAGCAACAACACCCAAAAGAGCAAGGATGCTACCCGCAACGCCGAGTGTCGTGAGGCTGATATGCGACACAGCCAAACCTGCATCGTTGCCATTTTCGGCCATAAAGCCGTTAAGACCCTCAACACCACCGAAGAACGCCATAGCCACCGCAGCCCAGATAAGTGCGATAACCGACTCGGAAATCATCGCACCGAAGAATACGGGGCGGCACTGCTTCTCGCTTGTCACGCAACGCGCCATAAGTGGCGACTGCGTAGCGTGGAAGCCCGAGATAGCACCACACGCAATGCTGATAAAGAGCGTAGGCACGATAGGCAGATTCTCGGCATTGATATGCTCATTACGCAACGATAGAAGTTCAGGCACCTCGTAGTCGCCAAAGACCACAACGCCAAACATCGCCAACGCCATAAAGATAAGCGCTGCACCAAACACAGGGTATATCTTGCCGATAATCTTATCTACGGGCATAATCGTAGCGATAAAGTAGTAGACGATAACGATGCCCACCCACAACAAATAGGGCATATCGGTCATACTCGCCAAAATCTTCGAGGGCGTAACGATAAAGACACTACCGACCAAGACCATAAGGATGGGAATCATCACCATCGAGACACGGTACATATTCTGTCCCAAGTACTTACCGATAGTCTCGGGCAGACTGCGACCCTCGTTACGCAACGAGATAACACCCGCCACAAAGTCGTGCATAGCACCTATAAGGATACCGCCCAGCGTAATCCACACAAAGGCTACAGGACCATAGCAAGCACCGAGGATAGCGCCAAAGATAGGACCCGTGCCCGCAATGTTGAGCAACTGGATAAGGAAGATACGCCACTTGGGCAGAGGCAAGTAGTCGACACCATCGTAGTGAGTCTCGGAAGGCACGGGGGCAGAGGCATCGATACCTACCACCTTCTCAAGCGCACGACCATAGATAAAATATGCTGCAACAAGCAGAGCAAGACAGACAAAAAATGTAATCATCTTCTAAAAAAGTTTGGTTTACAGTGCGAAATTAACAAAAATTTACGATATTTGCACCGTCAAACGAAAAAGTTTGACCATTTGGTTGCCTTAATAGCTCAGTCGGTAGAGCACTTCATTCGTAATGAAGGGGTCGCGGGTTCGAGTCCCGCTCAAGGCTCAAAGGAAATATGACCGCCTTTTCCGGGCGGTCATATTTTTTTGAGTCTTGAGCGGGGCTCGGCAAAGCAAGCCTTTGGCTTGCAGGCTACGCCTTGGGTAGTGCCGCCTTCGGCTCTGGGTAATTCCGCCTTCGGCTCTGGGTAGTGCCGCTCGTTACACTCGCTCTGGGTATTTTGTTTTCAGTTATACCCAGAGTGCGCCTAGGCGCACGGCTCTACCCAGCCTAACTAATCTCTCAGCTCCCTGAAAACTCCCTAAAATCTACCAATGAGTTAAAATGAGTTACGATGGGTTAAAATGTGTTAAAATATTCTTTCAGAGGAAGTTTTTCTAACAACTAAAAACTAACAACTTTTGTATACTTTTGCTCTTTGCTCTTTGCGCTTTGCTCTTTTTTTCTTACCTTTACGCCGTTATATATACATATATAAAGCGCAATGAAACGACACCTTTTAGCTATATTTCTCACACTCTGTGCATTGATTGCCACAGAGCGCCTATCGGCGCAGTATTATAGCTGGGGTGTTGACCCTACATCGTTCCGCTGGAAGCAGATGAAGACCAAGGAGTATCGTGTGGTATACCCCGACACGGCACGAGGTGTGGCGATGCGTATGATGCACTATCTCGATGCTGTAGAGAAGGATATTAGCTACGGCTACCGCCACCCCCAGATGTCGATACCCTTTGTGGTGCACCCCGCAAACTTCCGCTCCAACGGTCTTGTGATGTGGCTACCAAAGCGTGTGGAGTTTCTATCTACGCCCGATGTCAACAGCTACTCGATGCCGTGGCTCAAGCAACTTGTGGCGCACGAGTATCGCCACGCCGTGCAGTACAACAACCTCAACCGTGGCATTATCAAGGGATTAAGCTATGTCATCGGTCAGCAGAGTTCGACAATAGGACTGCTGCTAATGCCCCTATGGATGATGGAGGGCGATGCCGTGATGATAGAGACTGCAATGTCGACCTATGGTCGTGGCTTGCAACCCTCGTTCTCGATGGCATATCGCGCAATAGGCGATGTTGCAGGGCGCTACCCCAATCGCGACAAGTGGTTTAGTGGCTCGTTCCGTGACTATATTCCCGACCACTACGCCTTAGGCTATCAGATGTGTCGTCGTGGCTATGAGCGCTTCCACACCATCTTGGGCGACGATGTTGCAGCGCTCACCTCACGCCGACCCTATATGGTGGTATCGACATCGTGGACACTCAACAAGCTATACAGCAACTCAAGCAAGGATATCTTCTCGCAGAGTTTCCCCTCGATGGAGAAGCAACACAAGAAGTACGACCGTATGCTCAAAAAGTATGGCAGCACCTCGCAGAAGGGTCTCTTTATCGACACCTTCACCACACTGCAAGAGCATTGGAAGCATTGGGCAGAGGCAGAGCCCACAACAGAGTATGTCGAGGTGCCTGAACCTGAGTGCTACACCACCTACTCGCACCCACAGCCCACGGCAGATGGTCGCATCGTAGCCCTCAAAGAGGACTTCGACCGCCCCTCGGCATTTGTCCTAATCGACACCGTGGAGCATAGCGAAAGGCGCATAACCTACACCGGCGATGTCTCGACACGCCCCGCATTGAGTTCGTCGGGCAGATTGTGGTGGACTGAGTATAGGCGTAGCCCCCTCTATGCCGAGAAGGTGGCATCGCAACTCTGCTACATGGATATCGAGAAGGGCAAGCCCGAAATTATCCGCAAGCGCCGCAACACCCTCTACCCCACACCTATCCGTGAGCACGGCATCGCATGGGTGGAGTATACCTACGATGGTAGCTACTCGGTAGTTGTCAATGGTCCGCTTGACCTCGACCGCCACACCGAAATACCCTACGGCAAGGAGGTGCACGGCATGGCGTGGGATAACCTCACCGACAGGCTATACCTTATCATCACCGACGACGACGGCATGCACATAGCACGCCTCACAAGGGAGGGACTGGAGCGCATCACCGAGCCCGCCTATATCACCCTTAGCGACCTCACGGCACGCGATGGCAAGCTCTACTACGGCTCTATCGCCTCGGGTCTTGACGAGCTACACTGCTACGATTTGGCCACATCGAGCGAGTATCAACTCTCTGTATCGCGCTATGGCTCGTTCGACCCCGTAGCTGTGAACGACACCCTGCTCCTCGCCACAACCTACGACCAGCGTGGCTACCTTCCTGCAACACAGCACATAACGCTCGACCGCAAGGTAGAGCCGAGCAATATCCCCGCAAAGATGATACTTCCGAGGGTCAAGGATTGGGATGTCGTAAACCTCGACACGGTGCGCTTTACCGAGGCTACAGCAGACAGCGTAGCACGCCGAACGCCACCCCGCCGTTTCAGCCGTGTAGCCCACGCCTTCAATGTACACAGCTGGGCACCCGCATCGTACGACCCCTACGAGTTGATGGAGGAGTCGCGCATAGCCTTCAACCTCGGAGCAACGATTATGTGGCAGAATATACTCTCGACGATGGAGGGCTTCCTCACATGGGGTTGGAATCAGCACGAAGGCTCGGTCTACAAGGGCACAATCCGCTACAATGGCCTTGGCGTAAATCTATGGCTCGACGGCACATACGGTGGTACGCAGAATATCCACACGGTCTATCAGTATAATGCAGAAACGGGCAAACTGGAGTACCCCGAAGCGCCAAAGTTGGGCAAATACTTCTCGATACGAGGAGGTGCAACACTTCCGCTACTCCTTCAGCGTGGCTACCACACCTCGCAACTTGCGCTGACGGCATCGTGGAGCTTCTCGAATGGCATGGTGGCAAATGTCGACAAGATAAGTTTTGCGGGTGGCAAGATTACCAACTTCCACACGATAGGCTACAGTATGGGTGTGCATCAGCTATCTACGGGCATCACCTTCTCGGACCAGGTGCGTATGTCACGCCGTGATTTTCTACCTCCGTGGGCCATTACGCTCTCGGCAAACTATGTGCTCAACCCCACCACCGACGACTTCGGACATCTGGTGGTAGCATACGGTAAGCTCTACACCCCGGGCTTTGCCAAGCACCACTCGCTATCGGTGGCGGCATCGTATCAGACATCTATCGGCGGTTTCCAGTCGAAGGCGGTGCTGTCGAGCTTGGCGTATAAGTCGACAAGGCTTGTGCCACGAGGCTTCTCGTCGTACGACATCTCAAACGACCACTACTTGGCCACCTCGGTAAACTATCAGTTGCCCATCTGGTATCCCGATGGCGGTTGGGAAGGCGTTATCTACTTCAAGCGACTGCGCCTAAATGTCGGTGCGGACTACGCCTCGTTCCGCAATCGAGCATTCTCGAAGGATGAGGGCGACATTATCAACTACCGCAAGCGCATAGGCTCGGTGGGTATCGACCTCGGCGTCGACTTCAACCTCTTTGCGCTGCCTAACTCGGCAACCGTGTCGGCGACATTCTCGCTCTACCGCAAGATGGTCTACTCGCCGACGAAGAGTGGCAAGATGTACTTCTCGTTTGGTCTGGGCTTGCCCTTCTAACGAGCAAAATTGATATAAACGAAACAGAGATAATTATGGGAAAGAATGAGAAAAAATGGTCGTGGTCGAAGCGCATAATCGTTGCGCTTTGGTCGGTAACTGCCGCTGGTGTGTTGGGTCTCACACTACTCTTCCTGCTTGCCAAGTGGGAGGTGCTGGGTCCTATGCCCACATTTGAGGAGTTGGAGAACCCACAGACCAACCTTGCAACGCAGATATACTCTGCCGATGGCGCAGTATTGGGCACCTACTTTATCGAGAACCGCACCTACCTCTCGTACGAGGAGCTATTCCCCGAAGATCGCACAAAGTGGCTCGAGATAGATGGTCATAAGTTGCCCCCCATCGTTGCTGCGTTGCTCGCTACGGAGGATGTCCGCTTCTTCGACCACTCGGGTATCGACTTCGAGGCTACGGCGCGTGCAGGTATCAAGACCGTGATTCTGCGCCAGAGTGGCCAGGGTGGCGGTAGTACTATCACACAGCAGTTGGCGAAGAACCTCTACAAGACACGCCGTCGCAGCCACGGCTTGGAGGGCAAGACAGGTACTTTTGCTGCCAAGGCGCAGGAGTATGTCATCGCCACACAGCTCGAACACAACTACACCAAGGAGGAGATTGTGGCGATGTACCTCAACACCGTGGAGTTCTCAAACTCGAACTTCGGCATCAAGTCGGCTGCCAACAACTTCTTCGGCAAGGAGCCTTGCGACCTCAATATCGAGGAGGCAGCAGTTATTGCAGGTCAGGTGAAGGCTCCCGGCACCTATGCCCCCATTCGTCGTGGCGAGCCCAACGAGAAGGCACGCGAGAGACGCAACCTCGTACTCTCACGCCTTGCAACGACGGGCGCTATCAGCGACGATGTTGCCGACTCGCTCAAGCAACTCCCCATCGACCTTACGCGCTACCGCCGTGCTGCCGACTCGCACAACGAGGGCTCGGCGACCTACTTCCGCGAGATGGTGCGCCGTGCGATGATGATGCACGAGCCACAGCGCAAGAACTTCTACACCGAGTGGGACTACGAGGTGGCGCTGGCCGAGTATGAGGAGAACCCCATTATGGGCTGGTGTTACAAGAACCTCAAGGCTAATGGCGAGCCTTACGACATCTACCGCGATGGTCTGAAGATTTATACCACCGTCGACTCACGCATGCAACGCTACGCCGAGCAGGCCGTGGCCGAGCATATGAAGGAGGTGGTGCAACCCCGTATGAATAACCAGATTAAGGCTCGTGGCTCGATGTATGTAGACCTCTCGCGCCAGCAGATTAACGACCGCATCGAGGCGGCAATGCGCCAGAGCGACCGTTGGCGTATGATGGCAAAGGCGGGCGACAGCGAGGAGGAGATACGCGCCTCGTTCGATGTGCCTACCAAGATGGAGGTCTTCACCTTCAAGGGTGTCCGCGACACCGTGCTTACGCCCCGCGACTCTATCCTCCACCACAAGGCTATTATGCGTGCTGCGGTGGTGGCTATTGACCCCAACACGGGCTATGTGCGCGCCTATGTCGGAGGCCCCGACTACCGCTTCTTCAAGTACGATGGTGCTACGCAGAGCAAGCGTCAGGTGGGCTCTACGGCAAAGCCCTTTATCTACACCTTTGCTATCGACCACCTTGGTCTAACGCCCTGCACACCAGTGCCTAATGTTCCCGTATCGATTGAGACCCCTGCGGGCATCTGGTCGCCCAAAGAGGCTACCGAGGTGGAGTACACTGGCACTCACCCCCTCTATTGGGGCTTGGCAAATAGCCGCAATAACTACTCGGCGTGGATTATGAAGCAGGCAAAGCAGCCCGAGGCCGTAGCGGAGTTTATCCACGATATGGGCATCAAGGGCTTTATCGACCCCGTGGCGGCGTTGTGCATCGGCTCGTACGACAGCAACCCCTACGAGATGGCATCGGCATACTGCACCTTCGCCAACGAGGGTGTCCGCATCGACCCCATCTTCGTAACACGCATCGAGGATAACCAGGGTAATGTCTTGGCGACCTTTACACCCAAGTCGAACGATGTGCTCTCGAAGCGCGTGGCATACACGATGATTACGATGATGGAGCGTGTCGTGACGATGGGTACTGCCCGCCGTATGATTTATGAGTTTGGTTTCGACGATGTGGAGATTGCCGCCAAGACGGGTACCACGAACGACAATGTCGATGCTTGGTTTATGTGCGCTGTGCCCAACCTTGTTATCGGCACTTGGGTAGGTGGCGAGGAGAATAGCATCCACTTCTCGCACTCTGCCGATGGCTCACGCATCGCCCTCCCCATTGCGGGTAAGTTGCTCAAGAAGGTCTACAACGATGGCACACTCGGCATCGACCGCACCGACAAGTTCGAGCCCTCGGACGAGTTGCCCGACTATAAGTGCGAGATAGATATGTCGTCATCGGCAAGCTCATCGACAACCACCGTTGGCGATGAGTTCTTCGACGACGAAGAGTTTTTCTAATATTTGAATTACAAATCTAAAATAATACGCTTATGAAAATTGCAATTGTTGGCGCAAGTGGCGCCGTAGGTCAGGAGTTTCTCGCAATATTGGAGAACCATCCTATGCCCATCGAGGAGCTTCGCCTCTTCGGTTCGAAGCGTAGCGCAGGTAGCACATACCGCTTCCGTGGCCAAGATATCGTAGTTAAGGAGTTGCAGCACAACGACGACTTTAGGGATATAGATGTAGCGCTCTGCTCGGCAGGTGCCTCGACATCAAAGGAGTTTGCCGAGACCATCACCAAGCACGGTGCATTTATGATTGACAACTCGTCGGCATTCCGTATGGAAGAAGATATTCCTCTCGTCGTGCCCGAGGTAAATGGCGAAGATGCCTTTAACGCACCCCGCCGTATTATCGCCAACCCCAACTGCACAACCATTCAGATGGTCGTGGCGTTGGCAGCCATCGAGCGTCTCTCGCATATTCAGCGTGTGCATGTGGCGACCTACCAGTCGGCAAGTGGTGCTGGCGCTACGGGCATGCAGGAGTTGGCCGACCAGCAGAAGGCGATAGCGACCAACGGCGAGCCCAAAATCGAGAAGTTCGCCTACCAGCTCGCCTACAACCTCATTCCCCACATCGATATCTTCCAGGAGAACGACTACACCAAGGAGGAGATGAAGATGTTCCACGAGACACGCAAGATTATGCACTCGGATATCCGCACCTCGGCAACCTGTGTGCGTGTACCCGTGATGCGTGCCCACAGCGAGGCTATCTGGGTAGAGACCGAAGAGCCACTTACGGTAGAGGCTGTGCGCGAGGCATTTGCCACAGCGCCCGGCATCGTACTCTTCGACGAGCCCGAGAAGAAGCACTACCCTATGCCCCTCTTCGCACAAGGCACCGACCCCGTATATGTTGGTCGTATCCGCAAGGACCTCGCCAACGACAACGGCATCAGCTTCTGGTGCGTTGCCGACCAGATTCGCAAGGGTGCAGCACTCAACGCAATCCAGATTTTGGAGCTTTTGGTGGAGAACAAGTAGTCGAAAACGCCCCTACAATAGGCGCGAGGGCGCATGCGAAAAATATTTAAGGTGATTGCTTGCAATTAACCATATTTTTGCATACCTTTGTCGCAGATTGCGCGTATTACAGCGAATTAAGGATAGTTAGCAAACACAAAAAGAATATATTTTTAAACTAAATAATAAACCTAAAAAACTACAGAACTATGGAAATTCCATTTGCAGAAGCGTATCGAATTAAGATGGTTGAGCCTTTGAAGAAGAGCACCCGCGCAGAGCGTGAGCAGTGGCTCAAGGAGGCACACTACAACCTCTTCGGCCTTAAGTCAGAGCAGGTATACATCGACTGCTTGACCGACTCTGGTACTGGTGCTATGAGCGACCGTCAGTGGGCAGCTATGATGACTGGTGACGAGGCTTACGCTGGTTCAAAGTCATTCTTCCAGCTCAAGGAGACTATCTTCAACATCACCGGCTTCGAGTATGTTATCCCTACTCACCAGGGTCGTGCTGCTGAGAATGTATTGTTCTCACACCTCGTAAAGGCTGGTGACATCGTTCCCGGTAACTCACACTTCGACACCACCAAGGGTCACATCGAGTTCCGTAAGGCTACCGCTTTGGACTGCACTATCGACGCTGCGAAGGATACTCAGCTCGAGATTCCTTTCAAGGGTGAGGTAGACTGCGCTAAGCTTGAGAAGGCTTTGGCAGAGAACGCTGAGAAGATTCCCTTCATCATCGTTACCGTTACCAACAACACCGCTGGTGGTCAGCCCGTATCAATGAAGAACCTTCGTGATGTTCGTGCTATCGCCGACAAGTATGGCAAGCGTGTTGTATTCGACTCAGCTCGTTTCGTAGAGAACGCTTACTTCATCAAGACCCGCGAGGAGGGCTACGCAGATAAGACCATCAAGGAGATCTGCAAGGAGATGTTCTCTTACGCTGACGGTATGACCATGTCTTCAAAGAAGGACGGTCTTGTAAACATGGGTGGTTTCATCGCTACTCGTCACGAGGACTGGTACGAGGGTGCTAAGCGTTTCTGCATCCCCTTCGAGGGCTTCTTGACATACGGTGGTATGAACGGTCGTGATATGGCTGCTTTGGCAGTAGGTCTCGACGAGAACACCGAGTTGGAGACTATCGAGACTCGTATCAAGCAGGTACAGTACCTCGCAGCTAAGCTCGACGAGTACGGCATTCCCTACCAGCGTCCCGTTGGTGGTCACGCTTTGTTCGTAGATGCTGACAAGGTTCTCTCGAACATTCCTAAGGAGGAGTTCCCCGCACAGACCCTCGCTATCGAGCTCTACCTCGAGGCTGGTGTTCGTGGTTGCGAGATCGGCTACATCCTTGCTGACCGTGATCCTATCACTCGCGAGAACCGCTTCGGTGGTCTTGACCTTCTCCGCTTGTGCATCGCTCGCCGCTCTTACACCAACAACCATATGGATGTAATCGCTGCAGCGTTGAAGAATGTATATGACCGTCGTCACGAGATCACCCGCGGTGTTAAGATCGTATGGGAGACCGAGTTGATGCGTCACTTTACTGTGAAGCTCGAGCGCTTGTAATTTCTTGTGATAAGGGGCGTCCTTTGACGCCTCAATCATTGCCCTGAATGGGAAATACGCAGAGTATGTCCCATCCAGGGCAATTTCTTTATCGGCGCCAAATTATGCCCCTTCTGACAAGAAATTAGGTCGTGCAGTTTTTTCAGGGAGGATTCAGGGAGGGTTCAGAGAGATTTCAGAGAGGATTCAGAGAGATTTCAGAGAGGGTTGATTGCATTATCCTCAGTATCTCTGCCCTCCCCATCTTCTCCCTGTTCTCTCTCTGCCCCTCTCTGTTCCTCTCTGTCCTCTCCCTGCCCCTCCCTGCCCCTCTCTGTTCCCTCTCTGTTCCTCTCTGTCCTCTCCCTGCCCCTCTCTTTGCTCTTTGCTCTTTCCTCTTTGCTCTCCCCAAAAGACCACTTTCCTAATATCTCGCCCAAACAAAACACTCCACTCGACTAACCAAATTTACCGCTACGCCCCGAGATATGCAACTAATTTTGCATAACTCAACTATTTATGTAATAAATATCAGCCATTATAGTTGTTAATTTGCAAAATATAATTACCTTTGTGAAATTGAAAGAGTGCGCAAACGAAAAACGCAGAAAAAGATAAAAACGATAAAACCAAATTATTAACTTTTTTACATTTATTTATGAGAAACTTTAAGTCATTCCTAATCGTTGCTATGGCACTTATCGCCGGCGTAGCGATTAGCTCTTGTACCAAAGACCCCAATGGTCCTAACGACGACAAGACCACTACTTCGGTAGAGGTAACTGTTGGCGACATCACCCCCAACGGTGCTACCATCACCGTAAAGAGTGAGGGCATCAAGGAGTTTGCCTACATTCAGCGTGAGGATGCTATCGACGCTACTGCCATCTTCGTGGGTGGCGAGAAGGTAGCTATTGAGACTACCGATGTTGAGACCTCTAACTCAATTAAGATTCAGGGTCTCGAGCCTAACACCGCCTACAAGTACTTATTCGCGTTCCGCGATGCTGACAACAACATCCAGTCAGATGTTAAGTGCGCTGAGTTCACCACAACAAGCTATGGCGACCAGGTGTTGACCGTTGTTGAGCGTAAGCTCGACGGCTTTGCTGTACATATTCAGGTTCCCGAGGAGGTTAAGGAGCGTGGCAACGCTTTGCGTTACTCTACATCGTCACTCCCCATGTACAACTACTCAAAGATGGAGGGTGGTATGGAGATTGACATGCTTCTCTACAATGCTCAGCAGTTCACCACCGAGGATAAGACCGTACGCTACGACGAGTACTACAGCTACGAGCGTGACGAGGACGGCAATCTTATCGAGAATGGCGCTGCTTACTCTGATCCCAAGGTTCCTGGCGAGCCTGGCGTATTCCTCGTAGGTGAGTATGGCTATATGGACGACCCCGACGAGATGGTTGTTTACATCGACGGCGAGGTTAAGGTCGTAAGCATTCCCGAGGATGACCCCACATTCGTAGACTATGTAACAAAGGCTATCTGGTCATACCCCGCAGGTTGGTCAGCTGGTTACTATATGCCTATGTACGACTGGGCGCGTTGGATCAACGAGGCAGGCACCGATAATTACGACCCCGAGAAGTACTGGACAGGCTTCTACGATAAGCTTTACATCACCACTCAGGAGCCTGAGACATTGGCAGGCAATGTCGAGATTAAGGTTACGGACAAGACTCCTATCGACGCTTGTGTCACCTTCACTCCCGACGACGATGTACTCTTCTACAACTATATGATTCTCACCGAGAGTGAGTACCAGAATCAGATAATGCCTCTTCTTGACAATAACGAGGAGCATTTGCGTTGGTTCGTAGGCTCTTACTTCGCTATGATGTCGTTCGGTGTCGGTAATGGTAATGGTACTACCGAGCAGTGGCTCAAGGGCGACTGGTTCGTAGATACTAAGGGCTTCGCAGGCCAGCAGATTCGTGTATTGGTAGCAGGTATCGGCGACAACGAGGGTACTAAGCAGTGCTTCAACTCATTCACCTTCACCATGCCCGAGGTTACCTTGCCCAAGCCCGATGTTGTCATCACTCCTATCGAGGACGACGATCCCTACACTGCATCGTTCCTCGTTAAGAACCCCAACCTCGACAACCCCATCACCGAGGCTTACTTCGCATGTAACTATGTTCGTGAGTTCGACCAGATTCTCAAGCAGTACTCTTACACATCGTTGCTTCAGGAGATGGGTAACCCCCTCCATGTAGACAAGACCGCTATCGAGCAGATCAACTCTGAGGAGGGCTTCGTATTCTCTATCTCAAGCCGTGAGAACGCTACAACCCGTCTTGCAATGCTTGTTTACAACTGGGAGGGCTCGGGTAACAACCCCGACACCCCTGGCTCACAGGCTATTGCTGAGTACACCACACCTAAGGCTAACTACCCCGTGCGCGTAAACTCTGAGCTCTTCACCACACTTTGTGGCGAGTGGGAGGCTACAGCACCTATGAAGGAGTGGGTATCTGACGAGAATAACGAGAACGGCGGCTACTGGAAGGATGTTGCTCCCTACACATCGCCCATCACCATCGCTTCGGGCATCGAGTATCCCGAGACACTCTCTGAGGAGGTTTACGACATCTACGAGGAGTGGGGCATCAACCGCGACAAGACCGATGCACTCTACGAGGAGTTCGTATCGTTGGCTAAGGACTACAACAACCGCACCCGTGGCTTCAACCGCCTCTTGTGCTTGGGCTTCAACTTCGCAGATCCCGCTTATATGCTCAATGTTATCCAAACTCCTTACGACCTCTTCATCTCTGACGAGTTCTCATCAGCTACCGTAGCCGATATGTTCTACGACTTCGGTCCTAAGTGGAACCTTGAGATTGACTCTGAGGGCAATGTATGGTTGCCTATCAACATCGAGCGTGAGTTCCCCATGTCTACCTTCTACTTCGGTATGGACTACACATTCTATATGTTGGCCGTAGGCGAGAAGTCATATATGGGTGCTCCCGTTTACAACCAGAAGGGCGAGCTTATCTGTGACTCACGCTTCCCCGTAGAGGTATCTGAGGATGGCAACACCCTCACCATCAAGCCTATCATCTACAACTACAAGGATTCTATGGGTAACGATGCTGTTGAGACCTACTATCCTTGCGTGGCACAGCTCCAGTATGGAATGGCTACACCTCTTAACCCCCGCGTAAATGGCGATATCGTTCTTAAGCGCAACGGTGCTTCTGCACAGTCAGCTAAGGCTAACGCTTCGGTAGGCCAGGGTGATGTTAAGTCTGTTGAGTCATTCGGCGAGGCTCCCGTAGCTAAGCAGCGTAGCTACTCGATGACACCTCTTACTATTGATCCTGCAAAGGTACGCACACGCAATGTTCGTGAGACTCCTATCGACAACTCTGAGGAGGCTTACCACGCTCGCGTACGCGCGTTGTTCAAGCAGATCTACGGCGTGGACTTCCCCACAAAGTAGTCAACCTGAGCTATACAGTAAAGGAGCTAATCCACCGCGGGTTAGCTCCTTTTTTTGTGGCCTTACGGCAAAGCAGAGAGAGAGTTATTAGTTATTAGTTGTTAGTTGTTAGAATGAGCAATGAGCAATTAGAAATTAGCAATGAGCAATATTTTTATTAAATAAAACTTCCGCTAAAAAAACATTGTAACCCATCGTAACTCATTTTAACTCATCGTAACCCACTATCGAGAGAGCAAAGAGCAGAGAGCAGAGAGAGTTATTAGTTGTTAGTTGTTAGTTGTTAGTTTTAAGACCATTAGGACATTAGGACATTAAGACGATAAGACGATAGGAAAAATAATCCTAAGGTCTTAAGGTCCTAATGGTCCTATCGTCTTTGACTTCTACCTCCCAACCACCACGACCTAATTTCTTGTCAGAAGGGGCATAATTTGATGCCGATAAAGAAATTGCCCTGGATGGGACATACTTAGCGTATTTCCCATTCAGGGCAATGATTGAGGCGTCGAAGGATGCCACTTATCACAAGAAATTAAATTTGTTGTCAAAAGGGGTTAGATGTGGCCTATCGCAAAAGTGAGCGCCTTGGGATAGTACAAGAAGTACAGCCCAAGGCACTCATCTTTTGAGATGGGTCGCAGATGACCCCTTTTCACAACAAATTACTCTGCGGGGGTGAGGACTTCGAAGTCCACTACCTCTACGGTTGATTCGGTTGCGGCGGGCTCAACGGCGATAGTCGCCTCCGTAGCCTCTGCTACCTCCTCGACAGCCTCAACAACGGGCTCAGACTTATCACCCTCCAATGCGGGCTTCACGATACCGAACATCAACCACGCCACGAGGCAGGTAACGCAGATATTGAAGGTCTGTGCGCCAAGGAAGGCATACAGAGCGTTGCGGTTCTCCTTCGAGATAATATCCTTCAGACGGGTATCCATACCGATACATACGAAGGCAAGCGAGAAGAAGAATGTAGAGAATGTCTTTGCAAGGGTTGTCTCAGCGAGCTTGGACTCTGCCGCATCGGGGAATACGCCGTAGGCCTGCAAGAGGCTGAATACTGCCGAAGCAACGACGAAGCCAAGGATAAACTTGGGGAACTTCTCCCATACGATGCCGAGCGAAGGAGCGCCTGTCTTACCCTCGCCACGAGCCGAGAGGTAGAGAGCGATGAAGAATGCTACAACGCCGATAAGCACATTCTGCGTAGCCTTAACGATAACGGCGGTGGTATTAGCCAAGTCGCCAGCCATCTCCGAAGATGCCACAACACCCGATGTGGTGTCGATAGTACCACCAATCCACGCACCCATAATCTCCTGCTGGATGATGGGGTCCTCGGTGAAGAGGGGCACAATCATCTTTGCCAACCAGGGCATAAGGTAGATCATAGGAACTACGATGATAAGCACCAACGAGATGATATACGAGAGCTGCTTCTTGTCGGTACCTGCAACGCCGGCAGCTGTGATACAAGCCGACACACCGCAGATAGAGCAACCACTCGCCAAGGTCATCGCCGTAGCGCGCTCAACCTTGAACTTGCGGGCGAGCAAGTAGGCGAAGAACCATACGATGCCCACAACGATAACTGCCTGGATAAGACCCGCAGCACCCGACTTCATAACATCGCGGAAGAGTACCGTAGCACCGAGGCAAACAACACCAATCTTGATGAAGAACTCACCCTGGATAGCGGGCTTGAGCCACTCGGGGATGTGGAAGAGGTTGCGGATGATAAGACCAAAGATTACCGAGAAGAATACAGCCTCGAAGCCGTAGAACTTAACAGCAGGAATCTTGGCAATCCACTGCGCCAACACCGCGATAGCGAAGATAACGACGAACGAGGGGATAAGACCCTTCATCGGGCGCTTGAGGATAAGGTTACCCAAGTAGAGAACCACAAGGGCGATAACGAAGAATACGCCGATATTTGCCCAAGCCTCGAGTGAGTCGAGGTGGCTGGGTACCTTGGGACCATTGTTGGGAAGGAAGGTCGCCAAACCAGCGATAATAAGCAATGGAATGCTAAGGAATGTTACAATCCAATCTTCGGTAAGATACTTTTTCATATTTTCCTTAAATTAGGGTTAGCTGTTAGAAGATAGCCGATACCATAAGGTTAAGACCGTGGAAGTTATCAGCCTTGTGGGCATCGAACATTGTGTAGGTGTAGTTGAGCTGAAGGCGCAAATACTTGATAGGCTTGTAGACAGCACCTACCGTTACGCGGTCCTGGCTCTCGACACCTGCGATATCGGTATTGAGGAACTCATAACGAGCAACAACCGACCAAGGGCGCTCGAAGTGGTAGCCAGCGAGGGCGTAGAAGGCATCAGCCTTGCCTGTGCCGAACTTTGCCGAAGCGTACTCGGCACGAGCAATCCAGTGGCGAACATCGTAGATAGCACCTACCGACCAACGGGGGCTCTTCATATAGTCTGTGTCGGCAAACTTGGTCTCGCCATACATATAAGAGCCTGAGATTGAGAGACCCTTGATAGGCTTGATGATGATACGACCGATGATATCCTTCGACTTGTTGTGATCCTTGCCGTTGATACCCGAGCCATTGAAAACACCCAAGTTGTAGTTGATGATGCTGTAGCCATCCTTGTGGATAAAGCCACCGAAGATCTGTGCGCCGAGGTCACGACCTGTTGCCGAGATGCCATCGAGGGTCTTGTCGCTACGCACCAAGAGGCTGGTAAGGTATGAATACTCAATAAACTCAAACTTGGTAGGACCATAGAGCTCATTCTCCAACGAGAAGGGCAACTTAAACTGACCCAACTGAACGCCAAGCTCCTTGAAGGGCTTGTAGCGCATATAGAGGTCGCAAACCTTGGGTGTACCCGCCATATCGACCTGAAGACGATAGTCGAGCTTTGCCTCAGCAACATTGCCCGAGAGGCTTACACGCGCACGACGGAGATAGAATGTGGTCTTGTCGTTATCTGCCCACGAAATGCCTGCTTGGAGATAACCCGAGAGGTTGAGATACTTATCGGCGAAAGACTTAACTTTGCTCTTTGTTTCAAGCTGTGCTACACGCTCCTCGAGCGATGCTGTGTTCTCTGCTGACTGCGCCTGTGCTGCGATGCCGAAACCGACAAAGGCGAGTGCCAAAAGTAGATTTTTAAGTTTCATATACACACTTTTGTTATTAGAATTTCGGCACAAATGTATGCTTTTTTTCCAAGACAAAAGGTAGTACAAATACCTAAATTCCCCATTTCGAGCCATTCACAACTTTAGTTGTGGTCAATTGGGAGAAGATTTTGGCGTTTAAGGAAAATGGTTAAAAGTCGATTGAGAGTTGTGGGTCGGGATAGAGGTTGATAATACGGCAACCGAGCTTGTGCGCACGGCGGATTGTGTAGTCCGTTCCTCCCCTACTTCCGTCGTACCACGCCACCACAACATCGGCACCCTCGACAAGCATATCGTTGCGACGGTGGAAGATAGCACGGTGGTATGCCATATCGGCATATAGCACCACATCGGCCGAGGCTATAATGTTGTCGTAGAGCGCCTTATCGCGCATACCGAAGCGTAAGGCAAAGGCAGGAAATGGCACTATCGCCTCCAACACAACATCCTTCGTCTGCTCGCGCAAAGCCACAACGGCAGCTCCCGCAGCGAGGTCGAAGCCCTCTGCCATACCGACACGGAAGGTGCGAACGCCCTCGTTGTAGAGCGCCTCAACAGCCTCGCGCAACGCTTGGTCTGCCTCACCCTCATAGGTGCGGTGACCAGTAAAGGTTGCAATGGTTATGTCGGTAGATGTCATAGCGCAAAGGTACAAAAAAAGTTCTGTTCTCGCCACTTTTGGCGTGTGGTTTGCTCCTCTCGGAGTGAACCTTTAATTTTTACTATTATGAAAAACTCATGTATCTGTTTGATGTCGGCACTCGGAGGTGCTATCATCGGTGCTGCAGTTGCTATGCTCACCACGCCACAGTCGGGCAAGGAGCTTCGTGGCAAGATTCGTGACTCGTTTAACGAGGCTACGGAGCGCGTTCGCGAGGGGTTGGAAGAGATGCGCCCCTGTCACTGCAACGACGAGCACAAGTAGCCCACACAAAGCGGTGTAGCTATGTCGTTCGTGGCATTTATCCTCGCCCTACTTTTGGGGCTATCGCTGCTCAGTGGCGCCGTTGTGGTGTCGCTGAGCGCACTTATGCATAGTTGGGTAGCCGCCTTTGCCGTGGTGGGCATCGTCTATTTAGCAGTGGCTTGTGCCATCTACATTTTCGGTGTTAGGCGCACAATGCTCCGCTGGCAACATCGTATGGGCATTATCTATGAGGTGAGCGCCACGGTAGACCATATCTACCGCGAGGTGAGGGTATTTCTTAGAAAGATTGTGGGAGGCCTTTGACCTCCCACTATTCTATTCCGAAAGATGCTCGATGAGTATCTTTATTCCGATGGCAATCAGCACGATACCACCCAAAATTCCCGCCTTCTTGCCAAGCTTTGAGCCTACGCTACGACCCAGATAGATGCCCGCAAATGAGAAAGCGAAGGTAACGACACCGATGGTGAGCGCTGCCGAGAAGATATCGACACCGACAAAGGCCAACGAGACACCTACCGCCAAGGCATCGATGCTTGTTGCAACCGCCATCAAAAACATCTTGCGCACACCAAAGTCCGCATCGCCACTCTCCTCATCGCCCCACACCGCCTCACGAATCATATTAAGACCGATAAACGACAACAGAGCAAAGGCAATCCAGTGGTCGACACTCACGACAATGGCCGAAAAACTACTTGCAAGCAGATAGCCGATAACGGGCATAAGTGCCTGAAAACCACCAAACCACACGCCAGCAAGCATGGCGTGGCGGGGCTTAACCTCCGTAACGGCAAGACCCTTGGCGACCGACACTGCAAAGGCATCCATCGAGAGGCCTACGGCAATCAATAAAAGCGAGAGAAAATCCATAATACCTATTTATTATAGTCGTCGAGAGCCGCTGTTGCAGCGCCCTCTTCGTCGAAGAGCTTACCCCACTGTGGCGAGGTAGCCTCCCAGATAAATGTGCCGAGACCAAGACCCTCGGGCAACGACCTAACGATGCGGTCGATATCGAGGAAGTAGTCGCGGTACTCGACAACATATACAGGCTTGCCAATCTCCTTCGCCATCGACTTAAGGTTGCGCTCCAAGTCCTCCAAAGTGCCGTGCCACTCGGGGTAGTACGACTGTCCAATTACATCATACTCAACGCCATACTCGGCCATAGCACCGAAGAAACGCTGTGTCTCCTCGACCATACCGCCAAGTGCCACATGGAGCATAACATCTGCCGAGGGGGCGAACTCACGAACGGCACGCACACCCTCGCGCAACAGACCACAGAGACCCTCAAACGAGTGGCGTACCGAGCCGTATGGCCACAACATACCGTTGCTCACCTCGTTGCCCACCTGCACCATATCGGGTGCTGTGCCCTGCTTCTCCAAAGCAACCAACACATCGCGTGTATGCTCATAGACGGCGGTACAAACCTCTTCGTAAGAGAATGTCTGCCACGCCTGAGGCAAAATCTGCTTCTGGGGATCTGCCCAGTTATCCGAGTAGTGGAAGTCGAGCAGGAAGTACATACCCGCATCCTTGATGCGACGAGCCATCTGCAAGGTGTGCTCCAAGTCGCAATAGCCATCACGGCGCGAGTAGCCGAGTTCCGAGCGAGGGTCTACAAAGAGGCGCAAACGAATGTAGTTGAAGCCGTTGTCGCGCAAAATCTCGATAGCATCACCCTCCGTGCCACCGTCCGAGAACTTTGTGCCACGGTCCTCCTGCGACTGCAACCACGAGATATCGGCACCCACGGCATAGGGGCGCTCGATAGATGTCTGTGCAACGACTGCCGAAAGCGAGAAAAGGGCTACGGCAAGAGCAAAAAACTTTTTCATAATATCAATATAATTTACTGATTAGCAAACTTTTTCAATGTCGCAATCTCCTCTGCCCAGCGAGCCTCATCGGGGGTCTCCAAGATTAGAGGGATACCTGCAAAGCGGTCGTCCGTGGCGATATAGCGGAAGCACTCCCAGCCAATCTCGCCCTCGCCCAACGGTGCATGGCGGTCGATATGGCTACCCAACGGGCGCATAGCATCGTTAAGGTGCATACCACGAAGATACTGAAAGCCGATGATGCGGTCGAACTCCGAAAATGTCTTGTCGCATGCCTCCTTGGTGCGTAAGTCGTAGCCCGCAGCAAAGGCGTGGCAGGTATCGATGCAGACACCTACACGGCTCTTATCCTCCACACGCTCAATGATATATGCCAATTGTTCGAAGGCAAAACCGAGATTTGAACCCTGTCCCGCCGTGTTCTCCAACACCGCCGTAACGCCCGACGAGCGCTCCAACGCCATATTTATCGACTCGGCGATGCGGTCGAGCGACTGCAACGATGTGATGCGCTTAAGGTGGCTACCGGGGTGGAAGTTGAGCCTATCAAGACCCAAGCGCTCGCAGCGCTCCATCTCCTCGAAGAACGAATCGCGCGACTTCTGCAAACCTTCGGCATCGGGATGTCCGAGGTTGATAAGGTAGCTATCGTGGGGCAGAATCTGCGAAGGGCTAAAGCCACCCTCCTCGCAAGCCGCCTTAAAAACATCTATCTGCTTGGCAGTCAACGCAGGTGCTGACCACTGGCGCTGATTCTTGGTAAAGAGCGCAAAGGCCGTAGCACCAATCGCCACAGCGTTCTTGGCGGCATTCTCCACACCACCCGATGCGCTTGTATGAGCTCCAAAAAATTTTATATTATTCATCGTTTAATAGTTTCTTTTAGGCAAAGATACAAAAAATTGGGAAAAGATTTATATCTTTGCGATTGTATTTACATATCTCACCATAGGATTTAACTATAAAGGGAGGTTCTATAAATTAGGTCGAGTTGATTTTGAAGATTATTTTGAGTCAGATTTCTAATTTCTTCCGATGGCGCAATGCGAGCATTGTAACTGAGGAAAAATTAGAAATATGCCAAAATAAATTCAAAAGCGACCGAAACATAGACTCCCGACAACGAAAACTTATTTACTAATTTATAGAACATCCATTATATTATGAAGAAATTTTACCTAACCCTTATGTTTGCTGCCCTTGCTTCGACATACGCAATGGCACAGGTATCGATTGACGAGGTGGCAACGACCACCGAGAAGAGCTTCGAGAACGATATGAAGACCGAGGCTGTCGAGGCAGACTATGTTTCGGAGGCTGAGGAGCGCGCAAAGCGTGCTGCAATCCGCAAGGAGCGCAACACCGTGGACTTTACAGCCAACCTTCACGGCTCACTCACCGCATTTAGCGAGTCGTGGCAGGCAGCAGGCGACAACACCATCACCATCTTGGCAAACATCAACTTCAAGCACATCTACAAGAAGAATAAGTTTACCTTGACCAACACCGCCGCAGCGAAGTTTGGCTACAACAATATGCGTATGGAGCTTAACGGCGCACAGAAGGGCGTATGGTTCAAGAATGTTGATGAGATTGCTATCTCGACAGCGCCCCAGTGGGATATGGTTCGCAACTGGACCTATGGTGCTAACATTCAGTTCCGTACACAGTTTGCGCGTGGCTATGCAGCGCGTGGCGACCAGCAGAACTCGGTAGCCCCCGTGTCAAACTTTATGACCCCCGGTTATCTTGATGCTTCTGTCGGTTTTACCTATGTACTCCCCTCGGAGCGCTTCCCCCTCAAGGTCAACCTTGCGCCTTTGGCGATGAGCGCCACCTTCCGTCACGACCTCTCGACCACTAAGGACTACGGCGTGTTGACTGGTCGCTCGAAGTTTGAGGGCGGTCTCTCGGTTAAGCTCGACTTCGACAAGAGTTGGGGTAAGAATGGCTGGTTGCGCTACCGCACCACAGCATACTCATTCTACGGTTGGATTACCGACCTTGCAGCGGCTGCCAACTTCAAGCCTACGGAGGATAAGCCCACCTATGAGCATATCTTGCCCACGGTGCGTTGGGAGAACACCATCGACATCAAGGCTACGAAGTATATCTCGACACAGATTTATGTTCAGCTCTACTACAACAAGGCTGAAATCAACAAGTTGCAGGTGCAGTCGATGCTCTCTGTAGGTCTTACCTATACCTTCAACAACAAGTAAACCAAGGCACGAAAAGTGCATAACGCTTCGAAGAGGGAGGATAGAGTGATGCAGAGAAGAGGTTGGACAACGATAGTCGTTATCATATTGTTAAGTGCGGTGCTCTTTGTGGGTATCGCCATAGGTCGTAGTGGCGAGCAGCGCCGTACCGAGACGCTGTTGCATCGCCTTAGCGAGGAGATGATGCGCAGCAACAACATCGGCGGACTGATGATGCAGGATAAGATGATGCAGACGGTGAATGCCGTGCGCA
Organism: Alistipes sp.; assembly: GCA_017465575.1. GTDB lineage: Bacteria > Bacteroidota > Bacteroidia > Bacteroidales > Rikenellaceae > Alistipes. The sequence continues at coordinate 159,658 of JAFTVX010000021.1, read as the reverse complement.
ACTACTATGTCGACCCTATCGACCTCGACACCATCTACGAGAAGGCTATCCCTTCGCTGCTCTCGGAGCTTGACCCCCACTCGGAGTATATCCCTGCCCGACTTTTCAATCAGGTAAACGAGTCGTTGGAGGGCGAGTTTGACGGCATCGGCATCGTCTTTAACGCTATGACCGACACCATCACGGTGCTCAATGTTGTGCCACAGGGTCCCTCGTTCAAGGCGGGTGTGCGCTCGGGCGACCGCATCGTGCGCATCGACGATAGAGATGTTGCAGGTCAGGGCATTGCGCAAGACTCGCTTGTTAAGCTTATGCGTGGCAAGCGTGGCACAAAGGTGAAGCTCGCTATCGAGCGCCAGACACTCGACGAGCTTGTCGAGGTGGAGGTTGTGCGTGATGCTATCGAACTACACAGCATCGAGACCGCCTTTATGCTCGACAAGGAGGCTGGCATCGGCTATGTGCGCCTATCGCAGTTTGCCCGAACATCGTATGATGAGTTGCGTGAGGCACTTACGAAGTTGCGCTCGGAGGGTCTGCAAAAGCTTATTATCGACCTTCGTGGCAACTCGGGTGGCTTCCTCGACCAGGCGATACTTATCGCCAACGAGTTCCTCCCTGCCGAAAAGTTGATTGTCTACACCGAGGACCGTAATGGCAATAAGCAGAAGGAGTATAGCCGTGGCAATGGCACATCTACCGACCTTGGCTTGGCAATCCTCGTTGACGAGACAAGTGCCTCGTCGAGCGAGATTTTGGCGGGCGCTATTCAGGATAACGACCGAGGCATAGTCTTGGGTCGTCGCACCTTTGGTAAGGGCTTGGTACAGACACAGATACCCTTTACCGATGGTTCTGCCGTGCGCCTAACCGTTGCTCGCTACTACACCCCCACAGGTCGCTCGATACAGAAGCCCTATACGGCTGGCGATGAGATGGCATACCATATGGAGATTTTCGACCGCTATATGCACAACGAGTTCTTCTCGGCCGACTCTATACACTTCGACGAGAGCCTGAAGTTCACCACGCCGGGCGGTCGCACGGTATATGGTGGTGGTGGCATTATGCCCGACATCTTTATCCCGATGGACACGGTGGGCATCACGCGCTATTATACTAAGGTATGGGATAGCAACACCCTCTACCGCTACACCATACGCTATGCCGATAAGCACCGTGAGGCACTCGACAATGTCTCGACACTTGAGGAGCTGGATAGTCTGCTCTCGGCAGATGACCTACTCTCGGACTTTGTGAGCTATGCCGAGCAGCAGGGCATCGCAACCAACCGCCACGAGTTGAATATATCGCGCGATATTATCCTTGCGCAGTTGCGTGCCTATATCGGTCGCAACGCCTTGGGTGACGACTCGGGCTTCTACTACAACATCTACCCTATCGACAAGGTTATGCGCCGTGCCGTAGAGGAGTTAAAACAACAAAACAATGATTAAGAGAATTATAGGCACACTTTTCACATTGGCAACCCTTGCGGTTGTGGTCTTTGCCGTGCTCAACTACCCGAACTACCAATCTATGCTCTTTGAGCGTGACCTCTACGATATGCTTTTCGTGCATAACACAGCAGAGGAGCCCGCAGAAGAGCCTTCGGAGCAACCCGCAGAAGAGGTTGTAAATGAGGAGGTTATCGAGCAAGAAGAGCCCACAGAAGAACCCGCAGAAGAGGCGACAGAGGGCGAGATATAGTCTGAACTTATAGGACTATAAAAAAATATTATAGCTAAAAACTCAATATTCACGGCAACTTTTGTATGTCGTGAATATTTTTTTTATATTTTTGCACAGTAGAAAAGTGGTTTTATTTTCTGCACAATAATTGTAAAAGATGTGTAAACCTTAAAACAAGAACGATTATGAAACGAATTTCGATGTTATTTGCAGCTCTGTTGTTTGGCATTGTGGCAACTACGGCTGCCTGTGTATCTGACCACGACCGCTTGGTGGAGTTCGACAAGCTACCCGCCAAAGCGCAGACCTTTATTAAGCAAAACTTTGCTAATGAGAAGATTGCGCATATCTTATACGATAGCGAGCTTACCGACCGCGACTATAAGGTTCGCTTCGAGAACGGCTCGGAGGTAGAGTTCAACAACGACGGCAAGTGGACAAAGGTAGACTGCCAGCGCAAGGCTGTGCCCGCAGCCATCGTTCCCTCGCAGATTGCTTCGTATGTAGAGCGCAACTTTGCCGATAAGCAGATTGTAGAGATTTCGTGCGACTGGAACGAGTGGGAGGTGCAGCTCTCAAATGGTCTTGAGTTGCAGTTCAATAGCAAGTTCAAGCTCCGCGAGATTGATGATTAAAATAGAGGTAGCCTAATTTATAGAACATACCTTAAAATGTGTCCAACCTAAAAGAGAATTAAAACTATGAGAAAGTTATTGTTTGCATTGATTAGTGTTGCGACCCTTGCGTTTGTGGGTTGCGACGATGACTACACACCCTCGGTATCGCTTAACAAGGCGTTCAGCGACCGCTACCCCAACGCTACACACATCGAGTGGGAGCGTGAGCGTGGCCACCGTGTAGCAGATTTCCACCTCGACGGCATGGAGTGCGAGGCGTGGTATACAGCTAACGGCAAGTGGGTGATGACCCTCTTCGATATTAAGTATTCGGATTTGCCCGCTGCGGTACGCACAGCTTTTGAGACTGAGTTTGGTGTAGAGGCTCCCGTAGACGATGTTGAGCGCTTGGAGCGCAACACGGGCGAGATCATCTACATTATTGATACCGAGCAGGTTGTAAATGGCCTCCTAACAGATATCTACCTCGACTACGCCGAGGATGGCACGCTCCTTCGCAACGAGGTAGAGCGTGAGTGGGGCGAGCATATCTACTATTACTTATAGGTAGGTTCTATAAATTAGGTCGAGTTGATTTTGGAGATTATTTTGTTTAGATTTCTTATTTGTTACTAAGGGCGCAATGCGGGCATTGTAACCGAGTAAAAATGAGAAATCTAGCAAAATAAGCCCAAAAGCAACCGAAACAGAATCTGCCGACAACGAATAACTTATTTACTAATTTATAGAACATACCTATAGGCGTAGTAGGCGACGAGCAAGCGTTATGGAGTCGGAGCCAAACTCTTCGGCAAGCGCCGTGAAACCGCCATCGCCCCTATCGTAGAAGTGGCGAGCGGTAGAGAGCCAAGCACTATCCGTTAGGCGCAGACGCTCACGATGCTCCTCCGCTGCCCGACTATTAGTTAAGAGTGCCTCGGCACGGCTGGCGCTATCCCTCAACATATACGCCTCACAGCGCTCCACGGCAAGGGTGTTATACTCCTTGTCGAGCGCAACAAAGGCCTCGCGATAGCGACCACCCTCCACCTCGGGCGACTCAAAGTGTGATGCCACCGAACTATCGGTGGCATCACTATTTCCTACACAGCCCACCGCCACAAGGGCAATGGCAGCAAAAATGCTACTTCGCAACATCCTCTACTGCAAGGGGTTCGATATCGGCGACCTCCGCTTCTTCCTCGGGAGTCATCAGCACACAGATATCCTCGCCGTGCTGCAACTGCCAAGCCAAGATGATGATATTTGACTCCTTGGCGACAGCCTCAATCTCCGAAGCCTTAGCCTCGAGAGCATCCTCCAACTCGCCAAGCTCGTTGAGCATCGACTCGGGGTAGCCAGCCTCGACAATATCCATTGCCAACTGCTCCTTGCGAGCCTCAATCTCCGAAGCCTCATCGACCAAAGCCAAAGCCTCAACAGCCTTAGCCTCAATCTTTGCCCACTCCTCCTCTGCTGAGCCAAGCTCCATACTCCAAGCACGGTCGAGGTCGTCGAGGTTGCTATGCAACAGGGTCTGCTGACCTTTGAGCCACTCCTCCGCCTCACGGTACATATCGCGTCTATCGCCCGCCTCGTTAAGGATAGGCTCTACCAAGCGTTTGAACTCTCGCGCCTTAGCGCCATTAAAGCTTGTGCGATAGGTATGCTCCATCTCAGCAGCGAGCTTCTCGACCTGGCGCAACTCCGCCTCCGAAGTTACGGTCTCTGCCAAATAGGCAATCTGCTGTGCATCACGCATAGGGGTGGTAACAGCCGTATGGCTACCACACGATGTAACGGCAATCGCCACGACTGCCAAAGCCAAAATATTGATAATCTTCTTCATATCCTCGCTCCTACATTTCGTTCAACACTGCATTTGTCTCCTCCAAGAAGATAAGATACTCCTCGCCACCAATCTGCTCACGGAATGCCTCTTCGTAGCTCTCCAACGCCTCGCGAGCGCTCTTAAACTCCTCGTAGTTCTTAGCCTCAACAACCGCCGTAGCAAGTTCGTAGCTAAGGTCATAGGCAGCATTCATAGCGTTCTGCTCGTCAATCGTAACGCCCTCGGCATTACCACCACACGAAGCAAAAGCCACGGTAGCCACACACATCACAACAATCTTTTTCATTTGGTATCTGTATTAAAATTACTCTACATAGACAACCAAACCCTTGAGGTACTCGCCCTCGGGGTGGTAGATATTAATCGGGTGGTCGGCAGGTTGGGTAAGCTGACCGATGATACGCACCTTACGCTTAGCAATGGCTGCCGAGGTAAAGATTGTGGTGCGGAACAAATCACGGCTAACCGCCTGCGAGCACGAGAAGGTAAAGAGGATACCGCCCGGGCGAATCTTCTGCAAAGCACGGGCGTTAATCTTCTTATAGCCCTGCAACGCATTGCCCAAAACCTTGTGGTGCTTGGCAAAGGCGGGTGGGTCAAGGATAATAAGGTCGTAGCTATCGTCGATATCTTTCAGATACTCAACGGCATTCGTAGCGATTGCCTCGTGTGGAGCATCGTCGCCAAAGTTAAGGCGTACATTCTCGTCGGCAAGCTTCACGGCACGCTCCGAGAGGTCGATAGATACCACCTCGCGAGCACCGCCAGCCAACGCCGCAACAGAGAAGCCACCAGTATAGCAGAAGGTGTTGAGCACCTTACGACCCTTAGCATACTGGCGCACCAAGTCACGATTCTCTCTCTGGTCGATAAAGAAGCCAGTCTTCTGACCCTCCTCCCAGTTAACCTTAAACTTCAAGCCATTCTCCAAGACCACGATATCCTTCTCGGCATTGCGACCCCAGAGGTAGCCATCGATAGCGCCAAGCTCCGCCTTGTAGGGCAGAGTCTGCGAACTCTTGTCGTAGATAGCCTCGATGCGGTCGCCATAGGCCTCACGGATAGCCTCGGCAATATGGCTACGCGAGTGGTACATACCCACCGAGTGGCACTGCACAACCGCCGTGCGCTCATAGATATCGACAACCAGACCGGGCAAGAGGTCGCCCTCGCCATGAATTAGGCGGTAGCAGGTGGTGCGCTCGTTGTCGACCATACCGAGGCTCTCGCGCAGAGCCTTTGCCGTTGCGATGCGCCTATTCCACCACGCCTGGTCGATGGTCTCCTCCTCGAACGACAATACACGAACGGCGATAGAGCCAATCTGATAGTGGCCTCGCGCAATAAAGTTGCCCTGCTTGGTGTAGACATCGACAATATCACCTTCGGCAAGAGGTTTTAGGCCTTCGGTGATGCGCTCAATGGCACCCGAGAAGATCCAGGGGTGGCATCGCTCCAACGACTCCTCCTTGCCACGGCGGAGATATATGGCGGTTAGTGATTTCTGTGTCATACGCTTTGTTCGCTATTTTTGCGGTTACTTCTTCTTCTGTGATGATGCTTGCGGTGAGCGCTATGCTCGGCACTATGCTCCGAGGACTGAGCGCTGATAATCTGAGGCTTATACCCCTCGGGCGCCTCCCTTAGAAGTCTATCCCAAATTTTTAGGCATACCCAAGCATCGGTTGCTGCATACTCCTGTTGCTGCTCGGTAAGCGTGCCAGCCTCCCAGTTGCTCAATCGCTGCGCCTTCGACACACGCTCATTAAGCACGATTGCCGAGAGTTTGCGCAGGCTCTTCTCGTCGATGCCCCAATGTGGTGCTTCGTGCTGAAGGTCGATAAAGCCATCGGCAGTAAACTGTCGTAGGGCGTGCAACGAACGGATATCGCCCGTAACATCGGCACCCACCTTCAAGATACGGCGCGAGCCGAGAATCTTCAAGATGCGGTTATCGAGACGGATACGGCATAGGCGGAAGAGGTAGCAACAATCCTCGGTCGAGAGCTGCAACAGCGACACCTTATGCGTAACACCCGCCTTGAACGATGGGCGTGTCTCGGTGTCGAAGCCGATGATATCGCACTGGGCAAGGTGGGCACACGCCGCCTCAACCTGCTCGTCGCTATCTACAATGACGATGCGCCCACTGATGCGGGCGGCAGGCAACGAGGCTACGGTGTCGTTATCTATGGTTGCTATAAAACTCATTCTTCGGGATTGACCTTTGGTCAAGTCGCAAAGTTAGGAAATTATTCTCAGTTTATCGCCCTTGTCGAGCGAAATTTTACCCTCACGGAGCATTTTATCAACTATTTCGACAATTCGGCGAGGCTCGCCCTTGATGCGGGCAACGATATCCTTTACCGAGCAAGGCTCAGCGCCAAGGAGCGCCAATATCTCCGAACACAATCTATCATCATCGTTGTTCTCCCTCTTTCTCAGCTGCTTACGCCTTAGGCAGTTATCGCATACGCCACACTCCTTGGCATTCGTATCGCCAAAATAGCGCTCGATAATTTGGCTACGACACTCCTCCTCAGCCGTTGCATAACGCAACATATTCTCAAACCTCTCGTGCATAAGTCGTTGGCGGTGGCCATAGCTGTCGGGAGAGATATAGATATCCCTCGAGGGTAGGCGCTCGGTCTGGAAGAGAATCATCGGCGAGCGTGCCGCAGGGATATAGCGGATAACATTCATTCGCCACAACACCTTCAACAACTCGTGAACACGCTCTGCGGAGAGCTCGGCGTGGGTTGCAATCATCAGCTCGTCGATAGTGCGGAAACGGCTGAAAACGCCATCATACAAGCGCAAAATCGTACGCAACATCTTATCCATCTCGTTACCACCGACATTGACTTTGTAGAGCGCATCACGGCTACAATTGAAGATAAGTTGTGCCGGCTTGTCGTGCTCCTCGATAAGGGTCATATAGCCGTTGATATCCAACAACTTAAGAGCGCTCTCGACCCTGCCACGAAACATACGCTCACGGTGGCAGAAATCGTAGATATTGAATAGGAACGATGCACCATCGCCATCGCCAATAGCCACTTGCAGATAGTTGGCGATGCGCTCATAGATATGTTTGATTTCCGTAATTGGCGGAAACTCATTCTCGAAGCGGCGCTCGATGCGTGGAGCATCCTCCGCCGTGGTGAGTAGTACTGCATAACTGCGCTTGCCATCACGACCTGCACGACCCGCCTCCTGATAGTAGGCTTCCAACGAGTCGCACATCGTATAGTGAATGACAAACCTCACATCCGTCTTGTCGATACCCATACCGAAGGCGTTGGTAGCCACCATAATACGCACCTTGCCACTATGCCACTCCGTCTGGCGAATAGAGCGCTCCATATTGGGCAAACCGGCGTGGTAAAACTCTGCGCTTATGCCCTCTGCTTTGAGCTTGGCGGCTATCTGCTCCGTACCCTCGCGGGTCGAGGCGTAGATAATACCCGAGCCCTCGACACTCTGCACAACACGCATCAACTGCTCGAACTTATCCTCAGTCTCACGCACAACATACGACAAATTGGGGCGCGAGAAGCTGGCACGGAGTATTCGCTTTTCCGAGAAACCGAGGTGGTGCATAATATCCTCGGCAACGAGGTCGGTTGCCGATGCCGTAAGTGCCAAAACAGGGGCGTTTGGAGCATACTCCCTAACCTCTGAAATACGCAAGTACGAGGGTCTAAAGTCGTAGCCCCACTGCGAGATACAGTGCGCCTCGTCCACGGCTATAAGACTGATATTCATCTGCTTAAGGCGAACACGAAAGGCGTCCGTTGCCAAGCGCTCGGGGGCGATATAGAGCAGCTTCGTATCGCCGTATGTGCAGTTATCCAACGCAGCCTCGATACGGCGCTGGTCCATGCCCGAATGCACCGCCACGGCCGAGATACCGAGCGAGCGTAGGCGGTCTACCTGGTCCTTCATCAGCGCGATAAGTGGCGTTACGACAATCGCCAACCCCTCCAATACCATCGCTGGCACTTGGTAGGTAAGCGACTTACCGCCACCCGTAGGCATCAGGGCAAGAGTGTCGTGACCATCAAGCACCGACTCGATAATCTCGCGCTGCGTGGGGCGGAACTCGTCGTAGCCCCACCACCTCTTCAAGACCTCCTCTGCCGACGAGAAGAGCGTATGTCGCATAGGTTGGTTCATACGACAAAGATATGAAAAATTTGCTTGTAATAATAATTATTATTACTTTTGCCACGAAATTATGCAATTATGAAGATTAAGTCGCAGTACAAGGTCCGCGAGATGGCGGGCGAGAATGTGGTGATTATGCAGGGCAAGGGGGCAAGCGACCTCACCCGCATCATTTCGCTCAACGAGAGCGCCCTCTACTTGTGGGGCGAGGTCGAGGGCAAGGAGTTCGACACCAAGATGGTGGCGGAGTTGCTCGCCGAGCAGTATGGCATCGATATGGATATTGCCGAGCGTGATGCACAGCGATGGATAGAGCGATTGGAGGAGTGCGGACTTATCGAGTAACTAAAGAGTTGTTAGTTATTAGTTGTTAGTTGTTAGAAGGGTGAAGACGAGTGATTTTAAAGAGTTGATTGTGTGGCAGAAGGCTATGGACATTGTCGTTGCCACATACGCACTCACTCAGAAATTACCCAAGTCTGAAAACTATGCGCTAAGCAACCAAATGCGTAGAGCTGCGGTATCAGTACCGTCAAATATAGCAGAGGGGCAATCACGCAACTCAGAGAAAGAGTTCGTACAGTTCCTAACTTTTGCTCGTGGCTCGTTATCGGAGCTCGAAACACAACTTCATATATGTGTAAGAGTTAATATGTTGCTAGAAAGTGATATAGCAGAAGTACTCACCAACATAAGGGAGGTCGGCAAAATGCTCCGCACACTAATAACTAAACTTTCTAACAACTAAAAACTAATAACTAAAAACTTCTTAAGATGCAGAGAATGAGAAAGACATACGCAATGCTATTGGTGGCAATCTATATTGCTGCCTCGGCAATGTCGTCTATTTCGTTGCTTCTCTGCGAACACCACCACTGCAACCATACCCACTCACACCACGAGCCCACCTGTGTATGCCACGGCATATCGTTCGAGGAGGATTGTTGCAACCACATCCACCCTGTTCTGGGTGATAACCACACCGAATATATCGCCTCGTCGCAGCGCAACGAGAGCCGTATCATCGACCAGAGCGATGTGCTCTCGTCGTATGCCCTACTGGCCGCTACGGTCGAGGTTGTTACGATAGACTTAGAGCCTACCGCCATTATCGACTATGGCGATAAATCTGCGCCACCACGGGTGGCATATCTATCTACAAAGGGACTTCGTGCGCCCCCTGCATTGGTTTAGCCGACGCTTCGAAAAGCGTTGGCAAATATGCTTTATACCATAAAACATAATATCTAACCAACGCAAAATATGAAAAAATCAATATTTCTTTTATTAGCACTTATCGTGCTTATGCCCTCGGTGGCATTGGCACAGCGCACCATTACGGGTAAGGTTGTCGATGCCGACAACAACAACCCCCTTATCGGCGCATCACTCTACTGGAAGAACACCACAGCGGGTACAACGACATCAACCGATGGCTCGTTCTCAATTCGCCGTGTCAACGGCTTCGAGACCCTTGTTGTCGACTACCTCGGCTACGACATCGCCGAGATTGAGGTGGGCAAGGAGGAGAGCACACTCGACATTCGCCTAAAGCCCTCGGCAGTAGATATCGACGAGGTCGTTATCGAGGGTCAGCAGCGTGGTAACTACGCAAAGTCGGGTGGCATCACACGCCAGGAGCAGATTTCGTTTGCGGGCCTCTGCAAGATGGCATGCTGCTCGTTGGCTGAGTCGTTCGAGAACTCTGCTTCGGTAACCGTAGGTTATAGCGATGCTATCTCGGGTGCTCGACAGATTAAGATGCTCGGTTTGGCAGGTACATATACCCAGATTCTCGACGAGAACCGCCCCATTATGCAGGGTGCTGGTGCTGCCTACGGCCTTAGCTACACCCCCGGTATGTGGCTCAACTCTATTCAGGTATCGAAGGGTGTGGCATCCGTAACTGCGGGTCACGAGGCTATCACAGGTCAGATTAACCTTGAGCACCGCAAGCCCACCGACGATGAGCGTTTCTTCCTCAACCTCTACTTCGATTCGGAGCTTCGCCCCGAGATTAATGTGTCGTCGGCAATTCCCTTGTTGCCCGACAAGAGCCTCTCGACAGTGATTATGGCACACGGCTCGTTGGACACTGCACAGCACGATATGAATGGCGATGGCTTTGCGGATATGCCCAAGGCAAACCAGATAAATGTGGCAAATAAGTGGCTCTGGCAGAATGCCGATGGCATTCAGCTTCGTTGGGGCTGGAAGGTAGTAAACGAGAACCGACTCGGTGGTCAGCTCGGCTACAAGAAGGATATGTACGAGGATATGCTGGCAGACCCCTTCAACAACCTCTACGGCTCGAAGATTCACAACCGCAACATCAACGCATACGCCAAGTTGGGCATTCCTGTGGGCTATGAGCGCACCTTCACGGGCGATCCCGCAGATGCTGTGCAGAACAATGTGGCGATGATTCTCGACTACGACAACTACCTAACCGACTCATACTTCGGCCTCAACACCGTGGATGTTGTGGAGAATGCATTGCGCTACAACATCACCTATGCCCACTACTTCACACAGCGCTCGTCGCTCAACGCTGGCGCTTCGGCATATATGCGTATGATGGACAACGACTATCAGCAGCCCGCCGTAGCAGGTGGCGCACCCGCGGAGGCGTGGCCGTTTATGGGCAAGTCGACACTTGTTGAGCCCGGCGTATTTGCCGAGTACACCTACCAGATTGAGGATAAGTTCTCGTTGGTGGTAGGTCTTCGTGGCGACTACTCGATGATTGAGGGCGACTACTACAACGATGTCAAGGGCAAGTTGCTCATCACTCCCCGTTCGCACATCCGTTGGAGCATCACACCTCGCACCACACTTCGTGCATCGGCAGGTATGGGCTACCGTCGTCAGAACCTCGTTACGGACAACATCTGGATGATGACCACCTCGCGCCATATCCAGTTTGCGGGCTTGGACGACGATATGGAGGCGGCAGCAACCTTTGGTGGTAGCCTCTCGCAGACCTTCCGTTTGGCACAGGACAATATGGCAACCATCAGCTTCGACTACTTCCGCACACAGTTCTTCAACACGATGATTTTCGACCAGGAGACAGCGGATAATAGCATACTTATATATAATAGCAAGGGTAAGTCGTTCACGGATAACTACCAGATTGACTTCAACTGGACACCCTTCCGTGGCTTCGACCTCTTCGCCACCTTCCGCTATACCAACGCCAAGATGACTATCGAGCGTGATGGCGAGCAGATTTTGGTGGAGCGCCCCCTCACCTCGCGCTACAAGGGTCTTATCAACATCCAGTATGCCGTGCGCCGTTGGGTATTCGATGCTACAGCACAGCTCAATGGTCCTGTACGCCTCCCCGAGCTTGATGGCGACATCACAAAGGCTGTCGAGAACCCCAGCCTCTCGCCCATCTACCCTATGTTCTTTGCGCAGGTAAGCTACAAGATTAGCAACCTTACGCTCTATGTTGGTTGCGAGAATATCGCCAACTATGTGCAGGGTCATAAGGGCCACGGCCAGGCACCTATCCTTGGCTCGGAGTCACCCTTCCAGCAGGGCTTTAACTCATCGGCAGTATGGGGTCCCCTTATGGGCAGAAAGTTCTATATCGGACTCAGATTGAACCTCTACTAATACAATAAAACTTAATTTGAATCGTTAATTTCATAAAACCGTAAACAATATGAAGAAGATTTTTTTAGTGTGCCTTGTAGCACTTTTTAGCGTTGCAGTAGCTGACGCACAGGCTCCCAAGAAGGGCGAGAAGAAGACCGTAACCACCGAGTTCCTTACCGATATCGACTGCGAGGGTTGCGCAAAGAAGGTTACCAACACCATTCCCTACGAGAAGGGTGTTAAGGATGTTAAGGTAGATGTTCCTACCAAGACCGTTACCGTAACCTACGACCCTGCAAAGACCAACGATGAAGCTCTTATCAAGGCTTTTGCAAAGATTAAGATTAATGCTACGGCAGGTTGCAACGGCGAGTGCTGCGGCCACGACCACAAGGCCGAGAAGAAGGAGTGCACCGATGCTTGCTGCGAGGGTCACGACCACAAGGCTGAGAAGAAGGAGTGCACCGATGCTTGCTGCGAGGGTCACGACCACAAGGCTGAGAAGAAGGAGTGCACCGATGCTTGCTGCGAGGGTCACGACCACAAGGCTGGCAAGGGTCACGACCACAACCACGGCCACGCACACGGTCATAGCCACAACCACTAATAGACTATGCTTATAGCCTTAAATAGCAGACTACCTTTCGGGGTGGTCTGCTATTTTTTTCAATGAGAAATGGTTGTTAGTTATTAGTTTTTAGTTGTTAGAAAATTCCGCTGAAAAAAACATCGTAACTCATTTTAACTCATTAAGGGAGAGTTCAGGGAGGATTCAGAGAGGGAGCAGAGAGAGACCATAGAGACCATAGAGACCACAGAGACGGAAGAGACCATAAAGAGTGTGTCATCTTGAGCGTAGCGAAAAATCTCAAGGTTTCTTCGGCAGTCGCTGGTCTTGCTAACTGCGAGATCCTTCGTTACACTCAGGATGACTTTGCGGGTATCTAAATAGATACCCGTGCGGTGGTAGATAACATCTAATGTTTGTGTGATGCGGGTATCTAAAATGGTACCCGCAAGGTGTTAAAAATCGCACCCCTAACAAGGTGGCGTACTTGCTATGCGGGTACTAAAAATGACACCCAAGCAGTTTGTAAGTACCTTATTTATATCTCTTTATATTTTCATCGCGTGGGTACCTAAAAAGATACCCGTGCTGTAGTAGATTGCATCAATTGTTTGTGTGATGCGGGTATCTAAAATGGTACCCGCAAGGTGTTAAAAATCGCACCCCTAACAAGGTGGCGTACTTGCTATGCGGGTACTAAAAATGACACCCGAGCAGTTTGTAAGTACCTTATTTATATCTCTTTATATTTTCATCGCGTGGGTACCTAAAAAGATACCCGTGCTGTAGAAGATTGCATCAATTGTTTGTGTGATGCGGGTATCTAAAATGGTACCCGCAAGGTGTTAAAAATAGTACCTTATCTAGTCGCCCGTATACAGCGTGGGTGTTAAAAATGACACCTACATCACAGGTAAATTGACTTCGTCATGGGTGTTAAAAATAGTACCCATATCACAGGTAAATTGGCCTCGTCGTGGGTGTTAAAAATGACACTCCACACAAAATAGCACTCTTGCTTTGCGGGTAACTAAAATGATACCCACGAGGTATTAAAATTAGTACCTTATCAGGTCGCACATAAATAGCGTGGGTGTTAAAAATCGCACCTATATCACAAGTAAACTAACTCGCTGTGGGTGTTAAAAATGACACCCTAACAAAGTGGAACACTTGTTATGCGGGGAACTAAAATGATACCCATGTAATAGGGGTTGAGCTCGTGTTTTAGCATGTGATGCCGACTAAAAAGTGGTTTTTGGTCGGTCTCGTGCGGGAGCAAGAGAAAGAGAGTTTTTAGTTGTTAGTGGTTAGAGTTGCGCTTGAGACAGGCACCAGCTACGCTGTGGGTAAAACCTCCTTTTGCTCTGGGTAATTCCGCTCGTTGCACTCGCTCTGGGTAATTGTGTTTTTCAGTTCCACTTAGACTACTCATAACCCTTCATCGGGGCGTTAGCCCGCAGGTGGAACACCTGCCACAAGCCCCTCCCTTGTCAGCGTTGCGATTAAGGTGAGAGCAATGAATGCTTGCATACATTGCCGAACCGAAGCAACGAAAAGGAACTTAAGGGCAGGGGGTTGGGGTGGGATGTAAATATGATATCCTATATATTCAAGATATCCAACAGATTATCACTCTTGATTTTTTGCTACCGCAGGTAGTATTAAGATAGTGGGTAACACTCCAAGCTCGCATGGAAAGTGTTGCCCACTATCTTAATAGAGGTGCATAGCGCCAAAAAATCAAGAGTACCAAGCAATATACCACAACCAATTACGATCTCAATAATTTGCAAATCAACCCCTAATGTATTATCTTTGTAGTAGGTTAATGCAATAATTAGCTATAATATATTCCTTAAACTTAAAATCTTACACCTATGAAGAAATTATTTCTATTATTGACCGTTGTGGCAGTGCCTGTCATATCGTGCCAGAAAGATGTTAATTGCTACAGAATATCCAAGGAGAATGAGTACACAGAACTCTCCACCACTCTAACACGAAGCTATGATGAAGCCCTAAAAATTGCCGAAGAGGCTCTTGATGCACTAGAAAACAATGATACTCGCTCAACAAAACGCCGAGTCATTAAACGCAGTGAGGGGCAAACCGTGATGCACCCAGTTACGCGCGGCAGCACGACATCGGAAGAACCGATTATGTATGTCTTCAATAACGAGAATAACGAGGGCTTTACCATTATAGCAGCTAACCGTTCTCAGCGACCAATTATTGCTGTTACGGAGAAAGGCAATTATACCTATGGTGAACCTACGGGTGTACAGCCTTTTGATTTATATATGGAGAGTGCGGTGAGCACAAATGCAAAGATCACACTTCCAAGTAATCCAGAAATCCCATTAGTACCAACTCCCGGCTGCTATTTTGACACCATCTATTATAACCGCTCTTCGATAGCACCATTACTGACTACTAAATGGGGGCAGAGTGGAATTTATGGAAAGGATTGTCCCAATGGTCTATCAGGTTGCGCCATTACTGCTACAGCACAAATTATGGCTTATCACAAATATCCAAACTTGCTACCATTAACTCATAAAGGCCAATTTGTGATTTGTCCATTAAATTGGAATGATATGCTAAAGCATACAGAGAGTGATATTGACTCTTTGTCCACATGTAGCTGTGGCTGAAATTATAACCATATAGCAATATTAATGAGAGAGGTCGGCGAAAGGGCTGAAACTACATACGATGATGATGATCCTAACACAGACGACAATGAACGAGCAAGTGGAACAAAACCAAATGGAGTTGTAGATGCTCTAATTTCGTTGGGCTACCGTGATGTAAAGAGTGTAATGAATACGGGAATGAATTACATTAAAGATACAATCATTAATGAGCTAGACAATAATCGTCCAATTTTTATCGGAGGAATACATCCTGATGGTCCGGGACACGCTTGGGTTATTGATGGGTATAATTTGTTAAAATATAGAATAGACTTTTATATATCTAACCCTAATTATAATCCTAATATCTATAATAATCCAGAGCCCGAATTTATTTATGAAAGTTCCGATATAAAGGACATTGATCTCCTTCACTTTAATTGGGGTTGGAACGGCAATTGTGATGGATGGTTTGACTATGGAGTACTAGCGCCAGGAAATGCCGATAGTTATGATGATAAAACAGAATCAAATCAATCTGTCTATAATTGGTGTAATTGGTTAACAATTCTATATAACATCAAAACAAACTAAACATAACCAATATGAAGAACATATTTATAATCCTGCTTGCATTTGCTTTATGCTCATGTAGCAATGAGGAGTCTGTAAATAAGCCTAAGGGCAACGAAACAACGCAATATGTCGAATCGATTATTGCCAACGCATCGACGAATATAGATTTTGATGCTGCGATTGAAAAACTTACCTCCAAAGCCCTTGTAATAGAGCGCCTCTTTTGGGGAACTGATAGCACATGGGAGGAGGACGAGTCGCCACTATGGGTTGGCATCGTTTTCAAAGATATCACATGTTATAGTTATTGGTATGAACCTTGCTATGGTTCTTACCCCGCTCTTAAATTGCGTTGCGATAAACACAAATATACATTCGAAAAGCGAGAAGGTGGGTTATATCTTATAAGTGAAAACCATATCGAAAATCGCATACAGGAGGCTCGACTGATTGATTACAAGGAGAATACAATATTTTTTATGGGAGAATTACCTTTCCCCAGTAGCTATAGAACATCTTTTTACATCTGCACGACTGATTTCGACATCCAAGAAAAGTGGGATGCCATAATTGAGGAGCAGGACAAATAGTATAGCAAAACAACATCTTTGACCAAAGAGGTTATTTAACGCAAGGCATACGGTGCAAGAGTTCTTAGTTTTTAGAAATATTCCGCTGAAAAAACATTTTAACTCATCGTAACTCATTTTAACCCACAACTAAAAGCACCATAAAATCAAGAATAAAACAAATTTCTCGACCAAAATTTTTGAAACCAAAAAATTAAATGTATATTTGTAGTTGCGAAAGTGTAAATTTGCAACAACTATAACAACTAATACTACTTGAATTATGGCTAATGTACCTGCTAATTTGAAGTACTCTAACGACCACGAGTGGGTTCGTGTAGAGGGTGATGTTGCCGTTATCGGCATTACCGACTATGCTCAGTCAGAGCTTGGCGATATCGTTTTCGTTGATGTTCCCACCGTAGGTGAGACTATCGAGGCTAACGAGGTATTCGGCTCTATCGAGGCTGTTAAGACCGTATCTGACGCTTTCACTCCCGTAAGCGGCGAGGTTATCGAGTTCAACGAGGCAGTAGAGGCTGACTCATCACTCGTTAACAAGGATCCCTATGGTGAGGGTTGGTTGGTAAAGATTAAGATGTCTAACCCTGCTGAGGTTGACGGTTTGTTGGATGCAGCAGCTTACGAGGCACTTATCGCTTAATTTCTTGTGATAGCGGCGCTACTGCGACGCTTCAGTCAAAATGGCGAATGGGAAATACGCTTAGTATGTCCCATCCGCCATTTTTCGTGTCAGCGCCACATTAGCACCACTCTGACAAGAAATTGGGGGTGTGCTGACTGGAAGGAAGTTGGTTACGCTCCGATGGAGCGCCAGCTAACGCTGAGGTGTCTGAGGGGGACAAGTGGTACAAGGGGTTGCGCCTCTCGGAAGCGCTTTATTAGCGCTCGGCCGTTGGCCTCTTATACCCCTTAGAACCCTTTTGCCCCTTGGGCGTTAGCCCGCAGGCGGAACGCCTGCTATACCCCCCCCCTTAAAACAACAGCACCCGCCACGCAATGTGGCGGGTGCTGTTGTTTTTGCGAGCGGTCGTTACTACTTTGTAACTGCCTCCAAGCGCTTCATCATAATGAACATAAAGAGCGCTGAAATCATACAGAGTACGATAAATACTGTCCATACCGACCACAAGGGGAGACCTGCCCAGAGGAAACCACCTACCGATACAAGCATGTTACCGATAGCGGTAGCCACAAACCAGCCACCCATCATAAGACCCTTGAGCTTGGGAGGCGCGACCTTCGATACGAACGAGATACCCATGGGCGAGAGCAAGAGCTCTGCGAAGGTAAGAATCAAGTAGGTGAAGATCAACCAGTAGGGCGATGTGCGGGTCTCGGGCTTGGTGTCAGCCTTGATAGCTGCCAACGAAGCCTCTGCCTCAGCTACTGCGGTGTTATCCTCCGCAGCGCCCTCAGCCTTAAGAACGGTAACGCTTGCGTTGTAAACATCGAAGAATACGGGGCGAGTGTTCTTGTTGAGCTTACCCATAAAGTCGGTAGCGGGCTTGATGGTTGCTGCAACCTCGGCGTCAGCCTTCAAAGTCTCGAACTCCTCAGCAGTAGCTGCGATGGTGTAGTACTCCTTAGCGAATGCCTCGGCCTTATCTACGGCGATAGCGCGCTGCTGCTCGTTGGGGGTGTTCAAGCCGTTAGAGCCTACGGCCATAATCATAAAGCCGATAGCTGCAACCAACATACCGTAAGCAATCTTACGGGGTGCTGAAGGCTCCTTGCCCTTGCGTGCCAAGGCGCCAAAGATAGCCATCGACACGGGGGTCAAAGCAACAACATAGAAGGGGTTGAACTGCTGGAAGATGGGTGCTGCAACGCTAATCTCAGCGGTAGCCTCGATGCCCATAGCGCGGTAAACGAGGAATGCAAGGATTGCCGAAGCAAGAACGCCCGAGAAAATCTTCGCCTTTGCACTCTCGCTCTGGAAGATAGAAAAGGTAGCGTAAACGGCGATGATGATAAGCGCCAAGTTCCAAACATTGAACAACATAGTGTCGAAGCCAACAGCTGTGGTGTTGGTGAACTCATCAGCGAAGTAGGTGAGTGTCAAGCCGTTCTGGTGGAATGCCATCCAGAAGAAGATAACCACGGCAAATACGAGGCACAAAGCCACGATGCGCTGCTTGGTCTGCTCGGGAGTGAGGTTGTCAACAACAACTGCCTCCTCACCCTTCTTCTTGCCACCCTCGACATGACGGAAGGTGAAGCGGAAGGTGTAGTAGATAGCGATTGAGAGAATCAACGCTGCGCAAGCCACCATGAATGAGAAGTGGTAAGCATCGTTAGAGCTGTAACCGAGCGATGTCTCTGCCCAGTGCTTGATGCCTACGGCGGTGGTAGGAGCAAACAACGAACCTACATTGATAGCCATATAGAAGAGCGAGAAGCCAGAGTCACGCTTATCGGCATACTTGGGGTCGTCGTAGAGGTTACCAACCATAACCTGCAAGTTACCCTTGAACAAACCGGTACCCAATGAGATAAGCACCAACGCTGCCATCATCGCAATCATAGCGATAGTCTCGCCACCGAGGGGCACTGAGAGGAGGAGGTAACCACCAAACATCACCGAGATACCGAGTGTTACCATCTTACCAAAGCCGAACTTATCGGCCATCATACCACCTACGAGGGGCATAAAGTAAACGAGGCCGAGGAAGGTAGAGTAGATAGCACCTGCTACACCCGCCTCAAGACCGAAGTTCTCACGAAGGAACAGCGCAAATACTGCCAACATCGTGTAGTAACCAAAGCGCTCACCAGTGTTGGCAAGAGCCAAGGCGTAAAGACCTTTAGGATGTCCTTTGAACATAGTAAAAGAGTTTTAATTAGTTATAAAGTATTATCGTTTTGTTCGGTAAATAACAAATAGCGCGCAAAGATAAGTAAAAAAGTTCAAAGAGCAAAGTTCAAAGAGCAAAGAGAGGGCAGGCTTCTGCCTGCGGGCTAACGCCCTGAGGGGCAAAAGGGTTCTAAGGGGTATAAGAGGCCAACGGCCGAGCGCTAATAAAGCGCTTCTGAGAAGCGCAACCCCTTGTACCACTTGTCCCCCTCAGACCCCTCTGCGTAGCAGGCGCTCCAACGGAGCGCAACTAACCACTTACCACCCCCCTCTCCCCAAATTTCTTGTCAAAAGCCGTGAGATGTGGTACCGATAAAGAGTTGGGCTGGATGGGATATACTTGTCGTATTTCCCATTCAGCCCAACGATTGAGGTACCGCAGATTGCGGCTTTTCACAAGAAATTATGCGTTGGTTACGCGCTCAAGCCACTTAACCATACCCAACATGATGCCCATCGAAACAAGGCACACGCTTAGGAATACTGTCCAACATACCCAGATAGGTGCTGCGTTGTAGATAAGAGGACCAATCCACAAAAGGAGGTTACCTACCGCAGTAGCACCAAGCCACAAGCCCTGGCAGAGACCAAGCATATGCTTGGGCGCAACCTTCGATACGAACGAGAGGCCAAGGGGCGAGATAAAGAGCTCGGCAACGGTGAGGAAGAAGTAGAGTACGAAGAGTACCCAAGGACCAGAGAGCACTACGCCCTCGGCACGAGCCTCGGTTGCTGAAGGATAGCCCATGATGTATGAGTAGATGGCAAGGAATACATACGCAGTACCTGCGATAGCCATACCGATAGCAATCTTACGGGGTGTAGAGATATACTTGCCACGACGACCAAGTGCGCCAAATACCCACATTACAACGGGGGTAAGGATAATCACATAGAAGGGGTTGAGTGCCTGCCATACCTCGGGAGCTACGCTATCCGACTTCACGAAGTCACGCGCGAACATCGAGAGTGAAGTACCATTCTGGTGGAATGCAAACCAGAAGAAGATGGCGATAGCGAGCACTGCGAAGAGGGCGTACATACGCTGCTTAATCTCCTTGGCTGCTGCCTGACGCTCCTCTGCGGTGTACTCTACAGATGCCACCTGCTCCTTCTTTGCGGGAGTGGGGAAGCTCTTGCGTGTAGCGATGAAGATGGTGAGCGAGATGAGCATAGCGGCTACCGATGCGATGAACGAGTAGTGGATACCCTCGTTGAAGATCTGGAGGTAGTCGCCACAGAATGCTGCCATATCGGTTACGGGCTCGGTACTTGCCTTCTCAGCCAATGCTGCGAGGTTCTCGGTCACGATGCCATCCTCCTGATACTGGTGGCAGAGTGCGGGGAGCTGTGCCTCATAGAACATATTGTGAGCCTTCAACCACCACTCGCGGAGCAAGGGAGCTACGAAGGGAGCGATAACGCCACCCACATTGATAAATACATAGAAAATCTGGAAGCCAGAGTCGCGCTTGTCCTTAGCGGCCTTCAACGCCTCCTCGCCCTCCTTGGCTGCCTCAGCCTCGAGGTTGTCGTACATCTGACCTACGATAGCCTGCAAGTTACCCTTGAAAAGGCCGTTACCGAAGGCGATGATGAAGAGTGCCAAGCAGGTAAGGGGCAAGAGCCAGCTGATGTTGTTAGATGTAGCAAGGATAGGAATAGAGAGCAACACATAACCCGTTGCCATCACCATCAAACCTGCCATAATGGTACCCTTGTAGTTCTGGGTGCGGTCGGCGATAAGACCACCTACCAACGCCAAGATGTAGATACCTGCGTAGAAGAACGAGTAAATCAGCGAGCTGGTCTCCTCGCCCAAACCAAACTTCGAGCAGAGGAACAACACGAGCACAGCGTTCATGATGTAGTAACCGAAACGCTCACCCATGTTGCTGAGTGCCGCTGCTAAAAGACCTTTAGGATGTCCTTTGAACATAGTTAATAGTTTTAGTTAATATTAATAAAGTTAGTTTTGCTCGTTAAATAACATTGTGCAATGGACAAATATACAAAATATTTTCGTATCTTTGCTAAAAATCAAGCTAAAAAGTATGAAAAGCACGAACGAGAGACTTGCAATGGTTGCCGCCGACGAGTGGTTGCAGCCCGTTGAGGAGGAGATTAACCGCCGTTATGCGATGTACGAAGAGCGCCTTAAGGCTATCGAGGGCGCTGCTGGCTCGTTGGTCGATTATGCCAATGGCTACCGCTACTATGGCTGGCAGCATGATGATGTTTTGCAGGGCTGGTGGTTCAGAGAGTGGCTGCCCGAGGCTAAGGATGTCTATATCTTTGGCGACTTCAACTCTTGGCAGCGCACCCAGCTACGCCTCGACCGCAACCGTGATGGCGTTTGGAGCATCTTCCTTCCCGATGCTATGTATGGCGAGAGGCTCACTTCGGGCTCGCTTTATAAGATTCATGTTCATGGCGAGAATGGTTGGCGTGATCGTATCCCCGCCTACGCCAAGCGTGTTGTGCAGGACGAGGAGACAAAGAACTACACCGCTCAGTTTGTTGTAGACAAGCCCTATGACTGGAAGCACGACGACTTCCGCGCCCCGAAGGTTGGCGACCTGCTTATCTACGAGGCACATGTGGGCATGGCGCAAGAGAAGGAGGGCGTAGGCACCTATACGGAGTTCCGTGACGAAGTCTTGCCACGCATCAAGGCTGCGGGCTATAATGCTGTGCAGCTTATGGCTATCGCCGAGCACCCCTACTATGGCTCGTTTGGCTACCATGTGTCGAGTTTCTTTGCCCCATCGTCGCGCTTCGGCACGGCAGATGAGTTACGCTCGATGATTGACCGCGCCCACGAACTCGGCATTGCGGTTATTATGGATTTGGTGCACGCCCACTATGTCAAGAACTTCGACGAGGGCATCAACGAGCTCGATGGCTCGAAGCACCACTACTCCAAGGAGGGCGGTGCTGGCTATCAGCAGTATTGGGATTCGATGATTTTCGACTACGGCAAGCGCGAGGTTGAGCACTTCCTCTTGTCGAATGTCAAGTATTGGCTCGATGAGTTCCACTTCGATGGCTACCGCTTCGATGGCGTTACCTCGATGCTCTATCACCACCACGGCTATGTAGATTTCGACTGCCGTGAGCGCTTCTTCGACGAGGGCGTCAACCGTGATGCTATCGTATACCTTACCCTTGCCAATAAGCTTATCCACGACCTTCGCGCGGATGCTATCACCATCGCCGAGGATGTCAGTGGTATGCCTGGCTCATGCGTAAAGCCCGAGGAGGGTGGTATGGGCTTCGACTACCGCTTGGGTATGGCAATCCCCGACTACTGGATTAAGATTCTGAAGGAGAAGAGCGACGACGAGTGGAATATCTGGGAGATGTGGTCGGTTATGACCAATCGCCTGCCCTCGGTTAAGACCGTGGCATACGCCGAGTCGCACGACCAGGCGTTGGTGGGCGATAAGACCCTCGCTTTCCGCCTGATGGACAAGGAGATGTACTTCTCGATGAACCGTGCCTCGGAGAACCTCACAATCGACCGCGGCATGGCTCTGCATAAGCTTATCCGCCTGATGACCATCACCACAGGTGGCGAGGCATATCTTAACTTTATGGGTAACGAGTTTGGTCACCCCGAGTGGATTGACTTCCCGCGCGAGGGCAATGGCTGGTCGTATAAGCACGCCCGCCGTCAGTGGTCGCTCGCGGAGAATGGCTTCTTGCGCTACTCTTACCTTGCCGAGTTCGACAAGGCGATGGTTAAGATGGTCAAGGAGTATGGCGTTATGGGCGATGGCTACCCCTACAACCACCTTATGGACGAGCAGAACAAGACAATGGTCTATTCGCATAGCGGTCTGCTGTTCGTTCTTAACTGGCACCCAACGGCCTCAATCCCCGACTATGAGCTTCCTGTACCCTGGCCAGGCAAGTATAGCGTACTCTTCTCGTCTGACGAGAAGCGCTTTGGTGGCCACGACCGTGCCGATGTTGCGGGCGAGCACTTCACCACCACGCACAAGAGGGAGGATGGCTCGGAGTATTACACAATAAATATCTACAACACCTCGCGTACGGGCGTTGTATTAAAGTATGAGAAATAGTATGAAGAAGATTATAGCGCTTTTTGTTTCGGTTGCTACGCTTGGCATCGTGTCGGCTGTGGCTCAGGAGGTTACACCCGACCACATCGTCGTTTCGAAGCAGACTCAGACCCTTACGCTCTATGGCTCCGATGGTAGCATTTTGGCCACCTATCCTGTTGCCACAGGCAAGAATCCTGGCAATAAGCGTGTTGCCGGCGATATGAAGACTCCCGAGGGCGAGTTTATCGTTACTCAGGTTCAGCGTGCTACACACTGGACCCACGACCTTGGCGATGGCAATGGCCGCATCGATGGCTACTATGGCAACTGGTTTATCCGCCTCGATACCCGACCCCATACAGGCATGGGTATTCATGGCACACATGCTCCCGAGAGCATCGGCACACGCTCTACAGAGGGCTGCATCCGTATGCGCAACGAGGACCTCGATGCTCTGCATGCCTCGGTTAAGGAGGGTATGCGTGTTATTGTCGAGCCGGGCGATGCCGATAAGGCCACCGACCTGCGTGAGGGCGAGATGCCCGAGGAGGTGAAGGCGGCAGAGCGTGAACGCCTTGCCGAGCAGAGTGTTGTCGTCGAGGAGAAGCGCGCCGAGGAGGCGAAGGCAAAGGAGGTATGGCACACGGTCAAGGATGGCGACTTGGTGGGCGCTATTGCCCGCAAGTACGGCACTACGGTTAGCAAAATCAAGGAGCTCAACCCCACTCTCAATGTCGATAGAATATCTATCAATCAGCGCATTAGGGTAAAGTAGACGGAACTCAAACGCTCTGCCTACCGAGCGCAGTCGATAGGGATGAATAGGATTTTATGGGATTTTATAGGGTAATGCGCTATCAGCATTGCCCTATTTTCTTTTTACACCCTAATCTTATTACACTATCCACAATATGCACGACCAGACTCGAACTGCAGCCCAATTAGCATAATCCTATAATTAGTAGGTTATTTTGTGAAAATAAACTTAACTTTTATATCAAGTTTGAAGAAATTGTATTATCTTTGCGGTACTAAAGTAGAAGAAATTATGAGCCAAGCAGAATTAGAAATCGTTGAACAGTCGGAACTCGTCAGTCTATACTCTATCAAATTTAACGGAGAAGATACCACGGAATTTGAGAAATTCTTGCAGACATTTAAGGATAACGCAGAATTGAACGAAGATTTTCAGCGTATTGTATATGCAATCAGCAAGATTCTTAGCAATGGCGCTTTGGAGCGTTATTTCCGTCCCGAAGGTAAATATAACGATAATGTTTGTGCAGTTCCAATAGAATCAGGGCAGTTGAGATTATATTGCTTGAGAATGTCTGACCAGATTTTAATTGTCGGTAATGGCGGTGTAAAGAGTACTCGTACATATAACGAAGACCCTATTTTGAGTGGATATGTACTCGACTTGCAGAAGTTTGAAAAACTAATCCGTGCTGGCATTAAAAATGGAGCATTAAGTATTGAGGAGAAAGAAATTATAGGAGTAAAGGGTAAATCTTTTGAGTTATGAAAACAAATGCCTTATTCCAGAGTTGTCTGTCCGAAGTAACAAAAGATGTAAAGGCTGAAATCGACCTTTCATTTGCCATTGTGGACAGAATAGATGCCCTGCTCAAAGAGAAGGGTATGACACAGCGTGAGTTGGCGGAGGCCTTGGGTAAAAATGAAGCGGAAATCTCTCGATGGATGCGAGGTACTCATAATTTTACCATTAGAACTCTTGCCAAGATCTCAAATGTACTTGGAGCGCAGATAATTGGCGTTTCACATTAAAAAACCAATCCATCTAATAAGGAGGCTGATTTCAAACCCTTTAGGATTTTTTCAGCCTCCCATATTTTGTCTTTAGCTTCATTTATTGAAACAATTTCAATTTCTCATAAGCTTCCTCGTAACCTTGGTCCGCAGCAAGCCTATAATATTTTTCAGCCAATTTGAAATTTTTAGCGATTCCACCTCGTCCGTTTTCGTAAATCTCTCCAAGAAAAAAAGAAGCGTAACCATCATTATACGAAGAGGCTTTCTCATAGTTCAGAACTGCTTTTTGCATATCATAAAAAGCTTGACCGTCATAGGAATATATATTGCCTAATGCTCTATATGAAAGTCCCTTAACATAATCAGAGGCACCATCATTATTTATAGCTTTATAAGCCCATTGCACTCCTTTGTCAAAGTTCGGGTTACCCTCAATTCTTCCAAGCAAATAATACTTAGCCATCAAGTACTGACAATGCGCATCATCCTGTTCTGCCGCATATCTAATATATGGAGTAGATTTTTCATAATTACCCTCATAATCATAGATCCTACCAACATATGAATAACAATAAATAACATCCTCATTAACAGATTGTTCAATCTCTTTTTGAAACAACTTTAGGGCCTTGTTATTATCTTCTCGCACACCTTCTCCCCAATAATACATTTCTCCCAATGTGCCATATGTATGCGACGGAACTAGTATCCAAGATCGGAGATTTTTATCAACATTTGTAGCCCTCTCCAGATATATAACCGCGCTCTTTTTGTCGCCTTTAACATAATGAATAAAGCCAATATACGCATTAGCCCACCATTTATATTCGCTATCATTCTCTAGCTTTTTTGCCCAAAGTAGCGCTGTGTCAACATTTGCCTCAACATTATACCCGTAATAATATTCTGTAACCAATTCAGAGATAGCCTCCTTATGTTTCATATTTGCAGCTTTTTTGAGACTATTAATTGCCGTTATCTTTTGGTCCGAAGAAGGATTATCCAAACCCAATAATACCTTTGCATAGTTGTATTGACCATCAGGGTCATTTTTATCAGCAGCTTTTTTATACCAATATAAAGACTTTGTTATATCAAATTCTCTATCTGCAAAGTTTAAAAAGAACGAGGTAGGATTATATATATCACCAAGCATATTATAGCTCTCTATATCCTCTAACTTTGCACTACACTCTAGATAGTAAATGTAATCGTCAAATGAAATAGAGCTATTAAGATGCCCTATTTGTGCTATATATTTTCCTACAATATGATAACCCTTTTTAAATAGTGCCTCATAATAATATTGTCTTTTGGACATAGACCCCAGAAAGCAAGATGGGTTCTTCTTAAAGTATTCTACCAATGGATAATAATCTGCCATTATAGCCTCAAAAAGCATCTGAAGATATAAATCATAATCAAAATCTACATTTGATGCACTAAGTAGGTTAGTATTTTTATTGACATAAACAATCCATTTCTCATAGCTCTCGTAATCTCCATGCACGATTGAGTCTTTTAGTAGGTTGTACGCAGATACGACATCCCCAACAATCTCATATTGCCTTACCAGATCATCAACATCCTCAGAAATAGACACTTGAGGAGCACCTAAAACTAGAGCATCATTATCTATATACCATTTGCCTAATAAATTAATGACACTTTGACCTAGAAGCAAAGGGGAATCTATATTATAGGAAACATGCGCTCTTACATTGTTTAATATCTTTGTGCCAATCTTTACCTCTTTTAACACAACAACCGCATTCTCCACAACACTACCATCAGCCAACAAGACATCCTCAGTGTTTTGAAAATCATCGCTACTTAGATATTCATTTTTAAGCATAAAAGCAGCCTCCGTTGCCGAGAGTAACACATTTGATGCTCCCGTGTCGAAAATAAACCGCAGTCTTAAGCCATTGATAGTGCAAGGTATGGTATATACCCCATTTTCCAATTTCATTTGAATTCTCTCTTGAGCTGATGCTTGTACGCTTATGAACAATAGAAGAAGCAGGAATACTTTTTTCATATGTAGCAATGTTTATAATAATCAATTCGGTAATATTCGTGATATAAAAAAGGTGTGAAACTACCCTCTACCTATATCAACTCGTGGCTCGGCAAAGCCAATGTAATGTATAAGCAAGAATAGCCCACACCCGAAGGTGTGAACTTCCAAAACTTATTCCCATTACATTTAGAAATTTTGCCGATTTCGAGTCGAAGGAATAAGAACTAAAAGTTCTGTTAAACTATATGTATGTTAAGTCGTTATATCTGTTTCTTAATCAGTGTTTTTGTTGTTTCGTGTATCAAAGATACAAATAATATCGTATCGGTGGTACAAGGCGCGCAAAAAAATTAATTTAAGATGGTATTCTGCGGGATATGAAAGACTCAAACTGCGTTCAGCAGATTATAAGCAGACCGCAGGTCTGCAACAAGCCCCTCCCTTCACAGCGTTGCGATTAAGGTGAGAGCAATGAATGCTTGCATACATTGCCGAACCGAAGCAACGAAAAGGAACTTAAGGGCAGGGGTTTGGGGTGGGATGTAAATATAAGACTCGCCCGCGTTAGCGGGGTTCGAGTCCCTTTATCCGCACTCTTTTTTTGGATGAGAGGTCTTTGACCTCGCTTTTTGTTTTATATCGTAGGGAGTTTGCTCACATACAGATATAAAACAAAAAGCGAACGACTGCCTTGCAGTCGCTCGCCAAAAAAAGAGTGCGGATAAAGGGACTCGAACCCCCACGCCTCTCGGCATCAGATCCTAAGTCTGACGTGGCTACCAATTACACCATATCCGCAGGATCTTGCATCGAAACACTTGGCCTAAGTGTCGTTTTGCGCTGCAAAGGTAAAAAAACTTTTAGAATATATGCAACAATAGGGCAGAATAATTTTATTTTTTGTATTTTTGTCTATTCATTGGGGGCGTGTCTATCCACTTTTGGTATGCCCGCAGTGGAGAATTAGACATTTTTTGGCAACTATTTGCTTGCCGAAAGTTTACCGAACAATATTTAGCACACACCCCTTAAGTAGCGTATGCCGAAGACCATAACCCTTGAGTTGTCGCCCAAGCAGGCGGCCGACGATAAGTTTTACATTGCGCGTGCTGCCGAGCGTCTCGGTATTCGCCAGAGCGATATCGCCCTTGCGCGTGTCGTGAAGCGCTCGATAGATGCCCGCCAGCGTATGGCGAAGGTAAACCTCACCCTTGAGGTATACATCGACCAGGAGCCACAGCCCGAGGCGTTGCACTTCGACTACCCTATGGTAGATACCGCCACCGAGGTTATCGTCGTAGGCTCAGGCCCTGCGGGATTGTTCGCCTCGTTGCGCCTTATCGAGTTGGGCTACAAGCCCATACTTTTGGAGCGTGGTAAGTCGGTGTTGTCGCGTAAGCACGACATCGCACAAATCAACCGTGGTGGCGAGATTAACCCCAACTCCAACTACGCCTTTGGAGAGGGTGGCGCTGGCACATTCTCCGATGGTAAGCTCTTTACGCGTAGCAAGAAGCGTGGCGACTACAACAAGGCGTTGCAAACCCTCGTTTGGCACGGCGCCAACCCCGCAATCCTCTACGAGGCACACCCACATATCGGCACCGACAAGCTCCCCCGCATCATCTCGAATATCTGTCGCACCATCACCGACCACGGTGGCAAGGTTTTGTTCGAGAGCTGC
Source organism: Alistipes sp. (assembly GCA_017465575.1). GTDB lineage: Bacteria > Bacteroidota > Bacteroidia > Bacteroidales > Rikenellaceae > Alistipes. Next base: position 130,941 of record JAFTVX010000021.1, on the reverse strand, counting down.
GTTTCGGGCTTTGTCGTTAAGGATGGTCGCATCCGTGGCGTGAAGGTTGGCAACGATATTATCGAGGGTGCTGCCGTGGTCTTGGCAACAGGTCACTCGGCACGCGATATATATGAACTCTTGTATTCGTCGGGCATCGCTGTCGAGGCTAAGCCCTTTGCTATGGGTGTCCGCATCGAGCATCCGCAGAGGCTTATCGACTCTATCCAGTATCACCGCGATGAGCGTGGCGAGTATCTCCCCGCAGCAAGCTATTCGCTTGTTAGTCAGGAGGCTGGGCGTGGTGTCTACTCGTTCTGTATGTGTCCCGGTGGCTTTATCGTGCCTGCAATGACCGACACTACGCAGTCGGTGGTCAATGGTATGTCGCCCAGCGGTCGAAATTCGGCATTTGCAAACTCTGGTCTTGTTACCGAGGTGCGCCTCGAAGATTTCGCCCACCTCCGTGCGGAGTGGGGCGAGTTGGCAGGTTTGCGCTATCAGCAACTCTTTGAGCAGTTGGCACGAGAGCATAGTGGAGATAGGCAAGTGGCTCCTGCACAGCGTGTTTCGGACTTTGTATATGGCAGGGAGTCGCACTCGCTGCCCCGCACATCATATATCCCAGGCATTACGCCTTCCAGATTGGATAAGTGGATGCCCGAGGTTATTGCCTCACGCCTACGCAGTGGTATCGCAACATTCGGCAAGCGTATGCGTGGTTTCGTTACTGACGAGGCAATCGTCGTTGGCGTAGAGTCACGCACATCGACCCCCGTGCGTATTCCGCGCGACCCCGAGACCCTTATGCACTCGCAGGTCGAGGGCTTATTCCCCGCAGGCGAGGGTGCAGGCTATGCGGGAGGTATCGTCTCGGCAGCCCTCGATGGCGAGCGCATCGCCGATGCCGTAGCCCGCTACTGCAAAGCGCACAACTTTTAGCAACTTCTAAAATCGAGATATTATGAAACGACTATTCACCCTCTTGCTTATTGCCACCTTGGCTGTGGCGTGCGCCACTCCTAAAACGGTGAGCAAAAAATGTATCGAACACTTTGTGCGTGTCAATGGCGCAGACCTCGTTACGCCTGAGGGCGAGAAGTTGTTTATTCGTGGCACTAACCTCGGCAACTGGCTCAATCCTGAGGGTTATATGTTTGGTTTCCAAAAGGTTAATTCGGCGCACTTTATTGACGAGATGTTGCGTCAGGCGGTAGGCCCATCTGCTACCAATACATTTTGGGCAGAGTTCAAGGATAACTACATCACCGAGGCGGACATTGCCTTTATCGCCTCAACAGGTGCCAACACCATACGCCTACCCTTCCATTATAAGCTCTTTACCCACGAGGACTATATGGGTCTTGCGGCAAATCAGGATGGTTTCGAGCGTATGGACCAGGTTGTGGAGTGGTGCAGAGAGTATGGGCTATATGTAATCCTCGATATGCACGATGCCCCCGGCGGTCAGACTGGCGACAACATAGATGACTCGTATGGCTACCCTTGGCTGTTGGAGTGTGAGGCAAGTCAGGCGAGGTTTGCCGATATTTGGCAGCGTATCGCCTACCACTATCGCAATGAGCCAGTAATCCTTGGCTATGACCTTCTGAATGAGCCTATTGCGCCATATTTTGGAGATGATGTTGCGGTGCTCAACTCTAAACTTAAGGCGCTCTACCGCATCGGCTTCGATGCTATCCGCAGGGCCGACAAACACCATATCGTAATCCTCGGTGGTGCGCAGTGGAACAGCAATTTCGAGCCCTTGGAGGATTGCAACTTCGACGAGCAGGTGATGTATTCGTGCCATCGCTATGGTGGCGAGCCAACAGCGGAGGCTATCGGCTCGTTTATCGCCTTCCGTGATAAAGTCAACCGTCCGATGTATATGGGCGAGATTGGTCACAACACCTATGAGTGGATGGCTGAGTTCTGCAAGACGATGACTGACAACAACATAGGCTACACCTTCTGGCCCTATAAGAAGATAGGTTCAAGTTCGTGGGTAGGCTTCGCTCGACCCGAAAATTGGGATAAGGTTGTAGAGTTTGCCGAGAGCCCCAGAGAGAGCTATCAGGCTATCCGTGAGGCTCGCGAAAAGGCGGGCGGTAGCGCAACCTTGGAGGCGGCAATCAACGCCCTCACAGAGGCTGTGCACTTCGAGAACTGCACCATCGACAAGGAGTATGTTCGTGCCCTCGGTCTAAAGGCAGAGTAATCCACCGCCGTGTCCCACATCGCCATTATACTCACCCTTGCGGGATATGTCGCGCTACTATTCTTCGTGGCGTGGCTCTCGTCGCGCAATATCACCACCGCAACATTCTTTACGGGCGGTCGCTCTACGCCACGCCTTGTGGCAGCTGTGGCTATGGTGGGTGCTGCAATGTCGGGCGTAACATATATCTCGGTCCCCGGCTCGGTCTTGGGCGATGGCTTCTCCTATCTGCAAACCTGCCTCGGCTTCTTTGTGGGCTATGCCGTAATCGCCTTTGTGCTTATTCCACTATACTACCGCCTCGGCGTGGTCTCGTTGTATGAGTACCTCGACCACCGCTTCGGCATCGTGGCACACCGCACAGGCGCTTGGTTTTTCTTTGTGGCAAAGATTGCCTCGGCATCGTTGCGCGCCTTTGTTATCTGCGTGGTGTTGCAAGGTCTGCTCTACGACCACTACAATATCCCATTTTGGGCAAATGCCGCCATTATGATGGCTCTTGTGTGGCTATACACACAGCGTGGTGGTGTTCGGTCAGTGGTATGGGTCGAGATGGTCAAAACACTGATAATGAGCGCATCAATAATCCTCGCCATCATCTTCGTTGTGCGCGAGATGGGTTGGAATATCGGCGAGTCAACACGCGCCATTGCCGATAGCGACTATTCACGCATTCTCTTTACGGACGACCCACTTGATAGGCGATATTTTTGGAAACAATTTGTTGCGGGCATCTTCCTTGTGGTGGCGATGACGGGTCTCGACCAAGATATGATGCAGACAACGCTTTCGTGCCGTAGCCGTGGCGATGCACAGCGCAGTATGATGACCTCGATTGTAATTCAGATTGTCGTTATCACGCTCTTTCTTGCGCTCGGCGCACTCCTATATATCTTCGTACACGCGCGCGCAATAGATGCACCTACGGGCGATATGCTCTTTGGCTTTGTGGCTACCGAATGTGGACTCCCCACCATCGTGGGCGTTTTGTTCCTCCTCGGACTCGTCGCCTCGACCTACTCTTCGGCAGGCTCGGCACTCACGGCACTCACCACATCCTTTACGCACGATATCCTCCGCGCCGAGGGTCGCACAACCGAGGAGTTGGAGCGTTTGCGCCGAATAACACACTTGGCTATTGCCGTGGTTATGTGCTCGATAATCGTTGTATTTCATCACTTTAGCCACGCTGGGGCTATCACCTTGATTTTCACTATGGCAAGCTACACCTATGGCCCTCTGCTCGGTATGTTTGCCTTCGGCATCCTTACACGCCGTACGCCCCGCCCCGCCATTGTGCCAATTGTTGCTATCGCCTCGCCGATAATCTCCTACATTATCGCCTCTCACTCTGTTGTGTGGCTTGGCGGTTATGAGTTCAGCTACGAGGTTATCTTGCTAAATGCAGGGTTGTGCTTTGGGGGATTGCTTGCCTTTAGCAAGCGAATGAGCAATGAGCAATTAGAAATGAGCAAAGAGCAAAGAGTTTATTTAAGACGATAGGACAATAAGACGGAAAGACGATAGGAAATTTTCCTAATGGTCTTAAAGTCCTAAGGTCTTAATGGTCTTTGCTACTTCCTTTCCAGCCAGCACTCTTTGTTGTCAAAAGTCGTGAGATGTGGTGCCAAATGAAAGAGCCTCGGATGGGACATACTTGAAGTATTTCCCATTCGGGGCTCTGAGTTTGGTGCCGCAGATTGCGGCTTTTCACAACAAATTACGCTCTAAGGAAGCCAATACCAAAACGCTCTACTGCTGCACGCTCCAAATCCTCGCGGACTGAGGGGTCGGCAATAGAGATAAGAAGCTTGGCACGCTGGGCAAGCGACTTATTGCGCAGGTAGACAATACCGTGCTCGGTAGCGATATACTGCGCCTGGAAGCGGGTGGTTACAACACCTGCACCCTTGGTCAGCGTAGGCACAATCTTCGACTGTCCCTTGTTGGTGATTGAGGGAAGGGCGATAAAGCACTTGCCACCCTCCGACAACGCGCCACCATACATAAAGTCGTGCTGACCACCTACGCCCGAGAAGATGCGCTCACCGATTGAGTCGGCGCAAATCTGACCCGTAAGGTCAATCTCGATGGCCGAGTTCACGGCCATCACGCGGGGATTCTGACGAATGTTCTGGGGGTCGTTAGTCCACGCCACATCACGGATAACAACATCGCGGTTGCCATCGAGGTAGTCGTAAAGGCGCTGGCTACCAAGGCAGAGGCACGCCAACGACTGACCGGGGTAGAGCTTCTTCAGCGAGTTGTCGATGATACCCTTCTGGATAAGGGGCACCACGCCGTCGGTCATAGCCTCGGTGTGGAGGCCGAGGTGCTTGTGGTCGTGCAGAGCATCGAGCACAGCATTGGGAATACCGCCTACGCCAATCTGCAAGGTGGCACCATCGGGAATCTCAGCTGCGATATAGTTACCGATAGCGCGCTCCACCTCGTTGGGCACAGCGATAGGAAGCTCGACAAGGGGCTCATCGCCACGCACCATAGCATCAATCTTCGAGATATGGATGACAGGGTCACCGAAGGTGCGAGGCATATACTTATTTACCTGTGCGATGATGGTCTTTGAGCACTCGGCAGCCGAGAAAGCGAGGTCGGCAGAGATACCATAAGAGCAGTAGCCATCCTCGTCGGGCTCCGAGACATTGAGCAAGGTAACATCCAAGGGCACCTGACCCGAGCGGAAGAGGAAGGGAATCTCGCCCAAGAATGCGGGAATGGTCTGTGCCACACCCTCCTTAATGGCGTTACGCAAGTTGTTGGCAACGAAGAAGCTCAAAGGCTCAAACGAGTCACGCAACTCAGCCTTGGCATAGGGGGCATCGAAGCGACCGATGGCAAAGGCAGAGTATACCTTGACATCTCGCAACTCCGGAGCACGGTCGGTCATAGCCTGCACCAGCACCTCGGGGATAGATGTAGAGCCCTGAATAAATACCGAGTCACCCGACTTGATAAGTTTTACGGCTTCTGCCGCACTAACTAATTTCATATCTAATAATGTTTAAGAAGCTGTTTGAATTTTATTTCGAGACTATTTGTGAGTTATTTTTGAGTAGATATTCACTTGGGCAATGCAGGTAATAGCGGGCTATTTTCAAATTGCACAAGTGAATAGATGCCAAAAAGAACCACAAAGAGTCCGAAATTTATTCTCGCAGCTACAAACTAACTCATTTAATAAAATTCAAAACGGCTTCTAAGAGGGGCTGTCGTTTAGGCAGCCCCAGTTAAGTTTAATAGTCTTGCGAGAATAGGCGCAAACGCTTATCGAGCTCGTCGTACTGATAATCCGAAATCATCGACACGCAACCGCGCAAGCCCTGACGGGTACTGCCCGTAGGTGCAAGCGTAATAGCCGAGATACCGTAGTAGATAAGCTTGTTGATAAGCTGCTCGCCAGTCATATCCTTGTAGCCGAAGGTGAAGAAGAAGCCGTCAGACACATCCTGCTCGCAATCCTTGTCGTAGACGATGTGGAAGCCATTCTTTACCATAATCTCCTTAACGCGCTGCGCACGGCGGGCATACTCGCGTGTGTGCTCCACATAGTTGAGCTTGCCGTCAGACGCTGCACGGAACATCGCTGCCAAGGCATACTGCGTAGAGTGGGGAACACCCGACGAGAGCACATAGAGGATGTTGAAGATGAAGTTACGACGGAACTGACCATCGTTGCCATAGCGCTGTGCGAAGCCCTCGTAGCAACGGTCGGCAAGTGCGGGGTTGAGAGCAACCACAGCGACACGCTGACCAGCGTAAGAGAACATCTTCGAGCCCGACAACAGGTGCATACAGTTGTTGGTATAGCGCGCTACCGAAGGCTGATAGGGAGGTTCGAAAGGCACTGAACGGTCCTCGCGGAAGTCCATATTGAGGTATGCCAAGTCCTCGATGACGATAACATCGTGCTTGGTAGCCATACGACCGATAATCTCCAACTCCTCCTCCGTGAGACACATCCAAGTGGGGTTGTTGGGGTTAGAGTAGATCATACCGCTGATGCGACCCGACGAGAGCACCTCCTCCAACTTAGCCTCGAGAGCCTTGCCACGGTAGTCGATGATATCGAACGACTCGTAGCGCACACCCTGAACCTTGCACTGCGACTTCTGCACAGGGAAGCCAGGGTCGATAAAGAGGATGGTATCGCGGTCCTCGCGCATCTGGCTGAGTGCCATAAACGCAGCGAAAGCACCCTGCATAGAGCCCACCGTGGGCACGAAGCATACGGGAGGAATGTCGAGGTTGATAAATGCCTTAACGAAGCGTGATGCCTCCTTGGTCAAGGGCTCGATACCAGTGATAAGGGGGTACTTTGAGCCTACACCCGACAACAAAGCCTCGTGCTCGGCATCGATACCTACCTGCTCGGCAGGGATACCAGGCTCGCCAATCTCCATACGGATGTACTCGACACCCATCTTAGCCTCGATATCCTTAACGACGCTTACAAACTGACGAATAGAGGCAGCACCAAGCTCCTTGGCGTTGCGAAGACCATTGGCGATACAGATGTTATCGACGGTCTGCTTATCTAATGGGCGCTCCATAATTACTTCTTAATAGAGTTGTTGTAACCAGCACGCACGGCAGCGAGGTTCTTCTCGATAACCTCCTCGCCCTTGCGAGCAAAGATACGGCGGATACCTGCCTCAATCTTCTCGAACTCGATGTCAAGCATAGGGATAGCAGCACCCAACAACACCATATTGGCAGCCTGCTGGGGAGCACCTGCCTCCTTTGCCAACTCCTCAACATTGAGCGCTACGCAGTTGGGCAACGCCTTGAGGTGAGCTGCCAACTCCTCCTCTGCGGGGTAGTTGGGAATATTGATGAAGGGCACATTCGAGGTAACCACCCAACCCTCCTTCTTCAGATAGGGCAAGTAGCGCAAAGCCTCCATAGGCTCCAACGAGATGATGATGTCGGCACCACCCTTAGCGATAAGGTCCGATGCGATAGGCTCTGTCGAGAGGCGCAAGTTACTCTGAACATCGCCACCACGCTGGCTCATACCGTGTACCTCGGCCTGCTTAAGGTTCCAACCCTCGGCCATAGCAGCCTCGCCGATGACCGTAGCAATCGACAGAATACCCTGTCCGCCGACGCCTGCCAAAATAATATCTTTCTTCATATGTAGAAGCTGTTTAAAATTTTATTAAACAAGTTAATCTTCGAAGCTGCCAAATGTTTCGGATTCTATGAGGCTCTTTTTGCTATCTTTTGATTTGTGAAATTTGGAAATAGTCCACTATTACCTGCATCTTCCAAATCAAAACCTAATCAAAAAATAGCTCTCATATAATCTCGAAATAAAATTTCAACAGCTTCTTTTCGTGTTATTGATTAGCATTAAGCGGACTTACTCCTTCTTTGCTGCGGCAGCGCGAGCCTTGGCGTGGCGCTTAGCAGTCTGGATACACTCACGACGAGGAATGATAACAGATACACCGTTGTACTCAACCTCCTCGCGGATAGTGTTCTTAATCTCCTCCATATTCTTGGGCAGAGGCACCACAACGCGAACATGGTCGGGATGAACACCCAAGCCACGGCAGATATCCTCCAACTTGCCAGTACCAGCCGAGTCCTGACCACCAGTCATACCTGTGGTGAGGTTATCCGAGATAACGACAACAACATTGGCGCGTGAGTTCACGCAGTCCAACAAGCCTGTCATACCCGAGTGGGTGAAGGTCGAATCGCCGATAACTGCGAATGCGGGGAACTGACCAGCATCCGAAGCACCCTTAGCCATAGTGATAGATGCACCCATCTCTACGCAGGCGTGAAGAGCCTGGAAGGGAGGCAAAGCACCGAGAGTGTAGCAGCCGATATCACCGAAGATGCGGGGATTCTCATACTCGGCAGCAACCTCGTTCAACGCCTTGTACATATCGCGGTGACCACAGCCCTGGCACAATGCGGGGGGACGAGCTACTACGAGATCGTCAGCCTCCAAGTTCTCCAAAGCGGCCATACCGAGTGACTTACGAACAGAGTCGGGGGTGAGCTCACCAACACGGGGAAGATCACCAGTTAGGCGACCCTTAACCGCAACTGTCGAGGGCACGATAGCGCGAACCATCTCCTCAACAACGGGCTGACCCTCCTCCATAACGAGGATCTCCTTAGCGCCGTCCTCAACCATCTTCTCGATAAGAGCTACGGGCAAGGGGTACTGCGATACCTTAACCACGCTACGCTCCTCAGCACCCGCTACATTCTCCATGTAGTAGTTGTAGGCGATACCTGTGCAGATTACGCCAAGCTCGGGCTTTGAACCCTTGCGGTAGAGGTTGTACTTCGATTCGAGCGATGCCTTCATAAGGTCGTCCTGCTGCTCCAAAAGCTTCACATAGCGCTTCTTGGCAAATGCGGGGAGCAAAATCCAGGTGCGTACATCCTCGGGGCGGTTAATCTCGTTCTGCTTGCGAGGCTCTTCGGTAACATTAACAACGGCACGCGAGTGCGCCATACGGGTTGTTACACGCATCAACACGGGGAGCTTAACAGCCTCCGAGAGGTCGAATGCTGCACGAGTCATCTCGTAAGCCTCCTGCTGTGATGAAGGCTCGAAGATGGGCATCATAGCGAACTTGCCATAGAAGCGCGAGTCCTGCTCGTTCTGTGATGAGTGCATCGAGGGGTCGTCAGCAGCCACAACAACCAAACCACCGTTAACACCGGTCATAGCCGAGTTAACGAAGGGGTCGGCAGCAACATTCATACCCACATGCTTCATACACACAAGGGCACGCTTACCCATATACGACATACCGAGAGCGCCCTCCATAGCGGTCTTCTCGTTGGTTGCCCAGCGGCAGAAAATCTTGTCCTGAGCCTCGCCACGCTTCTCCTCGCGTAGCTGAATGAATTCGGTAATTTCGGTTGACGGAGTACCGGGGTATGCATAGACACCCGACAGACCAGAGTCGATGGCGGCCTGAGCAATGGCCTCGTCACCGAGAAGTAGTTTTCTCATATCATTAAATGTTTTAGGTTTGTCTAATTGCCAAAGTTACAAAAAATTTTTTGAGGCACGAAATTTTTTGGCAAAAAAGTGAAAGGGAGCGCCTTTTAGGCGCAACCATTCACCAAATAGGATTCAATAGGATTGTATAGGACACAATAGGAAAATAGGGCAATGCCCGATAGCGCATCACCCTATTAAATCCTATTAAGACCTATTGAGTCCTATCGACTGCGCTCCTCTGGCACAACCTCAACCACAATCAACTCGCTATCTGTGCCGATGCGGAACGGGGGACCCCAGAGCGAGAGACCAGAGGATACGATAACATCGGAATTTCGCCATTTGCGATAGCCGTAGCTCTGCTCATAGATAGCATCGGTAAGCCAGTTAAGTGGCCACACCTGGCCACGGTGGGTATGTCCCGAAATATGGAGGTCAGCGCCCTGCTCGACACTCTCCTCAATGGATGAGGGTTGGTGGTCAAGTACGATGGTGTAGCCCGCAAAATCGGCAATATCTTTGAGCGCCTTACGCTCACGATTCATCTTATCATCACGACCCACAATCGCTATCTCGCCAATGCGGGCAACACTATCACGAAGAAGCCTTATATTCGTTTTCTCGATAAACCTCTCAGCACTCTCTATTCCGCTGATATACTCGTGGTTACCCGCAACCATAAATACGCCATCGGGGGCAGAAATATTGTTAAGCACCTCCTCCATTCGCTGCTCCTCGACAGGGCGCACGGAGTTATCCACAAGGTCGCCAACAATAAGCACCATATCGGGATTTTGCTTATTTATCAGCTCCACATACTGCTCCAACGCACGACGGTCGGTGCCGTAGCCAAGGTGCACATCGCTAATTGCCACAATGCGCTTAGGCGAGGTTATCTTCTCGCTAGTAAACCTATGCTCGACAACCTTTGGATTGCGGTAGTGGACATAGCCAAGTTGCATTATGAATATGGTCAAAACAATGGCGATAAGAGTGCCATAGCGCAACGAGGGAACAACCCAATGCACGATATCGAAAAGGGTGATTATAAGAATCGAATATAGCAGAAAGACAAGCCACACCGACCCTATATTAAACATCGCACGCATAAGGCTCTCGGGCAACGCCACATTGCGCAGTCCGATAGCGGCAAACAGCATCAGCGACATAGCGCCAATTGCCACAACAACCGCTACACGCACCCACAGAGGCAACATACCCAAAGCAGTGAATATGCGCCAAGCGAGGTATGCGTTAGCACCAAGATAGACAAGCAAAAATATAATTGGAAAAAGCATCACTCGTTACTCCTTTTTCGTTAAGCCCCTACGCTCTGCCTCCTGCTCCATAAGGGCATAGGCGGCATCGTAGTCATTGGGGATAACACCATCGAGAATGGCATTCTTGATAACCTCCTTAATCTCGCCAATAACGGCCGAGGGTGGAAGGCCATATATCTTCATAATCATATCGCCCGTGATGGGTGGCTGGAAGTTACGCACACGATCCCTCTCCTCCAAGTCCTGCATCTTACGGCGCACAAGCTCGAAGTTCTGCAAATAGAGCTTCACCTTATTGTCGTTGCCCGAGGTGATATCGGCCTCGCAGAGCATCATCAGCTTCTCGACATCGTCACCCGCCTCAAATAGTAGACGACGAACAGCCGAATCCGAGACCATATCCTCAGAGAGCACAATGGGGCGCATATGTAGGAATACCATCTTCTGCACAAAGCGCATAGGCTCGTTTGTGGGCAGTTTCAGACGACGGAAGAGTTGCGGCACCATCTTCGAGCCGACCGCCTCGTGCTGGTGGAATGTCCAGCCGAGATTTCTATCATAGGCCTTCGTCACGGGCTTGCCGATATCGTGGAACAAGGCAGCCCAACGAAGCCATATATCGTCGGTCTTCTTCGCCACATTATCCAACACCTTCATCGTATGCTCGAAGTTATCCTTATGAGCGTGGCGACCACGGCGCTCGACACCCGCCATACGGTCGAGTTCGGGCAATACATACTTCAACAGCCCCGAGGTACGCATCAGCGTAAGGCCGATAGAGGGCACGGGCGATGCCATAATCTTCGACATCTCGACCGAGATACGCTCCTTGGTGATAATCTCGATGCGGTGTGCCTGGGCGATGATACCCTCGAAGGTCTCATCGTCGATATCGAAGCCAAGTTGCGAAGCAAACCTCACGGCACGCATCATACGCAGAGGGTCGTCCGAGAAGGTCTTTTCGGGATCGCACGGCGTGCGGATTATGCAATCCTCCAAGTCGTACATACCCTCGAAGGGGTCTACCAACTCGCCAAAGCTATCGCGGTTGAGCGACCACGCCATGGCGTTAATCGTGAAGTCACGACGGCGCTGGTCGTCCTCCAACGAGCCAGGCTCAACCTGTGGGTTGCGCGACTCAGGCGAGTAGCTCTCACGACGAGCGCCGACAAACTCCACCTCCGTACCTTGCCAGCGCAACATTGCTGTGCCATAGGTGCGATAAATCGTCACCTTCGCCTGCAACACACGCCCCAACTCCTCGGCAACCGCTACACCGCTACCCACAACGACGACATCTATATCTGTCGAGGGGCGACCGAGGTAGTGGTCACGGACATAACCGCCCACCACATAGGCCTCAACGCCCATGCGGTCGACAACATCGCTAATATGCTGAAATATCGGATGTGATAGTGGCATCGGCTACTTCTGCTGTGCGCGGCTGATGCAGCGCTGATAAATAGCCACGGTATTCTCCAAGCCCCAGTAGAGGGCATCGCTGATAAGTGCGTGACCGATAGACACCTCATCAACCCACGGAATACGCTCGATAAAGTATTGCAAATTCTCAGTATTTAGGTCGTGACCAGCATTAAGGCCCAAGCCCACACGGCGTGCCTCCTCGGCAGCAGCGACATAGGGGACAATAGCCTTCTCCCTATCCTCGGCATAGCCCGCAGCGTATGCCTCGGTGTAGAGCTCTACACGGTCTGCACCACACTCCTTGGCAGCTGTAACCATCTCTACAACAGGGTCTACAAAAATTGATACACGGATGCCCACCTTATGGAAGCGGTCAGCCATACCCTTCAAGAAGTCGCGATACTTAATCGTATCCCAACCTGCCGACGAGGTGATAGCATCCTCGGCATCGGGAACGAGCGTAACCTGCGCTGGGCGCACCTCCTCGACAAGCTCGCAGAAGCTCTCGATGGGGTTACCCTCGACATTTAGTTCGGTCGTGATATTAGCCTTTAGCTCACGAACATCCGAGTAGCGAATATGGCGAGCATCGGGGCGGGGGTGCACGGTGATGCCATCGGCACCAAAGCGCTCGATATTGAGTGCCGCCTGCAACAAATTGGGCATATTTCCGCCACGCGAATTACGCACAACGGCAATCTTATTGATATTTACGCTTAACTTTGTCATAATTTTTTATACCTTTGTAGTAGCAAAGTTACGATTTTTTTTCATTTCGCGGTATGAACATTATACTTTTTTCGCGCAAACAGATCAATCACCGCCCCGAGCAGCTACGCACGATGCTCCGTATGATAGAGTCTCTCGGCCTTGGCTACGCTATGAATGAGGAACTTGCATCGGTCGTTCACACGCTCCTCGGCATTGAGGTCGACGCGGACAAAATATTTCATCATCTACCCCACTTTACGGGCGACGATGTAGTGGTAACCTATGGTGGCGACGGCACGCTATTGGAGGCTGTCGGTATGCTCGGTGGCAGACCCACACCCGTGGTCGGCATCAACTGCGGCCGTCTGGGCTATCTCACGGCAGATGATGGCGACGGCATAGAGCTACTTTTTGAGCGCATCGCACACCGCGAACTGAGCTTCGAGCATCGCTCGATGTTACATATCGAGGGCGACTTTATCGGCGATGGCAACTGCCTTGCTCTCAACGAGGTAGCTATCCACCGCCACGGCGCCACGATGGTATCTGTCGAGACCCTTATCAACGGTAATACGGTGGCAACATACCATGGTGACGGACTCGTTGTTTCGACCCCCACAGGCTCAACGGCCTACTCGCTCTCGGCGGGTGGTCCTGTGGTAGACCCTGCATGTCGCTGTTTTGTGCTCTCGCCCCTCGCTCCTCACAACCTCACGATGCGCCCCGTGGTCGTTCCCGATAGCTCGCATATCACCCTGCGCCTCAACTCGCGTGGTGGCGAGGCCTTCCTCTCGGCCGACAACCGCACTTTCACACTCCACGATGGCGCAACCATCGAGCTACGATTGGCCACCGAAGAGCTAATTCTTGCCACGCCACACAATAACACATTCTACGATGCGTTAAGAGATAAGATGATGTGGGGCGTCGATAAGCGCTAAGCTAAGGCATCGCATCATCTGCACCATAATAGGCTGAACGACAGTTTATTACACTAAAATCTCGCGCTCGTGCGTGAAAATTTCACGCGCGGAGTTTGCGTTTTGTGAATTTATTTGCTTACATTTGTCGGATATTATGAACAAACATAGAGCCATACCACAACATATCGCCATCATTATGGACGGCAATGGCCGCTGGGCAAAGCAGCGCGGCAAGGAGCGTTACGAGGGACATATCGCCGGCGTCGAGTCGGTGCGTTCTTCGGTTAAGGCTGCCGTGCGCAACGGTGTCGAGTGGCTTACACTCTACGCCTTTTCGACCGAGAACTGGGGTCGCCCCGCTACCGAGGTAGATGCCATCATGGCGCTCTTCTGCAAGACGGTGATGGGCGAGGCAAAGGAGCTTCGCGACCAGGGTGTGAGAGTGAAGATTATGGGCGAGCATAGCCGCTTCTCGGAGGAGGTGCTCAAGATGATTGACTATATCGAGCAGACTACCGCCGATGCCGAGCGCCTTACGCTTGTCTTGGCATTCAACTACTCGTCGCGCCGTGAGATTACGCTCGGCGTACAGGATATCGCGCGCCGTGTAGCCAATGGCGAACTCAAGGCTGAGGATATCGACGAGAAGCTAATCTCGGATAGCCTTATGACCGCCCAGATGCCCGACCCCGATATGATTATCCGCACAAGTGGCGAGTGTCGCCTCAGCAACTTCCTACTTTGGCAGTCGTCGTATGCCGAATTCTACTTCCCCGAGGTCTTGTGGCCTGATTTCACGGAAGCAGAGTTCGACAAGGCGATCGAGGTATTCGCAAAGCGCGATAGGCGTTATGGCTTGGTAACAGAAACGAAGGAGTAAATGATGAGATACGCAAAGATACTCTTTGTCGCCTTGGTGGCGATTGTGGCCTCGGTAAATATATCGTGGGCACAATCGACACGCTATACCATTGGCGACGACAGCAACAACGAGTTTGTCGACTCGGTAGATTTCGACCGCAATGCGCCAATACTCACCGAGAGCGACAACAAGCTATACTACATTCGCAATATCAACCTCCACGGCGTTAAGTATCTCAACCACGATATTTTGAAGTCGTCGGCAGGCTTGATTGAAGGCGACTCCATCTATCTTCCGAGCAAGTTTATCTCGAACGCCATGCAGCGTTTGTGGGCACCCCGCTACTTCTCGAATATCCAGATTGGCGCCACCATCGAGGGCGACTCGGTAGACTTGGAGGTCTTCTTGCGCGAGCGTGCCCGTATCCTCAACTGGAAGTTCGAGGGTGTATCACAGTCTAAGGGCAAGGATCTCAAAGATGAGATTTTGAAGCTTCGTCGAAACACCGAGCTCTCGGACTATGTTATCGACAAGAATGTCAAGCTTATAAAAGAGCACTTCTCCGAGAAGGGCTACCGCACCTGCGAGGTCGATGTGCGCATCGACAACGACACGACATACGAGCAGTGTGTAAATGTAACCTTTGATATCGACCGTGGCCCCAAGGTGAGAGTTGGCGTTATCAACTTCGAGGGCAACGAATCGTTCGATGATAAGCGTCTACGCCGCACCTTCAAGAAGACCCACCAGAAGAGCTGGATGTTCTTCCTCAACCGCAAGCTTAAGGAGGAGGACTACGAGGAGGATAAGGCGCTGTTGCTCGACTTCTACAACTCACGAGGCTACCGCAACGCCACAATCCTCAGCGACTCTATCTACTTCGTTGACGACGAGACCCTTGGTATCGACATCCGCCTCTCGGAGGGCAACAAATACCATATCCGCAATATCAACTGGGTGGGTAACTCGGTATACTCTACCGAGCAGCTCGAGCAGATGTTCGGCGTACAGTCGGGCGATGTCTACGACAAGAAGTCGATGCACAAGCGCTTGGGTATCGGCCGTGAGCAGAACCCCGAGGAGATGTCTATTTCGTCGCTCTATCAGAACAACGGCTACCTAATGTCGCAGATTGAGCCCGCCGAGATTGTTGTGGGCCCCGATTCGCTCGACTTGGAGATTCGCATATTTGAGGGTAAGCCCTTTACCATCAACGATGTCGGCATCTCGGGTAATATGCGTGTCGACGACGAGGTTATCCGCCGTGAGTTGTATGTTCGCCCTGGCGAGTTGTACAACCGTGCGCTCCTGATGCAGACTATGCGTACCCTTATGGGCATGGGCCACTTCGACGAGCAGGCTATTGTTCCCGATATCAAGCCCGTAAGTGATGAGCTTGTAGATGTCAACTGGCCCTTGCAGGAGAAGGCTTCCGACCAGTTCAATATTGCCGGTGGTTGGGGCTCTGGCACCTTTGTAGGCTCGGTGGGTATCACGCTCAACAACCTCTCGTTGCGCAACTTCTTCAAGAAGGGTGCTTGGCGACCCTACCCCTCGGGACAGAATCAGCGACTCTCGATTTCGGGTCAGACCAATGGTACATACTACAAAGCTTTGTCTTTGAGCTTCACCGACCCATGGTTGGGAGGTAAGCGCCCCAACTCGTTCTCCGTATCGGGTTATATTTCGGAGCAGAACAACGCCTACTATGTATGGCAGAATGCCACGATGTACTACCGCTCGATGGGTCTTGCCATCGGCTTGGGTAAGCGCTTGCAGTGGCCCGACCCCTACTTCACCTTCTATGGTGAGTTGGGCTATCAGCGCTACAACCTCAAGGGCTGGGATTCGTTTATCATGAGCCAGGGTATCTCAAATACCTTGTCGCTGAAGCTTGTCTTGCAGCGCTCATCGGTAGATGCACCTTTCTTCTCGCGTTCGGGTTCGGAGTTTACGCTCTCGGTACAGGCAACACCCCCCTTCTCGTTGTGGGACGGCAAGAACTACGCCGACAAGAACATGCCTGAGCAGGACCGCTACCGCTGGATTGAGTACCACAAGTGGTTGCTTAAAGGCCGTTGGTACTTCCCGCTTTCGGCTAACCAAAACCTTGTCTTGATGCTCGGTGCCGAGATGGGTTACTTGGGCCACTACAACAAGAACAAGATTTCGCCCTTTGAGCGCTTCGAGATTGGTGGCGACGGTATGACAGGCTATAATATATATGGTGTAGACATCATCGCCCTGCGTGGTTACGAGGATGGTGCTCTCGACCCCTCGCAGTACTACTCTGTGGCATACAACAAGTACACCGTGGAGTTGCGCTACCCCGTAATCCTTAAGCCCAGCTCGTCAATCTATGTCCTCGGCTTCTTGGAGGGCGGTAACGGCTTTAACTCGTGGAAGGAGTTCTCACCATTTAAGATTAAGCGCTCGGCAGGTATCGGTGTCCGCCTCTACCTCCCCGTTGTCGGTATGCTCGGCATCGACTGGGGTTATGGTTTCGACCCTGCCTTTGGCAAGACAAAGCCCAGTGGCTCGCAGTTCCACTTCATTATGGGTCAGCAGTTCTAACGATTAGTTGTTAGTTTTTAGTTATTAGTTGTTAGAAATTGAGAAAATATGGCGTGGTGGCAATAATATTGCATCATTGAGCGCTTATATAATAGGAATGTAAAACTTAAACTGAATACTACTATGAGAAAGAGTTTGTTTTTGATGGCAATCGCCCTTTTGTCCGCTACATTTGTTTCGGCACAGAACTATATGGTGGTAAATAGCGAGAAGGTCTTTAAGTCGCTTACCAGCTACAACAATGCCCTCGAGACCCTCGACGACCTTGCAGAGAGCTACCAGAACACCGTGGACCAGAAGTTTGCTGCCGTAGAGCAGATGTACAACAGCTATATGCAGCAGCGCGCATCACTTTCGGAGAGCTACCGCCAGCAGCGCGAGAAGGCTATCCTCGATGCTGAGGCCGAGGCTACGGAGTACCAGGAGAAGATTTTTGGTACCGATGGTACGCTGATGCAGAAGCGCTTGGAGCTTATCCAGCCCATTCAGGATAAGGTGTTCAAGACTATCGAGAGCTATGCAAAGCGCTATGGCTATGACCTTGTTATCGACTCGGCATCTAACCCCACCCTGCTCTACAATTCGGAGAAGGTGGACTTCACCGACCGCATTATCGAGGCGTTGCGATACTAAACGACAAAGAAACAATTGATTGAGTAACAAATATTTATTGAAGAATGAAGAAGATTTTGAAACTGACCCTTGCCGTGGCACTTATGTTGTGCGCAACGGCAGCATCGGCACAGAAGTTTGGTCGTGTAGACCTCGCAGCTATCGTGCCCAATATGCCCGAGTTCAAGGAGGCACAGACCAACCTCGAGGCATACGGTCTTGACTTGCAGAACCAGCTCGAGCAGATTCAGGTGGAGTTCAACCAGAAGTATGCCGAGTATGAGAAGAACCGTGCAACCTACACCGACACTATTCGTCAGATGAAGGAGAGCGAGTTGCAGCAGTTGCAGCAGCGTTTCCAGGAGTTCCAGCAGATTGCACAGCAGGATATCCAGCAGAAGGAGGCAGAGCTTATGGAGCCTATCTACAGCAAGGCAAACGAGGCTGTTAAGGCTGTTGCTGAGGCAGGTGGCTATGTGGCTATCTTCAGCACCGCAGGCGATATGGCAACCTCGGCAGGTTTGGCATACTTCGATCCCGCAGCGCTCACCGACATTACTGCTGATGTTAAGAAGAATCTCGGCATCGAGTAATTTCTTGTGAAAAGGGGTCTACTTCGACGCCTCAATCATTGCCCTGAATGGGAAATACGCACAGTATGTCCCATCCAGGGCAATTTCTTTATCGGCGCCAAATTAGACCCCTTTTGACAAGAAATTGGGGTCTTACTGATTGGCAGGAAGTTGGTTGCGCTCCGCTGGAGCGCCAGCTAACGCTGAGGGGTCAGAGGGGTACAAGTGGCACAAGGGGTTGCGCCTCGTTGAGGCGCTTTATTAGCGCTTAGCCGTTGGCCTCTTGTACCCCTTAGAACCCTTTTACCCCTTCGGGCGTAGCCCGCAGGCGGAACGCCTGCAACTATTGCTCATTTCTAATTTCTAATTGCTCATTGCTCATTTTTTTTCTATCTTTGTACTCCAAAGAGAGCATACTATGAACGAAGATATACTACAAGGACTTAATCCTGCACAGCGTGAGGCAGTTACCAACTTTGATGGCCCCTCGCTAATCATTGCGGGTGCTGGCTCGGGCAAGACACGAGTGCTCACAACACGCATAGCGTGGATGTTGGCACACGGCGTAGAGCCCCAGTCGATACTCGCCCTGACCTTTACCAATAAGGCTGCCCGCGAGATGCGTGAGCGTATCGAGAAGATTGTGGGCCCGCGTGCCCGCTTTATCCGTATGGGTACATTTCACTCGGTGTTTGCCCGCCTGCTAAGGGAGAATGCCGAGCGCATAGGCTTTCCGCAGAGCTTTACTATCTATGAGCCTACCGATGTCAAGAATGTTATCAAGGCTATCGTCAAGGATTTTAACCTATCCGAAGAGCGCTACAAACCCCAGAATGTTGCTGCCCGCATCTCGATGGCGAAGAACTGCCTAATAACGCCCGGAGCATATATCGCCAACGCCACACTCGGCGCCGAGGATCGTGAGCTTAAGATGCCCGAGGTGGGCGCTATATATGGCGAGTACTGCAACCGCTGTAAGCGCAACGGAGCGATGGACTTCGACGACCTGCTGTTGCAGACCAACATCCTACTGCGTGATGCCCCCGAGGTCTTGGCCGACTATCAGGAGAAATTCCGCTATATCCTCGTTGACGAGTATCAGGATACGAATATGGCGCAGTATATCATCGTGCGCCGTTTGGCGTTGAAGCATTCGAATGTCTGCGTTGTGGGCGATGATGCGCAGAGCATCTACGCCTTCCGAGGTGCAAAGATTGAAAATATCCTATCGTTCCAGCGCGACTACCCCACAACGAAGGTCTACAAACTTGAGCAGAACTACCGCTCGACACAGACCATCGTAGATGCTGCCAACTCACTTATCAAGCACAACTCACGCCGATTGGAGAAGAAGTGCTTCTCGGCAGCCGACCAAGGCGAGAAGATACGCTTGGTGCGTGTCTTGGAGGACCACTACGAGCCTATGGAGGTGGCGATGGATATCAAAGATAGGGCAAGAGATGGTGCCGAGTGGCGCGACTTTGCCATCCTCTACCGCACCAACAAACAGCACGGTCTGTTCGAGGCAGCCCTCACACGCCGAGGCATACCCTACCGTGTATACAAGGGTATGTCGCTATTGGAGCATAAGGATATCCGCAACCTTTTGGCATATATCAGCCTTATTATCAACCCCAACGACGATGAGTCGTTCAAGCGCATCATCAACTACCCTGCCCGTGGTATCGGCGATACGACAATAGCTCGTATCGAGCAGATTGCCAAGGAGCGAGGCACATCGATGTGGCAGGCTATCGACGAGCTGACACGCTCCGTTGATGTAAATGCCGTGGAGAAGGTTGTGGTAAAGAAGGTTTCGGACTTCGTATCGCTTATCAACGCCCTCTCGTTGGAGCGCTCGAAGCTCTCGATCACCGACTTTGGCAAGGAGGTACTCGCCCGCACGGGCATTATGCACCTCTTGGAGTCGGAGCAGAAGATCGAGAACGAGACATCGAAAGACTACTTAGAGCAGGTTTTGGCAATGATGTCGTCGTACGAGGATGAGTGCCACCGCGATATGGAGGAGGGTCTGCGTGAGGAGAGCGACGAGCCCACCATCGACGAGTGGATGCAGAACATAATGTTGCAGACCGACCAAGATAACGACGACGATGGCAACCGCGTGACACTGATGACGATACACTCGGCCAAGGGCCTTGAATACGACTATATCTACATCGCAGGTATGGAGGAGGGATTGTTCCCCTCGAGCCGCTCGGTGGAGTCGTTGGAGAATATCGAGGAGGAGCGACGACTGATGTATGTGGCTATCACACGCGCCAAGAAGGCGGCGATGCTATCCTTCTCCGAGACACGCCGTGTATGGGGCAAGACCGAGAATACACAGCCGAGCCGCTTCCTCAAAGAGATAGACTCCGACTACCTCGATGCCAACTTCGATATCGAGGAGCTACACGGTCGTAACCGCTGGGAGCGTATGGTGGAGGATAGACCTCAGAGGGAGAAGCCCTCGTTCGAGGCGTTGCGCAACCGCTACGATATTCGCCGTGGTGGCCAGTATAGCAACCGCCCCGCCGCAGAGCGCCCCAAGCAGAGCCCAAACCCCGATATTATCGCTACGCCAGCACCCCTCGACCCTCGTCGTGCAGGTATGCGCTCGGTGGGCGTTCGCGCATCGGAGAGCGCCACAAACTCCTCAACGACAGCACCTTCGGCACTCGGACCTTGCGCCTACAAGGTGGGCGACAGAGTCGTTCACCCCAAGTTCGAGGGCGGTACAATCGAGCGTATCGAGCCACTTTCGACCGACCACAAATTGGTCGTTAAGTTCGATAAGTTTGGCTCAAAAACTCTGCTTGCCAAGTTTGCAAAACTAACCAAGGAGTAGCCATGCGAGAGATAACGCTATCGGTCGTTATGACCACCTACAACCACGAGCGATATATCGCCCAAGCCATCGAGAGTGTGCTGATGCAGCAGACCTCGTTTGGCGTGGAAATCGTTGTGGGCAACGACCTTAGTAGCGACCGCACACAGGCTATCGTCGACGACTACCGAGCACGCTATCCCGAGTTTATCCGCACCGTCGAGAGCAAGGAGCGTGTGGGCATGAGGGCGAACTATCGCCGATGTGTCGAGGCTGCCCGTGGGCGCTATATCGCTATGCTCGATGGCGACGACTACTTCACCGCCTACGACAAGCTACAAAAGCAGGTCGAGTTGCTCGACCAAAATCCCGATGTCGGCATGTGCTACACCCGCTCACGCCGTATCGACCAAGATGGCAACACGACGATTTACCCCGAGGGCGACTGCCTAACATCGTTCGATGCTATGCTTAGGCGCAACCCTGCCGAGAACTGCACCGTCGTGGCACGCCGTGACCTTGTCTTGCAATACTACCGTGAGGTACGCCCCGAGGAGCACCCCGAGTGGTTAACAGATGACCTACCGATGTGGCTATGGTTTGCTGCGTGCAGTCGCTATATGGCACTCGACCGCCCTACGGCCGTGCACCGCGTACTCACGCACAGCGTAAGCCACAACCCCGACTACCGCAAAAAGCTACAATTCGTAGACTCGTTGGCCGATATAAGCCTCTGGTACGACGAACATTACAACCACGCGAAACTACGCCACGAGCTACTTGTTTCGAAGCAGAATACCGCCCTATGGTTGCTCTCTTACAATGGCTCGGTGGGCGAGTATATCGGCCGTTGGTGGAGCGATATTCGTAGCGAACGAGCGTTAATAACGAACATTGCCTCATACGGCCTATTTGTAAAGAAGATAGCGTGGCGTATGTGGCGCAAAACCGATAAGCGATGACCACCAAAGAGCGCTTTAAGCGATGCGTAGAGTATTTTAGCGAGGCGATGCCTGTGGCAGAGAGCGAGCTCAATTATAGCAACCCCTTTGAGTTGTTGGTTGCCGTTGTGCTCTCGGCGCAATGCACCGACAAGCGTGTAAACCTCACCACCCCCGCATTGTTTGCTGCCTACCCCACAGCCGAGGCTATGGCCGAGGCCACCGAGGAGGATATCTACCGCTATATTCGCTCTATCTCCTACCCCAACAACAAGGCGAAGCACCTTGTGGCGCTCGCAAAAAAACTTGTAGCGGAGTATGGTGGCGAGGTGCCCACCGACCTCGATGCGTTGCAGACCCTGCCAGGCGTAGGGCGCAAGACCGCCAATGTCCTTGGCGCTGTACTCTGGGGCAAGGAGGTGATGCCCGTAGATACGCATGTATTCCGTGTAGCTGCACGCATAGGCCTCTCGCGCAACGCCCGAACACCGCTTGCCACCGAGCGACAGTTGGAGGCGGGCTTTCCCTCGGAGCTACTGCCAATAGCCCACCACTGGCTAATACTTCATGGCCGCTACACCTGCATAGCACGCAAGCCCAAGTGCGACAAGTGCGGCCTAACCGAAATATGTAAACATTTCAATAGCAATAAATTATGAAAAAGCTACTTTTCGCCATTATAGCCATGCTTGCCGTGGCATGCACATCGCCATATATTCCTTCGATAGACAACCCATCATACCCCACCGACGAGGATGTTGATATTATCGCCTATATCGATAAGCGCCTTGCGGAGGAGTACTATTGGCTCGACGAGGTAGAGGAGAAGTCGTCGTCGTTTAACCGTCGCTTAGCGTGGGAAGAGTATCTCGACAACTCGCTCCTAAGACTTACGACCAACGCCGATGATGGCCATACAAACAAAGATGGCTCACGCACACTCTACTCCTACATTCGCGAGATAAACAAGGATACACGCGCCGAGGTTAGTGGCTTTGGCATCGCACTACACTACACCATAGTCAAGATATCGAAGGATGTCGAATACTACGGCTTTGTTATCGAGGATGTCTACGACAACTCACCCGCCGAGGAGGCAGGCATTAAGCGTGGCGATGTCATCGTGCAAGTAGACAAGGAGTATATCACTCGCAACAACTACCTCGCGCGCTTCAACGCCATAGAGAACAACAGCGCCACATCGCTGAAACTGAGCATATTGCGCCAGGTAGACAGCAAGGAGTTCGAGGTAACCCTCTCGAAGGGTAGCTACAAGGAGAGCCCTGTGGCATACTACGATGTACTCGACTTCGAGAATTACGACCGCAAGATAGGCTATCTGGTCTACACGGGCTTCGAGTCGGAATACGACGAGGAGCTATTAGCCGCCCTCAGCGACCTTGCCACAAGGGGTGCACAAGATATAATTCTCGACCTGCGCACAAATGGCGGTGGCTCGGTAATCTCGGCAATCAAGCTTGCATCGTCGCTGCTCGGCCCAACATACGCCAACACTCCATTCTGCATCGTCGAGCGTAACCCCCGCAACATTAGCTCCGACAAAGTCGAGGAGTTCCGATTGGAGGATACCGGCATCTCGTTGGCTATCAACCATCTCACCATCATCGCCTCAGGATATAGCGCCTCGGCATCCGAGATTATCATCGAGGGCATGCGTGGTTTGGACATTCCCGTAACAATTATCGGCTCAACTACCGAGGGCAAGAACTGCGGTATGGATGTTACACGCCGCACCATTGGCACGACATATTTGGAGTATGCGCCCATCACCTTTATGTGCTTCAACGCCAAGGGCTTTGGTGGTTGGGGCGAGGGCATCACACCCGATATCGACCTCACCACGGAGAACGAGATTGGCCCTTCTGACGAGAACTATCCCATACCTCGCACCGAGTGGGGCGATATAACTCACGATATTGGTCTTGTCGCTGCCATTGCATCGGTTACTGGCAAAAAGGTATCTACTGCCGATACTCGTTCATTGGCCTACGAATGTGAGCTAAAGCCCTCAATCGCCATTGAGCGACCTGCGGCTGGCACACTTGTATATAGATAAGAGCCAATAAGATACGAAAGCGAAAAAATCGAAAAAAAGTTGGTGTTTACCTTTTTTTTACTACCTTTGCAATCCAAAGCAGATGTCTATGGGGTTGCGACTGACTATTGCAACTGAGTGGCATCGAAGTTAAATATTTAATTATCAAATTATTATGAAGTCAATTCAGATTAACGGTACTGCTCGTAAGGATTTCGGTAAGAAGTTCGCTAAGGCAGCACGCCGCGAGGGTCAGGTACCCTGCATCGTTTACGGTGGTGGCGAGGAGGTAGCATTCACTATCGACGCTAAGGAGCTCAACCAGCTCATCTACACCCCCAACTCTTACATCGTAGAGCTCAACATCGACGGTAAGCTCGAGAAGGCTGTTATGCGTGAGGTTCAGTATCACCCCGTTCGCGAGCAGGTTCTCCATGTAGATTTCTACCGTGTTCAGGAGGGTAAGCCCGTTGCAGTTAATGTTCCCGTACGCCTTACTGGTAACGCTGAGGGTGTTAAG
The DNA here is from genome assembly GCA_017465575.1 of Alistipes sp. Taxonomy (GTDB): domain Bacteria; phylum Bacteroidota; class Bacteroidia; order Bacteroidales; family Rikenellaceae; genus Alistipes. Next base: position 106,438 of record JAFTVX010000021.1, on the reverse strand, counting down.
ATCGGTGGTAAGCTTCAGCTCTCTGCTCGTAAGCTCACTGTTAAGGGTCTTGTTGAGTACATTCCCGATGAGATCGTTGTTGATGTTACTCCCTTGCAGGTTGGTCAGACCATCTTCGTTGGTGACCTCCAGCGTGAGAACCTCACCTTCGTTACTCCTGCAACTACCGCAGTTTGCGCTGTTCGCGTAACTCGTGCTTCACGCGCTGCTCAGTAGTCGTAGAGTGGTTTAATACCGCAAGAAGATGAAGTATCTTGTTGTCGGCTTGGGTAACATCGGCGCCGAGTACGCCGCTACCCGTCACAACATAGGTTTTAGAGTGTTGGATGCCTTAGCTGAGGCATCCAATATCTCTTTTACGACGGTGCGTTATGGCGCTATGGCGACCCTCAAGCACCGTGGTCGCACCATCCTGCTGCTCAAGCCCTCGACCTATATGAATCTCTCGGGCAAGGCAGTACGCTACTGGATGGAGCAGGAGCGCATACCGCGTGAGAACCTGCTCGTCATATCTGACGATATAGCGTTGCCCTTCGGCACCTTCCGTATGCGTAAGAATGGCTCGGAGGGTGGCCACAACGGCTTGAAGAATATCACCGAGCTTATGGGTGGCAACAACTACGCACGCCTTCGCTTTGGCGTGGGTGGCGACTTCCCCCGAGGCCATCAGGTCGACTATGTCCTTGGCGACTTCTCGGACGAGGAACTTAAGTTGATGCCCGAGCGCCTAAAGCTCTTTGGCGATGCCATTCTCTCGTTCGTCTCCATCGGCCCCGACCGCACGATGAATAGCTACAACGGCAAATAAAACAATAGACCAACCCATCGCAGGTTGGTCTATTGTTTTATCACCGTCCCAAGATACTTAGAACCAGGGGCGTTGCATCTCCGCATCGGTTGAAGAGCGCATTGTGGTGCTCTCCTCCTTTACCGAGGCAGGAATTTCACAACGGCGGTAGGTCATAACCTCTTCCGAGCCATTCGTTGCCGTAAGCGTAATCGTATCGACATCGGGAAGTGCCACGGTATAGTCTGAGCCCCAAGCGCTCTCGTCGGCATAGATACCCGAGAGGGTCTTGCCCTTGACATACCAGCTACCTGCATAGTAGCGGTAGCGACCCTCGCCAATAAGCTGATAGAGGTCAAACGAGCCATCTGCGTTGAAGGCGACATAGACATCAGCCGAGAAGCTATCGGGCTCGCAATGCCACTCACCATAGAGCTTAGGCGTGATATCCTCGGGAGCCTTTTCCTTCTTGCACGCTGTGGCAACAACGGCCAAAGCGAGCATCATAATATAAAATAGTCGTCGCATTAGAACCATCCTCCATTAGTTGTGGTGACACCGCGCGAGATAATCGAAACCTCCTTCACAATCTCTGTACCACCGATATTATTACCACCTCCAAGCTGTCCTCCACCAGCAATAGCCGAAATCCTAACCTTTGCCGAGCCGAGGTTGTTACACTTGATATTGAGCATTCCATCTTTAATCTTAGGCTTTGTGGTGATGCCCAAGACCGCCTTTGCATCGTCGTCGTAGGTGATATCGAGGTAGGTGAGGTCCTCAGACGACTCGCCGAAGTACTCGTCGAGGCTTACCATAGACTGCTCACCCTGGCGCACCATAATCGAGGGTGTACCCTCAATCTGCATCATAAGGCGCCAAGCATCGATTGCACCCGTACCCATTCGTTTGTAGTAGCTCTTAAGGTCGAGCGACACACCATCTGAGGGGTACTCCTTTGTGCCCGTAAGTAGCGAGTTGATGTCGTTAACCGAGGTGATAAGCATCGCCTTGAACTCATCGGCCGTAAACCTCTTACCGAGCTTACCGGCATAGGAGATACCAAGAGCCGCAACACCCGAAACATGGGGGCAGGCCATCGAGGTACCCGACATCCAAGCGTAGTCACCTGCGACCTCAGAGATGCAGGTCGAGAGAATCTGCGCATAGTCGTAACGACCATCCTGAGCCTGAAGCTTATCGCCACCAGGAGCAGCAATATTACAGCCACGGCCATAGTTGGTATAGAAGCCAGGAAGAAAATCGGGGCCAAAGGCCGTAACCGAGATGCAGATAGGCAGTGCACCGGGATAGTCGGAGTTCGAAGCCGCCTCGTTGCCAGCAGCAAAGATAGCGATATTGGCATCTAAGGCGGGGTGGTTGGCATTCTCAGGGGCGATGAAGTACTTGATAGCGCGGTACTCCAAGGTCGAAGCATTAATATAGGCGTTGTCGTTGGCATAGAAGCTTGCATCGTAGCCATACGAGCACTGAGCGATACAAGCGCCATTGTCGGCAGCATAGGTGAAGGCCTCAGCAATCTCGCGGTTGCCAGCCGATACGCTACCTTCGAAAATCTGGCACGACATAAGGCGTACACCATCACCCGAGCCCGAGCCACCAGCGATAGAACTTACACCGATAGAGTTGTTGTTCGTGGCGGCGATGATACCTGCCACATGTGTACCATGGCCCGACTCGCCATCTACAAGCCAGTTGATAGCTCCGTTAGAGTAGCCCTCCGAGCAGAAGTTATAGCCGTGGATATCATCAACAAAGCCGTTGCCATCGTCATCGATACCCTCCGCACCATTAAGCTCGGCGGCGTTTGTCCACATAGCATCTTTCAAATCGGGGTGGGTATACTTAATAGGGGCATCGCACACCGCAACGATAACATCGGGCGAGCCCGCAGTAAGCCTCCAAGCATCCTTAACACCCACATCAGCACCCTCACGCGCTGTGCGAGCAATAACCTGGCTACCTGTGTTATACAAGTTCCACTGCAACTCATTCATCGAGTCGTTAAAGCCAAGCTCCGAAGCCAAAGGTTGCGCAGTGGGCGTTGCAGCGTGGTAGGGCGTAGCAACGCAGTCCGAAGCCAACGACGAGAGGGTGTTATACTCTACGGCGCACACCTCAGCATGGGGCGCTACCAGAGCAATGACATCGTCTACCGAGTGTAGGCTATCGAACTGAGCGACAAACCAACGATGAAGGCCCAACTCACGAGCCAACGCCTCGTTCTTTGGCGTATGGCGGATAGCAGGCTCCAAGCTATTGAGTGCCACACCATCAAAGATGTGTGATACAGCATCGTCGTTGCCCTCGCGAAGAGCATCGGTAGTATCCTCATCGAAGTAGATAAGAAGGCTACCCTCGCGATAGTTAGCCGTAAGGTCGCCGATATGTTTAAGGCGAACAGCCTCGCTCTGTGGGGTCTCCACAGGCGAGGTTGTTCTATCCTTAACACAGCCTACTGCCGCTATCGCCAATAGGATAATCAATAATCTGTGTTTCATAGCGTTTTCTACTTTTTAAAGCTACGAGCCCTCGTTTCGATAGCATCGCCATACTTGAAATCCTCGACAGGCGAACAACCTGCGGGGAAGAGCATAAGAGGTACTCGTGTTACAGCGCTAAAGTTATCGTTGCTATCCTTCGAGAAGTAGACAAGCGTAAGAGGCGACTCGAAGTAGCAATACGACATGATAAGTGGTTTGTTGTGGATACCATTAGCCTCAAGGTCGAGGATAAGGCCCTCATCGGGAGCATAGGTAGTATCCGTAAGGTCATCGGTATAGATGTCGTAGTAGTAATCCACAACATCGCCATGAATATTGACCTCCAAGGGCACAACAGCCCAACCCTCAGGATTGGTAAACTCCTCGGGATAGACCTCCGCAAGGTCGAAGTCGTAGAAGTAGTCGTCAACCGAAATCTCGATATAACCCTCTGATAGCTCTCTTGCGGGGGTGGTGATAATCTCGGTGAAGAATACCTCGGTGTTGAACTCGCCTGTAAGCTCGTCAACACCTACGGCAAAGATGCGGTAGTTGCTCTCTGGCTCAAGACCCGTAAACTCCATATCGCGCTTGCCCTTCAAGCACACCGACTTCATCGATGCAGCCAACGAGTTAAAGTAGCCATTGTCGACATACCACTGCGCAGCCTCGTGTACCATTGCCATAAGCTCTTCGGCGGTTTCGCCCTCGTAGCAGTAGTCGGCATAGTAGAGGCATGTCTTAGGTGTCGCATCTACCGTAGCCTTGATACGGAAGTTGGTAACCTTCTTTATATCAATCTGGAACTCGGCAGTTGCCGTGGGGTCGTACTTAAGCGTATGGACATTAACACGCTTAATCTCAGTCGTTGCCATACCATACTCGTAACCAAATGCAAGAATGCTGTAGTCGCTATCCTCCTTCTCTACAAGTGCCGTTGTCGAGAAGCCATTGCGGTGGAGATAGGGAATATAGTTGTCGATGTCGTTGAACATCGCCACAATCTCCGTGTCGGTTAGGTTCTCAACCTCGGCTGTGGGGAACACGATAACGGCATACTGGTCGTCGTTGGTCGTAGTTATGGTATAGTCAAAACGGTCGCTATTGATGTCGCCAACCTCTACGCCAATTTGGTTCGACGAGGGCTTAACAGCACCTGTGCGGAACTCCGACACCTCGACATCCGAGAGACGCTCGCCACCATCGCTCACGGCACAAACAAAGCCATAGAAGTCCGACTCGCCATTAAGCTCGAACGACTGCGTTGACTCGCCAACAAAGGTAATCTCTGCTACTGCCTGCTCGGCGGTATAGCCAGCATACGCGCCATAGTAGATAGCATCTGAGAGGTCGACCTCGACCCAGCGGTTGAGATACTGCTCGATGCTTACACCAGGTGACTGAGCAAGAGCCTCTTCCAAGGTCTCCTTAGGGTAGTACCACGCAAAGTAGCGTGTGCCATCGGGGCTAACCTTAACATTCATATCGACATAGGGGCCATCGATATCGTAGTTAACCTCAAACTCGTACTCAATATCTCCAGGAGCAATACCTGACTGCGATACCACAATTTTATCCTCGGCCTTGCCATACTTCAAATAGAGGTTGGCAATGCGCGACTCGGCAGCTGTATTGGCATCTACCGTAAAGCTCACCTCGCCCTCTATCGAGAGGTCGAAGCTGTGAATCCAGTCGGCAGCAGCCTCTGCCTTAAGCTCCGAGCCATCGGGGTTCTCGAGCGTATAGGTAAAGGCGTAGTCGCCACCCGAGGCACTCACCTGGATGAGGTTATCGTCGATATTTAGGGTTGCGGGGTCGCCAGGCTTAGACTCGTCAACAGGTGCGGGGTCGCACGCCGAGAGCATTGCCACGGCCACGAACGATAATAGTGCAAAAAATCGTTTCATTGTCGTTTAAGATAAAATTCTAACGGTCGCTAAATTAGAACTTACGCATAGCACGCACATAGTGCTCATTGAGCTTGTCGATGTCGTACGATGCGATGTCGCCCTCCGAGAAGCTGAAGGCATAAGCAGCCTGCACGCCCACCTCAACAGATGTCCAGTAGCTGTCGTTAACGCCCATAGCGAGGGTTGTCTCGCCCATCTCCTCGAGCGTAGCGTTGATAGCCTCAACCGCGGGCAGAATCTGGCGGAACTCGCCAATCGAGGGTAAAAACCAAGCATTAAGACCCAAGACATTCTTCGCGTGGCACCACGCAAAGGCGGGATAGAGTGCCTCCCAGTTCTCCTGTGTGCGGATATAGGCGCAATTCTTGGCACCATCCTCCATCGAGAACTCGCCACCCTGCACGGTGAGCATCTCGTGCTCGGTAGACCACTGTGCCACGGTCTCATCGATAGAGATAAGCAAGCCGTGCTCGCCATCCTCCTCCAAAAAGGCGATGATACCCTCGGCAAGACCCTCCTTATAGTAGTCGCCAACCTTGAGCTCCTTCTTCTCAGGGTCATCGTTGGGATTTGGCTGCTCGGTGTTGCCCGGGTCGTCGCTCGGAGTAGGCTCCGAGCAGGCGAACGACAGGCTAACGATTGCAGCCATCATCATAATAAATGATAACTTCTTCATAGCTATTACAAGGTGTAGGTGTCACGATAGATGCGAGCATTGCCATCGGCATCGTAGGCAGCACCTGCATAGTATACGGTATCACCCTCCGAGATACCCTGGTCGGTGATAGTTACATATGTCTGGTTCGTAATCTCCTGAACATAAGTAGTATCGTGTTCCTCCTCAAGGTAGGCAAGAAGCTCCTCGTCCGAGAGATTGTAGACAGCGTCGTCGTTGACGATATGGCTGAACTTCAAGGTCTTAACCTCGGTGTCGAGGTCGAGATAGATCCAAGCCTGTGCCCAGCCCTGACTCTTGTTGCCGTTGAACATAATCTCCTGTACATGTGGACCCTCCTTTACCTCCTTGGTGGTAAACTCCTTGAAGTAGGCAGGTGTGGTGTAAGTACCGTCGGGTACAAGACCGATAGCATATACCAAGTAGTGAGTGTTAGGCTCCAAGCCGTCGATAGTCCATGAGTTGTAGTCGGTCTCCAAAGCGCGTGAGAGCCACTCCTCACGGCTCATCTTCGAGGGATCCCACATCGAGTCGATAAGCTCGTCGTTGTAGCGCTTGATAGCCTCGTCGTTAGCACCATATGCCTCGTATGTTGCATAAGGCATATAGTTGAACATATGGGGCATAGGTGTGATGTAGGGGTCGAACGATACGCCACAAGTTGTGGTTGTGGGAGTGCCGAGGGTGATGAAAATCTCGCAATCCACCATATCAGCCTCCTTGGTCTTGAACGCCACCTTGGTGAGAGGCGTAGTTACCTCGCCACCGAAGTAGCCGAATACCAAGCAGTAGTAATCCTTGTTGGGGATAATGGGGCACTCCGAAACCGAAGAGGTGCCACTATAGATGTGGTTACCGATGCTGTCGCCCTGAGCACGGAGGATAGCATCAATAATCTGGTCGTCAGTGAGGGCGTTGCCATCATTGTCGTACATATACTCCTGAAGCTCGAACAAGGCTACATACGACTCACTGTGGTCGGGAGTAACATAGAATGTTGCACGGTCATCCTCAACCGATGCCTCCAACACCTCGAAGGTGTTCATAGGGGGTCGGCCAGTGGTTATAGAGATAACCTCTGCCTCGGTAACAGCTGAGCCATCAGCACCAATACCAATAGCAAAGATGTAGTAGGTATTAGAGGGCTGAATACCCTCCTCCGAGGTAAAGTCTGCGGTGATAGCGCCATAGTTAGAGATAGCGCCCACAGTAACAGGAACGGTGTAGCCAGCCTCGGCAGCAATAGCAGGGATATACTCAGCGATAAATGCGGGAAGGTTGGCAGCATCACTTAGGCAGTACTCCTCGTACATCGCCGCAGGGAATACATCGAAGAAGTAACCTACGGTGTCGTCCGAAGGAACGATGGTTACCGAGAACGATGTAGCGGTGGTATTGTCAGCAGGGACAATCTCAAATGTACAGTCGAGAGGCTCAACGGCTGTGGTGGTAAATGCAAGGCGGTTAACCTCGGTAACAGCGCTACCATCGGGGTTCAAGCCATACATATAGAGCACATACTCGGTGCGTGCCGAGAGCGAGTTGTAGCGCCAATCAATATCGCCACTAATAAGGTTGCTTGACAAGAACTCATCGAGCGACATGCTGTAGTAGTTGGCCAAATAGTTGAAGTATTCGAGGTCGGCAGCATAGACATCTGCATCAGCCTCGGGCATATCCTCCTTAATCTGCAACGAGTACCAATACTGCATATCCTTCTGCTTGGGCTCAATGGTCAAGAAAACATCGCCCGAGTGCAACGAGGTGAGTGTTACGGTGAAGTCCGTTAACTCAACGGGGTCGCCACTCTCAGCCCCAGGATTCTTCGAGGGACCATTAGGCGTGTCGGGCGTAGGCTTACAGCCGACTGCAAAGGTAAGCGCAACGGCTACCAAAGCGAATAAGAACTTTTTCATAAAAGATAAATTAGAGTTGGTTGTTAAAATTGTTTGCCTAAGTATTATATTTATTCTGCAAAAATAAAAAAATCTTCCAATTCATGCATAGAAATTCAAAAAAAATGAATTTCAATCGACCAAACAGATAGAATTTTAATAAGTAGCATTGGATTAAAAAACAAGCTATTTTAGGCCATAACCACTCATTCGTTGCCACACTTCACCCCGACAATTTGGCGGTTCACCCCCGTGTTTTGTGCTTTTGGCCCTCGAATGCATAGATTTTCCAAAAAAATAACTACCTTTGTAATAGCGAAGGTGGGCCTTAGCGAAAAAAGTTATCTCGTTGGGTACGACCTTTGCCTCGTGAAGCGTTAATTAAGAAGAGAAAAACTATACAACTATGAGAAGGTTTGTAATGATAATGGGCTTTGCCGCAGCATCACTCTTGCTCGGCAGCTGTACAGCTCTATGGAATTCGGCATCGTATGGTGCCAGCGACCTATATCGCACCGACAATCGCACCGAGGTGGCGAATCGTCTGAAGGCTCAGGCCGAGGCTGAGCGAGCTGAGGCTGAGGCTCGCCGTGCTCAGTGGGAGGCGCGCCTCGCAGAGGAGGAGGCAGCACGCGCCGAGAGAGAGTATTACGCATCGTCGTACTACGACGAGGAGCCCAACTATGTAAACATCGTAGCCGACGACTACAGCAGCGCCTACGCTCGTCGTCTCTATGGCTTCCAGTCGCCCAACTACCGCATGCCATCGAGCTATTACAGCCTCGCAGCAAATCGCGCGATGTACTACGCTTCGGCATACGACCCCGCATACTACAATGTGATGGTATCGGGTGACCAAGTTTGGGTTGAGCCTAAGTACATCACCTCGATGTTTGGCTCATGGGGTGCTGTGAACATCTCGTTCGGTCTCTACTCGTCGCCCTGGAACTTCGGTTGGAGCTTCTACTCTCGTCCCGGCTACTACTCATGGTGGGGCTATCCTCACTACTCGTGGTACGACTGGAACTGGAACATCTGCTACCACGGCCACCACTACCACTACTACGACTGGTGGTGGGGAGGTTACTACCCGCACCATAACCACCACGGTCATGGCCACGGCTACAATCCTGCACCTCCGCGTCCGCCACAGCACCGTCCCGACCACACTCGTCCGGGCTATAACGACAACAACCGCCCCGGCTACAACCACACCACAGGTTCGGGTGCATCGGCAGGTCGCCCCAACGAGAACCTTAACGGCAACCGCGTGAACACTGGCAGTCGCTACGAGTCGCCCACCAGCATCCGCGTGGAGAGCTCTTCGGGCTTGACCACACGCCCAGGTGGCAACCGTGGTTCGGTATCGACAGGCATCTACAATGGTAGCAATTCCACCGTAGGCACATCGACCGGCAAGGGCACAAATATCACCGTAGGCTCATCGTCAAGCAACCGCAGCAGCGTGAGCGATGCTAAGGTAAGCACTGGTATCACAGTTGGCTCGTCAAGTTCGTCGTCGAACAACAGCCACAGCTCGGCAGGCAACTTCCGTGGCTCGTCGACATCGACAAGCCGTAGCAACTCGTTCAGCGTAAGCTCGGCACTCGGCAGCAGCTCATCATCGTCGAAGGGCAGTTCGGTATCGGGTGGTGGTTCAACATCATCGCGCCGAGGCTCGACCGTAAGTTCTTCGTCGTCAAGCAACAAGGGCTCATCAACCAGCGTGCGCTCGTCATCGTCAAGCTCGTCGAATCGTTCATCATCGTTCCGTTCGTCAAGCTCTTCGAGCCGCAGCTCATCGTCAAGCTCTTCGAGCTCGTATCGCAACACTCAGCAGTCGAGCTACAACGCTACACACAGCGGCTTGGGTAGCTCTCGCTCATCGTCGAGCAGCTCATCGGGTGGTAGCTACTCTTCGGGTAGCTCACGCTCGGGTGGTGGCACGACATCATCACGCCGCTAAGTGCTAAAAAAGAGGGAGTATGCCTCAAACACGGCATACTCCTTGTTTCTCTCTAACACAAACTTAACGCACTATGAAAAAGCTATATACCTTGGTTGCCGTAGCCCTCTTGGCAGTGGCTGCATCACCCCGACTCTCGGCACAGACCGTAAATTTCGGTGGCACGGCACTCAACAACGACATTATCACTTGGGGCGACATCTACAATCTCTCGAATACCGCCCACAACTACGGCACAGCACGCTCGATGGCTATGGGTAACGCCTTCACAGCGTTGGGTGCCGATATGGTCTCGGCATCGCTCAACCCCGCAGGTATCGGCATGTATGTCGAGAGCGACATCAGCCTCTCGCCCATGATGCAGTTCACCAAGAGCCCTACACGCGGTGGCGAGCCATATTATAATGGCGTGCCACGCCGTGAGCAGACCTTCAAGGATCGCACATCGCGCTTCGGTATGTCGAGCATTGGTGGTATCTTCACCGCCTATCGTGGCACAGGCGCCGTGACGAATGTCAATGTGGGCTTTGCCTACAACCGCATCGCCGACTTCAACCGTAGCTCGCGCAACGCCTCGTTGGGCAACTCGGCAATCAACTCTATGGCCAACCTCCTCTGCTCGATGTCGAACCTCGACGGCTTGCAGACCGATGCTGATGGCCGTATGGACTTCGGCAACGACCCCTACTACTGGGGTGCTGTGCTTGCCTATAAGAATGGTCTTACGAACAAGGACGACCAGGGTTGGTTTATCGACCGCATATCGCCCGATGCCGAAGTAGACCAATATTCAGCTGTTCAGACCCGTGGCTCTGTGGGCGAGTATGCCCTAACCTTCGGTATGAACTTCGTCGATAAGTTCTATATCGGTGCATCGCTCGGTATTCAGTCGATTAACTATCGTCGTACGACCTACTACGGCGAGAACTATATCTATGCCGAGGGCATGGAACCTTCGGGCGAGGATACACCCTATCAGCTTGATTATATGAATTATAGCCAGACTACCGAACTTTCGGGCACGGGCGTAAACTTCAAGATTGGCGCTACCTATCGCCCCTTCAAGTTCTTACGCTTCGGCATCGCCTACCACACCCCCACAGCCTATAATGTGGCTCTCGGCTACCAGGCCGAGATGTGGTCGCGCACCCGTAGCATAGGCTCAAATCCCGATGGTTACGAATTTGACAAAGATGGCTACTTCTACGACGATGTTGAGAGCCCTGAGTGGGTGGACAATGGTGAGTATTCGTGGAACTTCCGTTCGCCCCACCGCCTGATGTTTGGTGCTGCGCTCACCATCTTCAACCGCATCATACTCTCGGCAGACTATGAGCGTAGCTGGTATCAGTCGGCACGCTTGCAGTCGAGCCCTATCTATGGTCTTAGCTACACCGACGAGCTTAAGGAGGTATTCAAGGGCGGTAACACCGTGCGCCTTGGTGCCGAGGTTAACCTCTTGCCCCTTATGGTTGTTCGTGCAGGATATATCTGGAGTGGCAACAACTTCCGCGAGGGCTACGAAAATCAGCTATATAGCCACCCCTTGACCCGTGAGCAACACTATGTTACGGCAGGTCTTGGCTGGCGCTTTGGCTCGACTGTATACCTCGACTTGGCATACCAGTATGGCGTAACAAATAGCACCAATTACAAGACATTCTATGCCGTGGAGACGAGCAACACCAATAGCTTTGACCCTATCGAGAGCATCGCTTTCAACACCAAGACAAAGCGTCATCACGCCGTGCTCACCCTCGGTTTCAGATTCTAACACCTTGCTCTACTAACCTATGAATAGATTAAGCGATATCTTTCGTGATTGGATTACTGGCTGGCTAATGGATAGCGGTTGCTCGGAGGCGACCGCTATTGCCATAAATCGCTGGGTGGCACTGCTTATAATCATACTCTTGGCCTACCTTATCGACTTTATCGTACGCCAAGGTGTGGTGCGCGTAGGTCAGAATATCGTGGCTCGCACACGCTCGAAGTGGGACGATAAGCTCTTCGACAGGAAGCTTATCCGCCGCCTATGTAGTCTTGTTAAGCCCGTGGTGATTTACGCCCTACTGCCCATGGCCTTTTCGGCTACCGACGGCAGTGGCGACACTCTCTATCAGCTACTTACCAAGGTTGCGGAGATATATCTTGTCTATGCAAGCGCCCGCTTTACGAATGCTCTGCTCGCCGTATCGTTCGAGTTTGCCGAGCATAAGCCATCGTGGCACGGCAAGCCCATCAAGGGTCTGTTACAGACGGCACAGGTGGTGGTTATCATCATCGCAGTAATCCTTATTGCTGCTATCATCATCGACAAGTCGCCCGCACTGCTTCTTACAGGTCTTGGTGCTTCGGCTGCGGTGTTGTCGTTTATCTTCAAGGATACGATTCTCGGCCTTGTGGCGGGCGTGCAGCTATCGGCAAACGATATGCTGAAGGTTGGCGACTGGATTGAGATGCCCTCGCGCGGTATCGACGGCATGGTCGAGGAGGTGGCACTCACGACAATCAAGATTCGTGGCTGGAACAACACGACACAGACCCTGCCACCCTATCTGCTTATCAGTGAACCTTTTGACAACTGGCAAGCTATGCGCGACAGAGGTGGCCGACGCATCAAGCGCTCGTTGAATATTGATATGACAACCATATCGTTCATTAGCGACGAGCTTGTCGAGCGCCTCAGGAACAACCCCACAACAGCGAAGCTTATCGAGGAGATAGCGCCCATCGGTGACACCATGGCCGAGCCTACCAACCTCGACCTCTTTATGCGCTATTCGGAGAAGTATATCCGCAACCACCCCAAGGTGCATAAGGAGATGCTTATCATCGTGCGCCAGCTCCAACCCTCGGAGTGGGGCTTGCCTGTGGAGATTTACTGCTTCTCGAAGGATGTCAACTGGATACCCTATGAGCAGTTGCAGAGCGAGCTAATCTCGCATATCGTAGCTCTACTCCCACTCTTCGACCTCGGTATCTACCAGGCACCCACGGCGTTAGCAAGCGCAAAGAGAGAGCAAAGATAAAAGAGGAAAGAGATTGCAGGCGTTTCGCCTGCGGGCTACGCCCTAAGGGGCAAAAGGGTTCTAAGGGGTATAAGAGGCCAACGGCCGAGCGCTAATAAAGCGCTTCTTTGAAGCGCAACCCCTTGTACCTCTCATACCCCTCGTACCCCTCAGCGTTAGCTGGCGCTCCACGGAGCGCAACTAACCACCTACCCAATCCCCACGACCAATTTCTTGTCAGAAGGGGCATAATTTGGCGCCGATAAAGAAATTGCCCTGGATGGGACATACTCGAGGTATTTCCCATTCAGGGCAATGATTGAGGCGTCGAAGGATGCCCCTTATCACAAGAAATTGTAGCTGTATTTGCCAGCGGTAATCTCCTCCAACGAAAAGGCATCATAGACAATGTTGTAACCACCATATTCATAGGCGCTTACACCGTATGTCTCCTCCTCGTAGAGGAAGCCGAGGTTGTTATCCTTCTGCCAGATGAGTGTCGAGTATGCAGAGTTCTTAGTTGACACCTGCTTAACACCGTCCCAGTCGCGAGCAAGCTCATAGGGCGAGATATAGTCGTCAACCTCGGATGCAAGCTCCTTATAGTAGATACCCACATTTGCACGCTGGGGGCCCATAGGCAACGACTGCAAAAGGAGGTGCATCTGTTTCTTATCCTCGTTGCGCACCACGGGCAACACCACGACCTCGCCATTTGTCGAGTTCTCGATAGCCGTAACGCCACCATTTGTAGCGCCCGAGAACTGCGCCTCATCCCAATCGCCAGTACCCTCGGCAACACTATCATAGGTGAAGATGTTGTAGTAGCGGCCACCATTGTAGCGCGAGCTGATAAGGATATTACCATTGGGCAACTCCTCAACCTTAGGCTCGTCGGCAGTGCGGTATACTGCGGGCTCGTTGATATCGCCCAGCACCTTCCAGCTACCACCAAAGTCATCGGAGAAGAGGACATAGTTCATGTGCGTAGCCGACTTATCGCGCACCAAGACAGCGCAATAGAGGCGGTAGTGGCTACCAACCTTGACGGTCGAGCTCTGCATAATACGACCCGACGCTACGAACATCGAGCGCACAGGGCCGTAGCTCGAAGCATCGAACTGCGAGTAGATTGACTCGGCGATATCCTCGGGCTCGCTCCATGTTTGGCCACCATCCTCGGAGTAGAAGCGGGCGATATTCTGGTGGCGGTTGCGCGTGCCATTCTGGAACGACACATTTCCTGCGCACGACATCACGAGCACCTTGTTGGACTCTCTATCTGCCACGATGCAGGGATCACCAAAGCCCACCGACATAAAGTCCTCGGCCTCGGCACCCTTACCCTCTACCAACACCTTCGTCTCGCCCCATGTGTGGCCGTGGTCATCAGAGATACGGTAGTGGAGGTCGATACGGCCATTGTTGATAACGCCGATATCCGAGCGCACGATGCGATAGTCGACAACCGAGATAAGACGACCCGAAGGTGTCACGGCAATCGAGGGTATACGATAGGCGATATCCTCGGGAGTCTTCACCGCAAACAAATCGCAACTCTCGGCAGGCTCAGCCTTCACTGGCTGCTCCTTCTCAGGGCCATTATCGGGCTTGGTGCAGCCACACGCAAAGGTGGTAACTGCCACAGCCAAAGCGAATAAAATCGAAAAATTCTTTCTCATAACTTAACTATTTACGATAGGTATAATAGGCACCCGCCTGACAGGTGGGCATAAGAACTATGTCGTTGACATTCATGTGTGCGGGCAACGAGAGCATCCAAGCGATAGCCTCGGCGATATCCTCGCCCTGCAACGCCTCGACACCCTTGTAGACACCCTCGGCACGAGCCTTATCGCCGTGGAAGCGCACCTCCGAGAACTCCGTTTCGACCATACCGGGGCGCACCTCGCCAACCTTGATGCCCGCCGAGAGAAGGTCGGCACGCATAGCCATCGAGATGGCGTGTACGGCGTGCTTCGAGGCGCAATATACAGCACCATTCTCATAGGGCTCGGTACCAGCAATCGAGCCGATGTTGATGATGTGACCACCCTTGCCAGCCTCGACCATAGCACGGCTGACAATCTTTGTAACATAGAGCAAGCCCTTGACATTGGTGTCAATCATAGCGTCCCAGTCGCGTGAGTCGCCCTTGTCGATATGCTCCAAGCCTGCTGCCAAGCCCGCGTTGTTGATAAGGATATCGACACGACCCAGTGGCACAAGGTTCTCGATACACTCCTTCTCGGAGCGAACATCGAAGTTGAGCACACGGCATACTGCACCCTTAGCCTCAACCTCGCTCTTCAGCGCCTCCAAGCGGTCGAGACGACGACCAGTGATGATAATCTCGGTGTCGGCACCCGCAAGGCGCAAAGCTGTAGCACGACCGATGCCCGAAGTAGCACCTGTAACAAGTATTCTTTTCATAATTTATTGAAGTTTTAGTTGTTCTTAATTCTGCGTTTTCGGAATTTGTTTTACAAATTTACAAAATTTATCGTACCCCACACCATTCCCCAAAGAAAATTTATTAACTTTGTACGATTAACAACATTTCGTAACTATGAAAGATGTATTGAAATACTACAAGGATTTCCCTAAGGAGGGAATCATCTTCGTAGACATTATCCCCTACTTGCAGCACAAGGAGGTATTTAATAAATTGGTCGAGGAGATTGGCAAGGCTGCTACAGCACCCAATATCGTAGCTCCCGAGGCTCGTGGCTTCCTCTTCGCAGCGCCCCTTCTATCGACCGCATCACATGTCGAGAATATCATTCCCGTGCGTAAGAGTGGCAAGCTACCCTTCGCCGAGGGCGACCTTAAAGAGGTGCTTATCGAGAAGGAGTATGGCTTCGACAAGCTATACTATCGCCTCTCGGATATCGCTGCGGGCAAGGTAGAGGGCGACACCATCTACCTCACAATCCTCGATGATGTCCTCGCCACAGGTGGCACAGCCGAGGGCTTGGCTCGCTCGTTGGAGAGCGAGAGCATCACCATCGACGGCAAGGCTTACAAGGTAAAGATTAAGGAGTTTGTCTTTATCGTCGAAATTGAGGATTTGGGTGGCGCAAAGCGTCTTGAGGCCATCGCCCCCGTGCGCTCAATCACCAAGATTTAATCCTTTTTAGGCAACCGCAACGATGGCGGAGGTGTTGGCGACAGATATCAAGTATGTTGGTGGCGTGGGCGAGGTCCGTGCACGCCTCTTGGAGCGTGAGGTGGGCGTAAAAACAATTGGCGACCTCCTCCTGCGCTTCCCCTACCGCTATATCGACCGCACACGCATCTGGCAGATAGGCGAGATTACCGAGGATATGGAGTCCTCGTTTGTGCAGTTGCGTTGTAGGGTTATCGGCAAGGGTTATCAGGGCGAAGGTCGCAAACAGCGCTTCACAGTCGAGGTTACCGACTCGTCGGGCTCTGCCGAACTTATCTGGTTCAACACCGCAAAGTGGATAGACAAGATGGTCGAGGTGGGGCGAGAATATATGATTTTCGGTCGTCCCTCGATGTTCCGCAACCGCCTGAGCATCGCCCACCCCGATATCGAGGCTGTCGAGCAATACCTCTCGCGCAAGCAGGAGAGTGGCTTTCAGGGCATCTACTCCACTACCGAGCGCCTATCGTCGATGATAGGCACCAAGGCGATGTACAACATTGTGCAACGCGCTTGGCAACTTGTAGCCTCCGACCCCTCGGCATTTGCCGACCCACTCCCCGAGAGTCTGCGCCGAAAGAATGGCCTTATCTCGTTGCGTGATGCTATTTACAACATCCACTTTCCGCAATCCTCGGAACAACTTCGTCAGGCGCAATACCGCCTAAAATACGATGAATTGCTCGGCGTTCAGCTAACGATTCAGGCTCGCCGTTCGGAGCGCAAGGAGCGAGGCAACGGCTTCCTCTTTCCGCGTGTTGGCAACGCCTTCAACACCTTCTATCGCGAGAAGCTACCCTTTGCACTTACGGGGGCTCAGCAGCGTGTAATCAAGGAGATACGCGCCGATATGATATCGGGCAAGCAGATGAATCGCTTGTTACAAGGCGATGTGGGTAGTGGCAAGACGATGGTTGCCTTTATGTCGATGCTCTTGGCTGTCGACAACGGCTTCCAGGCCTGCATTATGGCGCCCACCGAAATACTTGCTCGTCAGCACTTTGCATCGATGATACACTTTGCCGAGGGCATAGGCGTAAAGGTCGCTATCCTCACTGGCTCGTCGAAGGCGAAGGAGCGCAAAGCATCGCTTTCGGGCATCGCCTCGGGCGAGGTAGATATCCTTATTGGCACACACGCGCTAATTGAGGATCGAGTGCAGTTTGCCAACCTCGGCTATGTCGTTATCGACGAGCAACACCGCTTTGGCGTTGAGCAACGAGCCAAACTTTGGACAAAGAATCTGCAACCGCCACATATCCTTGTGATGACCGCAACACCCATACCGCGCACCCTTGCGATGACGCTCTATGGTGACTTGGAGGTCTCGGTTATCGACGAGCTACCCCCTGGCCGTCAGCCCATTCGCACCTATCACTACTACGACTCTGCCCGCCTCAAGATGTTTGGTTTCCTACGCCAAGAGATTGCCAAGGGTCGACAGGTCTATGTGGTCTACCCTCTTATCAAGGAGTCAGAGAAGATGGATTACAAGGACCTCTACGACGGCTTTGAGTCGCTTTCGCGCGACTTCCCATTGCCACAATACCGCATCACTGCTTGCCACGGCAAGATGCGCCCCGAGGATAAGGATGCCGCGATGATGGAGTTTAAGAGGGGTGAGGCACACATCCTCGTTGCCACATCCGTTATCGAGGTGGGTGTCGATGTTCCGAATGCCACGGTGATGGTTATCGAGTCGGCAGAGCGCTTTGGCCTATCGCAGCTCCACCAGTTGCGTGGTCGTGTAGGTCGTGGTGGCGAGCAATCCTACTGCATACTGATGTCGGGCGAGAAACTCTCGAAGGAGAGCCGTCAACGCTTGGAGGCTATGTGTTCGACGAACGATGGTTTCGAACTCTCGGAACTCGACCTTAAGTTGCGTGGTGCGGGCGATATCCACGGCACACAGCAGAGTGGCGAGGCCTTCGAGCTCAACATTGCCAACCTCGCTACCGACAGCCAAATATTGTCCCTTACGCGCGACGATGCCATCGCCATCCTCGATGCCGACCCCCGCTTGGAGCGAGCCGAAAACTTCGCCCTGCGTGCCCTGCGCGAGAAGCACTACAAGCGTGAGCGCATAGATTTTTCGGACATTTCGTAATAGCCAACGCCAAAAATCGTTATATTTGCAACCACGAATAAAACAGAGAAACATATATGGCTTTAATTAGATGTAAGAAGTGCGGTAACCCCGCCTCAAGTCGTTCGAAGGCGTGCCCCATTTGTGGCGAGCCTATCGCCTCGGAGGTTGCCGTAGAGAATACCCCCACCCCCGTGGAGAGCGCACCACAGAGCACTCCCGAGCCCACATCAACTACACCCAAGACCCTCAACGACATCTTGGCAGAGGGTCGTGCCTCACAGCCCCAGACCCTCAACGAGCGCCTTGCAGCATCGCAAGGTAGCACCGAGGAACCTCAGCCCGTGGCAGAGCCTACGCCAGTAGTGCCACCCGTGGCACAGTACGACTACCCCACCGAGGATTTCAATATCGACGATGTCGAGGAGGAGTTGCGCCGTCGTGACCGCTCCGTTAAGGGCTACAAAACGGCCGTTATCATCCTTGCGCTGTTGCTTATACCGCTGACATTCTTCGTCGTACGCTATGCTGGCAAGGTTAAGACTGTCGAGGAGGATTATGCCCTTGTGGAGTCGGCACGCAAGATTTTCGAGGAGCAGAATAGCCTCCTTCAGCGCGATGCCGAGAGCCTAGTTTCGGAGCTCGAAAGCCTCAAAGATAAGAACGATACGATGATGGTGAAGTATCAGGAGGCGGTAACGATGCTCGAGCAGTTGCAAAAGGAAAAGACCTACAACTACGAGCAGCTTGCCCGCTATAAGCGCGAGGTGGCAACGCTCAAGGGCGTGATGAAGGGCTATTTGCAGCAGATTGACTCGCTCAACAACATCAACCGTAACCTCCAGGCGCAGAATGTCGAGTACAAGCGCGAGATTACCGATGCTCAGCTTCGTGCCGATGTTGCCGAGGAGAAGGCCGACGAGCTTGGCACCAAGGTGCGCATTGGCGCCGTTATCCGTTCGAGTGGTATTCGTATGGCAGCACTGAACAGCAATAGCCGTGAGGTGCGCCGCATCAAGCAGGCATCACGCCTCCGTGTCGACTTCGAGCTTACCGCCAACGAGCTTGCCGAGCCCGGCGAGAAGAGCATCTACATCTGCATCACCAACCCCGAGGGCTTCACACTTCTATCGCCCGAGATGACCGTATTTATGTTCGAGGGCGAGGAGATGGTGGCATCTGCAATGCGTAAGGTAGACTACGAAAACCAGTCGGTACCTGTGAGCATCTACTACGACGGTAGCGCCTTTGTGAAGGGTACCTACAAGGTCGATATCTACATCGATGGTCGCCATAGTGGCTCGCAGGAGACCTACTTCGAGTAAGGCGTTATGGCAGAAGATTTTAAGATAGGCACAGGCAGTAAAGAGGAGCGATACAAGCTCCTCTTTGCACAAGCCGAGGCTATGCTTCGTGACGAGGGCGACGAGGTGGCCAAGATGGCAAACCTCGCTGCGATGATTCACCTTTCGTTCGGCTTCTGGTGGACAGGCTTTTATCGTGTCGTGGGCGAGGAACTTGTGCTTGGACCATTCCAAGGCCCCGTGGCCTGCACACGCATAGGCTATGGCCGTGGCGTTTGTGGCACGGCGTGGCGCGAGGAGCAAACTATCATCGTCGAGGATGTCGAGAAGTTCCCAGGGCATATCGCCTGCAGCTCGCTTTCGCGTAGCGAGATTGTTGTGCCCGTATGGCACAACGACGAGATATGCGCAGTATTAGACATTGATAGTGAGCGCCTTGCCACATTTGACTCCACCGATAAACTTTGGCTCGAAAAGATTGTGGCGCTCTTAAAATAGCAAGGTCACACCCACCGCATAGTTGCGCGGATAGCCATACAATTTCAGATTATCAAAGGGGCGAATATAGCTCCGCTTGCCAAAATCCTGGCGACGAACACGGTGTTGCTCATAGCCATTTACGACATAGTCCGAGCCGAGCAAGTTTCTCACCGCAACCTCCACAATCAACTTATTTTCACCGAGTTGCAGACTCTTTGATAGCGATACATCTACCGATAACGCATCCCCAAGTCGCTCCTGCTCAATCAACTGTCTACGCTCCTCGGGCGAGATATCAAGCTCCGCAAAGCGCACCATGCGCCTAATCGGCGAGGCCTCGATATACCTCAAGCCCCAATACTTAACGCCCAACTTTGCAATCCAGCCTCCACGATTAAACTCTATATCGCCATACGCCGTGATTGTCGGTGTCTTTCCTCTTATGCCACGCATAGCGCTCCGCCCTCTGGCAATCAGGCGATTATCGACATCTGAGTATACTGCAATCTCTGGGTTGCGCGAATGGCGATAACTACCTGCCGTAAGCGAAAATAGCGAACTAAAATATTTCGACCACTCCACCTCGGCATCCATCGCCACGCCAAAGTTCAGATAGCCCGTGCCACGCACCACAGCATCGGCGTAGGTGCGCGTAAGGTCGTCGAAGTAGCGCACAACACTCGTCAGGCGCGTTGCCGAGGCAACAAATGCCGTAACTCCAAGGCGCACCATCGGCGAAGCATAGCCGTAGGCCACCGAGGCGAATAGATGGTGGCTTAGCTCGGGCGACTCCACAACGCGATTATTGTAGTTTGGTTGCAAGAAGAGGTCGCCCACCTCGGGGCTTATACCTCGCAACGAGAGGCGAGCAACGAGAGTATGCGATAACCCCTCATAGCTCCAATTAGCCCCTATATTATAGGGCGTAAGCGCCACTTTGCGCGACCTACCGAACGACCCAGCATCGGGAAACGACTCCTTCTCGTAACGACCTCGGCGCCACAGTGTCTCACCCGCAAAGCTTCCCTCAACATTAAAAGCCATCTTATCTTTGCGCCAACCGAGCGATACAAAGCCCTCAATGCGCCTTCGTACGAGGTTAAAATCATACCCAAAGCGGTCGCCCTCCTCAATGCGGCGGTTAGGCTCACGCAGGTTGTTCTGCATCATATTGCAGTAGGTGTCGTCGTCCTCCAAGAAGTAGTCGAGGTCTACGATATGCGTTGCACCAACGAGGTCTCGCATCTCCTTAAAGCGTCTATCACGCTCATAATCAAGGCTTAGACCATAACTTAAATCCACACGCCCGATACGGCTCTCAAACTCTGCCGAGAGTGTGGCATGCGCCATATTCGAGCGCCTACTCTCCACGGCATAGACAGCATGGCCATCGCTCTGCAAAAGATTGGTATGATATAGCCTATCCCAATCAATCTGCGTATAGCGTCTATCGCCCCTCTGCCACGCATCCGTAATCTCACGACGGCTCTCATCATCTGAGGCCGACGAGGGCAGATAGCGGTAGTTGTCGGGCGCTGGCGAGATGGTGTTAAACCACGCCAATGCAGTACGGCCATAACGCCTAAAACCGATATCTGCATTAAGGCTGAGTGTCGTGGCGATGCTCAAACGGCGCGAAAAGTCCACCATGATTTCGGGGTGGAGGGTCGTTGCCACACGGCTACTGCGCACCTTGCCCGACTGCATGCCCCAAGCTGGGTTGTAGCGCTTATTGCCCGAGAGGGCTATCGCCTCGTCGGTCGCTGCCGAGCGCAAGCCTCGCTCCGACCATGGCATAAGCGCAATAATCGTGAGATTGTCGCGACGAGTGCGACGAACGAGATTAAGGGCAACATCAACAGAATTGCTGGCGATGCCCTCTACATATATATCGCGACCCGTGCGTACGCGCGCGTAATCCACAATCTGCCAACCCTCATCCTTAAGCATGATGCCGTTGGGCGCTGGGCGGTAGATTCCACGATGCGTAACGCCTCCCCAGACGCCACGCCCCGAGAGGTTAAGGCGCAGATATTGGCCCTCACGCCTTAAAGCACGCTCACGGCCAATCTCGATATGGCGCAGAAGGCCATCGTGCTTATCGTAGTAGCCCATGGCACTTAGAAGCGAGGCTGTGGAGTAGTCTACCTCGTGGCGCGAAAGTCGGTGTTCCTCGTCGAAGCCGTCGCCATAGCGGTTGTGTGGAATGCCATTTAGCTGATAGCTTGCCGAACGGCCAATATCTCCAATTGCCGAGGCTGAGATTTGCGGGCGCACGATGCTGTCGGCAACGGGCTCCCACCACCACTCCTCGTCGTCGTAGAACTTAAAGCGGCGATAGTCCTCCTCGCCCTCTTGTGCCACGGCAACGGTGGCGGTGAAGAGCGCAACGAGAATGACTAAAAATGTATAAATTCGACGAGCGAGCATTGGCGATATTTAAGTTGGTGCGTAGCGATACCAAAGATATAAAAATTTTTTCTTTTGGCCACAACCGACCCTCAGCAAGAGTGGGAAAATAACCTATTTTTTAAATTTCTTGGTTTTATATTTGGTGGTTCAAAAAAAAGTCCATAACTTTATAATCCTGAAAGGCGTTTAACAACTTAACGCCCTCCTAAAACGGAAAACAAAAAAACCTAAAAAACTATCAAATATGAAAAACTATTCAGCAAAAGAGATTAAGAACATCGTTCTTATTGGTGCGCCTGGCACTGGAAAGACTACCCTTGCAGAGGCAATGGCTTTCGAGGGTAAGGTTATTGACCGCAGGGGTAGTATCGAGAACAACAACACACTCTCGGACAACACCGATATAGAGCACGAATATAAGCGTTCGATCTATTCGACAACCCTCTTTACAGAGTTTATGGATCGTAAGCTCAACATCATCGACTGCCCCGGTTCGGACGACTTCTGTGGTTCGCTCTTCTCGGCATTCAAGGTGGGCGATGTTGGCGTTATGGTTCTTAATGCTCAGAATGGCTGGGAGGTAGGCTCAGAGCTTCAGTCTCGTTATGCTCGCCTCTTGAACAAGCCCCTTATCGGCGTTGTTAACCAGCTCGACGGCGACAAGGCTAACTTCGATGCTACCGTAGAGGGCATCCGTGCTAACTCATCGGTTAAGCCCGTTATCGTGCAGTATCCTGTCAACCAGGGCGCTGGCTTCGACTCATTCATCGATGTATTGATGATGAAGATGTATAAGTTCGTTGACGAGAATGGCAAGCGCGAGGAGCACCCCATTCCCGAGAGCGAGATGGAGCGTGCTACGGAGCTCAACCAGGAGCTTGCCGAGGCTGCTGCCGTTTACGACGACGCACTTATGGAGCTCTACTTCGAGAAGGGCTCACTCACTCAGGACGATATCCGTGCAGGTTTGAAGCTCGGCGTATCGAAGCGTGATGTAATGCCCATCTTCTGTGCATCAGGCAAGCGCGACATCGGTACCAAGCGTCTTATGGAGTTCATCATCAATGTTGCTCCCGGTCCATTGAAGGCACCCGCATTCCTCTCTTCAGAGGGTGAGGAGCTCGTTGCAAATGCTGATGAGCCTACCGTAGTATTCGTATTCAAGAGCCAGATTGAGCAGCATATCGGTGAGATCACCTACTTCCGCGTTATCCGTGGTAAGCTTACCGAGGGTATGGAGCTTGTTAACTCACGCACTGGCAACAAGGAGAAGCTTTCGCAGCTCTTCGCCGTAGCAGGTAAGAACCGTGTTAAGGTTACCGAGCTTTCAGCAGGTGATATCGGTTGCACCGTGAAGCTTAAGGGCACTCGCACCAACGACACCCTTGCAGCACCTTCTGCACCCGTTACTGTTGAGCCTATCGTATTCCCCGAGCCTCGCTACCGTGCAGCCGTTAAGGCTAAGGAGCAGAGCGACGAGGAGAAGTTGGGCAAGCTCTTGAACGATGCTAAGTATGAGGATCCCACTATCCTTGTTGAGTACTCTAAGGAGCTCAAGCAGACCATCATTCAGGGTCAGGGTGAGCACCACCTTAACATCCTCAAGCAGCGTCTTTCGACCGAGAATAAGATGGAGATCGAGTACTTCGCTCCCAAGATTCCTTATCGTGAGACTATCACTAAGGTAGCTCAGGCCGACTATCGCCACAAGAAGCAGTCTGGTGGTTCTGGTCAGTTTGGTGAGGTTCACATGGTCATCGAGCCCTACTACGACGGTATGCCCGAGCCTTCGAAGTACAAGGTTAACGGTCAGGAGATCGCTGTGAGCGTTAAGGGTAAGGAGGAGTATGATATGCCTTGGGGCGGTAAGTTGCAGTACTACAACTCTATCGTTGGTGGTGCTATCGACGCTCGCTTTATGCCCGCTATTTTGAAGGGTATTATGGAGAAGATGGACGAGGGTCCGTTGACAGGTTCTTATGCTCGTGACATCCGCGTTGTCATCTACTATGGTAAGATGCACCCAGTAGATTCAAACGAGCTTTCGTTCAAGCTTGCTGGTCGTAACGCCTTCAAGGAGGCATTCCGCAACGCAGGTCCCAAGATTATGGAGCCTATCTACAATGTCGAGGTACTTACTCCCAGCGAGTATATGGGTGCTGTGATGAGCGACTTGCAGAACCGCCGTGCGATGATTATGGGTATGGAGTCAGACAAGGGCTTCGACCGTCTTAACGCACGCGTGCCTTTGGCAGAGCTCTACCGCTACTCTACATCGTTGTCATCGTTGACTTCGGGTGCTGCGACCTACACTATGCAGTTCGCACAGTACGAGCAGGTTCCCGCCGATGTACAGGATAAGTTGTTGAAGGCTTACACCGACACCGACGAAGAGTAATTTTCGATTATAAGGGGCATCCTTCGATGCCTCAATCCAAAGCCCGAATGGGAAATACTTTCGAGTATGTCCCATCCGGGCTTTCTCTTTATCGGCGCCAAATTATGCCCCTTCTAATCGAAAATTAGGGTGGGCTTGCACAGACTAACACATAAAACAAAACAGACGACTTTTTCAAGTCGTCTGCTCTGCAATACTGGAGGTCTGAAGCGAACGCTATAAATTTTAATCAAATTCAATCTCTTTTAACTTTAATTATCTTATATATCAATAGTTTATGTGTACTCTGTGGAAATAGATATAAATAAAAATTTGAGAAAATTTTGTGATGGTATTACAAATGTATAACAAAATTACTATCTTCGCCAAAGTAAAAACTATAAACTATGGCAACCTTTTGTTATCGTGTGCGATCAACGCAAAAAAATAAATTGGCCAAGGTGCAAATACACTTCACCGTTGGTCGAGGGAATCAGTTTTATGCCGATACGCAGTATCTGGTATTGACCGATGCGTGGGATAATAAGCGTCAGACCGTAAAGAGTCGCTATACTGCGGTAGAAGATTTCACCGAGCGGCAGGGAAGAGAACTAATGAAGAATCTCTCGGAGTTGCGAAGTTTTATTCTTGGAGAGATTGCCAAAGATCCCGAACACGCAATGACAAAGACGAAGTTGGAGAAGATTATCTATGCGTTCCACCATCCTCGCAGTGTTGTCAATGGCAAGCGTGTGCGTAGCCGAGAGTCGCTCTCGGACTATATTGCTCGATATGTAAGGGAGATGGAGAGTGGCGAGCGTCTTAATATTCACAAGTTGCGCTACGGGTTCTCAACAATCAAGAACTACAAAGGTTTTATTATTCAGTTTGACGAGTTCTGCAAAGCAATGCACAAGCGATATGACTTTGGCGATATTGATTTGAAGTTTTACGATGATTTTGTTGCATACTTCACCGCCAAGGACTACTCCATAAACACGATTGGTCGCCATGTTAAGGAGCTTAAAATCATTATGCGCGCAGCTCGCGAAGAGGGCTTGCACGATAATGGCTTGATTGAGAGTCGCAAGTTTCGTGTGCTGACAGCAGAGGTGGAGAATATCTATCTTACGGAGTCGGAGATTCGTGCCATCGCCGAAGTTGATTTGAAGGGAGATAAACACAAGAGTATTGCGAGGGATATTTTCCTTGTGGGTTGTTATACGGCACAGCGATTTAGCGACTATTCAACAATCAATGAGGGTAATATCCGCACATTGGATAACGGTCAAAAGGTTATCGACCTCAAGCAGCAGAAAACTGGCAATAAGGTTGTTATCCCTATTCGTGCCGAGTTGCAAGCAATTCTCGACAAGTACGAAAATCGCTTGCCAAAAGCATACGAGCAGAAGGTGAATAAGTATATCAAGGAGATTGCTCGCGAGGCTGGCACTGTCGATATGGTCGAGGTATCGTATGTTGAGAGTGGCGAGAAGAAGTCGCACCTGGTTGAGAAATGCGAACTTGTTAAGACTCACACCGCACGCCGTAGCGGAGCTACAAATATGTATTTAGCGGGTATCCCCACGATTGCTATTATGAAGATTACAGGCCATAAGACCGAGAAGGAGTTTATGAAGTACATCAAAATCACCGAGGAACAGACCGCTATGGAGCTGATGAATCACCCATATTTCGCGGGGAAGTAAAAATTTCGTATATTTGTAATCAGATATAAAAGCATACAGGATATGATCAGCAAAGACCAAGCATTGGCGATGATAGGTGATATTGAGAATTATCACATCGAGCGCACATCTTCTAAGGACAATATGAAGAAGTTCTGCGAAGCTATCTGTGCATTCTCAAACGACATGCCTGGAAGTGGCAAGAATGGATACCTTATTCTTGGCGCACACGACAATGGCAAACTTTCAGGGTTGCGTGTAGATGATAAACTATACAAAACTATCACAGCCATTCGCTCAGATGGTAACATTCTTCCTTTCCCATCAATGAGTGTTGAGAAATTCTCATACGATGAGGGTGATTTGCTTGTTGTTGAGGTTGTTCCTCATCCATTTCCTCCTGTAAAGTTCAAAGGCAAGACTTGGATTCGTATCGGCCCACGAAAAGATATTGCAACTGAGGCGGAGGAGAGAGCTTTGAAGGAGCGTAGGCAGGCTAATCTATGGTCGTTTGAGACATATCCTTGTAAGGAGGCTACACTCGACGACTTGAAATTAGACTTATTTAAGAATATCTATCTACCTGCAGCTGTTGATGAAGATGTGCTTGTGGATGATAAGCGTGATATTAAGGAGCAGATGGCAGCACTCCGTTTGTATAGTTTGAAGGAGGATTGTCCAACCTATGCCGCGATATTGCTATTCGGCAAGCGCCCAGAGTATTACCTCCCCGGTGCGTATGTTCAATATGTACGCTTTAAGGGCGAGGATAATGCGGCGGATATTGTTAATGAGCATAAGTTCTCAGGTTGCTTGCTTGATATTCTGCCGAAACTCGATACTTTCATTGAGACTGCAATTGTAGAGAAGAGTCCCAAGCCAATAAGTCCATTGCGTGAGAAGATGATTTATAACTATCCGACTTGGGCTGTTCGAGAGTTGTTGATGAATGCTGTAATGCACAGAGATTACCAATCTAACACGCCTATAAAGTTCTATCAGTATCAAAATCGCATTGAGATTGATAATGCTGGTGGCTTGTATGGCAATGCCAATAAGGAGAACTTCCCGAATGTCAATGACTATCGCAATCCCGTTATTGCAGAGGCAATGAAGTTGTTAGGCTATGTCAATAGATATAATCGAGGTATTGCCCGTGTTCAGAAGGAGTTACGAGAGAATGGAAATGGAGATGCCACATTCTCGGTAGCGAATATTACCGTCTTCGGTGTTAAAGTCGCGGATGCTGCTTATTTAGCAGATGGTCAGTTGGATATAGATTTTACTAATAAGGCAAAAGACGACAATGTTGCTAGTAATGTTGCTAGTAATGTTGCTAGTAATGTTGCTAGTAAGAAACGGTATAGTAAGGGAGAAATGCAACAAGCAATACTTGATAGTTGTCAGGAATTCTGTTCATTAGAAGACATTGCCAATTTAGTAGGTAGAAGCTCTCAATATATTAAGAATTATTATATTGCGAGAATGATTAATGGCGGTTTATTGGAGAGAAAGTATCCAATGAATCACCCTAACCAGCAATATCGAGCCAAGAAAGCAGAGTAAAGGTTGGCAAAATGTGCGAAGTAACATAACTCTTATTTGAAATTTATACCTCGCAGACGAAAGATAGAGATTAAGGTTTCGGAGTTGGAGTGCTATGAAACACTTGTTGCAGAATTGAGCAAGCGAACAGAGTTTGCTAAATTCGATGCGGAGAGCTTGCGAGTGTGGACATACGAGAGCTATGAGCAGGAGTTAAAGGGTATTGAGAAGTCTTTGCGTAGGCTTGACCATTGGTTAGCAGCGCATCGCAACGAACTATTTATCACCAATATGCAGGGCGAACGACTGCTTTGCAAGCAAGACTTAGCAAAGGCGCTAGGCATCGCACGCCCAACACTTGACCGATGGCTGAAAAGTAAGTGGCTACAAGGTTGTCGCGACTACTCACGAACAGAGGATAATATCTATTACTACTCTGCTACCGCAATAAAATCAGCATTGGAAGAGTATGTATTAAAAGATGGTAACTCAAATTAAATCAGCATTATACAATGAGGGCAGCGAATCGTTGTCCTCTTTTCTTTGCAAAATATTTTTATACCTTTACACACCTATGGCTAATGATTAGAATTTTGGCGTAATATATTGTTAACCGCTGACAATATGGCAGAAGGATTAGATCACACCTAGTCCTTTTTTGTCAAATATGACACATGAATTCTTACCTCTCTCGGGAATTGAACGAGTACCGCAACTTTATGCAGTATTACAAATATATGACAAAATAAAAGAAAAACAGCGTTAGAAGTATCTCTAACGCTGCTTTGGTGAGGTCTGAAGCGGATTCGAACCGCTGTACGAGGTTTTGCAGACCTCTGCCTAGCCACTCGGCCATCAGACCATTTATCATTGGTAATCCCAATCGGAGTGCAAATATAGAGATAATTTCCCAATATCCAAAATTTTACATTACTTTTTTTGATTTTTGGCGGGATAGGCTCCCCACTTACTATCCAAAGAGATTTAATTTTCTATCGAAAGAGATTATAACTCACGACGGTTAAGCAGAGCGTGTGTAATTGTTAGCTCGTCGACATACTCCAACTCGTCGCCAAAGCCGATACCGCGGGCAATGGTCGTAACCTTGACATCGGGGAAGGCTTTGAGGCGATTGATGAGGTAGAAGAGCGTCGTTTCGCCCTCGACAGAGGTAGATATGGCGATGATAACCTCCTTGACTTCGCCCGTAAGGAGCTTATCGCACAGAAGGTCAATCTTTAAGTCCGAAGGTCCGATACCCTGCATAGGCGAGATTACGCCACCGAGGACATGGTATTGGCCATGGTACTGTCCTGTGTTCTCGATAGATAGCAGGTCGCCCACCTGCTCAACAACGCATATCGTGGAGCGGTCGCGGCGTGTGTCGCTACATATCGGGCAGAGGGCATCGTCAGAGAGGTTGTTGCAACTTACGCAGTGGCGGATATCGTGGCGAAAGCGAGCGATGCTCTCTGCCATAGAGTCCACCACCTCCGCATCCATCTTTAGGATGTGCATCGCCAAACGCATCGCCGTACGACGACCGATACCGGGGAGGCGTTGTAGCTCGCTACATACATTATCCAGAAGGCGCGACATAGGCTACACAATCTCGATTAGGTTGGTGCGTATCCACCCCTTCTCGCCATCGGCAAACGATATCTCGGTCCAGTCGTCGTGCTCACGCACGATGCCTACGGTGACACCCTGCGAGGGCTGGCGGATAATCTTCGAGGCGCTATCGGGTGAGGCGTGCACGGGAGTGGTATCGGAGCATACGACAACGGCCGTCTCGTGCTTCTCGGCAGCCGAGCGTGACGAGAGGGCGAGAGCCGTCGAGAGCAGGCAGACAAAGGCGGCAACGACTGTCACCGCGAAGCATACCTTACGCAGTGCTACACGGCGCGAAAGCAGGTAGCCGAGCGCAAAGGCGAGTGCCGTAGCGAGCATCACAAGCTGTATTGCTGTCCAGCCATTTGCTGTCAGCGTATCACGCAGTGAGCGCCAGAGCGAGGTGATAAAGCTCACGGGCAATGGCTCGGTGTCGTTGGTGTAGTCACGTGCAATATCGAGGTTGTAGCGTGCATCCTCCATCGCGGGGTTGAGCCTTAGGGCACGGCGATAGTTGACAATAGCCTTGCCCAGCTCGCCACCTGCAAAGGGGCGACCCGACGATGCGATATTCTGCTGACCGAGCTTAAACCATGCATCGCCAAGGTTGTAGTAGAGGTCCGCAGAGCCGTAGCCAAGCTCGGCAACTCGCTGAAAGGCCTCAACAGCATCGTCGTAGCGATTCTCGTCATAGGCCCTAATAGCCTCGTTCCACTGTGCCTCAGCCTCAACATCTTTCTCGGCAGCTGTGGCAGTTCCAATGGTTACGCAGAGCGCAAAGGCGCAAAGTATATACTTATATATATTCATAACCTTACTTTTTTACTACCGACTCAATCTTTGAGATTATCTCTATTGCATCGCCATATACCTCGCCCATATCGCCATCGGTAGATGGTGCATACTGAGCCTCGTCGGCACGCGAGATAATAAGGCAGAACTGCTCGGCATCCGATGCCGACACTCCACGACGATAGAGCTCCTCGCGGATAGTCTCCTTCGTGAGCAAAGAGACGGGAATATTAAACTTATCGCTGATATAGCCCCACATAGCGCGCAACATCTCCTCGTAGAAGGCGTGGCGGTTGCCTTCCTGCATCGAGCGCTGAGCAAGGCGCAGGCGCTGAACAGCGACCTTATCGGCACGCTTCATACGGCGAGCCACGATATTGCGGTTCTCGCGGATGCGGCGGCGCATAACGACATAGATAGCAACAAACAGAGCCACCATCGCAACGACCACAAGCCACCACATAGGCGAATAGATAAATATTGCGGCGGCACGGGGTTGTAGCTTGCCCGTGTGGATATAGCGGATATCGCGGTCGAGTTGCTTCATACGGCCACCAAAGTCGGCATAGCCACCTACCGTGGGTGCTGACTCCGAGGCTGCCGTGCCATCGTCCTTGACCGTGAGCACAAAGCGCTCCGAAGAGAGTGTTACATACTCGCCCTTAACAAGGTCGAAGTAGGTGAACTGGATAGGCTCGATAACAAACTCACCCGCCGAGCGTGCCACGAAGGGGTAGGTATAGGTGATGCTACCCGTAGTGCCTGCCGACGAGACCTTGACATTGTCCTGCACCTTGGTGTCGTACAACTCGAACGACTCGGGGAGGCGCAGTTTGGGCGTGGTGATAAACTTCAAATTACCGCTACCCGAGAGGGTGATTTCGACCTTCTCGGCGCTATTTGCCATAATCTCGCGCTGGGGCATCGAGCTACGCATCGAGAAGCTACCCACAGCGCCATTGAACGATACGGGAGCACCCAACGGGAACTCCTTGACACGGATGGTAAGGGGTGCTGTGGTAAGGTTGCGCTTGACATTGTAGGTGCGCAAGCCACCAAATATGGGGTCGAAGTGACGGTTATCCTGCACCGTTACGGGTGCTATAACCTCCATCTTCACGGGGTCGATTCTAAGCTCACCGCTACGCTGTGGCGAGAGCAGATATTCGGCAATCTTATAGGTCTGGTAGATACGGCCGTTGTACTCCTCGCGCGAGGGGGTGTTGTCGAAGGTTAGCTCCTGCGACCAGAAGTCGTTGAACGAGGGCATCTCGAGGCTCTCGATATTCGAGAGGTCGACACGGGTGTAGAGCACCAACGATGCTCGGATAGCCTCACCCTTGTAGACATCTGTCTGTGAGAGTTTTAGGCGTAGGAGGATGTCATCTTTGCCGATGCGGTTCTCGGGCGACTGCTGGCGTGGCGTATCGCTCTGCAACGACTTGGGGCCCTGCTCCTCACGCTCCTTGATAATCTCGACATCGAGGGGGCGTGTGGTGTAGGTCTTGCCATCGACCTCAACGGATGCCGAGCCAATGGTATATTTACCCTCTGCCGAGGGCATTATGATGTAGGTGAAGCTACAACGGTAGGAGCTCGACTCCTTGCCATTTATCCACTGCACCGAACGGCTTGTCGACTGGCTTGGGCCTGCCAATAGCTCGAGTCCCGCCTCCGAGAAGTCGGGGCCACGGAAGCTATCATTGTCGGGCTTAGCATCCACCGAGAACTCGACACGCAGAGTCTCGCCCACAGCCGAGAGAGTGGGTGCATCTACCGTAAACGACACTTGTGCCGATGCCACAACCGATAGGAGCATCGCCACAAGCGAGAGAAAAGTAAATCTTAGAGAAGATATTTTCATCTATACTTAGTTTTAGTTACCGACACTTGTCTAACGCCTCGGCGTGGCGTTTTATTGTAGTACGAGTAGTACTATAATCTTGATTTTCTGGTGCTATGCACCTTCATCATATCGCCATTAGTGAGGTTAGGGAGATTAGTGAGATTAAGGAGATTAAGGAATTTAGGGAAGAAATCCTCCCTAAACTCCCTAATTTCACTAAATTCACTTAGTTCGCATTTGCTGTTCTCCGCACTTTAATTAAAAGCGGAGAGTGCTGTTAGTTTGGTAGTCGGTCGCAGGGGGCGAGAGCGGAGTTTACTTGAAGTAAATGAGCATCTCGCCACCAAGCCGAATGCCAAAATAACTGCGCTACACTCACCTTAATTAAAAGCGGAGAGTGCTGTTAGTTTGGTGGCTTGTCGCAGATTGCAAATCCGCAGCATACCTAAGCGTATGTGAGGAATTTGCAAGCAAGCAAGACGCCGAAATAACTGCACTATACGCTTTTAATGAGCGAAGTCGGCAAAGAAATCATTACCCTTGTCATCTACGATGATAAAGGCAGGGAAGTTCTCAACATAAATCTTGCGAACAGCCTCCATACCGAGCTCCTCGAAGTCGACAACCTCAACCTTCTTGATTGAGTTCTTAGCGAGGATAGCGGCAGGACCACCGATAGAGCCGAGGTAGAAGCCACCGTTGTTCTTACAAGCGTCGGTAACCTGCTGTGAACGGTTACCCTTAGCCACCATAACCATCGAGCCACCAGCCTTCTGGAAGAGGTCTACATAAGAGTCCATACGACCTGCTGTGGTGGGGCCAAATGAGCCAGATGCCATACCTGCGGGGGTCTTGGCGGGACCAGCGTAGTATACGGGGTGCTTCTTGAAGTACTCGGGCATAGGCTTACCCTCGTCGAGCATCTGCTTGATGCGGGCGTGAGCGATATCACGAGCTACAACAAGTGTACCCTTAAGGTTAAGACGGGTCTTGATGGGGTACTTCGACAAAATCTCGCGTACCTTGTCCATACCCTCGTCGAGGTCGATCTCGACAGCGGGCGACATAGCGGGAGCCTGTGCGGGTAGGAAGCGAGCAGGATTCTTCTCCAACTTCTCGAGGAAGATACCCTCGGGGGTAATCTTTGCCTTGATGTTACGGTCTGCCGAGCAGCTTACGCCGATAGCAACAGGGCAAGAGGCAGCGTGACGAGGTGCGCGGATGACGCGAACATCGTGGATATAGTACTTACCGCCAAACTGTGCGCCGAGGCCAATCTCCTGGCAAATCTTCTCTACCTTTGCCTCCCACTCCAAGTCGCGGAAGCAACGGCCACCCTCGTTACCCGATGTGGGGAGCTCGTCGAGGTAGCCTGCAGATGCCTTCTTAACGGTAGACAAGCACATCTCAGCCGATGTACCACCGATGCAGATTGCGAGGTGGTAGGGAGGACAAGCCGAGGTACCGAGGTCGAGGATATGCTCCTTGATAAACTTAGTCAACGACTCCTCGTTCAAGAGTGCCTTGGTCTGCTGATAGAGGAAGGTCTTGTTTGCCGAGCCACCACCCTTGGTGATGAACAAGAACTCATACTCCATACCGGGGTGACCGCCATAGATGTCGATCTGTGCGGGGAGGTTGGTTGCCGAGTTCTTCTCCTCGGTCATCGTGAAGGGCACAACCTGTGAGTAGCGCAAGTTACGCTCCTTGTAGGTCTCATATACACCACGCGAGATGCACTCTGCATCGTTAGCGCCAGTGTAGACATCCTCGCCCTTGTGGCCGATGCAGATGGCAGTACCTGTATCCTGGCAAGTAGGGAGCTCGCCCTCGGCAGCCACGCACTGGTTCATAAGCATGGTGTAGGCAACAAACTTGTCGTTGTCCGTAGCTTCGGGGTCCTCGAGGATGTTTGCCAACTTCTGGAGGTGCGAAGCACGCAAGTAGAACGATACATCGCTATAAGCCTCCTTAGCCAAAAGCTCCAAACCCTTGGGGTCTACCTTCAAAATCTTGCGACCATCGCACTCAACGACCTTAACATAGTCCTTCGTAAGAAGGCGATACTCGGTCTTATCCGCCTGAATGGGGAAAGGTTCCTGATAGATGAAATCTGCCATATCTTTATAGTTTTTAGTTATTAGTTATTAGTTGTTAGTTCTTAGATTCTAGAATAAGCAATTAGAAATTAGCAATGAGCAACAGTTTCTTTAATACTTCCTCTGAAAAAACATAGTAACTCATTTTAACCCATAGTAACTCATTTTAACTCATTAGAAATGAGAGTTGTTAGTTATTAGTTGTTAGTTGCTAGTTTTTATAAAACTTCCGCTAAAAAAACATTTTAACCCATTTTAACTCATCGTAACTCATTTTAACTCACCACCAACAGCGAGTTCTTAGCTTACAGGTTCTTGATAAAGTCAAGGATACCGAAGACAAAGACTACCGATACCAAAACGGGGCATACCCACTTCAAAAGGAAGCTGATGAAGGGGTAGGTGGCCTTGTCGACACCACCCTCGGCTGTTAACTCTGCTCGCATATCCTCCTTCTTCCAGATCCAACCTACGAAGATAGAGGTGAGGATACCGAGAACAGGGAGCATAACGATAGCAGTGAAGTTGTCGAGCAACGAGAAGAAGTTCATACCAACGACCTTAAACTCGCTCCAAGCGCCGAGCGACAACGAGCAAGCCGTAGAGAGCAACAGCGCACCGATGGTAACGACAGCGGCACCCTTCGCACGGCTCATACCACGCTTCTCGACAAAGTATGATGTTACGGCCTCGTGCATAGAGATTGTCGACGACAACGCTGCAAGACCCAACAAGAGGAAGAAGAGCGTAGCCCAGAAGTTACCGAAGGGCATAGAGGCAAATACCTTGGGCATAGCGACAAACGCCAACTGCATACCACTCTCATTCTCGACACCCGCCGAGAAGATGATAACGGCAGCCGTGAGTGCCACGATGGTATCGAGCGACACTACGCTGATTGCCGTACCCGCAATCTTGGTACCCTCCTTGAAGTAAGAGCCATAGATAAGCATAGCGCCCATACCGATAGAGAGTGTAAAGAATGCCTGACCCATAGCATCGAGGAAGGTCTTGCCAGTAACCTTCGAGAAGTCGGGGGTAAAGACATTACCCAACGCCTCACGACCCTCGGGCAACCACAACGAGTAGATTGCCAAGACAATAAGAATCGCAAAGAGCAGGGGCATCATAACCTTCGATGCCTTCTCGATACCGCCCTGCACACCACCGATGATGATAAAGTGGTTGGCAAGGATAAACAAGTAGGTGAAAATCAAGGGCTTCCAAGTGGCTGTCGTAAAGTCGGTAAAGAACTGACCAAAGTCGCCACCGATGCTATTCATAGCTGACTCGATAGCGTAGTTGAGAGTCCAGCCCGAGATTACGAAGTAGTAGCCCATAATAAGGAACACCGACACAAGACCCATAGCTCCGAGCCAGCCCCAGCCACGCTTGATGGTGGCAAAGGCATCGATAGGGTTACGCTTGGTGTTGTGACCCACCGAGAACTCCGCAATAAGCAGGGGCAGACCCAAGAAGAGGATACAGCCCAAGTAGATAAGAATGAAGGCGCCACCGCCATGCTCCGAGGTGATGTAGGGGAAACGCCAGATGTTGCCGAGGCCGATTGCCGAGCCTGCGGCTGCGAGGATAGCGGCAATCTTACCGCCAAAACCTCCGCGTGATGTTGAATTTTCAGCCATTATGCTATCCAATTAATGTTACACTTACTCGGTCGATTTTGCCACCCAACGGGGGAGCAATCTTCGCCACGGTACACTCCACACTCTCGATTTGGGGAAATGCCTCCTTTACTGCCACGATGATATTCTTTGCCGCAGCCTCGATGGTGCGCTGTGTCAGCTGCATCGTGCGCTCGACAATCTCGAAGATGGTGAGGTAGTTGACCGCCTGACGAACATCGTCGGTCTCGGGGAGTGTGCCCAGAGGTGTGGTAATCGCCAAGTCGACACGAAAGCGGTTGCCCACCTGTTGCTCCAAATCGTAGCAGCCGTGGAACGCACGCACATAGATGCCGTCGAGGCGAATGGTATACATCGGGTTCATTACTCAACGGTGATAAGGTAGTAGTTCTTCTTGCCACGCTGCACAAGGAGGTACTTACCGGCGATAAGGTCGCCCTCCGAGAGACCACGCATAGCATCCGCAACCTTCTCCTTGTTGAGCTGTACGCCACCGCCCTGCACCATCTTGCGGCACTCGCCCTTCGAGGGGAATACCTTGCAGACATCGGCAACGATGTCGATAAAGGGTTTCTCGAGGTCGGCACGCGAAATGGTGAACTGGGGAACACCCTCAAATACCTGAAGCAAGGTTGCCTCGTCGAGTGAACGCAACGCCTCAGAGGTAGCATTGCCGAAGAGGATGTTCGATGCTGCCTGAGCCTTCTCCAACTCCTCCTTAGAGTGAATCATTGTGGTAATCTCCTCGGCCAAGCGCTTCTGCAATACGCGCAAGTGGGGAGCCTCGTCGTGCTCAGCGATAAGCTTCTCGATAGTCTCGCGGTCGAGCAAAGTGAAAATCTTGATATAGCGCTTTGCATCGTCGTCGCTGACATTGAGCCAGAACTGGTAGAACTTGTAGGGCGAGGTGTAGCGAGCATCGAGCCATACATTACCCGACTCGGTCTTGCCGAACTTCGTGCCATCAGCCTTGGTGATAAGGGGGCAGGTGATAGCGAAAGCCTCAGCCTCGGCACCCAACTTACGGCGGATAAGCTCAGTACCTGTGGTGATGTTACCCCACTGGTCAGCGCCACCAAGCTGCACCTTGCAGTTGTACTCCTGGTAGAGGTGCAAGAAGTCGTAGCCCTGCAAGAGCTGGTAGGTGAACTCCGTAAACGACATACCATCGCCCTCGCCATTGAAGCGCTTCTTCACAGAGTCCTTGGCCATCATATAGTTGACGGTGATGCACTTGCCGATATCACGGGCGAAGTCCAAGAACGAAAACTCCTTCATCCAGTCGTAGTTGTTGACCAACAAGGCGTGGTTCTCGGCCTCCGAGTCGAAGTCGATAAGGCGTGCCAACTGCGCCTTGATAGCCTCCTGATTGTGGCGCAAGGTGGCCTCGTCGAGCAAGTTACGCTCCTGCGACTTACCCGAGGGGTCGCCAATCATACCCGTAGCACCACCGATAAGGGCGATGGGACGGTGGCCACACATCTGGAAGTGCTTCAAAATCATAACACCCACCAAGTGGCCGATATGTAGTGAGTCGGCAGTGGGGTCGATACCCAAGTATGCCGTTGTCATCTCCTTCTGTAACTGCTCCTTAGCACCGGGCATGATAGTGTGAATCATACCGCGCCACTCGAGCTCCTGAACAAAATCTTTAATCATCGTTTTATAGTTTTCCTAATTGTTAATCATTCGTTTTGCGCCACCCTCGCCTACTCGGCATCAAGGTTTAGGCGCTCAATCATCTCTGTAAGTTTGGCGTTCTTCGCCACAAGGTGCTTCAATCTATCCTCGATGGTGATGGGTCGAGCCACCTTAATCTTCTCGTTCACCACAACCTCAATCTCGATGTAGCCATCTACCTCGGCCATCTTGGCAAGGTAGCCCTGCCACTCACGCTTATCGCGGAGGATATCCTCGCTAAGCTCCTGCGAGGGCACGGTAACCGACACGGTATTGCCCTCAATGCGCATCTCCGAGAATATCTTGCGGAAGCGGGGACGCGAAGCACCAAGGTCGGCATCTATCTTCTCGCGAGCGCTCTCCAACTTCTCTGCCGTCTTGGGGTCGATGGTGCTCTGGTGCGCCGCCTCGGCTGCCGCCTCCTCCAACACACGCTCCGATGCTGTCTTAACGCCACCACTCACCATCTCCTTAATCGAGATAGTGCCTGCCATGCGGCGCGTGGTGGAGCGCTTAGGCTCTGCCTTAGACTCAACCTCCTCGGCCTCAGGCTCGGGCATTGGAGCAGGCACAGGTTGTGGCTGAGGCACGGGTGTGGGCGCAGGTGTGGGCGCAGGTTGCGGTGATGGTGTTGGTTGGGGCGCTACAATGGGCTGTGCGACCAACTCGGGCAACGCAAAGTCGGTTGCGAGGGTCGAGTTATCTACCTCGCTATTTTTTTTTTGACCGAGACCTGCAATCTTCATAAGTCCCAGTTCAACAAGCAATCGTTGGTTCGACGACTGTCGTATCTTGCCATCGGCTTCGGTGAGCAACGCTATGGCATTGAAGAGGAAGCCCTCGTCGGCCGTCGTCGCCTGTTTGCGGTAGCGCTCGACAAGCGTGCCTGTAAACTCGATAAGCCCGATAGCGGGGCCCTTGGCCATAAGCAGGTCGCGCATGTGGGCATTCAATCCCGAGAGGAATACCTGGGGCGAGAAGCCCTTAGACAACACCTCATCGAAGAGCATCAGCGCATCGACATATCGGCCACCGAGCAACATCTCTGTAACCGAGAAATAGGTGTCGTAGTCGAGGACATTGAGCGTAGCCGCCACATCCTTGTATGAGAGGTTTGTGCCACAGAACGACACCGCCTTGTCGAACATCGAGAGGGCATCACGCATACCACCATCGGCCTTGTGGGCA
The DNA here is from genome assembly GCA_017465575.1 of Alistipes sp. Lineage (GTDB taxonomy): Bacteria > Bacteroidota > Bacteroidia > Bacteroidales > Rikenellaceae > Alistipes. The sequence continues at coordinate 67,769 of JAFTVX010000021.1, read as the reverse complement.
ATAAGGTTGAGTGCCTCGTCGTCGGCCGTAACACCCTCCTTATCGGCGATGTAGCGCAGATACTCCACGCCGTCCTCAACCTTGATGCGGTTGAAGTCGTAAATCTGACAACGCGAGAGAATGGTGGGGATAATCTTATGCTTCTCGGTGGTAGCCAAGACAAAGATAGCGTGGCGTGGTGGCTCCTCCAAAGTTTTCAGAAAGGCGTTGAACGCCGCAGCCGAGAGCATGTGGACCTCGTCGATAACGAATACCGAGTAGCTACCCTGCTGAGGTATGATGCGCACCTGCTCGATAAGGTTGCGGATATCGTCTACCGAGTTGTTTGACGCTGCATCCAACTCGTGGACATTGAGCGAGCGACCCTCGTTGAACGAACGACACGACTCGCACTCGTTGCAGGCCTCGCCATTCTGCGGATTTAGGCAGTTAATAGCCTTGGCGAAGATACGGGCACAGGTGGTCTTACCCACACCGCGAGGACCGCAGAAGAGGTAGGCATGAGCCAACTGACCACGCTCGATGGCGTTCTTCAAGGTCGATGTTATATGACGCTGACCCACGACCGAAGCGAAGGTCGAGGGGCGATACTTGCGTGCTGAAACTACAAAATTTTCCATAACTCGACAAAGGTAGTAAAAATTTCGCTCACTCGTATGCGCACACGCGAGAAATTTTGCGTTACGAAACACACTAAAAACCGCTTTTAGGAATAAACGGACAAAAACCTGCACAAATCACAAGTTTTTGCCCGTTTAAGATTCCCCTCTTATATCAGCCTCTAATCTAAAAACTCCTCTACCACATTGGAAACATTATGAAAAAACATAATGTAGTAGATAGGGATATATGTGATACCCTCCTCGGTAAACACATCGCGCTCATTAGACAGCACATACGCCCTCTTTACATTGTAGTCTTCGTTCGACATAAACTTATCCAAAGCGCTGTGAATCGCATAATCTTTACCAGACTTCACCTCGATAGGAATATTTGATAGGTTGTCGGCATCATCAATCAGAAAATCAACCTCACCGTTTTTCTTGTTATCGTAATAGTATAAATCATATCCGTGAGCCTTCAACTCCTGAGCCACGACGGTCTCATAAACAGAGCCGAGGTTTATACTCTTGATATCCGACATCACAGCCTTGATATTATTACGATAGAATATGCCAGATAGGATACCCACATCATTCAGATAGAGTTTTAACAAGTTCTTACCGCTATTCTCCACTAATGGATATGTCGGTGTACTGATTGCCTTTACCTCCAATGTTATGCCAGCAGATATAAGGTAGTCAAACTCATCTAAATAGTCGTTAGACCTTTTCCACTTTTTATCTTCGATATCCTTAATAACAACCCTCTTCTTCTTATTTTCAAGATTCGAAGGAATCATATCAAAGATACGGCGTATCTTTAACTTCTTATTATGCTCCTCCTCATATTTAGAGGCATCAACGCCATACAATTCGTGAGTCTCTCGCTGAATAGAACGAAATTCAACCACATTACGACTCTCAACGAATGTCTCGACCGCCTTTGGCAGACCGCCAACCAACAAGTATTTTTTGAAGAGATCCATTATTTTGGTGTGCATCGCTTCCGACAGAGCCTCCCGCTTATCGAAACTCTCTCGCATTGCTCCAATGGCAACCTCTCCAACGCCATTAGCATATAGAAACTCCTCAAAATCCATAGGATACATGTGGCACACATCTAAACTTCCGATAGGAACAGATTGGGTATTCTTCAATGTTACACCAAGCAGCGAACCACTGGCAATATAGGTAAACTTCTTCTCCTGCATCAAGAATTTCACCAAAGTAAGAAGGTGGTCGTAGGCTTGTATCTCGTCGATGAACACCAAAGTATTCTCTCGCTCCTTCATCTTATCGCCTGCAACAACACTCAATGCCATATAGAAATCCTTTGTGGTTTTAGCGTCAGCAAAAACTCGGTCGCCCAATTTATCCTCCTCCATATTGATTTCAATATAGTTAGAGAACATCTTTTTGCCCACATGACGAATAATATATGATTTGCCTATCTGGCGGGCGCCATCAATCAACAGCATTCTATCAGAATCTGATGAGAGATACTCCTCAATCCGCTTTGTGATTTTTCTGTATAACATATTACTGCCTATTTGTTAGTGCAAATATAATACTTTTTTTCTACACAAGGTGCGTTTTCTTGTAAAAACATGCCAAAATAACTGCGTTTTCCAATAAATACAGCAGCTAAAAAGGTGCGTTTTCCGAATGAACAATTCAAAAATATTCCAATATCTGAAGCCTGCTGTACGAAAAACAATCTATCTGCAAAGTGCAATAATTCCCAACTTATTGCCATTTTTCGCGAGTTCTTCATATATTTGCCGACGGAAACAACTCTTAAATCGCAGATATGAAACACGCAATACTTTCGCTCGTTTTTCTTGGTCTTGCCCTTGTGGGCTATGCACAGGCAGATGGCTTCAACCTTATCGTTGTGGGCGACCCACAGCCTCAGACCGAGGAGCAGTTTGCAAGGCTCGAAAAGGATATATTTCCACATATCGCCGCTATCGTCGAGGAGTATCGCTCGACGGGCTACCCTACTGCCATATACCTTACGGGCGACAATGTGTGGGACACCCTCGACCTTATGCCTCGCTTAAAGGCGCTTTTCGATAGCCTCGATATCCCCGTAATGACCGTTATCGGCAACCACGACCACGACCGCTCGACGGTAGGCGATAAGGCGGCTGCCGTGGCTCGCTACGAAGAGGTATTTGGCCCTCGCAACTACGCCACGATGCTTGGCGAGACACTCTTCCTCGCGCTCGACAATATCGACTACACATCGTACAGCGACTACCGCATCGCTGTCGACCGCAAGCAGTTGCGCTGGCTGAAGCAGACTCTTAGACAAAACTCTGATGTTGAGCATATTGCAATCTTAATGCACGCCCCTGCGTATAACTATCGCACCGACGAGCTCAACGACTATGCACGCAAAATCTTGCGCCGTGCGAAGGGGCATAAAATCGACTTTATCACAGGTCACCGCCACCTAAATTCAACCGCCGACATAGCACCCGAAATTATCGAGCATAGCGTGGCACAGGTGGGTGGCAACCTCTGGTTTGCGCCGATGTGCCCCGATGGCACACCCCACTCGGTGCTTACTATCGAGGAGCGCGCGGGCGAGTGGAGTTGGCGCTACCGCCTACTTGGCGAGGATGCCGAGAAGCAGATTATGGTGGTCGAGGATAGTGCCGACGAGGTCATCATCCGCATCGTGGGCTGGGACAAAAAGTGGCGCGTTGAGTGGTCGGAGAATGGTAACGCAATGGGCGAGATGGAGCGTATCGATATTATCGACCCTGACTACCGCTACTATGTTGAGAATGAGGCAGATTACAACGATATGGTAATGGGGCATCTTCGCCGAAAGCTGATACCCTTTAAGCACTACTATCGCCTAAAGCGCACCGCTGAAAATAGCGAAATTACCATTACCGCCACCGACAGATTTGGCAGAGAGCATTTCGAGAGTTTTTAGTTGTTAGTTGTTAGTTATTAGAAAACTTCCGCTGAAAAAGCATTTTAACCCATTTTAACTCATCGTAACTCATTTTAACCCACAAGGAGTAAAGAGATTTTTAAGACGATAGGACAATAAGACGAAAAGACGATAGGAGAAAAATCCTAATGGTCTTAAAGTCCTAAGGTCTTAATGGTCTTAAAACTAACAACTAAAAACTAATAACTAAAAACTAAATAAGGGCAAGCCCAACGCTTGCCCTTATTGCTCATTACTAATTAGTTACATTCTAAAATCTTCCAGCACCACGCGGTGGGAGTAGATGCCTGTTATTGCGTTGCCAGCATCATCTTTAAGGTCAAATGTGGCCTCGTAGTTGCCCGTCTCCTCGATAAGGCGAATAGACATCGTACCCTCGACAATGGGGGCAATATGCGCATCGTGCTCCGAGGTGGCAAGCGATGTATACCACGAATATACCTGGTAGCCCTCGAAGTCGTAGGTGCCCTTCAACAAGGCATATTCGCGATAGATATTATCCGATGCCGTAAACTCAGCCTCGGGCACCTCAAAGAGGTCGTCGGGGTGCATAACCTCGATATAAAGCTGCTCCTTAGTGGTGTAGTTCTGAAAGTAGAAGCCCCACATATATAGCCCCGCATCGTAGTAGTCGCCAAAGCAGTCGGCATAGCACATCGAGCACTCGGGGTTAAAGTCAAGCACCAAATCGCCTGTAAGTGTCGAAATCGCATCGTCGGGCTCGGGCTCGGTCTCAGGCTCGGGCTCGGGTTCGGGCTCAGGTTCGGGCTCAGGTTCGGGTTCGGGCTCAGGCTCGGGCTCGGGTTCGGGCTCGGGAGTGGGCTTATCGTCGGGGTTCTCGATAGGGTCATTGGGGACATCCTGCTCGGGGGTATCTGGCTCACAAGCAACCATAAAGGCGATGGCGACCAAAAGCATAAATAGCTGTTTCATAGCGCTTTACTTTTTGCGTGGTGTTCGTGCCGAACTTCGAGTAAGGTCTACATAAGAGGCTGTTGCCTCACCCGAAATCTTATGCTCCATATCATCTACAACGGCAATCTTTACGGTCATTGTGCCGTCGCCATTATCCACAATCTCAATCTCGCCATCTGCAACAGGTGCCGACGAGGTGATTGTCGTATAGTCGGCATAGAACTGATACCACGACCACATAGCATTCTGTGCATCGACATAGCCCGGAAGCACCATCTGTAGCTCGTTTAGGTCGCTCGTTACGGGGAATACGCCCAAGGGCAACGCATCGGTCATAGGCGCCAAAAGCTCCATCGAGAGGCTATCGCCCGTAGCATCGTCCTTGACATACAGGAACCAGTTGTTCTTGCCGATAACATAGTAGTCGCCATAGTTTTCGACGGCAATCGTACACTCCGAAAAGGCGATTTCGAGGTCGGCCTCCAAGGTCGATTGCTCGGGAGGCGAGAACGAAGGGCCGAAGTTTTGGCTATTATCCACCGAGCGTGTGGGGCAGCTAAAAGTTAGCTCCTCGCCACCCTTGGTAACCAACTTTGCAACAATCTTATCGGCGCTTACCGTAACCGTGCCCGAAGCGAAGAATACCTCATCACCAGTGGTCTCGTTGGTGGTATATAGCGACGAGTACTCCACAGATATTGTGCCTGCCGTGCAGCTATTCATTGGGTCGATAACATATTCACCCTCAGGCACATCGAAACGGATATTATACTCCTCGGCAGGTACCGAAGCGTAGAGGTCAAGGAAGAGGTATTGGCTATCGGGATAGATATTTACATCGCCCGAGATAATATCGTAGCAGTCTGCCTGGGTGGCAAGCACCAACGAGTAGTTGTAGTCGTTCTCGGTTGCGCCATAGTAGCTACCAAAGTACAATCCCGACAGATAGGGCAACTCCACAACCTCGGGTTCAGGCTCAGGCTCAGGCTCAGGTTCGGGCTCGGGTTCGGGCTCGGGCTCAGGCTCGGGCTCGGGTTCTGGCTCGGGCTCGGGAGTGGGTTTATCGTCGGGGTTCTCGATAGGGTCATTGGGGATATCCTGCTCGGGGGTATCGGGCTCACAAGCTACAACAAGCATAAGCGATGCAAGGAATAGTGCAAAAAACTTTCTCATACCTTCTAAATAGTTTAACTTATAACAAAGGTAGAAATAAAAAAGCGAAATACAAAACCTCGGCACAAAAAGATGCGCTACTTTGCCCCGTCGATTTTGCGCGATACGGCAAGTGTAGCGATAGAGATACGGGCATCGGGGACTGCGGCAAGAATGGCCGAGGCAAGCGATGCCAAGGTAGCGCCTGTGGTTAGGACATCATCGACAAGGAGTATATGTTTGCCACTCAGCGCCCGAGGGTTAGCGACCGTAAAGAGATTTTCGACATTTGTCCACCTCTCGCCCATCGAGCTACGCGACTGCGGAGGGTTGTTACGGTGGCGACGAACAGAGCGCCTATCGGTGGGCTTGCCAAGCTCGCGAGCGATGCTCTCGGCCAGATACGAAGATTGGTTGTAGCCACGCTTAATGGTCTTGATAAAGTGCAGAGGTACAGGCACTACGACATCCACATCGTTGTAGAGACCCGACTCTCTAAGCTCACGGCCATACCAACGGCCAAAGCTCTCGGCAAGGCGCCACTCACCGCCATACTTAAAGCGGTGGATAAGCGTACGCCACTGGCTCTCGTGCGAAAAGTAGAAGAACGACGAGGCATGCACCAAGGGGATAATGCCAGCGAAGTGCTCCTTCGTGGGATTTTCCTCCGTTTTCCAAAAGTTAGTGAGGGGAATTGTATAGCGGCACATGGTGCAGATGCCGTGCATCGAGCTCGACACATCACCACCACAGACCACGCATCCCGAAGGGAAAAGTAGCGAGCCGAGGTCGGCAAAAAGGTTAGAGAGCATCGACATCGATAATAAGTGTTACGCGCTTATACTCCTCGTGCTCCATCACCATATCGCGAGCCTCGGCGATAAGCTGACGGGCACGCTTGAACGATGCGCCACTCTCGATTTTTAGCATCAGCTCTGAGCAGTGCTCGCCACGAATCATCTCGCGTGCCGAGGAGACAGGGCCCATAAGGCGTGAGCCAAACTTTCGGCGCATAATATCGCCAAAGTAGTGCGAGGCGAGATGCAGAAGCGAATAGTCCTTATGGCGTAAAGTGAAGCGCACAATACGCGAATATGGCGGATAGCCAAACTCCTTGCGCTCAGCGAGTTCGCGCGATGCCATAGCGACATAGTCGCCCATAGCCACCGAGCGGATTACGGGGTGCTGAGGTTGCGAGGTCTGGATAACGACTCGGCCACGGTCGTTGCGCCTACCGGCACGGCCTGCCACCTGCATCATAAGCTGAAAGGCACGCTCCGAGGAGCGGAAATTGGGCTGCATAACGAGGTTATCGGCATTGAGGATACCAACGGTCGTAACACCGCCAAAGTCGAAGCCCTTGGTGATAATCTGCGTGCCGACAAGGATATTTGTCGTGCCCTCCTCGAAACGGTGGATGATACGACGAAAGGCCGTCTCGGAGGTCGAGGTATCGCCATCGAGGCGGTCGACAACGGCATCAGGGAACATACGCTGTATCTCCTCCTCAACCTTCTCGGTGCCGAAGCCCATAGAGCGCATATCCTGCGTCTGGCAGTTAGGGCAGACGGCGCTACGCTCCTCCGTGTAGCCACAATAGTGGCACTCCATACGATTGGCACGGTGTTGTGTGAGGGTAACATTGCAATGCGGACAGCGTGGCGAGTAGCCACAAGTGGTGCACTGCATATATGGCGAGTAGCCTCGGCGGTTTTGGAAGAGCATAACCTGCTCGCCGTTCGACAACGAGCGCTCGATATTTCGAAGTAGGTCGATGTTGAAGTGGGTCTTGCGCTCGCCACGCTTCATGGCACGCAACGAGTCGGAAATGACGACCTCGGGGAGTACGCCATCACCCCAACGCTCCATAAGCGGGGCATAGCCATACTTGCCCGAGAGGGCGTTTGCGTAGCTCTCCAACGAGGGCGTGGCACTGCCAAGCACCACACGCGCATCCATAAAGCGAGAGAGGACAACGGCGGCATCACGGGCATTGTAGCGTGGCGAGGGGTCGCTCTGCTTATAGCCCGTGTCATGCTCCTCGTCGACGACGACCAAGCCGAGCCTTTTCAGTGGCAGAAAGAGCGCCGAGCGCACACCCACAACCAACTCGCCACCCGACGACGAGGCAAGGCGCAGATAGGTCTGGCCACGGCGCTGCTGCGTAAGGCGTGAATGGTAGGTGGTGGTGCGACCCTCGAAGATGCGTTCGAGGCGCTCGATAAGTTGCGAGGTGATGACAATCTCGGGCACGAGCATCAGCACATCGCGACCTTGGGCGAGGGTCTCGGCGATAAGGTGGATATAGATTTCGGTCTTGCCCGAGCCAGTAACGCCATGCAACAGAGCCACCTTGTCGTCGGCATGTGCTGCGTGGATAGCGTCAAGAGCCCTATTCTGTGCCTCGGAGAGCGTAGGTAGGAGGAAGTCGTTGGCAGAGGATACGGCATCAACCAAACGGCGCTCCTCGACAACGAGGCCACGGCGACGAAGGTCGGCGATATGCACCGTCTCGGCATCGACCAAACGACGAGGCACAAAGCCATCTACGGCCTTGCGCTCGAGGGCCAATGCCGCAATTCGATCCATAGTCTCGATACGGCGGGGTGCACGGCGATGCGCATCGTGGTACTCCAACAATGCCTCCTCCGAGCGTAGGCTCGCTTTAAGGGCGATATAGCTCTCGGTGGGTGCCTCGATGGTGCGCTCATCAATCTCGGCAAGGCTACCCGCCGTAGGCTTGGCCAACGAGGGCATAGCAATACGCATAACCTCGCCTACCGAGCACATATAGTAGTCGGCGACCCACTCCCAAAGTTGTTGTAACTTGGGGCTAACCAACGGTGTAGAGTAGAGCTTACGAAGTATCGGCTTGATGCGCTTAAGGTCGGGCTTCTCCTCCGTAATATGCCAGACGATACCCGTATAATAGCGGAAGCTGCCAAACTGTACGACCACGGCATCTCCCACCTCGACAGCCATGCCCTCCTCCACGGAGAAGGTGTACATCGGCTGTGCCAACGGCAGGACTACCTGAGCGTATAGCATCGCAGCTTCGCTATTTAACAGGGAATAATCCCTTTATTACGCCTTGTTCAAGGCATCAAAACCCTGACCGTAAACACCCATTACAGAGCCTACGGTAAGGAATGCATTGGGGTCTTGCTCACGGACAAGCTTCAAGATGGTCGAAGTATCGCGCTTACGGCAGACAACCATAACAGCCTTCGAAGGGGTCTTGGTGTACCAACCCATAGCGTCGATAAGTGTAGCACCACGGTGAGCCTTGGTGTTGATCATCTCTGCCATAGCCTCGTAGTCCTTGCAGAAAATCATAATCTGGTTAGACTGCTGGTTGCCCGACTGAACGAGGTCGACGGTATAGCCGATAACGGCAATCATAATGAAACCATAGACCATACGAGCGAAAGCTGCCGACGAGAGAGGCTCGATAACGGTGTCTACACCAGCGATAGTAACGGTAGTGGTGAGGAACAACGACGAGATAAGGATACCGCAGTCGGTGCCAAGCAATACCTTGCCGTAGCTTACGGTGCGGAACTTATTGATAATCATCGCCACGATATCGGTACCACCGGTAGAGCCACCCTGCATAAACGATACGGCGATACCTACACCGCACGATGCAGCACCCATACATACGAGCAACAAATCACCCGCTGCAACGCCCTCGAACATACGAACCATAATGCCCTGAGGGAAGAAATCAGACTCCACGATGTTAAACATCACCGACATCATAAGGATACAGAAGAGGGTCTTGATACCGAACTTCCAACCCACAATCATAACGCCGAGAATGAGCAACACAACATTGATAATGAAGACCAATGTACCGATAGTGAGGAACTCGGCAACGCTTGCGGGGATAATGGCATTGATAAGAGTTGCCAAACCTGCAGCGCCACCACCCATACCACCTGCGGGCAATACACACTGAAGCCAGCCAAAGGCGTAGCAGAACATACCAAAGGTCATCAAAAGATACTCTTTGATACCGATAAGAATGTCACGAGATGAAACCTTCATAACGCAAATCTTGTTAGTAGTTTATTCTAAATCTTAAATTTTGTTTCGCAAATTCGGGGCAAATGTACAAACTTTCGCCCAAATCGAGCAACTTTTGCCAACTATTTTACATAGTTGCACCCAAAGAGTGGCGAAAGGGGGGGGCAAGACCGCCCCCTTTTTAGCTATGCTCTAATACCAAGCCCTCTTCTTGGCACCCATATTGAAGACAAGCTTACCGCCAGCGATAACCTCGTCGTGGGTGATATAGTTGCGGTCAAGGGCTACGCCATTAAGCTCGACGCTCTCGACATAGCGATTCTCCTCGCTATAACCCTTGCGCTCAACACGGAATACGCCGCCCTCGACATCAATCTCGGCGCCATCAACCATAGGCACGCCAAGAACATACTTACCAGCTGCGGGCTCTACGGGGTAGAAGCCGAGAGTGGTCATAACATACCAAGCTGACATCTGACCAACATCCTCGTTACCCGACAAGCCATCGGGGTTGGTAGAGTACATCGTTGCCATCACCTCATACAAGCGGTCTGCCGCCTTCCAAGGCTCACCCAACATAGTGTAGAAGTAGATGATATGGTGGCTGGGCTCGTTGCCGTGAACATACTGACCGATAAGACCCGAGATATCGGGAGTTACATCCTCGCCCTCCATCTTCGTATCGGCAGTGAACAGGCCATCGAGGCGCTCCAAGGTATTCTTCACGCCACCGAAGCACTCAACCAAGAGGTCGAGGTCCTGAGGTACAAGCCAGGTGTACTGCCAAGCGTTACCCTCGCAATACTCATTTGCGATACGCGATGCGTTGAAGGGGTTGAAATCGGCGCGCCACTTGCCAATAGATGACTTACCGCGAACAAAGCCCGTAGACTCGTCGAAGTAGTTGAGCCAAGAGTGGCTACGGTTGTCGAGGTAGGCGTAAGCCTCCTCCTTGCCCAACTTCTTGGCAACCTCGGCAGCTGCAGCATCGGCAATAGCAAACTCCATATCGTGGGCGATAGACTCAGCCTGAAGGTCGTTGGGCATATAGCCATACTCCTTGCGGCACTTACCGCCACGCATATCGTGCATATATGATGTCTCGAGAGCCTTCCAAGCACGCTCTGCATCGATACCCTCGATACCCTTGACTACGGCATCCGCAACAGCGATAATACCGGGTGAGCCAACCATACAGCCGTTATCCCAGCCCCAGAGGTGCCAGATAGGCAAGAAGCCCTGCTCGTCGCAGAGGTTAATCATAGTGTTGACAACATCGTCCATACGCTCGGGGTGGGTGATGGTCATCAACGGCAACTTAGCACGGTAGGTATCCCACAACGAGAAAGTGGTGTAGGTGTCGTGGCCAGGGTTCTGGTGAATCTGCTGATCGGCACCACGATATGTGCCATCAACATCCGAGAATAGCGAGGGGGCAACATACATGTGGTACATTGCGGTGTAGAAAATCTCCTCCTGCTCGGGTGTAGCACCCTCGATGCGAATCTTCGAAATCTCGTCGTTCCACTTAGCATAGGCCTCCTTGCGCACGGTGTCGAAGTCGGCATTAGCAACCTCCTTATCGAAGTTAAGGCGAGCGCCCTCGATGCTTGTCGACGACAAGGCAACCTTCACGCCGATAGCCTCACCAGCCTCGGTGTCGAAGTTGATGCGGAAGTACCAGTTATCCTCACCTTGTGGCTCGAACGATGTGAAGGGCTCAGAGAACTCCATTACGAAGTATACCTTCTGATAATATGCCCAGCCGTAGGTGTGGCGATAACCCTCAACGCGAGTGTCGCTAACAGCCTCAGCAAAGAGTGCCTCGGGGCGATCCCAGCAGCCGCCATGCACAAGGTCGAGAATGATAGCGGCATCCTCACCCTCGGGGAAGGTATAGCGGTGCAAACCACCACGCTCGGTAGCTGTCATCTCGGCAACGATACCATAGCGAGTGAGGGGCACAGAGTAGTAGCCGGGCTCTACAACCTCCTGCGAACGGTCAGCCTCCGACCAAAAGCCTGTCGAGTAGTCGCCAAGCTTACCACGACCATAGGGCACCTCGCCCATCACGGGCATAAGCGTAACATCGAACAAGTCGCCACAGCCAGTACCCGAAAGGTGGGTGTGCGAGAAGCCGATAACCGAGTTCTCCGAGTCGTGATAACCTGAGCACCAGTCCCACTCCTGCGAGATGCTGGTGGGACCCACCTGAGTCATACCGAAGGGGACATTTGCACCCACAAATACATGGCCGTGGCCACCCGAGCCAATCTTGGGATTAACCTTTGCGGCATAATCTGTATTATCCGCATAATCCGTTGCGCTCTGCGTTGCACAGCCAACAAGCATTGCAGCAACTGCAAAAATAGTGAGTAACTTCTTCATTTTAATATAGTTTTAGATTTAATTTTCTGTACTTCATAAGGTCGTCGTGCGAGATACGGAAGCTATCGACACGCATATCGCCAAGTCTGATGCCACCGAACTTGATATATTCGCCCTCGCCCTCAGTAGAGATAACGACAGGGCCATAGTGGGTGTCGAACTCCACACGCTCGAAGCGAGGCGTTGTAACCACATAGTAGGGCTCGCCGGGGCAGTCGGGATAGATGCCCATCATCGAGAATACCGCCCACGCTGACATCGTGCCTGTGTCGTCGTTACCAGGCAGACCATCGGGCTCGGTGGTGTAGTTCTCGTCGATAAGCTGAGGCACCAACTCTTGCGTTAGGTACTCGTAGCCCGGGACACGGCTAAATAGGTAGGCATAGGCGATATCGGGCTCGTTGGTGGGGTCGTAGTAGCCCTTCTCGAATACATCGCTAAGGCGCGACACAAAGCCCTTGGGGCCCATAACCTTGACCAACTCCTCGATTTCGTGAGGTACAAAGAAGGTGTAATTCCATGAACTACCCTCGTGGAAACCTATTGTATTTGAGAAGTTTGCGCCCGCCGTGGGGTCGAACTCCTCGATAAACTTGCCACTGGCATCCAAGGGTCGCATTGCGCCATCCTTCTCGGAGTAGTATTTGCGCCAACCACCGGCACGACGCTTTAGCTCCTTGGCCAGAGGCTCGTCGCCCATGAGGCGAGCAAAGGTTGCCAAGGCGTTATCGGCCACATAGTACTCCAAGGCGTGCGACACAGAGTTGTCGCCCGACATATCTTGCGCAAAGATGCCCACAGGGATAAAGCAATCCTTGGCGTAGGGGTCAATATCACGACGAATGGGGTTATCCTTGCCAGGCGTAGTTGCCGAGCGCTTCATCGCCTCGTAGGCCGCCTCGACATCGAAGTCGCGCAAGCCCTTCAAATAGCTATCTACAATCACGGGGATTGCGGGGTCGCCCTCCATCGTAAAGGTCTCACGGCCATAGAGCTCCCAGCGAGGCAACCAGCCCCACTCCTTCGACATCTCGACCATCGAGCGCACCATATCCAACTGGCGCTCGGGATAGACAAGGGTCAGCAACTGGTGGAGATTGCGGTAGGTATCCCACAACGAGAATACCGTATATCGCTCATAACCAACAGCTACGCCCGTCTTGCCACTCTCCATCATGGGGTACTCGCCATTTACATCGCTAAGCAGGTTGGGGTGCAGAAGTGCATGGTAAAGTGCAGTGTAGAATATCGTGCGGTCGCTATCCGAGCCACCCTCGACACGGATACGGCCAAGCGCCTCGCTCCACTTGGCGTGGGCAGCGGTGCGCACCTCGTCGAACGACTTAGCGCCAACCTCCGTTTCGAGATTTCGGCGAGCATTCTCCACAGAGACATACGATATGCCAACCTTGACCTCGACCTCTGTGCCAGCCTCAACCTTGCCCAACGAGAAGCATAGGCCGATGTCGTCGCCCATAATCTCGCGCGCGTAGTTTTCGTAAATCTTATATTGGCCACTATCGCCCGACCAAGCAGCCTCAACACCAGTCATCTCGGGTTGCTTCTTCCAGTAGCGTATCTTGGTGGCTGGCTGTGAGATGCGTGCAACGAAGTAGACAGGGAATACCGCCTGATTGGTGTAGCAGAAGGTACCCAAAAGGCGCATACCCTCAACCTCCGTAGGGCTCACCTGACGGAGCATTGCGCCCGATTCATTAGAGAGCGCAGTGCCGAGGTCGACGATGATATTTGCCTCGCCCCCTTCGGAGAAGGTGTAGCGCTCAACAGATGCTCGCTCGGTGGCTGTTGCCTCGGCACGCACGCCAAACTTATCGTAGGTCGTGGCGTAGTAGCCAGGCTCGGCAACCTCGTCGGTATAGGTCGAACCACGAAGCGTTGCATCTGCCTCCATAGCGCCCGTAGTTGCCATCGTGATAATTGCGCCCATCTCGGGGCAACCCACGCCACTCAGCGCACCGTGAACAAAGCCTACGGAATACTTATTGCGAATATCGTAAGGCGTTGACCACCAACGATTATCCTTGTCGTAGCGGTTAAGCTCCGAGCCAGTAACATTCATTGGCACAACGGCCATCATACCGTGGGGCACAACAGCTCCCGGGTGCGTTGCCGAGTAGTCAGCCGTACCGATAAATGGGTCTACCCACTGGGTATTGTCTGCCTCCTGTGCCGAAACCACGGCACACGATAGCAAAAGAAAAAATATGGTTAGTCTAATTCTCATAGTTATCTCTTTTCGGCAGTTGATAGTAGTCCACAAGCAGCCTCGATATCCTCGCCACGCGATGCTCGCAGGGTGGTTTGGATACCGCGCTTGGTGAGCGTATCACGAAACTCGATAATTCGCTCCAACGGCGGAGAGAAGAATGGCGAGTCGGGAATACGATGAAAGCGGATAAGGTTGATACGGCACTTGATGCCATCGAGCAGGCGCGAGAGCTCCTTGATATGGCGTGGCGAGCAGTTCATATCCTCCAACACGATATACTCGAACGATACACGCCTCTGGTGCGTAAAGTCATAACGGCGCAAGATATCGCACACCTCCTTAATCGAGTAGGCATTTTCGATAGGCATAATCTCACGACGCTCCTCGGGGAATGGGTTGTGGAGCGATACTGCAAGGTGCACCTTCGACTCGTCGAGCAGTCGGGGCAGGTTCTTCGCCACACCCGCTGTCGACACCGTAATGCGTGTAGGCGACCACGCCATACCCCACTCCGAGGTGAGGATGTCGAGCGCACGCAGCAGATTGTCGATATTATCCAGTGGCTCGCCCATACCCATAAATACAAGGTTGGTGAGCTTATCACGCTCGGGGATAGAGATTATCTGGTTGAGAATCTCGGTGGCGGGGAGTTGGTGGCGGAAGCCCATACGACCCGTAGCGCAGAACTTGCACCCCATACGGCAACCCGCCTGCGAAGATACACAGAGGGTCATACGCTCGCCATCGGGGATAAGCGCCGACTCGATATTTTCGCCCTCCGAGGTACGGAATAGATACTTCTTCGTACCATCTGCCGAGGTCGAGACCTTGAGAGGTGCAGACAAGCCGAGGTCGCAACGCTCCTTGAGTCGCTCACGCGCAACCTTCGAAAGGTTGGTCATCTCATCAATAGAGCCTACGAAGCGCTTGTAGAGCCACTGGGCAATCTGCTTGGCCGCAAATCGTGGCAATTCAAGCTCCTTTGTGAGCGCTTCTAACTCGCCAAGCGAGGCGCCATAAAGCATAGTTCGGGGGTCGGTACTCATAAACAAATCCACTAATCGCCTACAAATTTAGTGAAAAATAAATATTTTTCCGCCTGATTTGATATTTTTTGAATTTTTATATGTATATTTGCATAGCAAAGTGCGCGCGTGCGTATGGTTGTACCACACACTTTCAAGGATAAGTTACTAAAAACTAAAAAATTAACTATAAATGGAGATTAAGAAATCACCCAAAGCGGATCTTGAGAACAAGAAGTCGCTTTACCTGATGATTGGTCTGGTGATCGCTCTCGGTATCGCTGGCCTTGCATTTTCTTTGAGTTCAAAGCCTGAGGCAGGCGAGTACAAGCCCCCCAAGAAGGAGACTACCGAGGTTGAGCAGATTGACAACACCCGTCAGGATCAGCCCGAGACACCTCCCGAGCAGCAGAAGGCACAGGCTCAGGTGGTAACCGATGTCCTTAACATCGTATCTAACGACCAGAAGATTGAGACCAACATCGTGTTTGTTGATGAGGCAAACGAGTTCGACGACTTCGAGATCGTAATCGAGGAGAAGGAGGAGGAGATCGAGGAGGAGGAGATCTTCGTTAACGCTGAGGAGATGCCCACATTCCAGGGTGGCGACCTCTCGAAGTTCCGTAACTGGGTACAGAGCAATGTTAAGTATCCCCAGATTGCGTTGGAGAACGGTATCCAGGGTAATGTTGTTATCAAGTTCGTCGTAGAGAAGGACGGTAAGCTTTCGAACATCCAGGTACTCCAGTCACCCGATAAGACCTTGTCGGAGGCTGCTATCGCAGTATTGCAGAAGTCACCTAAGTGGAAGCCCGGTAAGCAGCGTAACAAGCCCGTGCGTGTTACCTACACACTTCCCGTATCGTTCCGTATCCAGAACTAATAACTCTTGGAAATGGTTTAGGGGTTGTCCAGCGAGAAGTTCGGACAGCCCCTTTTTATTCTTTAGCCCTTGTTTGGGCAAGTTATTGTGGCATAGTTTTCGGGGCTGAGCCCGCTATGCGAAACGAACATACCTATATAATATATAGATGAAAGAAGAGAAGCAAGATAAGCCAAAGGCACCGCGAGGTCCACAGCCCACGGTCGAGGAGCGCGAGATTCGTGCTGTTCTGGTTGCCGTAATCCGCGACAGCCAGAACCCCGCTACGGCGATGGAGTACCTCGACGAGTTGGAGTTTTTGGCCGAGACCGCCGATATCAAGACCGTGAAGCGCTTTACTCAGCGCCTGCCACAGCCGATGTCGAAGATTTATGTTGGCCCTGGCAAGCTCGAGGAGATTGCCTTGTGGTGCAAGGAGAACGAGATTGATGTCGCCATCTTCGACGACGAGCTATCGCCCGCACAGACACGCAATATCGAGCAGGCTATGCCTTGCCGTGTTATCGACCGTACTCGCCTAATTCTCGATATCTTTATGTCGCGCGCCCAGACAGCCTATGCCAAGACACAGGTGGAGTTGGCGCACAACGAGTATATGTTGCCCCGCTTGGCAGGTCTTTGGACACACCTTGAGCGACAGCGAGGTGGCACAGGTACGCGAGGTGGTGCCGGTGAGCGCGAGATTGAGACCGATAGGCGTATTGTGCGCAACCGCATCACGAAGCTCAAGGAGGACCTTAAGAAGATTGACCGCCAGATGGCTGTGCAGCGCTCCAATCGTGGCAATATGGTGCGTGTGGCGTTGGTGGGATATACCAATGTCGGCAAGTCTACGCTTATGAACCTTCTGTCGAAGAGCGAGGTATTTGCCGAGAATAAGCTCTTCGCTACGCTCGACACCACGGTGCGCAAGGTGGTCTTCGACAACCTCCCTTTCCTGATGTCCGACACCGTAGGTTTTATCCGCAAGCTCCCCACACAGCTTATCGAGTCGTTCAAATCGACCCTCGACGAGGTGCGTGAGGCCGACCTACTGTTGCATGTGGTCGATATCTCGCACCCAGGCTTCGAGGACCAGATTGCTGTCGTTAAGCAAACATTGGCGGATATTGGCGCAGGCGACAAGCCCACATTCCTGGTATTCAACAAGATAGATGCCTATACATATACCCCCAAGGAGGAGGACGACCTAACGCCTGCAACGAAGGAGAACCTTTCGCTCGACGACTTGAAACAGAGCTGGATTGCCAAGGCAAACACCCCCTGCATCTTTATCTCGGCAATCGACAAGGTGGGCATCGAGAAGCTCCGCTCCGACCTCTATGGTATGGTGCGCGAGATTCACGCAGGTCGCTATCCGTTCAACAATTTCCTATACTAAACGACTAATAACCAAACAGATAAAGCTATGGTAACGATACTCAACAAGCAGAATACAATTCTGAATAAGTTCCTCGCCCAGATGCGCGACAAGAGTATTCAGCGTGACTCTATGCGCTTTCGCCGTAATATGGAGCGTGTAGCCGAGATTATGGCATACGAGATATCAAAGAAGCTGAACTACAAGACCCGTATGGTCGAGACACCCCTCGGCATTGCTGCCGTAGAGGAGATTTCGGATAAGGTGGTTATCGCAACCATCCTTCGTGCTGGTCTACCCTTCCACCAGGGCTTCCTCAACTACTTCGACGATGCCGACAATGGCTTTGTATCGGCATACCGCAAGAGTCGCCCCGATGGCTCGTTCGTGGTGGATGTGGAGTATGTGTCGACCTCGTCGCTCAAGGGCAAGACCCTTATCTTGGTTGACCCTATGCTCGCTACGGGCACCTCGCTGATGCTTGTCTACGATGCTTTGGTGCGCCGTGCTGGCGAGCCAGAGCACACCCACTTTGCCGCAGCCTTCGCCTCGGAGCAGGGTGTTGATTATGTCCTAAAGCACACCTCACCCGAGAAGTGCACCTTGTGGTGCGCAGCCGTTGATGAGGAGCTCACCTCGAAGTCGTATATCGTGCCTGGCATCGGCGATGCTGGCGACTTGGCGTACGGCGTGAAGCTGTAAGAGAGAGCAAAGAGCAAAGATTTTTGGATCTTTGCTCTTTTAGTTTTTAGTTATTAGTTGTTAGATTAGAACGATAAGACAAGTAAGACCATAGGACGATAGGAAAATTCCTAAGGTCTTAAAGTCTTAATGGTCTTAAACACCTTCCAATCACCACGACTAATTTGTTGTCAGAAGGGGCATAATTTGGCGCCGATAAAGAGAAAGCCCGGATGGGACATACTATGCGTATTTCCCATTCGGGCTTTGGATTGAGGCGTCGAAGGATGCCCCTTATCACAACAAATGAATTACTTGCGGGCGGTCTTCGCCTCAATACACTCCGTCGCGTGGGGCACACGGAGCAAACGCTCGCGCGGAATTAGCTTGCCTGTGGTCTTGCAGATGCCATAGGTCTTATTCTTGATGCGGATAAGCGCCATCTCAAGGTTACGGATAAATTTAGCCTGACGCTGTGCTAACGAGCCATACTCCTCGCGAGAGAGCGTAGTGGCACCCTCCTCCATCACCTTGAAGGTAGGCGACGAATCTTCGGTATCGTTCTCGTTGCTGGTTGCTGAACGCAACATCTCATAGTCGGCACGCGCCGAGGCGAGTTTCTGCTCAATCAACACGCGGAACTCCTCGAGCTCAGCATCGTTGTAACGGGTTTTCTCCTCTGCCATAGTCGTATGCGTTATTAATTACAATTACTTTTTTCGATTAAATAATTGTAAAATTAAGCAATTTTTATGACATACACAAATATATTTCAAAAAAAAGTGTGGACATCGCTGTCCACACTTCTTTGTTTGGCAACCAAATGTTGCCCTAAACACCGCTCTTAGGCCTTTGTAACGGCAATCTTGAGGGGTGCCTCGTCGATATCAGAATCTACAACAAACTGACCCGCGGGAGCTGCCACAGCCTTAACCTCAACGGCCAAGGTCTGCTGTGCGATATAGTTCGCAAAGCTCTCAACGGCAGGCGAGGTCAAATCTGTTGCCTCAATCTCAACAGAAATCTTGTCTGTTACCTCGAAGCCCGAATCCTTACGGATATTCTGGATACGGTTGACAAGCTCGCGGGCGATACCCTCACGGCGCAACTCGTCGGTGATGGTGATGTCGAGGGCCACGGTGAGCTTACCCTCCGACGATACCAACCAGCCGGGCATATCCTCCGAGGTAATCTCGAAGTCGGCAGCCGAAACAACAACCTCCTGACCGCTTACCTCGAGCGTGGTCGTATCGTTAGCCTCGATAGCGGCAATCTGCTCCTGAGTGAAGGTAGCAACAAGTGCCGACATAGGCTTGGCAAGCTGAGCATAGCGCTGGCAGAAAGCCTTGAAGTTGAGCTTGATACGCTTGGTGATGATGCCAGTGGTATCGGTGATAAGCTCGATATCCTTGACATTCACCTCGTTCATAACGAGCGTGCGCACCTTCTCGATATGTGCCGCCATCTCCTTATCCAAAACGGGAATGATAATCTTCTGCAAGGGCTGACGCACCTTGATGTTCACCTTACGGCGCAATGCCAAGACCATAGACGAAGCACGCTGTGCGAGCGACATCATAGCCTCCAACTCAGCATCGATAAGTGCCTCGTTGCACTTGGGATACTCTGCCAAGTGTACCGACTCCTCGGTGTGGCGACCGCTTGTAGCGTTCAAGTCACGGAAGATACGGTCGGTGATGAAGGGTGCGATAGGCGCAGCCAACATAGTAACAGTCTCCAAGCAGGTATACAAGGTCTGGTATGCAGCGAGCTTATCCTCAGTAAGCTCACCACCCCAGAAACGCTTACGGTTCAAGCGAACATACCAGTTCGAGAGGTTCTCGCCAACAAACTGGTCGATGCGGCGTGCTGCGGGGGTGGGGTCGTAGTCCTCCAACGCGGCGGTAACATCCTTAACCAAAGAGTTAAGCTCCGAGAGAATCCAGCGGTCAATCTCGGGGCGCTTCTCAACGGGCACCTCAGCCTCCTGGCCAGTGAAGCCGTCGATATTGGCGTAGAGCGCAAAGAACGAGTAGGTGTTGTAGAGCGTACCGAAGAACTTACGGCGGCACTCATCAACGCCATCGACATCGAACTTGAGGTTATCCCAAGGCTGCGAGTTAGAAATCATATACCAACGGGTAGCATCGGCACCATACTTCTTCAAAACATCGAAGGGGTCTACGGCATTGCCCAGACGCTTAGACATCTTGTTGCCGTTCTTATCCAAGACAAGACCGTTAGAGATGATGTTCTTGAACGCAACAGAGTCGAACAACATAACCGCGATAGCGTGGAGCGTATAGAACCAACCACGGGTCTGGTCTACACCCTCGGCGATGAAGTCGGCGGGATATATCTGGTCGAAGCCCTCCTTAGACTCGAAGGGATAGTGAACCTGTGCATAGGGCATAGCACCCGAGTCGAACCATACATCAATAAGGTCGGGCTCACGGCGCATAGGCTCACCCTTCGACGAGAGGAGAATGATATTATCGACATAGGGGCGGTGAAGGTCGATGTTGTCGGTAGAGTAGTTCTCCTTCGACATATCGCCAACCTTGAAGTTCTTGTAGGGGTTCTCCTTCATCACGCCAGCAGCAACAGCCTTCTCAATCTCCGAGATAAGCTCCTCGATAGAGCCGATGCACTTCAACTCGGTGCGGTCCTCGGTAGCCCAGATGGGAAGAGGTGTGCCCCAGAAGCGTGAACGCGAGAGGTTCCAGTCGTTGATATTCTCCAACCACTTGCCGAAACGACCTGTACCTGTTGACTCGGGCTTCCAGTAGATGGTCTTGTTGAGTTCCATCATACGCTCACGGAGCGCCGTAGTGCGGATAAACCACGAATCCAAGGGGTAGTACAAGACGGGCTTGTCGGTACGCCAGCAGTGGGGGTAGTTGTGGGTGTGCTTCTCAATCTTGAAGACCTTGTTAGACTCCTTAAGCTTGATTGAGATGTAGATATCAAGATTCTCGGCAGCAGCGGCAGCCTTCTCGTCGTAGCGACCATCAACGGTATACTGGGGGTCGTAGGCGTTCTTAACGAAGCGACCCTCATACTCGTCGTAAGATGCTGCAACACACTCCTTAACGAACTTCTCGTCAAGCTCTGCTTTAAGGAAGAACTTACCAGTAAAGTCGACCATAGGACGGGTCTCGCCACGCTTGTTGATCATAAACAACGAGGGGATACCTGCCTGACGTGCAACGAAGGCATCATCAGCACCAAAGGTAGGTGCGATGTGTACGATACCCGTACCATCCTCAACAGTTACATAGTCGCCAAGGATTACGCGGAATGCCTTTGAAGATGCCTCCTTCCAGTTGCCATTCTCGTCTGCCTCAACGGGCTTAACCCAGGGCAAGAGCTGCTCATAGTGCATACCCTCAAGCTCAGTACCCTTCCACTTGCCAACAACCTCAAAGGGGATGAGCTTGTCGCCAGCCTTGTAGTCAGCCAAAGCGATGCCCTCAGCCTTCTTGTTGAAGATAGAGTAGAGCAGGGGCTCGGCAACCACGGCGGTAATCTTCTCCGAGGTGTAGGGGTTATATGAGCGAACGGCTACATAGTCGTACTTGGGACCCACGCAGAGTGCGGTATTCGAAGGCAAGGTCCAAGGTGTGGTTGTCCAAGCCAAGAATACGGGAGTACCCCAGCCCTCCATCTCTGCCTTAGGCT
This sequence comes from Alistipes sp., assembly GCA_017465575.1. Classification (GTDB taxonomy): domain Bacteria; phylum Bacteroidota; class Bacteroidia; order Bacteroidales; family Rikenellaceae; genus Alistipes. Next base: position 45,852 of record JAFTVX010000021.1, on the reverse strand, counting down.
CGAGAATGCGGAACTGAGCGGTACAAGTGGTATCCTTAACATCGCGGTAGCAACCGGGCTGGTTGAGCTCGTGGGTTGAAAGACCAGTACCTGCTGCGGGTGAGTAGGGCTGAATGGTGTAGCCCTTATAGAGCAAGTTCTTGTCGTAGAGTTGCTTTAGAAGCCACCACAAAGTCTCGATAAACTTATTGTCGTAGGTGATATACGGATCGTCCATATTCACCCAGTAGCCCATCTTGCGAGTGAGGTCCTCCCAGATGTCGGTGAACTCCATAACCGCCTCACGGCACTGCTTGTTGTACTCCTCGATGGTAATCTTCTTGCCGATATCCTCCTTTGTGATGCCGAGCTTCTTCTCTACGCCAAGCTCAACGGGGAGACCGTGGGTATCCCAGCCCGCCTTACGGTGAACAAGGTAGCCTTGCTGGGTCTTGAAACGGCAAAATACATCTTTGATGGTACGCGCCATAACATGGTGGATACCAGGCTGACCATTTGCCGAGGGGGGACCCTCATAGAAGACAAATGTAGGATGACCCTCGCGTGTCGAGATACTCTTATGGAAGGTATCCTCGGCGGTCCAGCGTGCCAACACCTCGTCGGCAACGCCCGCAAGGTCGAGACCTTTATATTCAGTAAACTTTTTCATACCTAACTGTTGGTGAAATATTGTGGCGCTACCCCACTACTCCTCGGCGTCGTCCTCATCCGACTCGGCCATTGTGGTGTAGACATTCGTTACATCGTCGTCCTCCTCGAGGTGCTCGATAAGCTTATTAACGGCCTCGCGCTCCTCTGCCGAAAGCTCCTTGGTGTCGGTGGGGATGCGAACAGACTCACCCGATACGAGCTCGTAGCCCTTCTCCTCGATCCAAGTCTGAATCTGACCGAACGACTCGTAAGCGGCGTAAACCGTTACCTCGCCCTCCTCAGCGTAGAACTCATCAACGCCGAAGTCGATCATCTCGAGCTCCATCTCCTCAAGGTCGGCACCTGCTGTGGGCTTGAACTTGAATACGCACTTATGCTCGAACATAAAGCCTACCGAGCCAGATGTACCGAGCGTACCACCATACTTGTTGAAGTACATACGCACCGAAGCTACGGTACGGTTGGTGTTGTCGGTAGCGGTCTCAACCAAGATGGCAATACCGTGGGGGCCATAACCCTCATAGATCATCTCTTTGTAGTCTGCCGAGTCCTTGTCGGTAGCACGCTTGATGGCACGCTCAACATTCTCCTTAGGCATATTCTCAGCCTTGGCGTTCTGCATCAAAAGACGCAAACGGAGGTTTGTCGAGGGGTCGGGACCAGATGCCTTAACCGCCATCTCGATCTCCTTACCAATCTTCGTAAATACACGCGCCATGTGTCCCCAGCGCTTCATCTTTCTCGCCTTGCGATACTCAAATGCTCTTCCCATAGTTAGAAATTTTTTATATTATTTTTGATTATTATTTTGCTCCTTGGCATTCGTGCGCGCATACATATATATACACACAATGGGGCAAAGGTAAGAAAAAAAGAGCAAAGCACAAAGAGCCGAGAGGAAAAGTTTTAGCACGAAAAGAAAGTTGTATCAAAGTGATTAGGTCGTCCTTTTAACAATCACGGCACAAGAGCCCACCGTTTTGGCCAATTTTGAAAAGGTGCCTTAAATGAAAAGCACAAGAAAAAAGTTGTAAATTCTCAACTTTTTTACTTATCTTTGCCTAAAATAGGAAACTAAAAAACCAAAATATTTTATGAGAACACTCTTTTCGAAACTATCATTGCTCTTTGTGGCGCTCTCGTTAGCGCTTGTGGCGTGCGACAAGGCACCCATTGATGAGCAGAAACCCGTAAAGTTTGAGATTACATCTGAGGCATCTGTGGAGATTGCAGCCGAGGGTGGAGAGCTCGTTATCGAGTACACCATCGAGAACCCCAAGAAGGGTGCATCGGTGATGGCAACAACAAACGCCACTTGGATTAGCGACAACGACACATCGTATGCCGAGGATGGCAAGATTCGCCTTGCGGTCGAGGCCAACGACAAGGAGAGTAGCCGTATGGCAAAAATCGAGGTGCGCTACGACACCGTGGTTAAGTCGGTAAGCATCAAGCAGTTGGGCACAACAGCCGCCAACCCCAACGCCCCCAAGGTATCGTTGGAGGGCGTACCAGTCAATGTACCCGTCGAGGGCGGTGAGTTTTGTGTAACATACAGCGTGGAGAATGCCGTAGAGGGCGTCAACGCTGTACCCACAACAGATGCCGAGTGGATTGAGAACCTTGCAGCACGCAATGGCGAAATCCGCTTCAACATCGCAGCAACCGAGCTCTTCGAGGCACGCGAGGCAACCGTAGTAGTAAGCTACGAGGGTGCCGAGGATGTATCATTCAAGGTGATACAGGCGGGTCTTATCCGTCCCGAGCTCTACTTAAACGACACATTGGAGGTGGCAGCCGCAGGTGGCGACTATGAGATTAGCTACGCCATAGTAAACGAGATTGCTGGCGAGAAGCTTACGCTCACAGCCGACAAGGAGTGGATTACCGCAACATATACGCCCGCAAGATATACCATCAACCTCAGCATTGAGCCTAACGAGAGCCCCGAGCCTCGTGTGGCAACAATCACCGTGGAGTATCTCGGCGTAGAGCCTCAGACAATAACAGTAACACAGAAGGAGAAGGGCGCAACAACCGAGAGTGTAGCACTCGATATTACCAGCGCGATGTTAGCCGCAGACTATGGTAGCGAGGTGGAGATTCACTTCTTCTCAGCCGAGGGCAAGTCGTACACATTCGACATCCTCTCAGGTTTGGTGAATGGCGTATTGCCCAACGGCCTATATTCGATGGATAACGGTCTGCTCTATGCCAAGTATTGTATCCACGAGTCGGGCAATCTGAATGCCAAGATGAAGGATGCCTCGATTGAGGTTATCGGCCTTGAGAAGGCTACACGCTTCGACGCTTCGTGGACCTACAACGATGTTGTCTACACCATCGAGTGGGAGGGCGCAGTAATCGGCTTCAACTACGACTACGAGGAGGAGAGCGACTTGGAGAATGCCACAATGGTGGAGATAAGCTCGGCAAAGGTAAACTACGACAAGGCGGGCGAGAAGCAGATTCTCTTCACCGCTGCCGACGAGGAGCACCAGTTCAACTTCAAGCATAGCGATATCGCTGTGAGCAAGCCTATTCCCGATGGCAAATACTCTATCGAGGAGGGCACGATGAATTCGCGCTACTGTCTCCACGGCTATGGCTGGGAGGATGGCGAAATCACTACTGCCGAGGCAACAATCAAGAATAACGACGATAACACTACAAGCTTTACGATTGTGTGGGTATACAACGCCGTAACCTACGCTATTGATTGGACAGGCGCTGTCGAGGGCTTTGTATATGAGGATGTTGCGGGTCAGAAGCTCGACTTCGTGCCTACGCATGTCGAGGTGTCGGATGCCGGCTTTGCAGGCCTCTACTTCTACTTCTACGATGCAAACGAGAATGAGCTTGTCTTCAACTACGACAGTGGCAAGGTATATATGCCCTATATCAACTACGATAGCACGAAGCTCGACATCAGCACAGATGAGTATACCTTTGAGTATACGGACAATGGCGACGGCACATATACATATAATGCCCGTTTCGTAACGCTCGACGACCGCATCATCGAGTTCGCCGGCGCACTGCCCACAACAGTAAGCTAAATCGCTGAGCGATAATAAGAGCAATAGTGAGGCTGACTATTTTTTTAGTCGGCCTCATTTTATAAAACACATTCCGCTTAAAAGAGTATTTTAACTCATTTTAACCCATCGTAACCCATTTTAACCCATTTATTTGTCAGTTTACGATAAATTCCGTATCTTTGTTAAATAAATAACGACAGCATAGATGAACCAGCAAATTGTCCAAGCCAACTACAATTACAAAGAGCTACTTTGCTATAAGAAAGCTGTGGTTATTTATGACCTTACCTATCACTTCTGCAACAGATTTCTTGTAAAGTACGATCGCACCTTCAACCAGATGATACAGGCAGCACGATCAGGCAAGCAGAATATCGTAGAAGGAAGTATTGACAAATCATCTTCGTATGAGATGGCAATAAGTCTGATAAATGTAGCTCGCGGAAGTTATAAAGAGTTGCTCGAAGACTACACCGACTACCTCAGAGCCCGCAACCTCCAATTATGGGACTTCAACTCAAAGGAGGTAACAGCAATGCGAAAGTATGGCATCGAGCACTACGACCCACAAACATTTGTTAGATTAGCCGAAAACCGTAACGACGAGGTAATAGCCAATATGGTAATCGTACTACTATACCAAGAGGATACACTTCTAATGCGCTACCTAAATTCGATTGAGAACGAGTTTCAGCTCAATGGTGGCATAAAAGAGAAGATGTATAGCTTGCGACCGAAAACTTGGCTACATTAACTTGATGAGTTAAAATGAGTTACTATGGGTTAAAATGGGTTAAAATGTTTTTTGTAAGGAAATTAGGTTAATAAAACAGTATACAGCATGAGAAAACTTTTTGAGAACATTATTTTACTTTGCATTTCATTGCTTGCGTTTGTGGCTTGCGATAAGCCAACGCCTGAGGGCGATAAGCCCTCGATAATACTCGCTAAGAGTAGCGTAGAGGTAAGCGCCGAGGGTGGCGAATTCACCCTCCGTTACTCGATTGCTAACCCCATAGATGGCGCGGAGCTTGAGTTTGAGCACGATGCCGAGTGGATTGAGAGCATCACAGCCGAGAGTGGCAACATCAAGCTGAGCGTAGCTGCAAACGAGGGTGCCGAGCGCGAGGTGGAGATTGTCGTAAGCTATGAGAGCGCCCAAGCAGCATCATTTAGCGTCAAGCAGGCGGCCGTAGCCCCCGATGCCTTTGATATAACGCTCGAAGAGCTTACCGGAACAAGCTGTATCACGAAGGTAACACCCACAGACAGCAAGATGTACTATGTGATGTATAAATCTGATATTCAGTACTTCTACGACTGCGAGATTACCAACGATGACGAGCTCTTCGAAGACGACATGTTCTACTTTAAGCGTGGCGCAGCATACGATGGCCTTACGCTCAAGGAGTACATGGAGCGCAACAAGGTCCTCTTCCAGGATGTAACACGCGCTGCGTGGCCCGACCTACGCCCTGCACAAAAGCAGGTATTGTATGTCTACGGCATCGAGTTTAACGACGACTTCTCGGACTGTAGCCGCGTAACAGATATTGCGTGGAAGCTTATCGACCCTCCGACAGCCGAGCTTGGCGATGCAACATTTGATGTCGATGTTGCGGTAAATGGCGCAGATGTGACATTCGACATTACGCCCAACGGCTGGGAAGGATACTACACGGTGCAGATTTTCGACTACAACGAGGAGTTATACTGCGATGCCGAGGAGGTTACCGACGACTATATTCGTAGCGTGGGCAATGGCTGGATTACGATGTTTGGCAACAACCTCGACGGTGGCTTAAAGCCCGAGGAGATTCTTGCTGCCACTTGCTTTATGGGCAAGCAGCAGGCATTCTACGAGCTTGCATCATACACCCTCTACACCGCTCTGGTATTCGCCGTTGAGGAGGTAGATGGCTTCTATCAGATGGTATCGCGCCCCACGGTTGTAAACTTCTCGACCGAGCAGGTTGAGGCATCGGATATGACAATCGACATCACGGTAGACAACCTCTATGTGCGTGTCTGCGACCTTAAAGTTACGCCCTCGACCAACGACGAGACATACGCCATGTTGCTTACGCCCACTGAGTACTTCAAGGAGGGCTACACCGACGAGGATTTGCTCGAAGCAGCACTCGACAAGTACCTCTATTACACCAACTTCTTCCGTGGCGAGATTACGGCACATGTAAGCAACCTCTACCCCACAACCGAGTATGTCGTTGTATGCTTCGGATATAGCGGTGGCGTGGTAACAACACCCGTATTTAAGAAGGTATTCACTACGCAGGAGGAGGGCGAATGCGAGGTAGCAATCACCGATGTGGCATACGGTGGCCCATACCGCCCATCGGAGGTGAAAGCCCTTGACCCTGAGCGCTTTTACAATGTTCCCGACAATGTCGACGACCTAATGTTCTTGATATGGATGGAGGTAAAGACCGACAAGCCCACCGACGACATCTTCACCTACTTTGTCGACACCGAGACCTACGATTACTATGGCGAGGAGACCATATTCTTCGACTTGCTAATTTCGACTTGTCCCCATGTAACGATCGACATTGCGCAGTATGCCTTCGACTACTATATCTGTGCTGCGGCCTTCGACTACAAGGGCGATGTAACGCCCATGTGGCGCTCTGAGGTGCTGACATTCAAGCCAGAAGATGAGCGCCCCGCCGAGGAGCTATTGGCAAAACTCGACGGCTCGACACGCGCCCAGCTTATGATGGTTGACAGCCGTACAGGCAGGGTTAGCGCTGTAAGATAGCATCGCAAAAAAAGCGAAATTACAACTATGGGGAGTGGCTCTAAACTGGGCTACTCCCTGCTTTTTTATTGTAAATAAAAAATTTTTACTATATTTGCGACATTGGAGGGTATATATAGACCCCAAAAGCATATATCCCTCACAACAAAACACCCGAACATCACTAATTAACTTATTATAAACTAAACGCTTATGAAGAAACTTTTACTTCTGATGTGTGGTCTACTAATTGGCATCGCTGCCAATGCACAGACTATCGTGTCGGGTACGGTTGTCGACGAAGCGGAGCAGCCCTTGGTGGGTGCTTCGGTTGTTGTCCCCGGAACGACTCAGGGTACAAGCACCGACCTTGGCGGTAACTTCGAGATGAAGCTCCGCGACGGTGCTAGCCAGATTCAGATTTCGTATCTGAACTACAAGACCCAGACTCTTGATGTGGATACTACGGTTCCTCGTCAGAAGTTTGGTATGATTAAGATGGAGGCAGATGCCATTGCTATGGACGATGTGGTCATCACACAGTCGTTGGCTGTTCAGCGTCGTACCCCCGTTGCCGTCTCTACCGTCGAGGCTTCGGAGATCGAGTTCAAGCTCGGTGGTCAGGAGTTCCCTGAGGTATTGAAGTCTACCCCTGGCGTCTATGTTACGAAGGATGGCGGTGGCTATGGCGACTCGAAGATCAACATGCGTGGTTTCAAGTCGGCAAATGTCGCTGTGATGGTGAATGGTGTCCCCGTGAACGATATGGAGTGGGGCGGTGTTTACTGGTCTAACTGGGCAGGTTTGTCGGATGTTACCCGTTCGATGCAGACTCAGCGTGGTATGGGTGCTTCGAAGATTTCGTCACCCTCGGTAGGTGGTACTATCAACATCGTTACGAACACTATCGATGCAAAGCGCGGTGGTACAGTATCTTACGGCGTAGGTAACGATGGCGCTAACACCGTATCGTTGAGCCTCTCGACAGGTCTTACGAAGAATGGCTGGGCAATGAGCGTACTATTCTCAAAGCGTTGGGGCGATGGCTACATCCAGGGTACTGGCTACGAGGGTTACAACTGGTTTGTAAATGTCTCGAAGCGTATCAACGACGACCACCAGCTCTCACTTACTGCCTTTGGTGCGCCTCAGAAGCACAACCAGCGTAAGCCCCTCTATGCAGGTCTTTCGATTGAGGAGTGGGACAAGGTTGCAAAGTGGACTGGCGAGAAGAACAAGTATCGCTACAACGCCGTTTATGGTTTCGACAACAACGGCAAGGAGCGCTCGTCGATGGTTAACCAGTACCACAAGCCTCAGATTTCGTTGAACCACCAGTGGCAGATTGACTACAAGTCATCGCTCTCGACAGCTCTCTATGTCTCGATTGGTCGTGGTTCGGGTTACTCGGGTCAGGGTCGTACCTCGGCAGACCGTGCAATGTGGAATGGCTCGTCAAACGGTAAGCTTCTCTACAACTTCCGTAAGTCAGACGGCACCTTCGACTATGGCGCAATTCAGGATATGAATGCTGCATCGGCAGATGGTTCGCGTATGGTGATGTCGAAGTCGTTGAACAACCATATGTGGTATGGTCTTTTGTCGACCTACACCAATGAGTTGCTTCCTGGCTTGGAGCTCTCGGCAGGTGTCGATGTTCGTTACTATGTAGGTGAGCACACCAACGAGATTGTTGACCTCTACGACGGTGCTTACTTTATCGACGATGCCGACCGTAAGAATGTAAAGCCCCAGAACAACGCCGCTGCTGCCGACCCCAACTGGAAGTATGAGAAGCTCTCGGTTGGCGATATCGTTTATCGCGACTACGATGGTCATGTGCATCAGGAGGGCGTATTTGCACAGTTGGAGTGGACAAAGAATAAGGTTAACGCCTTTGTATCGGGCTCGGTATCGAACACTGGTTACTGGCGTGTTGACCGCTTCTACTACGACGAGGCACACCAGCGCTCGGAGACTATGAACTTCGTAGGCTTCACCGCAAAGGGTGGTGTTAACTGGAATGTTACCGACCGCTCGAACCTCTTCCTCAATGTAGGTTACATCTCGCGTGCCCCCTTCTTCTCGGGTGGTGCTTTCTTGCAGTCTACAACCTCGCATATGACCAACCCCGATGCTGTAAACGAGAAGGTATTCTCTGTTGAGGGTGGTTATGGCTTGCGTGCAGGCAACTTCCGTATGAACCTCAACGCTTACTACACCCTCTGGATGGATAAGGCAGATGTTCGTTCGAAGCTTATGTCTAACGGCGACTACGCTCGTGTAAACCTCACCGGCATCGATGCTCGCCACGCAGGCGTTGAGCTCGACCTCAACTACCGCGCTACACGCTGGTTGAACCTTACCGGTATGCTCTCGTGGGGCGACTGGGTATGGTCAAGCAACGCCAAGGGTTACTACTACGACTCTCAGGGTCAGCCTATGACCGCAAAGATGGACGGTACGGTAGCTTCGGGCATTATGGCTGAGGACCACGCTTGGATTGAGCTTCAGCAGAAGGGCGTACATGTGGCAGGCTCGGCACAGACTACCGCCGCTATCGGTGCAGACTTCTTCCCCTTGAAGGGCTTGCGCCTCAGCGCCAACTTCAACCTCTATGCTCGCAACTATGCCGACTTCTACCTCGGCTCTACGGCTGTGGCAAATAGCGCCGTAACCGTAAACGACCCCTGGCAGATTCCCGTAGGTCACCAGCTCGACCTCTCGGCAAGCTACTCGTTCAACCTTGGCAAGGTGCGTGCTACGCTCTATGGCAATGTGAACAACCTCTACGACTACAACTATGTGATGGATGCACAGTGCGGTACCGACACCAAGGGCTGGCAGGACTGCTACGCCGTGATGTACTCATTCGGTCGCACCTACACACTCCGTCTTAAGATTAGCTTCTAAAAAGAACTACCGCTATGAAGAATATAATTATCCGCTTATGCTCTGTTGTGGCCGTGGCTCTTATGGGCTTGGGCTGCCAGACCGACTATTTCAATGAGACCTACTTGCCCGACTACGACAACAATGGTGATATCACCAATGTTCGCGAGTTGGACATCACCCTCTCGGAGGACGACTACGCCGCTATCGCAAAGAACAGCACCAACAAGGCTATCGCCGAGGCTGCTGGCGAGGAGGCTGTAGCTGCTCTTTCGGCTATTGGCAAGAGCCACTTCTTCGCTTCGCAGGACGATGCTGCGACATATATCCCCGCTTGGCTTGCTGCTGGCTACCCCACACTCGACAACGGCTCGTTGGCACTTATCACTTACACCTCGGCATTGGATATTCCCGCCGATGTTGTAGCGATGAACGCCGCTACGGAGTACACCCTCACCGAGGATGACTACAAAACAATCTGGGGCTCGGAGGAGGACTACGCTTCGGCACTCACTCCCAAGACCGTAAACAAGCTCAAGACCGTATTGCCCGTTGCTGACGATGCTCGCGAGGGTGAGTATGTTGTGGTTACCTACAACTACTCTTCGGAGGAGCCCCAAAAGGAGGAGCCTGAGACTCCCGTAGACCCCGGACAGCCCGAGGCACCTGCCTACACTTCAGTGCTTGGCACAGCCGTTTTGAATGATGTTGTTGAGGTTAAGGGCTATGTATCAGCAGTTTCGACTCAGGGCCCTATCATCACCGATAACACAGGCTCAATACTTCTCTATAAGTATACTGATTTGGCAATTGGTGACGAGGTTACTGTAAATGGTACTATCCTCGCTTACAACTGTGGCTACCAGTTTGACTACTCAAAGGGTGGTGTTACTGTTGAGAAGACAGGTACAACTACTGTTACATACCCCGAGCCATTGAACATCACTGGCGAGTATGCTGATGAGCTTCTTACTACTCGTATTGAGAATGAGATGTGTTACTTCGCTAAGATGACAGGTGTCTTGTCAATCTCTACTAACAGCGATGGCACTAAGACCTACTATAACTTCAATATCAATGGTGCTGAGACAGCCGTAGGTAGCCTCTACAACCCATCAGAGGAGATTAAGGCTCAGCTCGTTGATGGCATGGAGTACACTCTCTATGGTTACTTCACCTCTATCTCTAAGACTGGTGGCGCTCCCAAGTACATTAATCTTATCGTTGTTAGCGTTAACGACGCTCCCGCAATTGAGGGTGGCGCTACAAATAGCTATACCTCAGTGCTCGGCACAGCCGTCTTGGATGATGTTGTTGAGGTTAAGGGTTACATCTCTGCAGTCTCAACTCAGGGCCCTATCCTCACCGATAACACAGGCTCAATACTTCTCTATAAGTATACTGATTTGGCAATTGGTGACGAGGTTACTGTAAATGGTACTATCCGCGCCTACAACTGCGGTTTCCAGTTCGACTACTCAAAGGGCGATGTTACTGTTGAGAAGACAGGTACAACTACTGTTACATACCCTGCAGAGGTGTTGGATATCACAGGTGCTTATGCCGATGCGTTGCTCACAGAGCGCTTAGAGAATGAGTATGCTTACTACGCAAAGATGACTGGTACTGTTGCAGTTAGCGGCAACTACTACAACTTCAATATCCCTGGCGCTGAGACTGCTGTGGGTAGCATCTATGGTGCTACTGACGAGGTTAAGTCATGGCTTGAGGATGGCATGGAGTACACTCTCTATGGTTACTTCACCTCTATCTCTAAGACTGGTGGTGCTCCTAAGTATGTCAACATCATCGTTACCTCTGTAGAGCCCGCTACTGCCTCTATCTCTACTCTCGCCCTTACTGTTAAGAGCGAGAAGCAGTATGCCTTCTTCAAGTTCAACGGCTCGGCATACGAGGCTACTGACATTGTGGCTGTTCAGCCCGCTGACTACACCGCTATGGGTCAGGGCTACGGCAGCTTCACCAACCCCGCACAGGATAGCTACTTGCCCAAGCTCCTCTCGGAGAAGTACCCCTACGCACAGGCTGATGATAAGCTCTATGTAGGCTATCGTTGCTATGCTGGTGGCGCTACCTCTTGGAAGGTTGATGAGTACCTCTTCAACGGCGAGTGGACCAAGACCGCTTACTTCGAGACCCGTCAGGACCAGTTCCGCAAGACCGAGGGTGAGTGGCTTATCGACCGCACCTTGGAGCTCGACTTCACATCGACATCGAGCACCGAGACCAAGGCATTCTACCAGTACTGCGTAAACTGGGTTTACGACTTTAAGGATGTGCCTATGGGCGCTCCCGCACGCGACAACGCTGGCGAGATTCTCTCTACCGAGATTGTCCTTATCAATGGCGAGAAGCCCGCAGGCAACTACTGGGTATCGAACTATGGTAACAACGAGTTCTACACTGGTGCTTCGGCATACTACGGCAATATGGACTGGCGTCCTTCGGCTGTCAAGGGTGGCTTCGCTGCCGCTGGTATGGGCGAGTTGTCAGATGACGAAATCCTTGCAAAGCTCAAGGAGCACACCGCAGAGGTATACGCCGAGGTACTTGGCTATATGTACCCCGAGGTAACCGCTGACGACTATAAGAAGGTGATTATCAAGGTTTACTGCTACGGTCCTAACAAGAACTACTCGTTCACATTCGATGTAGTAGAGCAGGGCAAGTTCCAGTACGCTGCCGACTCACTCACCGAGTTGTAATCAACCCCTCGCCACCACGGTGGCAAAATATGAATAGGGCTAACCCACGCGGTTAGCCCTATTCTATACATTTTTGCTTTTTAGTTAGGTGCTTAATAATATCATTAATTATGGTTACGCTTTTTGTTGCAGGTTTTATTGCCCTATGTGCTGTTTTGGTGCGCTTTCGCCCCGACCTAATCAATGTGCTATCGGAGAGCGACCGCAAAAAGATGAACGCAAAGAGAACAGGGCGAGTTGCGTTTTGGGGGCTTATGACCACAGCATTGATAATGGTTGCGTTATGGGTTGTTGGTATACGCAACGAGTTAGTGCCAATGTTTGTCGGTATCCTCGGCGCAATTATCACCGCTGCACTAATTCAAATCTCGATACCAAGTAAGTGATTATTCCTATTTTATCCCCAATATTGACAGATAACAGGTCTAGGAGTATGATTATACAAATTATTCGCTTCATATCTTGATGCGAATAATCTGTTTTTTTACATCATTTCCTACTTTGGTAGCATTTTATACCTTATCAGCCAAAAGAGTATATTGATATCTGATGCATACCATTCCATCAGTTCACCCACCCCTCCCCAAATTAGATTGTATGCAATTTAATTGCGTACAATATAAGTAGTCGGTAATTAGCAAAGGGCAATGGCAGAGTTATAAAGCCGAACTATTTTTAACACCCACGCTATTTATGTACCACCTAATAAGGTACTATTTTTAACACCTCGCGGGTGTCATTTTTAACACCTACAACGAGCCAGTTTACTTGTGATGTGGGTGCGATTTTTAACACCCGCACTGGTAGCATTTTAGTTATCCACATAACAAGTGCGCCACCTTGTTAGGGGTGTCATTTTTAACACCCGCACGGGTAACTATTTAGATACCCGCAACACACAAACAAAAGATGCCATCTACTACAGCACGGGTATCATTTTTAGTACCCGCATAGCAAGTGCGCCACCTTGTTAGGGGTGTCATTTTTAACACCCGCACGGGTAACTATTTAGATACCCGCAACACACAAACAAAAGATGCCATCTACTACAGCACGGGTGTCATTTTTAATACCCGCATAGCAAGAGTTCAGTTTAGTTATGGGTGCGATTTTTAACACCTGTAGCGAGGTCAGCTTGCCTGTGATATGGGTGTTATTTTTCACGCCCACACACGAAAGTGTAGAGAGAGTTTTAGACGATAAGACGATTATGATGATAAGACGATAGGAAATTAATCTTAAGAGTCTTAAAGTCCTAAGGTCTTGAAACTAACAACTATACCGTTTGTTTCTGAGCGAAGTGAAGAATCTTGCGGAAAGCACGACCATCGACCGCCGAAGAAGCCTTAAGATCTTTCGCTTCGCTCAAGATGACACGCTCGCGAGAATGGGTTAAAATGGGTTACGATGAGTTAAAATGGGTTAAAATGTTTTTTCAGCGGAAGTTCTCTAAAACTATTGCTCATTGCTAATTTCTAATTACTCATTGCTCATTTCTCATTCTAACAACTAAAAACTCTCTTTGCTCTTTCATCTTTTTTTTGCTACCTTTGTGCATTATATATTAGGATATGACCAGTCAGAAACGACATATCGAGCTATTGTCGCCGGCGCGAGACTATCGTGCTGCCATTGCCGCTATCGACTGCGGTGCCGATGCTATATACATTGGCGCGGGTAGCTTTGGTGCCCGTCGTGGGGCTACCAACCCCACCGAGGATATCGCCCGTGTGGTGGATTATGCCCACCTCTTTGGCGTTAAGGTATTCGTTACGCTCAACACCATTCTCTACGAGAATGAGTTAAAGCGTGCCGAGGCTCTTGCGCGTGAGCTTATCTCGGTAGGTGTCAATGCGTTGATTGTGCAGGATATGGCATACCGCGAGATGAATCTACCTATCGAGTTACACGCCTCGACACAGGTAAATAATATGACCCCCGAAGGTGCCAAGTTCTTGGAGGATAGCGGTTTTGCGCGTATTATCTTGGAGCGTGCCTTGTCGCTCGACGAGATACGCGCCATACGCCGTGCTACAACTGCCGACCTCGAATGTTTCGTTCACGGCGCGATATGTGTAGGACACAGCGGTCGTTGCTACCTCTCGCGTTCGCAGTCGCCTCGTTCGGGCAACCGTGGCGAGTGTTCACAGCCCTGTCGCCTAACCTACGACCTCACGACAGAGCGTGGGCGCAAGATTATCGAGGGCAAGCACCTACTATCGGTCAAGGATTTTGACCTCTCGGAGCGCATTGGCGACCTTATAGATGCGGGGGTCGTGTCGTTCAAGATTGAGGGTCGATTGAAAGATGACAACTATATAAAGAATGTCGTAAGCTACTACCGCCGAAAGATTGATGAGGCACTCAAGAGTCGCCCCGACTGCATTCGTGCCTCGGTGGGTCGCTCCGAGATAGAGTTTGAGCCCGACCCCAAGAAGAGCTTTTCGCGCGATGGTGGCGAGTATATGTTCTCGGGCAAAAGGGCGGGTGTCGCATCATTCCTTACGCCCAAGGCCGTAGGCGAGTATGTGGGTTGCGTGGCGACGACCACAAAGCGCGACTTTAAGCTTGTTGGCAAGGTGGCACTAAATGCTGGCGATGGTCTCTGCTTTATCGCTGGCGACGGCATCATAGGCACAAACATCAACCGCACCGAGGGCAACACCATAGAGCCCAATCGTATGGAGGGCATCAAGGCGGGAATGGAGGTATATCGCAACTACGACCACCGCTTTACGCAGGCTGTGGAGCGCAGCCGCATACGCCGAGCAATAGACACCCAGTGCTTCGTCACACTCTCCGAAGAGGGCATCGTGGCACGCTACCGCGACAAGGAGGCAAACGAGGTGGAGGTACGCCGTGATGTGAAGCTCGAGGGCTCGAAGAGTGCCGAAAAGATGCGCTCGGTAGCCGAGGAGCAGATGGCAAAGAGCGGCGATAGCATCTTCCGCGTGCAGAGCGTCGAAGTTGTTGGTGCAGAGTGGTTTGCGACAGCAAAGCTGTTGGCCGAAGTGCGCCGTGAGGCGTTGTCGTTGTTGGCGGCTATGCGCTACGAGCGCAACAAGCCCAGACCCCGCATCTTGGCTGACGATGGCACAGCGCGATACCCCATAAAGCGACTCTCGGC
This sequence comes from Alistipes sp., assembly GCA_017465575.1. Lineage (GTDB taxonomy): Bacteria > Bacteroidota > Bacteroidia > Bacteroidales > Rikenellaceae > Alistipes. The sequence continues at coordinate 30,657 of JAFTVX010000021.1, read as the reverse complement.
AGAGCATAATGTAGTGAACTCGCTCGCCCGTCGCTTCTATCAGCGACACGGCGTAGAGCATATCGTCGATGGCTTAGACCTCTGGGCATCGACCCACGGCGAGAGGGTTATGGAGTCGAGCTACTGCATTCGTCGCGAGATTGGCGAGTGCCTAAAACAGGGCTCGTCGCTCCGCGATAGACTATATATCGAGCACGGCAGACATCGCTACCGCCTCGACTTCGACTGCGCAAAGTGCCGTATGTCGCTCGTTGATTGTTCCGAAAACGAAAACCGAAGATAATGATTAAGCAGTTAACACCCAATATCCCCGATTACGAACTCCTCGACACGGGTGATGGCGAGAAGCTCGAACGCTTTGGCGATTATATCCTGCGCCGTCCCGAGCCTCAGGCCATCTGGCACAAGAGCTTGGCGGAGAGCAAGTGGCTCTCGGCAGATGCCTCGTTCCTACGCACCAACAAGGCAGAGGAGCGTGGCGAGTGGAAGTTAAAGCCACAGATGCCATCGCGATGGATGGTGCGCTTCGACTACAAGGATATGCACCTTCGTATGCGCTTGGCGCTCACCTCGTTTAAGCATGTGGGCATCTTCCCCGAGCAGTCGGCAAACTGGGAGTTTATCTACGACACGATTAATGACCTTCGCCAAGAGGGCATCGAGCGACCCAAAGTGCTAAACCTATTCGCCTATACGGGAGGTGCTACGCTTGCTGCACGCGCTGCGGGGGCGGATGTCACGCATATCGACTCGGTAAAGCAGGTGGTAACATGGTCGCGCGAGAATATGGAGTCGTCGTCGCTCGATGGCATTCGCTGGATTGTCGAGGATGCCACAAAATTTGTTGAGCGCGAGGTGCGCCGTGGCAATAAGTATCACGGCATCATCCTCGACCCTCCCGCCTATGGTCGTGGCGCCAATGGCGAGAAGTGGGTGTTGGAAGATGATATTGCGAATATGTTGGAGCAGTGTGCCAAGTTGCTCGAGGCGAAAAATGCCTTCCTTGTCTTCAACCTCTACTCTATGGGGCTCTCGGCGATGCTTGCACGAACGGCTGTGCATCAGGCATTTGGCGCGCCCGAGAGCGAGCAGATGGGCGAGCTATACTTCGAGGATAGAAGCCACAAGCAGATACCCTTCGGCACATACTACCGATTTAGACGATAGACCGCAATGCGCGAGTTGTTCAACATATTTTGGTCGTTTCTCAAGATTGGCGCATTCACCTTTGGTGGTGGCTACGCTATGATACCCCTTATTCAGCACGAGGTTATCCACAACCGTCGTTGGCTATCGGAGCGTGAGTTTATCGACTTGCTAACCCTCGCACAAGCAGCCCCCGGCCCTATCGCCCTCAACACCGCTGTCTTTGTGGGCTACAAGGAGCGCAAATATCTGGGTGCTTTGGCTGCCGTATTAGGCGTTGTTGTGCCCTCGTTTGTTATCATCTTATTGGTCGCCATATTCTTTAACAACATACGCCAAAATCCGTGGGTCGATGCCGCCTTTCGTGGTATGCGCCCTGCGGTGGTTGCCCTGATCGTTGCACCCATAGTGGGTCTTACGAAGGGTATGCACTGGTCGTTGATTGCCGTGGCTTTGGCGGTGGCTTTGGCGGTGTGGTATTGGGGTATCTCGCCGATATTGTTCCTTGTGGCGGGTGCGTTGGTAGGCATCCTAATTGCGGCATACCGCGGAAAGGAGGTTCGAAAATGATTGCTACCCTCCTACAACTCGTCTGGAGCTACCTAAAAATTGGCTTCTTCGGCTTTGGTGGTGGCTATGCTATGCTCTCGCTGATACATAGCGAGGTGGTCGTTCGCAACGAGTGGCTCACAAATGGCGAGTTCTCGGATATCATCGCCATATCGCAGATGACACCCGGACCTATCGCCCTCAACTCGGCAACATACATAGGCTATGAGGTGGCAGGCGTTCTCGGCTCGGTGGTCGCTACCGTGGCGGTCTGCATACCAGCCCTTACGCTGATGATGCTCCTCACACGCTTCTTCCTAAAGTTGCACAACAACCGCTATGTGCAGAGTGTGGTCGTCTCGATGCGCCCCGTGGTGGTGGGTATGATTATGTCGGCAGCCCTGCTCCTTATCTTCCCACATAGCGACGATGGCCGCTCGTTTATCGACGGCTGGAGCTGGCTAATCTTCGCCCTTGCACTCCTCGGCTCGGCAAAGAAGATTAACCCGATACTGCTAATCGTGCTCTCGGGCATTGCGGGCATCATAATCTATTGGCCGCAATAGCCGTTCGAGCCTCCTAAGGCTATCTATCCTCTCACTGCGACCTATTAAAAAACCAAATTCACCACTTTTAGGGATTGATGTTGAGCCATTGCAGGGCTACCTTTGTATATAGCAAAAAAGGTAGACCGACCCAATGGCAAATAGTTTAAAATCAATCATTTGCACTCTTGTGTTTGTGGCTGTAGCGTTCGTAGCACAGGCACAAAAAGGCTATACCTTCTCGGGTCGGGTAACCACTTTTAGTGATGATATAAGTGTGGTAGGTGCTGCCGTAGTTATCGATGGCGGAGCGCTCTGGGCAATCACCGATGGCGAGGGTAACTTCGCAATTCACAACATCGCATCACAACTCGTCACGGTCGAGGTATCGTCACTCGGCTATGTGGCGCAGAAGTTCGAGGTGGACCTCACAAAAGCGCCTATACCTTATATTATAAAGCTCGCGGAGAGCAACCTCGCCATCGACGAGGTGGTCGTTACGGCACAGCGCCGAACAGAGAGCAATGCCACATCGTTTGTCGTAGACCGCACAACGCTCGACCACTCGCAGATGGTCAATGTGAGCAATATCACCACCCTGCTTCCTGGCGGTAAGACCACTGGCGACCAGAACCTTGCATCGGGAGCCAACCGCATAGCGCTCAACACGGGTAGTGGCAGCGAGATGGGCAATGCCTCATTCGGCACGGCTATCGATATCGACGGTATGCGCCTTGGCAACAATGCCGCAGCAGACGAACTTAAGGGTGTCGACCTCCGCAATGTCGGCGTATCGAATATCGAGTCGGTGGAGATTGTCACGGGTATACCCTCGGTGGAGTATGGCGACCTGTCGAACGGCATCGTCAAGATTAACACACGCAAGGGTCGTTCGCCCTTTATTATCGACATTATGTTTGAGCCAAAGACCAAGCAGATAGCCTTGAGCAAGGGTTTTAAACTATCGAAGAAGGCGGGCACTATCAACCTCAATGCCGAGCGCACACGCTCGATTACAAACCTATCGTCGCCATATACCGCCTACGAGCGTAACAACCTAAACATCAACTACTCAAACACCTTCAAGGACCACCGCGACCAGCCTCTGCACTTTAGCTTTGGTCTCTCGGGTAACTTCGGTGGCTACAACTCGAAGGCAGACCCCGACCAGTTTAAGGATACCTACACCAAGATGCGCGACTATGCCCTGCGTGGCAACATCAAGCTCAACTGGCTTATCAACCGCAGTTGGATTACGAACCTCACCCTACAAGCGACAGCATCGTACAGCGACCGCACAACGCTACAATCCGAGAACAAGAATAGCGCCTCGACACAGCCCTTTATTCACTCTACGGAGCAGGGCTACTTCGTGGGCGAGATATACGACAAAAATCCCGATGCAAATATCATCCTCAGCCCCACGGGCTACTGGTATCTGCACTCGGTAGTCGACACTAAACCAGTTGCTTACTCACTCAAGGCGAAGGCTGACCACCGCACAAAGTGGGGCCACAGCTTCAATATGGCGATGATTGGCGCAGAGCTTACGGGTAGCGGAAATCTGGGTCGTGGACTCTATTACGAAGATATGCGCTATGCCCCCACTTGGCGTGAGTATAGCTATCGTGAGCAGCCCTTTATGAATAACGCCGCCCTCTTCGTCGAAGATGACCTTAAATTGGGCTTTAGCGAACATTCGTCGCTCGGCATCACGGCAGGTGTGCGAGCAGATATGACGATGGTCAAGAACACCCCATACGGCACGGTAGCATCGCTCTCGCCCCGTGTCAGCGCACGCTACGCCATTTGGGAGGATGCACCGCAAACCGTTAGTTCGCTCGTTATCTATGGCGGTTGGGGAAAATCGGTAAAACAGCCATCGTTTGCCGTGCTTAACCCACGCCCAACATATAGCGACTCATTGGCATTTGCCCCTGGCACAACTGCCGATGGCACAACATTTTACGCCTACTACACACAGCCTACAACGCCTCTTTACAACCCCGACCTAAAGTGGCAACACACCAACCAGAGCGAGATAGGTATCGAGGCTACGATTGCGGGCACACGCATCTCGTTGTCGCTATTTAGGAACAGAACGATAAACCCCTATATCACGCAGACGATATATACGCCTTTTAGCTACAAGCTAACCACACAGGCCAACCTCGAAGCGGACTGCACCATACCCTCGGCAAACCGCGAATACCTTATCGACCAGAAGACGGGTATCGTGACCGTAAGGGATATCACTGGCGCACAGCAGCCCCAAACCATAGGCTACAAGGAGCGCCGAACATTCGTAGGACAGACCAACTACACCAATGGCTCGCCTATCGAGCGCCGAGGAGTAAACCTTATCGTCGATTTTGCCGAAATACACGCCATTCGCACACGCATCCGTTTCGATGGCAACTACTACTATTACAAGGGTACTAATCAGCACCTTACGGCAACGACGCTTGGCAACGCCACGATGTCGAATGGCGATGCCTACAAATATATCGGCTACTTTGCAGGCACATCGTCGGTATCAAATGGTCGCCTCTCACGCGAGGTAAATGCCAACCTCACGATTATCACCCATATACCCAAGGTAAGGATGATTTTCTCGGTGCGTCTTGAGAGTTCGCTATACAATTATAGCCAAAACCTTAGCGAGTATGCCGATGGCACTCCACGAGGCTATCGGCTTGAGGAGTCGGGCGACTACATAGGCTCGGAGGGCAACCTCTACAACGAGGGCAAATATGTGGCTGTCTACCCCGAATACTACTCCACCTGGGAGAACCCCAACGAGCTGATACCCTTTGCCGAGAAGTTCCTCTGGGCTAAGGAGAACGACCCACAACTATACAACGACTTGGCGCGATTGGTCGAGAAGACAAACACCAACTACTACTTCAACTCCAATCGCACCTCGGCATATGTCGCTGCCAACTTCAACCTTACGAAGGAGATTGGTCGCTTCGCCTCTATATCGTTCTATGCGCGCAACTTCTTCTACCATATGGGCAAGGTGCGCTCATCGCAGACAGGGTTGGAGTCGTCGTTATTCGATAGCGGGATTATCCCGAAATTTTACTATGGACTATCGCTGAAACTTAAATTTTAACTAACTAATAACTACAACTATGAAAAAATTTCTATTTTTTGCGCTTGCAGCGCTAACATTCGCAGCGTGCGAAACAGACCCCACGGGAAATGGTAAAGAGCCTTCTATCACGCTCTATGATGTTGTGGCAGAGCTTGTCTACCCCGCAGAGTTCGCCCCCTCGGAGGGCATCGAGATTGTGGCGAAGAACAGCAACGGCACAACGACCACCGCAACTACCGACTCGGAGGGTAAGGCATCGTTCCAGTTGCCCGAGGGTAAGTATGAGTTCTCGGCAAGCGACAAGCGTGCGCTCGATGGCTACAGCTACACCTTCAACGCAATGGTATCGAATTTAGTGATTTCGGAGAGCACAACCATCCAGCTTGAGATGACAGGCAGCCGTTCGGGACAGATTCTTATCAAAGAGATTTATGCCGGTGGTTGTCAGAAGGATGATGGCTCGGGCGTATACCAGTTCGACAAGTACATCACCATCTACAACAACTCTGACCAGGTGGCTACACTCAACAACTTCGGCGTTGGTATGGCTAACCCCTCCAATGCACACGCCTCGAACGGCAACTATGTAGATGGCGTTTTGTCGTATGCCGACCAGGGCTTCACACCCTCGGCAAGCGGTATTTGGTTTATGCAGCACCCCATCACTTTGCAGCCCTTCGAGGAGAAGGTGATTGCCGTCAACGGTGCTATCAACCACACCACAACCTACACAAATTCGGTGGATTTGAGCAATGCCGACTACTGTATGTACGACCCCGAGGTATTGGCTAACACAAGCTACTACCCTGCACCCTCGGAGACCATCGCCGTGGAGGACTATATGAAGGTTTGCTTCATCGGTCTTGGCAATGCTTGGGCATTCAGCGCAATCTGCCCCGGTGTCTTTATCTTCAACCTCGACGAGGGCATCGACCCCTTGGCATACGGTCAGGCAGAGGAGAACATCTACTATCCTGCTGGCAATGAGGGCAATGCAGTTTATGCTTGCGTGAAGATTCCTAACGAGGCAATCTTGGATGTTGTGGACATCTTCAGCGCCGAGCACCTCGATGAGTCGTTGCCCCGCTTTAGCAACACCCTTGAGGCTGGTTACACCGTGCTTACCAACAAGTTGGGCTACACAAGCTACCGCAATGTCGACAAGGAGGCTACCGAGGCTATCGTCGAGAATGAGGGCAAACTCGTTTATGGCTACGCCAAGGGTACCGTAGATGCCAATGGTGCAACTTCGACCGACAATAGCGGTATCGATGCCGAGGCTTCGATTGCAGCAGGTGCGAAGATTATCTACTTGGATACCAACAACTCAACCAACGACTTCCACCAGCGTGCTAACGCGGCACTCCGTGACTAAGAGGTCTGCACCCAAAAAGGTAGGTTCTATAAATTAGTTCGAGGCGATTTTGGAGAGTATTTCGAGGATATTTCTCATTTCTTAACGAAGGGAGCAATGCGAGCATTGTAACCGAGCAAAAATGAGAAAGAGCCCGAAATAAATCCAAAAGCGACCGAAATAGAATCTATCAACAGCAAAAACTTGTTTACTAATTTATAGAACACACCTTCAAATGCGCCAACAAATCTTGATTTTCATACTTTCGGTCGTAGTGGGAGTAGCGACGGCTACCCCTGCTACGGCCGACGGGCGCGACACTCTCTTTCGAGAGAGTATCGCCGATGTGCGCCTCGACCACGGCTGGCTACGCTCCGAGAATGGTGCGTCGATAGATGTGGTGGGTGATGTGCGTACATCTATGGCGGAGATTTGTGGTGCAACAGAGCAGGGCGAACTTATCGACCACAACGGCTCCGACAACCAGTACGAAGCCGAGTTTCGTGCCGAGTCGTTGGTGCGCCTCTCGGAGCGTGTAGCGCTCTATGGCAGAGTGGGTTACCTCAACTTTTTGGGCAACAATATGGCGGGATCGTATCTTATCGACCCCGCTTCTGCGCCCTTCGACATCTTGGAGTTGTCGACCGAAAATCGTGGCCGCAAACAGCTCGAACGCTACGAGGTTGAGGGCTCGGTGGCATTCCGCATCGTCGAGTGGCTCTCGGTAGGTGTTCGTTTCGACTACGAGGCTGCCAACTACTCGAAGCGCAGGGATTTGCGCCACACCAACTCGATGATGAACCTAAGTGCCACGGCGGGTTTGAAGTTCCGCATCGGTCGTAAGGTGCAGATAGGTGCTAACTACACCTATCGTCGTCGCAACGAGAGCCTGCTTCTCAGTATGTACGGCACAACGGACAAGACCTACCAGTCGCTTATCAACTACGGTGCGATGTTCGGCAAGATGGAGTTCTTCTCCGACAACGGCTACACCCGAAAGAACGAAACAAAGCCCCTCTTCGACCGCTACCACGGTGGCGCCGTTCAGCTTTCGTGGCAGATAACACCAAATATCGAGTGGTTTAACGAGGTGGGCTACCGCTCGCGCAAGGGTCACTACGGCGACTACTCGCCATACACGGTGGTCTACGCCAACCACGATGGTAGCGAGTTGCACTACACAGGTGCGCTCACCATCAAGGGTAGCCGCACACGCCACACCATAGGCGTTGAGTGGCAGCGTAGCAAGGTTAGCAACCGCGAAAACCTCTACGAATACCGCACCGAGGAGGGTGGATTAAACTATGTAAACTACCTCGGCGAGGTCGAGACGGGCAGCCGCACCGACCAGAGCATCAAGGCAGACTACACAGTGCGCATCGACGAGGAGCGAGCAATAGCAAAGTGGCAGGTTGGGGCAGCGATAGCGCTAAACTCTCGCAACTCTTTAGCCAATAGTTTCCCCGACTACCGCCACCAAGATATCAGCTGGTGGCGTGCCGATGCCAATGCCAAGCGCAATATCCAGCACCTTCGCAACATCTTCACGATAGCTCTCGGAGCTGGCTATGGTGCAGGGTGGGGCGAGCCCTTCGTAGATGGTAGCTTTGTGGAGACGGGCTCAAGTCAGAGCCTTGCCCGCCGATTAGACGATGTGGCACGCCTCGAAACCGAATACCTCACCTCGCCGCAGGTGCGTGGAGGTATTGAGTTGGGCTACGGCAGACACTTTGGCGTGCGAGGCACAGTGGGTTATATCACCCTCGGCTACACCTATCGCCAAGCCTTCGGTTGCGAAATTATCAAAAAACCCTACCGCCATTTGGTAGAATTGAGCGTTGGGTGTCGCTTTTAACCAAAAAATTTTGTATATTTGTGGGATTGTAAATCCCAAAATAGAATAAGTAAAAATAAAATAATAAAAAATTAAAAGTATGAAAATCAAGTCATTTCTAATTCTTGCAACCGCATTGGTAATGGTTGCTTGCGGTGGTAACACATCGAACAAGTCAAACAACGAGGAGGCAGAGGCTGTTGCCGCTACTGCTACCGCTATGGACATCGACGCCCTCTTGGCATCGGCAGAGGAGTTGGCAGGCAAAGAGGTTGAGATTGAGGGTATCTGCACCCACATCTGCTCACACGGCGGTCGCAAAATCTTCCTTATGGGCTCTGACGACACGAAGACTATCCGCATCGAGGCTGGTGAGCTTGGCGCCTTCGACCAGAAGTGCGTAAACAGCATCGTCAAGGTTAAGGGTATCCTCAACGAGGAGCGTATCGACGAGGCTTACCTCAAGCAGTGGGAGGCACTCAATGCTGCTAACGCTGCCGAGGAGCACGGCGACGGTGAGGGTGGCTGCAGCACCGAGAAGGCTGCTCGTGGCGAGACTGGCAACACCGTAGAGGAGCGCATCGCAGGCTTCCGTGCACGCATCGCCGAGCGCAAGGCTTCGGAGGGCAAGGAGTATCTATCGTTCTACTTTGTTTTGGCTACCGCTTATGAAGTTGTCGAGTAACGACCTACGCCGTTGGTGCCGATTGCTACACCGCGACCTTTCGTTCATATTTGCCGGTATGGTCTTTATCTACGCCCTATCTGGCATCTTTATGAACCACCGCGACCAAATCAACCCTCGCTACACCATTACACGCACCGAGCAGACCCTCAGCGACCTACCTGCAAAGGAGGCTTTCACACGCGAGTGTGTCGAAGCTATTATGAGTGAGATGGCGATCGAGGAGGCATACACCAAGCACTACTTTCCGAAGGAGAACCAGCTCAAGGTTTTCCTTAAGGGTGGCTCGCTATTGGAGGTAGATATCACCACGGGCAATGCGGTATATGAGTCGATAAAGCGCCGTCCGCTAATCGGCCATATGACCAACCTGCACTACAACCCTGGCAAGTGGTGGACATGGTTTGCGGATATCTTCGCCGTAGCACTCATCACCATCACACTCACAGGACTCTTTATGCTCAAAGGCAACAAGGGTCTATGGGGTCGTGGCGGCATAGAGTTACTCATTGGAATTGCCATTCCTATCCTATTTATCCTATTGAGTTAGAATAGTTCACAATGCAGAATGTTATTGAATGCCGTAATTTGACACACTATTACGGCAAAAGACTTATATACCAAAACCTAAGTTTTGATGTGCCAAAGGGTCGTATTTTGGGCCTTCTTGGCAAGAATGGTACGGGCAAGACCACGACCATAAATATCCTCAGTGGCTTCCTTCAGCCCCGCTTTGGCGAGTGCTATATTTTGGGCGAGAAGATTGGCGAGATGAACCCCCTCACACGCCAGCGCATCGGCCTACTTATCGAGGGTCATGTGCAGTATCAGTTTATGACCATCGAGCAGATTGAGCGCTTCTACTCGTCGTTCTACCCCAACTGGAAGCGCGAGGCATACTACGAGCTTATGAGCCGTCTGAAGGTGGCACCCAAGCAGCGCATCAACCGTATGTCGTGCGGTCAGCGTTCGCAGGTAGCCCTCGGACTTATCCTCGCACAAGACCCCGAGGTCTTGGTGCTCGACGACTTCTCGTTGGGTCTTGATCCGGGCTATCGTCGCCTCTTTGTCGACTACCTAAGAGAGTACGCCAAGGCAGAGAACAAGACCGTATTCCTCACCTCGCATATCATTCAGGATATGGAGCGCCTTATCGACGACTGCATCATTATGGACTATGGTCGCATCCTTATCCAGATGCCCGTAGATGAGCTTTTGGGCAAGTTCCGCCGCTATACGGGCAATGTTTCGGAGGGCTTCGAACCAAAGTTCGACTCGACAATCTACAACCCCTCGGTGTTGCGCTCGTCGCTTGAGGCTTTCTCGATGGAGCCCGAGGAGGTAGTTATTAAACAGCTTGGCGCTCAGGGTGTTAAGAACATCGTATCGGAGCGAGTATCGTTGGAGGATGCCTTTATCGGTCTTACTGGTAAATACTAAAATTTGGAAATTCTATGTTTAGAGCAATATTCTATAAGGAGCGTGTTAAGACCATTTGGTATGCCCTCCTTGCACTCATTGTCTCGGTAGGCTTTGCCGGCTATATGATGTTGCGTGTGTCGCGTGCATTGTCGTTGCAGGGCCCCGAGCATATATGGATTGTGATGCTTCAGCGCGATGTCATCTTTGTCGATATGCTCAAGTTCGTGCCTATGATTATCGGTCTTGGCTTTGCCATTGTGCAGTTTGTGCCCGAGTTGCAGCGCAAGTCGTTCAAGCTCACACTACATCTGCCTATCCGTGCATCACACGCCGTGGGCGCTATGCTCCTCTATGGCGTTGTGGCGCTGTTGGTAATCTTCTTGCCTGCACTCGCTCTTATGTGGGGCTACTTGCAGTCAGTATTGCCTACGGAGCTTTGGCAACATATCATCTTTACGACCATTCCGTGGTATATGGCAGGTTTGGCTGCCTATCTGCTTACGGCGTGGGTTGCTATGGAGCCCACTTGGCGCATGCGCATCGTAGATGGCGTTATCGCGCTTCTCCTGATACGCATCTACTTCCTCTCGGCAACGCCCGAGTCGTACAACGGCTTCTTGCCCGAGTTGGCAATACTCACCGCACTCTTTGCGCCACTATCGCTTATCTCGCTAACGCGCTTCCGCGATGGCAGACAGGATTAGTTTTAGAACCCTATAACCGAAAACAGTATGTTACGAATCATAAAAATCATATTTTGGGCACTTGTTGCGATGCTCGCCCTATGGGAGCTACCCTGGTGCTACAACTTCTTCTTTACGGGTGGCAGCCCCTCGGTACCCTTCACATTATATAGCTCTGTGGTGGGTGAGTTTGCGATGCTCGACCACAACGACAAGAAGTTTTCGTATAGCGACCGCACAGGCAGAGAGTACACCGAGGAGCAGTTCGACAGCATCCTTCCGATGTTCTACTTCCACCAGCTTGTAACGGATGGTCGCTTCCCCGAGACTATCTGTGGCGTGAGCGTCACACCCCGCCAGATACAGATTGCGAACTTCAACTACCGCATCGAGCCCGCGGAGTTGAACAAGCCTCAAATCGGTCTTTATCAGATGCTTGAGACGATGTCGGGTCGTGTGGACTTGGTGCTTCCCGACGATGTATTTCGCCTAACGGATACGGGTATCGAGTTTATCGATATGGCGACAAATAGCGTAAACCATAAGAAGAGCAAGGCATTTACCGATATGATGCTCTCGAAGGGCTTCCGCTTCCCTGCCCACCGCATCGCGGGCAACCCCACCGACCGCAAGGAGTACGACGAGGGCTATGTGATGCTTGATGCCGACCGCAAGCTCTTCCATGTGAAGATGACCAAGGGTCGCCCCTATTGCCGTGCTATCGAGCTCCCCGAGGGTATGACACCCGAATACCTGTATATTACAGAGTTCACCGCACGCACGATGCTCGCCTTCGTTATCGACACCGAGGGTGGCTTCTGGGTGGTAAATCGCCCCTCGTACGATGTCGTGAAGACGGGGCTCCCCGCCATCGACCCCAACGAGGAGACCGTGCTGATTATGGGTAATATGTTCGACTGGACCGTTACGGTGCGTGACGATGTTTCGCGCCGCTACTACGCCCTCTCGGCATCGGATTACTCGTTGCTCGACTCGCTGACCTACGACACGCCGAGCGATGCAATCAAGGGTCTTGACTTCACCTCGCATAAGGATAAGTTTGTCCGCTTCCGCTGGGAGTAGACATCGATGCTGAGAATAAGAATTTTGCAGCGAAAACCCTTTTGGTGTAACAGCGGTAGACAGACGCCAACGATATGGCTCCTGCCCCTTGCAGATAGCATGGCTACCTAAACTATACAAAAGCAAAAAGTCTCGACAGTGATGCCGAGACTTTTTTGTGGACCCAGAGGGGCATGATCCCACGACCTTCGGATTATGAGTCCGCTGCTCTAACCAACTGAGCTATGGGTCCTACTTTTGTGGTGCAAAGATAGCAATAATTTTGCAAATCACAAATTTTTCTTTTTCAGCCTATCTTGCCCTTGCAATTTCGCGCGGGCGAGGGCAGCTCTGCCTGAGTCGGTCATAAGACCGCGGGCCTCGAGGTCGGCACAGCGAGCTTTGTTGAGTTCGGTCCAGTGGCTACCCTTGCGGCGGGGTGAGAGGCGTTGAGCAAGGCGACCATCGGGGAGCCGTTTTAGGGTCGAGTCGATCCAGCCGAAACAGAGCGACTCCTCGACAACCTCGATGTAGGGTATGGCGGGCGTGGTGGGGTGCTTGCTGCGTGTTGTCGTTACCCAACATTCGCGCTCGGTGGCGTGGTGCGTCTCGAACCATTGGCGCAGCTCGGCGCGTGTGGTAAACTCCAGTAGGTTAGTTATTTCCATTGTTATCGTGTCGTTTTCTCACTCTCCAAAAGTTGGCGTTTGCGTTCCAGCTCCGCACCTTCGCGTGCGCCATTATAGCCACCCAACGAGCCGTCTGCCGCCACCACACGATGGCACGGCACCTCGGGTGCAAAGGGGTTGCGCTTGAGCGCCTGACCCACCGCCTGTGCGCTACGGCAACCGATTTTGCGTGCCAGTTCGCCGTATGTGATGGTCGTGCCTGCGGGGATATCGAGCAGGGCGATATATACCCGTCGCTGAAAGTCGGTCAGCCCCTCTGCACTCAAAATCTTATTGCGTAGGTCGTTGGTCATAGTCGGTCTCTTTTTACAAAGTTACGAAGAAAAAAGAGAATTCAAAGAGATTTCAGGGAGGATTCAGAGAGATTTCAGGGAGGGTTCAGGGAGGGTTCAGGGAGGGTTGATTGCGTTATCCGCATTCTCTCTGCCCTCTCTCTGTTCTCTCTCTGTTCTCTCTCTGTTCTCTCCTTCACACTCTTTGCTCTTTCGTGATGCGGGTACCTAAAAAGATACCCGTGCGGGGTAAAGAGCAAAGTTCAAAGATGAAAGAGCAAAGAGAGTTTTTAGAAATTCAACTGGGTTAATATGCTTCTTAAGAGTAAGATTATTAGCGTATTACAGCAAGGTACACTTTGTTGTGCCGAGTGAGAGGGTGTGGTGGAGGGTGGCGAGTTGGCTTGTTGGGTCGAAGGGGGCAAAGACAACCTCGGTGGCGAGGTCGGTGGTCGCCCAGTTGCGAAGTTGTGAGTTGGAAAACGATGGGCGAGAGTGGTTGCGAAACGACACGAAAAGTACTCTGCCATCATCGTATGCCGACTGCAAGTGCCGTGGTATCTTTTGGTAGAGTGAGCGACCCAAGGCGACGACTACGGAGCAGCCCTCGGCAAGCAGAATATCTAATATCGTGCGCTCTATTGGCGAGTGGAAACCGCTGATTACTATCTTGTTAGATTTGGCGATTTGGCGTGCCCATCGTGATGATAGGGAGAGTGCCTCGGAGGGTGCTGTGCGTGATGCAAAGAATGCCACCAACTCCCTATCTAACAGCTCTTTGTTTCCGGATAAGTCCATAAAAAAAGCGCAGGCTACTGCATTAACTTACCCAACATCTAGGCCTTGGCTGCCCTAACACGAATAAGCAACACAGAAAGCCCACGCAGGATGGTATATGCAAGCACACATTGCGCCAAAAGGTACAATGTGGAGATATAACATCTCTGGTGGACATCTGTTTGCGTATCTTCGTGTTAAATCAAACCGCCAAGTTTAGATGTTGAAGATTGACAAAAAATGTCTACAATATGTATGACCGACAAATGAGGTTATCAGCCACAACAAAGGTATGAAAAATTTTTCAATAGCAGAAATAGGCTCAAAAAAATTGTGTGGCGAAGGGGTGGCTATTGCTCAATGCAAAACAATTCGCTATCTTTGCGAAAGTGAAACCCCCAATTATTCGAAATATGAAACGCTACATCTTTACACTTATTCTTTCGTTTAGTGCGATGGCGCTATCGGCGCAGTCGTTGGAGCATATGCAGTGGTTTAACGAGCCCGAGAGTTGGTCTATCAGCGAGGGCAGGCTCACGATGGATGTTACGCCACAGAGCGACTATTGGCGTATCTCGCACTACGGCTTTACGGTCGATGATGCACCCTTCCTCTACACCCTGCGTGGTGGCGAGTTCGAGGTGAAGGTTAAGATTTCGGGCGACTACAAGGTGCGCTTCGACCAGGCGGGCTTGATGCTCCGTATCGACAAGGAGAACTACATTAAGACGGGCATCGAGTATGTCGATGGCAAGTATAATTTGAGCGCTGTGGTTACGCACAAGACCAGCGACTGGAGTGTTATCACGCTCGACAAACCTGTTGATTATGTGTGGATTAAGGCGGTGCGTAGACTTGATGCTGTCGAGATTTTCTACTCGTTCGACGACGAGAACTATGTGATGATGCGCAACTGCTGGTTGGCAGACAACTCGCCCGTGATGGTAGGTATGATGGCTGCTTGTCCCGATGGCAACGGCTTCAAGGCGACCTTCGAGCACTTTACCATCAAGCACCTTCCCGACCAGCGCCGTTTGGAGTGGCTTAAGAATAACCAATAACCCTTTCGGACTATGAAATATCTCTCGCTATTTTTCGCTCTTTTATTTATTTCGTGCGCCTCTCAGCCCGTTGCAACATTCACCGAGGCTGACGACCCCGTAGCCCTCACCGCCGATGAGGTGGTCGAGTGGGAGTCGGTTGCCGAGGGTCTGAATGGTGCTTGGGCGAGTGCCGATTTGCGCTACTCGCGTAGCCGTGTGCCCGAGGTTGAGGCTATCGAAAATCTGCCCCTTGTGGCGTGGCGTGGCGAGAGAGCCTCGGCGCAACTTCTGCTCTGGACAAAGGGTGGCGCTGAGGGCGTAGAGTGCTCTATCGAGGCGTTCCGTTCGGAGAGTGGCGCCAAGTTGCCAGCAACGATTGCCGAAGCGCGCTTTGTGCGCTATACGCTTGCTAACGAGCGATTTACGACCAGGGGCGACTCGGTGCTCTCGGCAGATATGCTCGACCCTATTTGCCGTATGGATATCGCTCCGCAGAGTGTGCGCCCTGTATGGATTACTATCGATGTACCAGCCGATGCCAAGGCGGGAGTTTACCACTCTGCCGTGGTTGTCAAGGCGCGTGGTGCAGAGGATATTCGCATGCCTTTGACCCTTGAAGTTCAGCGATATACGCTTGCCGAGCCGTCGGAGTGGAGCTACCACCTCGACCTTTGGCAGCACCCTACAGCCGTGGCGCGTGCCGAGGGTTTGGAGCTTTGGAGCGATGCACACTTCGAGGCTTTAAGGCGCAATATGGCTTTGCTTGCCGATGCAGGACAGAAGGTTATCACCGCAACGCTAAATAAAGACCCGTGGAACCACCAGTGCTACGATGGCTACGAGGCGATGATTCGTTGGACACTCCACGCCGATGGTTCGTGGAGCTACGACTACACCATCTTCGACCGCTGGGTGGAGCTGATGCTCGACCTTGGCATCGACAAGATGATTAACTGCTACTCGATGGTGCCGTGGAACTGCGAGTTGGAGTATTTCGACGAGGCTAAGGGCGAGGTTGTTACCATTGTTGCCGAGCCTGGCACGGCTATCTTCCCCGAGATTTGGCGCCCCTTCCTTCTCGACTTTAAGCGCCACCTCTCGGAGCGTGGTTGGCTCGATATCACCAATATAGCGATGGACGAGCGTGGCCCCGAGGCTATGGATGCTGCCGTGGCCGTTTTGGCGGAGTGCGCACCCGAGATGGGCTTTGCCATTGCCGATATGCACAAGTCGTACAAGCGCTACCTCAATATGCGCGATGTATGTGTTACACAGGAGCAACCCGCTGATATTGAGGATATTCGCATGCGCCGTGAGCAGGGCTTTAACACGACATTCTATATCTGTTGCAACCCTTGGTTCCCAAATACTTTCAGCTACTCACACCCCTACGAGGCGGAGTTGTTGGGTTGGTATGGTCTGGCGTCGGACTACGATGGTATGCTCCGCTGGGCGTATAACTCTTGGCCTGCCGAGCCACATATTGACTCGCGCTTTGGCAACTGGAGTTCGGGCGACACCTACCTTGTTTACCCCTATGCTCGCTCGTCGGTGCGCTTTGAGCGCCTGCGTGATGGCATCGAGATCGCCGAGAAGGTACGCACGCTACGCCGTATGGGCGTAAATACTGCTGAGGTGGAGGCGGCGTTGGAGAAGATTCGCTTGGTCGATATCAACAACCCCGACGAGGATTGGCTGCAAATCTTGGGCAAATGCCGACAAGCCCTCGACAACGCATCACGCTAATATACAAAGAGTGCTGACCACTTTTCGGAGGTCAGCACTCTTTTATGATAGGTGGCTTGGCTTAGAACTCGGCAAGCACCACGCCTGTTACGGGCGAAACGGCGAATTTGCCATTATCGACAGGCAGTGAGCCCATACCCTCGGCAACGACCGTTGTGCCGTCTGTGAGCCACTTGTAGTTGCCCACGGGGATATCGAACTCTACGCCCTCGCGTGAGCCGTTGAGGAGCACCACGATGCGCTTGGCGCTGTCGATACCCTCCAGATTATCAATAACAAAGCCCACGGCAGCCTCGTTGTCGGTCTCAATAAAGCGGAGGTGCTCGCGTACCGCCTCAGCGGTGCCAAGCGAGAATGCGGGGTGTGCCTTGCGCATAGCGATAAGACCCTTGACGAACTCGACAATCGAGCGATATTCGCTCTTCAGCGACCAGTCGATAGCATTGTACTTATCGGGCATATTAAAGGTGTTCTTCTCGCCAAGTTTCGAGCGGAACATCTCCTCTCCACAGAAGATAAAGGGTATGCCCTGCGATGTAAATACGCCAAGGTGTGCAAGGCGCACCATTTGGAGAAGCTCCTCCTCCGAAGCCTCGGGCGAGATATGTGTTAGGCGGTCACGCAGGTTGTGGTCGTCGTGGCACGATACATAGCTGATATGCTGTGTCGGTGCGGCTGTCCAAGCACCATCGGGGCGCTGTGCCTCGGGGTGGTCGATAGCGCCTACAATACCAAACTTCAGAGCCTCCTTGTTACCCTCGACGCCGTAGATAAAGCCACCCTTCGACAAATCGAGTGTGCCACGCAGAGCATCGCGGATATCGTCGGAGAATGCTGCAACACCAGGCATCTGGTATGTGTAGCGCTTAAAGGCGAGTTTTGCCTCGTCGTAGAGGGGAGCGGATGCTGCCCAGCCCTCGCCATAGAGCAAAATATCGGGGTTGAGAGCCTCCAAGCGGCTGCGGATAAGGTTCATAGTGGCGATATCGTGGATTGCCATAAGGTCGAAGCGGAAGCCGTCAATATGGTACTCCTTGACCCAGTACTCCAACGACTCGACGATATACTTCTGCATCATAGGCTGCTCGCTGGCGGTCTCGTTGCCACAGCCCGAGCCATCGGCAAACGAGCCATCCTCACGCATACGATAGAAATAGCCGGGTACGGTAAGCTCAAAACCGCAGTTCTCGGTAGCGGTGGTGTGGTTGTAGACAACATCGAGCACGACCTTCAAGCCCGCCTTGTGCATAGCCTGAACGAGGCTCTTTAGCTCACGCACACGAGCCTCGGGGTCGGCAACGGTAGTGGCGTATGTGCCCTCGGGTGCCGAGTAGTTCTTGGGCTCGTAGCCCCAGTTGTACTGGTCGGTGGGTGTCGACTCGTCGATAGAGCCAAAGTCGGCGGTGGGGAGTAGGTGGATATGCGATACGCCCATCTCAACAAGGTGGTCGAGACCCGTAGCAAGACCCTCCTCGGAGCGAGTGCCACGCTCTGCCATACCGAGATACTTGCCCGGATAGCTGCTACCTGCCGAAGGGTGTGCCGTCATATCGCGGTAGTGCATCTCGTAAATCACAATCTCTGAGGGTTTTACCTCGGGCGCCTTATCCTCTGCCCAACCCTCGGGGTCGGTATCTCGAAGGTCGATGATAGCGCCACGGTCGCCATTGACATTCAGCGCACGGGCAAAGATGCCAGCGGTCTCCTTAAGTTGCTTGCCACCAACTGTTACGGCAAAGGCGTAGTATTCGCCCTTGTGGTCGCCCTCCGCCGTAGCACGCCAAAGACCATCCTCCACGCGCTCCATAGCGATCTCGTCGAGGAGTGCATCGCCATCGTAGAGGCGCACAACAACGCTCTCGGCGGTGGGTGCCCAGACCTCAAATGTGGTCTTCTCGGCGGTGTAGTCCATCTCCAAAATAGGCTTCTCGGGAACGGGGAACGGCTCCTTCTCGCCTACGCACGATACTGTGGCAGCGGCCATAATCATCGCCACGCCACTCTTGAAAAGTTGCAAAAGTCTCATTGTCGGTATCTATTTAGTTTGCTTCCGTTAGGACAAAGTTACTAAATAATTCGGCAAATGTTGCAACCGGCTCCGATATTTTCGTTATGCCTGCTTTTTGTAGGTGAGGGCTGCAAGGGTGTTAAATACAAGAGCGAAGATGCCGAGGGCAACAAAGTTTAGCCACAGTTCGGCGATTGTCGTGCCCTTCAAATATACCGAACGAAGTATCTCGATATAGTATCTCGGAGGCAGTATCGTTGTAAACCTCTGCGCCCAAAGGGGCATAGAGTCTACGGGGGTGAGAAGACCGCTCATCAGCATAAATATCATAATGAAGAAGAACATCACGAACATCGTCTGCTGCATAGTCTCCGAGAAGTTGGCAATCGTAAGGCTGAAGCCCGAAATCGTAAGGATAAAGAGCATAGCACCAAGGTAAATAGCCCCCACCGAGCCTACGGGCACAAGACCATAGACCAAGCGTGCCACAAGCATCGCCACCGTAACGACAAAGAGTCCGATAATCCAGTAGGGCACAAGTTTAGAGAGGGTAAATGTAAAGCGCGACACGGGCGTTACATTTATCTGCTCGATAGAGCCACTCTCCTTCTCGCCCACGATGCTCAAGGCTGGCAGAAATCCGCAAATTAGGATAAAGAGGATAATCATCAGCGCAGGAATCATATAGTGGCGGTAGTTGAGCGTGGGGTTGTAGCGGTTTTCGATGGTTACCAACTCCGAGAGTTTGGCGGGGCTCTTCTCGCCACGCAACTCTACCAAGGTGCGCGCTATGGTCTGCACGATATACTGCATACCCATACCGCCCTTGGTGGCATTTACGGCATTGGCTGTGATGCTGATGCGCTCGGGCGACGAGACAAGCATATCACGCTCGAAGTTGCTGGGTATTTGCACAATAACATCGACATCGCCCTGCTCCAAAGCACCGATAGCAAGCGGATACTCCGAGATGGTTTGCGCCAATGTTAGGTACTCCGAGGCCTCGATATGTGATGCGATACGGCGCGAGGTTGTCGAGCGGTCGAGGTCTACAACCGCAACATTGACATTGCGGACATCCATAGTCATAATCAGCGGCATCAGCAACATCACAAGTATCGGGAAGGCGATAATGAGTCGAGGGAGGAACGAATTGCGCCTAATCTGCAAAAACTCCTTTTGAACAAGTACGATAAATGCTCTCATAGTTACTCCAATTTATCGTTAAACTTCTTAAGTGATACGCCGAGTATCGCAACGGTCATAGCGAGCAAAATCACGCAATTTCGCCATACAGCAACAATCGGCAAGCCCTGAATCATCATCTTACGCACCGCATCGATATACCACCTTGCAGGCACGATGTTCGACACCACACGGAAGAACTTCGGCAAATTTTCGATGGGGAACAACATACCCGAGAGCATCAATATTGGCATCATCATCACCATTGCCGAGATTAGCAGCGCTGCCATCTGTGTGGTGGCGATGGTCGATACCAAAAGACCCAAAGCCAACGAGAGCATAAGGTAGAGCAACGACAAGGAGAAGATGCCCCAGACACCGCCTGTCATCGGCACGCCGAGCAGGTATCGTGCTAATAGCAAGATGGTTACAAGCACGATGCACGATATGGCAAAGTAGGGAATCATCTTGGCAAAGATAATCTTCACAGGGCGCACGGGCGACACCAAAAGCACCTCCATTGTCCCCACCTCCTTCTCGCGAACAATCGACACGGAGGTCATCATCGCGCATACGAGGATAAAGATAAGACCCATAATGCCCGGCACAAAGTTGTATGCCGACTTCATCTGCGGGTTGAACAACATTCGGGTCTCGAACATCGCCTGTTGGGATGCCGAGCCAAGCAGCACGCTCTGCAAATATGCCGTTGCCGAGCCCGCGGTATTGACATTCGAGGCATCGACAATAAGTTGTATAATAGGCTTTGTATCAATACCTTGTGCTGCTTGCTCCTTGCGTCTGTCGAAGTCCGAAGCAAAGACCACCACAGCACCCACCTTGCCCGAGCGCAGCCACGGGTCGATATCATCCTCGGAGATATAGCCCTTGAATGTGAAATAGTCGTTTTGCGCCAGTCGCTCCACGGCATCGCTTATGCCATCGGTGCGCTCCGAGACGACGACGGCAACATTTATGTTGTTGACCTCGGTAGATATCGCAAAGCCGAAGAGTATCATCAGCACCACGGGGATAAGCATCACAACGAGCATTGTGCGCTTATCACGAAGGATGTGCAACGACTCCTTCTTGACGAATGATAGAAAATTACCTCTCATAATAGACTACTCTCCTCTTTGTGCGCCACGAGCCAAGGTGCTGAATACCTCGTCCATCGACTCGGCGGAAAATTGTTGTTTCAGTCGTGCGGGGGTGTCGAGGGCACGCACCTCGCCATCGACCATTATTGATACGCGCGAGCAATACTCCGCCTCGTCCATATAGTGTGTCGTCACGAAGATGGTTGTACCCGCCTCGGCTGCCTCATAGATAAGCTCCCAAAACTGACGGCGCGTAACGGGGTCTACACCTCCCGTAGGCTCGTCCAAAAATACCACCTCGGGGCGGTGTATCGTGGCGATGGCAAACGACAACTTTTGCTTCCAACCGAGTGGTAATGAGCCTACTAATGTGTTGCGCTCCGACGAGAAGTTGAGGCGGTCGAGTAGCTCCACTGTGCGCTCCTCGGTCTGCTTTGCGCCAAGACCGTAGATGCCCGCAAAGAGGCGCATATTCTCGCCTACCGTAAGGTCGTTGTAGAGCGAGAAACGCTGGCTCATATAGCCGATATGGCGCTTAATCTTCTCGCCCTCGGTGCGCACATCGTAGCCCGCCACCGAGCCACTTCCCGATGTTGGATAACTAAGTCCACAGAGCATACGCATAGCCGTTGTCTTGCCCGCACCATTGGCGCCGAGGAAGCCGAAAATCTCGCCTCGGTGGACATCAAACGATATGCGGTCGACGGCGGTAAAGTCGCCAAAGCGCTTCGTTAGGTCGCGTACCGAAATTACTATATCGCTCATCGTTTCATCAATTTTATAAACATATCCTCGATGGTGGGCGCCACCGAGACTATCTCGAAATCTTCGACATCGCTAAACTCTGCCTTAAAGCGCTCGATATCAAACTCTTCGCTCGCCACCAAGTGGTGCTTTTCGCCAAAGGGATAACACTCCTCGACACCCTCCACTCGGCGTGCTCGCTCCAGTAGGGCAAACATATTTCGGGCGCTTATGCCGTAGAGCCTTTTATCAAAACCTCGGACAATGCCCTCGGGGGTGTCGATGCCCAAGATGTGCCCCTCGTTGCAGAGGGCGATGCGGTCGCAACGGCTCGCCTCGTCCATATAGGGAGTAGAGACGAGGATGGTTATTCCGCGCTCCTTCAGCCCAGCAAGCATATCCCAAAACTCGCTGCGTGATACGGCATCTACACCTGTGGTAGGTTCGTCGAGGAACAAGACCGAGGGTCGGTGAATTAGGGCACACGACAGAGCAAGTTTCTGCTTCATACCGCCCGAAAGTTTGCCTGCTCGGCGCTTGCGGAATGGCTCTATCTGCTTGTAAATAGGCGCGATAAGGTCGTAGGACTCATCTACCGTAACACCAAACAGCGCAGCGAAGAAGTTGAGGTTCTCCTCTACCGTGAGGTCGGGGTATAGCGAGAAGCGACCAGGCATATAGCCTACGCGCGAGCGAATGGCGAGGTAGTCGGCTCGGATGTCGAAGCCATCAACCTTTGCGCTACCCTCGTCGGCATTGAGCAAAGTGGTGAGGAGACGAAAGAGTGTGGTCTTGCCCGCACCATCGGGGCCGATAAGACCAAACAACTCGCCACGCTCGACCGTGAACGACACGCTGTCGAGGGCACGCACATTGCCGTAACTCTTCGAGAGGCTATCTATCTCGATTGCACCCATACTACAACACTACTTCGCCCTGAAGACCAATCTTTAACTTTCCGTCGTTCTCAACGGCAATCTTCACGGCATATACAAGGTTGGCACGCGAATCCTTGGTCTGGATTGTCTTGGGCGTAAACTCGCTCTCCGACGAAATCCACGCAATGCGACCCACATAGTCGTAGCGCTCATCGCCACCAAAGTCGGCAACAACCTTTACCTCGTCGCCAAGCTTGATTTTCGAGAGTTGGTCCGAAGTAAAGTAGGCACGAAGATAGATTTTCTCAAGGTCGGCAACCTTCATCAGGGGCTTGCCCACCGAAGCCAACTCTCCCTCCTCGGCATACTTGACCAAGACAGTACCGCTCACGGGTGCTACGATGCTACACTTGGCGATGCGGTCGTCGAGGGCGGCTATCTGTGCCTCCAATGCAGCAGAGTTGTTGTTGATGGTAGTGGTGTTCTTGTCGAGGGTCGAGAGTGTTGCTTCGAGCTGACTCTCTAAAACCTTGATTTGCGCCTCGATATCGTCGTATTGCTTCTGTGTGGCAGCGCCATCACGGAGCATATTTTCCACTCGCGCCTTCTCTGTGCGCTGCTTTGCTATCTGCTCCCTTAGCGATGATACCTGCTTGTTGATATCGGGTCGAGAGCCGAGCAGAGCGGCCTGCTGTGCCACAAGTTGCTTGCGCTGAAGGTGGAGTTGGAGGCTGTCTATTGCGCCTACAACATCGTTGCACGCGATTGTCGAGCCCTCCTCGACATCGAACGAGAGGATGCGACCATTTGCCTCGGAAGATACAACAACCTCGGTTGCTTCGAATGTGCCCTGTGCATCAAATGTGGTGTCTGAGCCACAGCCTACTGCGAATAGCGCTGTGGCGATATATGCTAATCGTTTCATAATTATTGGTTTAGTGTGGTTTTAAGTCTGTATATTGTTTGCAAAAGTTCGATTTCGTGGGTCGAGCGGTTGAGTGTCGCTGTGGTCTCATCCGAGATTTTGCGGAGTAGCTCGGTGGCATCGATTACGCCATTCTCCAACTGCGACTCTGCCGCCATACGCACCCTACGGCGAAGCTCTACGATGCGGTCATCATCCTCGACAGCCTTGCGGAGGCGCACTATCTCGCCATCCTCCTGCGTTGTCTGCATCTCGCTGTTAAAGAGGAAGATATCGCGCTGAACGGCAACCTGCTGTTGTGCCGTGTTGAGCTTGTCGAGATTGTTTCGCTTGGTGTAGAACGCCCCTATGTTCCACGACATACGCACACCCACTATGGCGTTGAGTGTCCACTCTGCCGTCATCATACTTTTGAACATATCCATTCCTGGATAGCCGTAGTAGCCCTGCGCAAATGCCGAGAAGCGGGGCATCACCGATGAGTTGATTGCTCGGCGCTGTGCCTCAATCTTGCTCTCCTGAGCATCGAAGAGCGCCAATTCGGGGCGTGCCGAAGTGCGCGATTTAAGGTCGACCATTGCGGGTCGCTCCAACTTATCGCTTGTGAGAGGCTCGCCGATAAATACCTCCAACATACGGCGGTAGCTCGCTTTCGATGACTCCACCTGACCGAGGGTCTGGCGTGCTGTGAGCAACTCCGCCTCTATGGCATCGACATCCGCCTGCATCGCAACACCATTATTATAATAGGTCTGCATGCGTTTTAGGTTGCTCTCCAAGAGCTCGATAAGTGTCTCGGTTTGTGCCTCTCGCTCGTCGAGAAGTAGGATGCCGAAGTAGAGGTTGTCGACCCTTGATTGTAGGTCGTAGAGCGTAACATCTACCCTCGAGCGTTGCTCCTTGGCCTCGGCCTCGGCAATCTCTCGGTTGGCCTTAGACTGACCACCGTCCCAAATATTCTGCGACACATCGAGCGCCACCTTGTACTGGTCACGGCGTATGCCCGCCATCTCCACGCCATTTGCCTCTAATATGGCATTGAATGCCTCGGGATAGGTGGGTGTTGCCGACTGGTAGGTCGCCTGTGCCGAGAACATCACCTGCGGAATCCACGCACGCGCTGCGTTCGATAGGTTGTACTGCTCGGTGGCATCAATCAGGTCGTACTGCCTAATCTCGGGGTAGTGCTCACGCGCCAAACGACGACACTCGTCGAGCGACTGCGCCGAAGAGCAGAACACCGTCAAGAGAGCAAAAACCGTTAATAAATGTGTCCGTTTCATATCTCGATTCTTTTCATTATTGTTTCGATATTTTCTGCCTTACGCTCAGCCAAGAATCGCTCGTCGTCGGCCATCAGGTCACCCATCAGCGGCTTCATAAATGGGTAGGCGATAAAGGTGAAGATGTTGAGCGACATAATGCTCATAAAGAGCATCTTAGCATTGATTTGCACCATCTCGCCACGCTCTGCCGCACGGTCGATATCAGCCTGCAAACCACGATATAGCGTGTCGATGATTGTCTTTGCGCGTTCGTGCAGAAAGGCATAGCGCTCGGGACGAGAGACTATCTCGTTGATAACAAATCTGGGCAGTAGCGGATTGCTTGCCACAAAGTCGAAGTGGTTGGCAACGCCCGTGCGAATACGCTCCTTCATCGGCAATGATGAGTCGCCGAGTGCAGCCAATGTCGACTCCGCCATAAGGCGAAACTTCTCGTCGACGATGCGTTCAAAAAGTTGCTCCTTGGTGCGAAAATAGTAGTGTAACATGGCGTGTGTCACACCCGCAGCCTTGGCTATCGAGGTGGTGCGAGCGCCGTCGTAGCCCTTGGTCAGGAACTCATTTTCGGCAGCCGTAAGTATCTCTTTCTCTTTGTTTTGCCTTTGATTAGTATCCATCGTTTTACTATTCAACAAAGTTGTTTAACAATTCTGTTAATACAAAAGTACAAATAATTGTTCAATCTGCAAATTTTAGCACTATTTTTTCGCATTCCCGAAAAAAATCGTATCTTTACGCCCGATTGTTTATATTGACATAATGTATCCCTAAATATAGAGATGAGTTGTAATAAGAATCATAAGCCCGAGATGGGTCGCGGATGTTGCTTCTGCGACTGTGGCGACGAGCTGGAGGCAAGGGCCTCGGAGGGCTGCTATAAGCTCCACGAAACCAACTGGTTGGAGGAGTACCCCGACAATATACCCACCGACATCTTCGAGGTGAGGTTTAAGAATACACGCCGTTCGTACTATCAGAATGTCAATGGCTTGGAGCTAAAGCGTGGCGACATCGTTGCGGTTGAGGCATCGCCCGGCCACGACATCGGCATCATCTCGCTTACGGGCGATATGGTTGCCAAGCAGATGCGTCGTACGGGCTTCAACCCCCACAATGGCGAGTTCAAGAAGATTTACCGCAAGGCACGCCCCTACGATATCGAGAAGTGGCAGGAGGCTATCGCCTTGGAGCACGAGACGATGATTGCATCACGCCAGATTGCTGCGGATATGGGTCTGAATATGAAGATTGGCGATGTCGAGTATCAGGGCGACAAGATTAAGGCTATCTTCTACTATATCGCCGATGAGCGTGTCGACTTCCGCGAGCTTATCAAGGTATTCGCCGAGAGGTTCCACATCCGCATCGAGATGAAGCAGATTGGCGCTCGTCAGGAGGCGGGTCGTATTGGTGGTATCGGTGCTTGTGGCCGTGAGCTATGCTGTGCATCGTGGATGTCGAGTTTCTCGTCGGTTACGACCAACGCAGCGCGTATGCAGGAGATATCGCTCAACCCCCAGAAATTGGCGGGTCAGTGTTCGAAACTCAAGTGTTGTTTGATGTACGAGTATGATGCATACGCCGATGCTCGTCGCACCATACCTCGCTTGCGTGAGCCGTTGCAGACCTTGGAGGGCGAGTGGTTCTTGGTCAAGGTAGACCCCTTGGCGCAGACTATGTCGTTCTCGACAAGCAAGGGCACTATGGCAAACCTCACAACACTCCCCGTAAGCCGTGTCAAGGAGCTTATCGCCCTTAACCGTGCGGGTCAGAAGGCAGATACCCTTGTTGGCGAGGGTGGCGAGCCACAGGTTGAGGAGCCCACATATCGCCACGAGGAGGATAGCATCACCCGCTTCGACTCGAAGAACAAGCGCAACAAGCGTAATAAGCGCCGTGGTGGTCGTGACCGTGACCGCAAGGCTGAGGGTCAGCCCCGTGAGCAGAAGGAGCAGAAGGAACAGAAGGAGCAAAAAGAGCCCAAGGAGCAGCGTGAGCCGAAGGTAGAGAGGGCAGAGAAGGCAGAGGGCGCACAGCAGCCCCGCGAGAATAAGCCCCGTGAGCAGCGTGATGGTCAGCCCCGAGAGGGTCAACAGCGTGATGGTCAGCGCCGCAACAACCGTAACAACCGCTTCCGTGGCAACCGCAACCGCCAGAACGAGCGTCAGAACGAGCGTGGTGGCGAAAACAAGGAGTAAGCGATGAGGAGCATAATCCGCCATATATTGCTTTTGGCTGTCGTGGCTGTCGCCGTGGCGTGTAACACCACACCCCGCACCGTCGAGGTTATAGACCACGAAGGCTCGGTGTGGAGCAGTGCCGAGGAGATTTATTACACCAACCAAGATTCGCTCCTTAAAAGAGATATCAAGATTGTCGTGCGCTACGACCGCACCTACAAGGCGGACTCCATTGCCCTTCGTGTGCTCACTGTAGCCCCCGACTCAATGGTCTTGGAGGAGCCCTTTGTGTTGCGTGTGCCTCGCCTTAGCGACCTGCGCCCCGAGGAGCAGATATTTGTCTATCGTAGCAATGTGGTGCTGAAGCACAAGGGCGACTACCTCTTCCGCCTAACCCCCGAAACTGCCGTCGAGGGCATCGCCTCGGTGGGCTTAATAATTGAAGAATAACACTTTAGCAATGGGTAAAGATAAGTTAAGAAAGTTTGCCGAAAACCTCACCTTCAAGTGTATGGTGCAGCCCGAGTTCGACGATATCTTCCACAAGGACCACCCCTTGAAGGGTAACTGGCATAAGGAGTTCTTCCACAACGACAACCCCATAGTCTTGGAGTTGGGCTGTGGTCGTGGCGAGTATACCGTGGCGTTGGCAGAGCGCAACCCCGACAAGAACTATATCGGCATCGACATCAAGGGTGCGCGTATGTGGCGTGGTGCAAAGACCGCCACGGAGCGCAACATGACGAATGTGGGCTTTGTCCGCACACGCATCGAGTTTATCCAGTCGTTCTTCGCCGAGGGCGAGGTTGCCGAGATATGGATTACCTTCCCCGACCCACAGCTAAAGAGCCGCCGTGCAAAGAAGCGCCTTACATCACCCCTCTTCTTGGCAGAGTATAAGCGCTTCCTTACCGCCGATGGCGTTATCAACCTTAAGACCGACTCGAAGCACCTTTACCGCTACACCGCTGCCGTTATCGAGCGCTTGGGACTTGATGCCGAGGTGCAGAACGACGATATCTACGGCTCGGGATATGCCGACGAGGTATTATCTGTGAAGACCGCCTACGAGACGAAGTTTGTGGCGATGGGTCTGCCCATCACCTATACCCGCTTCCGCCTTGGCGACTGCACCGAGTTTGAGCACTTCGAGTGGGAGGGCGACGATATCTTGGAGAAAGATGCCGAGAGCAACCGTACTAAAGCATTTTAATCGCACTGAAAGATGGGAAAGAGAAGAAAGGATTACCCCTTGATTGAGGGTCTGCATATCACCACGCTTGCTGCCGAGGGCAAGGCTATGGGCAAGGTTGACAATCAGGTGGTCTTTGTGCCGATGACCGTGCCTGGCGATGTTGTCGATGTTCAGGTGCGCAAGCACCACCGCCGCTTTATGGAGGCTACCGTGGTGCGCTTTGTCGAGAAGTCGCCCCTGCGTGTAGAGCCCTTCTGCGAGCACTTTGGCGTATGTGGTGGCTGTAAGTGGCAGAGCCTGCCCTATGAGGAGCAGCTCAACCAGAAGACCAAGCAGGTTGAGGATCAGTTGGTGCGTATCGGTCATCTCGATATCCCCGAGGTGCGCCCCTGCCTTGGCTCGGAGCGTACACGCGAGTACCGCAATAAGCTCGAGTTTACATTTGCCGATAAGCGCTGGCTTACCTATGAGGAGATTGCCGAGGGTGGCGATATCGCTGCAGCACCCGCCGTGGGCTTCCATATCCCCGGCTGCTTCGACAAGGTGCTTGATATCCAGAAGTGCCACTTGCAGGTCGATTTGTCTAACCGTATTCGCCTTGCTACCAAGCAGTTCTGTATCGACAATGGCTACTCGTTCCACAACGCTCGCGCCCACGAAGGCTTGATGCGCACGATGGTTATCCGCACCGCCTCGACTGGCGAGGTGATGGTTATCGTGGTGTTCAACGAGAACGACACGGAGCGCATCAACGCCCTGATGTCGCATCTGAGAGATATGTTCCCCGAGATTACCTCGCTTATCTATATGATTAACGAGAAGTGGAATGACTCGTTGGGCGACAGAGAGCCTATCTGCTTTGCGGGCAAGGACCATATCATCGAGGAGATGGAGGGTCTGAAGTTCAAGGTTGGTCCCAAGTCGTTCTACCAGACCAACTCGGAGCAGGCGTATGAACTCTATAAGGTTACGCGCGAGTTCGCCGACCTTAAGCCTACCGATGTCCTCTACGACCTCTACACTGGTACAGGCACTATCGCCAACTTCTGCGCCCGCCGAGCAAAGAAGGTCGTGGGTGTTGAGTATGTCCCCGAGGCTATCGAGGATGCCAAGGTCAACTCTATGATTAACTCTATCGACAACACCACCTTCTACGCTGGCGATATGAAGGATGTGCTTAGTGATGAGTTCATTAAGCGCAACGGTCAGCCCGATGTTATCATTCTTGACCCTCCTCGTGCCGGTGTCGATGAGCGTGTTATCGAGGTTATCAAGCGTGCCGCACCCCAGCGTATGGTCTATGTCAGCTGCAACCCCTCAACCCAAGCCCGCGACTTGGCGTTGCTGAGCGATATGTACAAAATCGAGGCGGTGCAGCCCGTCGATATGTTCCCACATACTCACCATGTGGAGAATGTCGTCAAACTAACTTTGTTGTGATAAGGGGTCATTCTCGCCCTATCCCCAAAAATGCCGTCAATGAGCAGTACGCCAAGTACAGCTTATCGACGGCATTTTTATGAATAGAGGGTCTTTAGTTTTTAAATATTCCGCTAAAAAAGCATTTTAACTCATCTTAACACATCATAACCCATTTTAACCCATTATTGTTTTTTCAGATGGTTGTGTACACTGCCTACACTCTTAATACCCCAACTCGTCAGCTATCTGTTGGAGGGTTTTGCCCTCCTCGCGAAATAGCTTAAAGTTTGAGATTCATTGATTTTTTTATCACCCTTGATTGATTATTCTATCAGATACATTTTGTTAAATCGAAGTGAATTTGGCACATCAATGATTCGTTGATTTCGGCTGCCTCTAAAATGCAATGACAAATCTCGTTCTGCCTCGATATAGCGACCATCAACAATTACATCACATAACTCAACTAATTTGCGACGAAGAGGATGCGCGAGCAAATCCTCGAAGCGGTATCCAGTATAGCACCAGATCGTCTTATCGGTCTGCTCTTTTATCATCTGCGCCAACTGAATAAAACCTTCGGGGTGGAACATCGGGTCGCCGCCGGTAAAGGTAACATTCATATCGGCATCGACTATCAATCGGAACAACTCCTCTATTTCAATGGCTTCGCCTCCGTTTTCGTCCCAAGATTGTGGATTATGACAACCCACGCAATGGTTTTCGCACCCCGCACAATATAGCGAGGTGCGAAGTCCGATACCATCTACCGATGTGCCATACTTTATATCAAGTATGCGAATACTATTTGTGGATAACTCGGTCAT
>JAFTVX010000020.1 GCA_017465575.1 Alistipes sp. | reverse complement strand
TCTCTCTCTGTTTTCTCTTTGCTCTTTTCTCTTTGCTCTTTGCTCTCTCCTTAGTCTGCCTGCGACACATTAACGAGCGCCTCTCGGTACGAATTCAAGATTCGCGACTTCGAGATAAAGCCCAAGTAGCGGTTCTCCTTGTCTACCACGGGTAGCATCCAGGTGTTGCCCTGCTCGAAGCGAGGCATAATGCTCTGAATCATCTCGTGCTCCAAAATCTTGTCCGGGGGCTGAATCATATAGTGCATAATCGAGCGCGACCACTTATCGCGGTTGAACATATCACGGCGTAGGTCGTCGAGCTGCACGATGCCGAGCAGTCTGCCCTGATTATCCAGCACGGGGAAGATATTGCGGCGGGCACTCGATATGATATTTACCACATCGCCCAAGGTGATATTCTCGCGGAGGCGCACAAAGTCGGTCTCCATCAATTCGTCGAGGCGCAAGAATACGAATGCCGAAGAGTCCTTGTCGTGAGTAAGCAGCTCACCACGCATACGCAGCTGCTTGGTGTAGATAGAGTCGCGGTCGAGACCATAGTTCACAGCAAATGACATACACGACACAATCATCAGCGGGATAAACAAGCCGTAGCCATTCGAGAGCTCGGCGATAAGGAATATCGAGGTCAAAGGTGCCTTCATCACACCCGACATCACACCTGCCATACCTGCCAAGGTGAACGAGGTAATCGAGATATCCCAACCAAATACCGTGCGACAGATAACCGCCAAGGTAGCGCCCGCAAAAGCACCTACGAACAACGAGGGAGCAAATGTACCACCGACACCTCCCGCAGCATTTGTCGTTGCCATGGCCACCACCTTGAAGAGCATCACGGCGATAAGGTAGATAATCAAGAACCAGTCAGCATCACTCAATGTGTAGAATAGCGTGTTGTTGAACAACTGCTGGGTGTTGCCGTGCATCAAGCCCACAAAGCTGTCGTGGCCCTCGCCATAGAGGGGAGGGAAGATGAAGATGAGGATACCGAGCGAGATACCCGCATATAGCCACTTGCGCCACTGCTGTGTGATGCGGTTGTAGAAGCCACCCACCTTCGAGTTCACCGAGGTGAAGTAGTAGGCCATAACACCGCAGAAGCAACCCAATAGCACGAAGAGGGGTATCTGTGCCACCTGGAACATATCATCGGCATCGAGCGATACGGCAATGATGGGCGAGAAGCCGTGCAACGAGAGAGAGATAATCGTCGCTGTCATCGAGGCGATAAGCAGCGGGATAATCGACTTCGAGGTGATGTCGAGCATCAAAATCTCAAGCACAAAGACCACACCCGTGATAGGCGCCTTGAAGACCGCAGCCACCGCAGCACCAGCACCACAACAGAGCAGAAGGGTGATGTTCTTGTAGTTGAGGCGCGCAAGTTTACCGATATTTGAGCCTATGGCAGCACCCGTCAAAACGATAGGTGCCTCGGGACCCACCGAACCACCAAAGCCGATGGTCGTAGCACCACCCACGATAGATGTCCAGCAGTTGTGACCCGCAATGCGTGAGTCCTTACGCGACATTGCGTACAGCACTCGCGTAACACCCTCCGAGATACCATCTTTGACGATATGCTTTACGAATAGCGTGGCGAGGATGATACCGATAGCTGGGTATACCAAGTACATCCACTGCGCCTGGTCGACTGGTGTCCACGAGGTGAGTAGATGCGTGATGGCGTGGAGTAGCGTATTGAAGATAAAGGCTCCGATACCCGCCAACAGACCCACAATGATGGCAAGTATTGCCATCGCCTGTGAGTTCGTGAGGCGGTGGGTTAGATAGAGGTAGCCTTGGTAGATGCTCTCCTTAATGTTTGCTTCTAATCGCTTCATTTGGGGCGATATTCTCTTAGTTTCTCTTATTTGCGGTACTCGGCAGCCTGACGAGCGATAAGCTCCTTATCCTCGAAGTAGTTGATGCGCATAGCGTTACGCACATCGTGCAAGGTCTCTGCTGCTGCCTTGCGTGCCTCCTCCGAGCCACGGCGCAAAATCTCGTAAACCTCCTCGATATGCTGCTCGTAGTGCTTACGGCGCTCACGGATAGGCTCCAACATCTCCTCCAACACGGCGATAAGCAACTTCTTGCACTTAACATCGCCCAAGCCACCACGACGGTAGTGCTCCTTCATAGCCTCCAAATTCTCGTAGTCGGGGCAGTACTTAGCAAAGTGCTCGGGGCGTGAGAAGGCATCGAGATAGGTGAATACGGTGTTGCCCTCGACCTTGCCGGGGTCGGTAATCTTGAGATGGTCGGGGTCGGTATACATGCTCATAACCTTCTTCTTGACATCCTCAGCCGTATCCGAGAGGTAGATGCAGTTGCCCAACGACTTCGACATCTTAGCCTTGCCATCGGTACCGGGAAGGCGCAAGCAAGCGGCGTTGGTGGGCAACATAATCTCGGGCTCTACCAAGGTCTCGCCATATACCGAGTTGAACTTATGCACAATCTCGCGTGTCTGCTCAATCATAGGCTCCTGGTCCTCGCCTACGGGAACGGTAGTAGCACGGAAAGCCGTGATATCCGAAGCCTGCGAAATGGGATAGGTAAAGAAGCCTACGGGAGTACCCTTGCGCTGCTGATTCTCCTCTTCGCCATTGTTATCGGCAAAGCCTCGCATCTGAATCTCCGCCTTAACCGTGGGGTTGCGCTGAAGGCGCTGAACGGTAACGAGGTTCATATAGTAGAACGCAAGCTCGGTAAGCTCCGTTACATACGACTGCACGAAGATTGTCGACTTTGTGGGGTCGATGCCGCACGATAGGTAGTCCAACGCCACCTCGATAATGTTCTCACGAACCTTGTCGGGGTTGTCGGCATTGTCAGTCAAGGCCTGTGCATCGGCAATCATAATAAAAATTTTGTCGTAGAGGCCAGAGTTCTGCAACTCTACGCGACGGCTCAACGAGCCTACGAAGTGTCCAAGGTGGAGCTTGCCTGTGGGGCGGTCTCCAGTAAGAATTATCTTTGCCATAAAATTGTGTATTTCGTTGTTAACCATTCGTGTGCACGCATAGCGTACACCATAAACGCGCATTACACGCGCGACACAGAGCGCAAATGTACAAAAAAATTGCTTATTATTCGCCTATCGCATTGCATTTATAGATTTTTTTTATAACTTTGTACACAGTAAACCTCGTTACCTTATACGATTATGACTATTATCCAACTTGAATACTTGATGGCGGTAGCCAATTGCGGTAGTTTTTCGCTCGCTGCCGAGCACTGTTTCGTAACACAACCCTCGCTCTCGATGCAGATTAAGGCGTTGGAGGAGGAGCTTGGCGCAGTGCTTCTCGACCGCACCAAAAAGCCTATTATTCCCACGGCTGTTGGCGAGGTTGTTTTGGAGCAGGCGCGCGAGACTTTGCGCTCTTATAACTACATTCGTGAGTCGGTTGCAGAGATGCGTGGCGAGACGGCTGGAAAGATGCGTTTGGGCGTTATTCCGACCATCGCTCCCTACCTACTTCACAAGTTCATTCCCACCTTCGTAAAGGAGTATCCGAAGGTCGAGTTGGAGATTCACGAAATGGTTACTGCCGACATCATTGAAGCGCTCAAACACGACCGCATAGATGCCGCCTTGGTGGCCTCTGGAACATGCGGTGAGGGTATCACCGAACACGACCTTTTTAGCGACCATTTCTACGCCTATGTGTCGCCATCGCACCCCCTCTTTGAGCGCTCAAATATCCGTATCGAAGATATTGATTTCAAGGACCTTATCCTACTTAGCCGAGGTAACTGTATGCGTGATCAAATCTTCGAACTTTGCCAGGCTGCACACGACATTCCATCGCACTTCTATTTCGAGTCTGGCTCGCTCGATGCACTGATGCGAATGGTCGATTGCACATCGTGTATGACCATCATTCCGGAGATGGCTTTGGAGTTCATTCCGCTATCTCGTCGCAACCGTGTAAAGAGCATCGCCAAGGGTGCTACCTCTCGTCGTGTTGCGCTTGCCGTGAGTCGTACATATGTTAAGCTCTCGATAGTCGAAGCACTCCGAAAGACTATCTTATCTTGCGTCGACCAAGACAAAGTGTAATTTGATGTGATAGTGGCGCTACTTCGACGCCTCAATCCAAAGAGCGAATGGGAAATACCTCCAGTATGTCCCATCCGCTCTTTCTCTTTATCAGCGCCAAATTAGCACCACCCTGACAACAAATTATGCTGAGTGCTGGCTGGGAGGAGTTTGATTAAGACCGTAAGACCTTAGGACGATATGATTTTTTCTTATCGTCTTACAGTCCTATCGTCTTAATCTAACAACTAACAACTAATAACTAAAAACTCTCTATCCGTCCCTTTCCTTTGTTATTTCGTTTTTTTTACTTATCTTTGCAACTATTATTGCGTGTGCGCGTGGTGATGCGTAGCGTGTTACGCGCGTAAGGGAAAATTTAACAATTTGTAAAACATTGAAAATTAGAATATAACCTATGGAGAATTTGGAAAAGTTGATTAATACGATTGTTGAGGCCATTGACGACAAGAAAGGTAAGGGTATCGTATCGTTGGATTTGTCGGGCTTTGATGGCGCTATTTGCTCAAATTTTGTGGTATGTCACGCCGACTCAACCACACAGGTAGATGCTATCTCGGCAGGTATCGAGGATAAGGTATTCGAGGTGATGGGCGAGTGGCCCGTGCGTGTTGAGGGTCGTCAGAACGCCTTTTGGGTGGCGATGGACTACAGCGATGTCATCGTACACATCTTCCAGACCGACCTTCGCGACTACTACCGCTTGGAGGAGTTGTGGGCAGATGCACCTATGAAGCGCTATGAGTTTGGTGACTAATGATTGTGAATTATTAAGCCTAAGTGTAAGATAAAGATTTTGAGAGAAAGTTATGGCTAACGAAAAACAGAAGATGCCCCCGATGCGTGCTGGTTTCAGCTTTATGTGGTTTTGGGGCTTTGTATTGCTACTTATTGTAGGTTACACCCTCTTTGGTGAGCGTGAGCAGCGCCCCATAGATGGTGATTGGAATATGGTCTCGGAGCTTGTCGAGAGGGGATATGTCGAGCGTATCAATGTCCTCGACAAGGAGAAGGCTACGGTATTCCTTACCGAGGAGGCGCAGAAGGCATTGGCGGATGATGACCGCTTCAAGAACCTCCCCTCGACTGGCGCACACATTCGTTTTAACACGGGTGGCGATGTTCAGTATTTTGCCGAGCAAATCGAGAAGGCAGAGGCAGCAGCCGTGGAGCAGGGTATTGATGCCCAGCCCGTTGTTGTCAAGTACGACCGCACGGAGCGTGGTTGGGTCGACTACTTTGTTGAGTTCCTGCCTTGGTTGCTTATCATCGTGGTGTGGATATTCTTTATGCGCTCGATGATGCGTGGTGCTGGCGGTGGCGGCGGTGGCAACATCATGAATGTTGGCAAGGCGCGTGCACAGGTATTCGACAAGGACAAGAAGAAGCGTGTAACATTCAAGGATGTTGCGGGCTTGGAGGAGGCCAAGATTGAGATTATGGAGATTGTCGACTTTTTGAAGAAGGCCGACAAATATAAGGCTCTCGGTGCTAAGATTCCTAAGGGCGCACTTTTGGTAGGCCCTCCGGGAACAGGTAAGACCCTCTTGGCAAAGGCTGTTGCGGGTGAGGCGAATGTTCCCTTCCTCTCGATGTCGGGTTCCGACTTTGTCGAGATGTTTGTGGGTGTTGGTGCCTCGCGTGTTCGTGACCTCTTCGACCAGGCAAAGAAGATGGCGCCTTGTATCGTCTTTATCGACGAGATTGATGCTATCGGCCGTGCTCGTGGCAAGAACTCTGGCTTCTCGGGTAACGACGAGAGGGAGAATACCCTCAACCAGTTGCTTACCGAGATGGATGGTTTCCAAACCAATGCGGGTGTTATCGTCTTGGCGGCAACCAACCGTGTCGACATCCTCGATAAGGCATTGATGCGTGCTGGTCGTTTCGACCGTCAGATTGAGGTGGGCTTGCCCGATGTCAAGGAGCGTAAGGAGATTTTCGATGTGCACCTCAAGAACCTTAAGCTTGACGATAAGCTCGACAGAGAGTTCCTCGCCAAGCAGACCCCAGGTTTTGCAGGTGCCGATATTGCCAATGTATGTAACGAGGCGGCACTTATCGCTGCGCGTAACAATAAGGATAGCGTGACACAGGAGGACTTCCTCGCCGCTATCGACCGTATCGTAGGTGGCTTGGAGCGCCGCAATATGCCTATGAGTCCCGAGGAGCGCCGTTCTACGGCTATCCACGAGGCGGGTCACGCCGTTGTTATGTGGCGTTTGAAGAATTGCGATTCGGTGCTTAAGGTTACGATTATCCCCCGTGGTCGCTCGTTGGGTGCTACTTGGTACTTGCCCGAGGAGCGTGCCAACCACAATGTTGAGCACTTTATGCACAAGATGGCGGGCATGCTCGGTGGTCGTATTGCCGAGCAGCAGTTGATGAATATCACCTCGACAGGTGCTCTCAACGACTTGGAGCGCACAAGCCAGATGGCATACGCTATGGTTGCCTACTACGGCATGAGCCCCAAGGTTGGTAATATCAGTTTCTTCGACTCTACGGGTCAGCGTGACACCTTCACAAAGCCCTTCTCGGAGCGCACTGCCGAGCTTATCGACGACGAGGTGCGCCGCTTGGTTGATGAGGCGGTGGCTACCACTCGTCGCATCATCGAGGAGGAGCGAGCGAATATCGAGCGCCTTGCCGATATGCTTATCGAGAAGGAGACAATCTTCACCGAAGATATTGAGTCTATCCTCGGCCGTAGTGCTCAGCAGATTGAGCGCGATAAGCGTGAGGAGGCAGAGAAGGCAAAGGAGGCCGAGAAGGCGAAGGAGAGTGGCGTTGAGCTTACTCCCGAGCCCACTGTAACCTATGTTATCGAGCCTTCGGCAGAGGATACAACTAACGAAAACTAAATAAAACGGAGCTTTTATGAGCGATAAACTGAAGAACTTTTTGGTGCGCACAGCCAGTGGCGCCGTGATGCTTGCCGTGGTGCTTGGTGCAGCCACGGGCATCTACACCTATGCGCTATTGCTACTGCTTATCACCGTTGTTGGTATGTGGGAGTACTACAAAATAGCTGCCTTGGCTGGCTGTCAGCCTCAGCGTATTGTCGGCATGGTTGCAGGCATCGTACTCTTTGTCTCATCGTTCTTTATCTTCGATGGC
The DNA here is from genome assembly GCA_017465575.1 of Alistipes sp. Classification (GTDB taxonomy): domain Bacteria; phylum Bacteroidota; class Bacteroidia; order Bacteroidales; family Rikenellaceae; genus Alistipes. The sequence goes on along the minus strand of JAFTVX010000020.1, from coordinate 2,977 downwards.
TTATCGCGTGGTGTGCAGCCCGATGCTGATATGGCGTTTGGCGGTTTTATCTATGTGCTTCTGCTTATCGGCTCAAGCTTCGTGGTCGAGATATTTAAGGTCTCGGAGACTCCGTTGCGCAATATCGCCTCGACACTTCTCGGTGTGATGTATGTGGCGTTGCCTATGTCGCTGATGCTCTTTATCCCGCTTATGCTCTCAGGTGGCGTGTGGTATGGCTGGTACTTCCTCTTCTACCTCTTTATCGTCTGGGGCAACGATGTCTTTGCCTATCTTGTTGGCATCACGCTTGGCCGTCATCGCTTGTGTGAGCGTATCTCGCCAAAGAAGTCGTGGGAGGGATTCTTCGGTGGCATCGCTGGTGCTATGGGTGTTGGTGCGTTGGGCGCTTGGTTGCTCGATGGTAGCTACGCTTTGTGGCTCGGCTTGGCTGCTGTGGTGGCCATATCTTCGGTCTTTGGCGACTTGGCAGAGTCGATGTTCAAGCGCGAGGCGGGCATCAAGGACTCGGGCAACTTTATCCCCGGCCACGGCGGTATGCTCGATAGATTTGATGCGCTGTTGCTCTCGTCGTTCTTTGCGTTTGCCTACCTTGCCATTATGCTTTTCTAACCTGATACTAACCTAAAAACTACACTATATGAAGATTAACAAAGAGGGTTACCGAATTATAGGCGTTACGGGCATCTGCTGTCTTGCCATCTGGTTCTTTGCCTACTTCTTTATCGACAGTTGGACAAGCTTCATCTGGTTTATGGCAGCCTTCCTGCTCATATTTTGGTTCTTCGTTGCCGCCTTCTTCCGTGAGCCTCGCCGTGTGCAGATTCACGACGACGAGCTTATCTTCTCGCCTTGCGACGGCCGAGTTGTCGTTACGGAAGTTGTCCACGAGAAGGAGCATATCGACTGCGAGATGATGCAGATTTCTATCTTTATGTCGGTTACGAATGTCCACATGAACTGGTTGCCCGTAGGCGGTGTTGTCGAGTACTTCAAGCACCACCACGGCCGTTTTCTCGTCGCTTGGCACCCCAAGTCATCGACCGAGAATGAGCGCACCACTACGGTTGTTCGCCTCAAGGATGAGCGCCGTGTGCTTATTCGTCAGATTGCGGGCTTCGTGGCACGCCGTATCGTGTCGTATGTCAAGGTTGGCGAGCCTATGGCGCAGAATAGCGTCCTGGGCTTCATCAAGTTTGGCTCAAGGGTTGATATCCTTATCCCGAAGGATTCGGAGTTGTTCGTCGAGATTGGCGACCCCGTTATCGGCTCGCAGACCCCTATTGCTCGTTTAAAGCGAAATAACTAATATGTTTGAGAAGGGCATATCGCTGGATAGGGTGCTTAAGGGCATCGTTACACTTACGCTTGTTGCCGCCGTGCTATTCGTAGTATGGTACTTTTGGCGTATCATCCTCTATGTCTTGCTCTCGGCGGTGCTGGCAATCGTTGGTCGACCCTTGGTGCGCCACCTTGCCCGCATTAAAGTGGGCGGTTGGCAGGTACCTCGTTGGCTTGCTGCTGCCGTTACGCTCGTTATTATGTGGGTTGTTGCAGGTGGCCTCTGCGCTCTATTCCTACCCTTGGTTTTCGATAAGGTCAACTCACTCACGACGCTCGACTGGAATGGTGTCTTGGCATCTATCGAGGAGCCTTTGCAGCGCTTCCAAAACTCGATGTCCGACTTCTTTGCCATTCCTGAGGCCAATATCGGCGATATGATTCGTCAGTATATCCTGTCGAATGTCGACATTAACTTTATGCGCACCTTCTCGTCGGTATTCTCTGTGTTTACTACGGCGGGTATCTCCATCTTCTCGGTGTCGTTTATCACCTTCTACTTTCTCAAGGAGGACGGCTTGTTCTATAAGATGGTCGCTATCTTCTTCCCTGAGCGCTACCGCGAGAATCTCTTCCACGCTTTGGATTCAGCCATCGCTCTTCTATCGCGCTACTTCGGTGGTCTTATGGTTGAGAGCTTATTGCTTATGACCATCATATCGTCGGCAATGATGCTGTGGGGCATGCGCTTTGACAATGCCCTTATCATCGGCCTTATCATGGGCGTTATGAACCTTATCCCCTATGCAGGACCCTTTATCGGTGGTATGGTTGCGGTGGCTACGGGTATCATCGAGCCTATCGGTGGCGATGTAGGCCATACGGTGATTGTCATCGCTCTTACAATCGTTGTCGTAAAGCTTGTCGACGACTTTATCATTCAACCTACGCTCTACTCGGAGCGTGTTCAGGCTCACCCCTTGGAGGTATTCCTCGTTATCTTGGTTGGTGGCTATGTTGGCGGTATGTGGGGCATGTTGCTCGGCATTCCGCTCTATACTATCTTCCGTGTCTTTGCTCGCGAGTTCTTCTCGGAGTATGCCTTGGTGCGTCGCATTACGGGGCAGATGCGCGAATAAATTGTTTGTATGTACGAAATTGAAGCTACAGTAATACACGGCCGTAAGCTTGGTCGTGACCTCGGTTTCCCCACGGCAAATATGGCTGTCGAGGGCAACCCCACCATCGAGTATGGCGTATATCGCTCGTCGGTCGAGGTTGATGGCGTGCGCTACCGTGCGATGTCGAATCTCGGTGTGCGCCCCTCGGTAGATGGCTCAGTGCTACGCCTCGAAACGCATATCATAGGCTACGAGGGCGACCTCTATGGTCGTAAGCTCACTATCCGTTTGGAGGAGAAGTTGCGCGACGAGATAAAGTTTGAGTCACTCGACGCCCTACGCGAGCAACTGAAAAAAGACTACGAGATGGTCACAACACATAAATAATATTTCTATCTAATCGCCCTTGGGAGGTTAGATTTTTTATGATAACCCACTAGTGTCCACTAAAAAAAGTGGACGATTAAAAATTAAATAAATTTGGTTCACTAGAACCGAATCGTTCATTGACATTGTTGATATTTGATTTGTCGAAGAGGTCTCTCAAATGAGTTTTATCAGTAAGTGAGATTCCT
>JAFTVX010000019.1 GCA_017465575.1 Alistipes sp. | reverse complement strand
GACCACTCTCTGGGGTTATGAGATTGACAACGCTACGGGTCTTCTCACCCGCATCTGGCTCACCGACTCTGACGATATGATATCGGAGCCTAAGACCCAGATTCTCCACGAGTTCACCGTATCTATTGGCGATGGCAAGTCACATGTTAAGCTTTCATGTGATTCGATTCGTTACAAGAATGTGTGGGTGGTAGGTATTATTCCTGTCTCAGGCCCTAATTTATAGTGAAAATGGGCCATTCTTGGCCTATCCCAAAAAGTAATACCCCTCGGGCTGTACTATTTTAGTACTATCCCGAGGGGTATTCTTTTGCGATAGACCAAGCCTAACCCCTTTTGACTATAAATTGGGTTGTGCTGATTGGAAGGTGGTTGGTTGCGCTCCGATGGAGCGCCAGCTAACGCTGAGGGGTCTGAGGGGCCTGAGGGGTACAAGGGGTAGTGTTTTCCGAGACGCTTAATTAGCGCTCGGCCGTTGGCCTCTTGTGCCCCTTGTGCCCCTCAGACCCCTTTGGGCGTAGCCCGCAGGCGAAACGCCTGCTCGCTCTTTGCTCTTTGCTCTTTGCTCTCTTCCTTCTATCTCTGCAACTTCATATCGCCATCCTTTACCCAGCCAAGGCGCTTCATAATGAAGTGGAACATAAGGCTCAGTATGGCGGGAGCAACAAGGTAGAGGCCGATAATCTCCACGAGGAGTAGGGTGTGGTCGGTCGTTGCCGACATAGTATCCCAACAGCCAAGAGGGCCTACAAGACCCGATGTGCCCATACCGGCACCTGCCGCGTTGTTGGTCATCTTAAGCCACATAGTCGACACTGGGCCGAGAACTGCCGAGGCGAGCGTCGGGGCAAGCCAGATAATAGGTTTGCGCGCGATGTTGCCAATCTGCAACATCGAGGTGCCCAAGCCCTGCGAGATAAGACCACCTAAGCCGTTGTCCTTGAAGCTGATAACAGCGAAGCCTATCATCTGAGCACAACAACCTGCCGTGGCAGCACCTGCAGCCAAACCGCCAATGCCGATAGAGATACATAGCGCCGCCGAGCTGATGGGGAGCGTCAGGATGCAGCCCACCGACACCGAGACGATGATGCCCATAACAAAGGGGTTGAGCATCGTAGCACGGTTGATAACCTCGCCCAACGACATCACCCACTCGTTAATCGGAGCGCAGCAATACTTGGCGAACAATCCGCCTACGACAACCGCCATTAGGGGCGTAAGGATAATATCTACGGGTGTGCGCTTCGATACCAACGAGCCCGCCTCGACACCTACGATAGAGGCGAGGTAAGCACCAACAGGGCCACCAAACTGATAGCCAAGAGCACCCACCGCAACAGCAGAAATCGTCACCAGCGCATCGCGTTTAAGGCCGAGCGCTATGGCCAAGCCGATAGAGCCACCAACAACGGGTGCCGACTGCAACAATGCTGCTATATCGGCTAAGAAGTCCAAACCTGGAATTAGGGCTATCTGCTTGATAATAAGGCCTAAAATAAGCGAGCAGAAGAGGCCCATCGCCATAAAGCTAAGCGCATCGACAATATAGGTTTTGAACCATTTGCCGACTACCGATTGCTGTTTTGCGTTCATAGTTGAATAGTTTTATAAGAACAAAGATAAGATTTTTTTGCTTAATTATACAAAAATCTATATATTTGCCTAACGAATTTTATTAACCAAACATTTTTAACTATGCTTTCAACTATTATTTGGCTTATTGGTCTTATCCTTGCTATTAAGGCTGCTTTGGAGATTTGGAACCTCAATGGTGATACCTTCAAGAAGGTTGTATTTGTTGTTTTGGTACTTATCTGCAGTTGGGTTGGCTTGGCTGTTTACTATCTCTTCGCTCGCAATAAGATGGCGCAGTGGGTTAAGTAAATCCGTTGAAGCTCAAAACAATGCTCGGCACTACATCTGTAATGCCGAGCATTTGTTTTTTAGTTTTTAGTTATTAGTTGTTAGAATGAACAATTAGAAATAGTTTTATATAAAAGATTGCTCATTTCTCATTGAAAGAAAGATTGCTCATTAATAAATTTTTCGTATATTTGCGTGAATATATACATATTTAAACGGAAAACTATTCGTATGGAAAAGATAAAGAAGTTTTTTAGCTGGTTGCGTAATGCAATCTCGCCTGCCTATGTTTCGATGTTTGTGGCAGCCTTTGTGCTCTGGTATATCACCAAGTTGGGTGAGACCTACACTACGGAGCATACCGTGGTTGTCGAGTCGCTAGGAACAGAGTTTGAGGTAGACTGCACCATTCGTGGCAAGGGCACCAACCTTGTGGGCTACACCTTCCTTGGTCGTCGCTCGCACTTTGCGGTGCAGGATGGCGAGCTGATGTTCGACAGCGAGACTACGGATGAGGATGGTGTGAAGTACCGCCATATCTCCACCGCATCGCTTCAGCAGGCGTTGGCTGCGCGTATGGGCGATATCGACCTTATCGCCGTGGGTCAGGTGCCACCCCTCAAGATTGAGGAGGAGCGCCCTGCAATCGAGGTTATCAACCTTAATAATGATATATGTACAAGGTAGCAATTACGGGCGGTATAGGCTCGGGTAAGTCAAAGGTTGTGGAGCTTCTCGCCCAGCGTGGTGTGGCAGCCTACGACTCCGACAGCCGTGCCAAGGCTCTTATGGCGTCGTCGGCGGAACTTCGCACCAAGATTATCGAGTGCTTCGGCTCGGAGGCTTATGATGGCGAGGTGCTTAATCGTCGCTATTTGGCTGAGCGTGTCTTCAACGACAAGGAGGCATTAGCCAAGCTCAATGCCATTGTTCACCCTGCCGTTATGGCGGACTTTGAACGATGGGCAGAGGAGCAGGAGGGCAACTATGTCGTTATGGAGTCGGCAATCCTCTTCGAGGCGGGTCTCGAGGGGGCGTTCGATGCCACCGTCTCGGTTATGGCTCCTGAGGAGTTGCGCTTGGAGCGCGCTATGAGGCGTGATGGCGCAACCGAAGAGCAGATTCGTGAGCGTATGCGCAACCAACTATCCGACGAGGAGCGTTGCGACCGTTCGACATTCGCTATTGTAAATATCGAGCTCGACGACTTGGAGGAGGATGTCGAGCAACTTCATCGCCGTCTAAGCTATGATTCTCAACCCCGCTAATATCAACCTTCGCGAGAGTCAGATTATGGCTATCGTGAACCTTACGCCCGACTCGTTCTATGCTGCGAGCCGCAATATCTCGTATGAGCAGGTGAGGTTGCGTGTAGAGCAGACTATCAGCGAGGGTGCCACGATTATCGACCTCGGTGGCTACTCATCTCGCCCAGGGGCGGAGAATGTATCGCTCGACGAGGAGTGGGAGCGCTTGCAGATGGGTCTTGAAGCGGTGTCGCGCTCCGAGATGGGCGTGGTGGTCTCTATCGACACCTTCCGTTCCGAGATTGTCTGCCGTGCCTACGAGGAGTACGGTCCATTTATCGTCAACGATATCTCGGCTGGCGCACTCGATAGGGATATGCTCAAGGTCGTTGCCCGTCTTGGTCTTCCCTATATCGCTATGCACATGAGGGGCAATCCTCAGAATATGTCTACGCTGACGGAGTATGAGGATGGCGTGGTAAATGGTGTTCGTGACTACTTTGTTGAGCGCTGCCGTGAGATGCTCGATGCGGGTATCTCGCCCAAGAATATTATCCTCGACCCAGGCTTTGGCTTTGCCAAGACCACGGAGCAGAATATGGAGCTTATGGCAGGCTTAGGCTCTATCCGTGAGTTGGGCTATCCTCTGTTGGTCGGCGTGTCGCGTAAGTCGATGATTTACTTGCCTTTGGGCATCACCTCAGATGAGGCTTTGGCTGGCTCTTTAGCTTTGGCGTGGGAGGCTCTGCGTGGTGGCGATGTTATCTTGCGTGTCCACGATGTGAGGGAGACACGACAGGTTGTCGACCTCTTCAAATATTATAAATCGGCTGCACTATGATTAAGGTTGAGGGAGTAAAGAAGCGCTTCGATGACTTGGAGGTGCTGCACGGTGTCTCGTTGGAGGTTAAGCGTGGCGAGATTGTATCGTTGGTGGGTGCAAGTGGTGCGGGTAAGACGACGCTTTTGCAGATTATCGGCACACTGATGAAGGCCGACGAGGGTCGTGTTACGATTGATGGTATCTCGCCCGAGGGTCTTGATGATAAGGCGCTATCTGCCTTCCGCAACCGCAAGATTGGCTTTGTCTTTCAGTTCCACCACCTCTTGGAGGAGTTTTCCGCCAAGGAGAATGTTATGATGCCGATGCTTATCGCTGGCGTTAAGCAGGGCGAGGCGGCGAAGCGTGCCGACGAACTATTGGCGTTGGTTGCTATGTCGCACCGTGCCGAGCATAAGCCCTCGGCATTGTCGGGTGGTGAGCAGCAGCGTGTTGCCATCGCTCGTGCCTTGGCTAACAACCCTGCCGTGGTGCTTGCCGACGAGCCTACGGGAAATCTCGATAGTGCTACGCGCGATGAGATACAGCGCCTCTTCTTCACACTTCGTGAGCGCACGGGGCAGACCTTTATTATCGTTACGCACGACGAGAAGCTCGCTTCGATGTCTGACCGCAAAATCGTTATGAGCGATGGACTCATCCTTTGATATGCCCCGTGAGGAGCTTAAGGCTCTGCTCGAGGAGCTCCACGACAAATACAACAACCCCGATTTTATCGAGGCCGACCCTATCAGCGTACCTCACTCATTTAGCGCACCTCTCGACCGAGAGGTGGCGGGCTTCTTGGCTGCCACCATCGCTTGGGGCAACCGCAAGGCTATCGTCAAGAGCGCACATCGTATGATGCGCTTTATGGATAACGCCCCCTCGGACTTTGTGCTGAACGCCTCCGATGCGGAGTTGGAGCACCTCAATTCGTATGTCCACCGCACCTTCAATGGCGAGGATTTCAAGGCATTTGTGCGTGGCTTGCGCCATATTATCAAGGGGTGGGGTAGTGTTGGTGGCTACTTCGAGAAGGGATATTCGGAGCATCACGACCTGCGCCCTGTACTCTCATCGTTCCGCCGTAATTTCTTTGCTGTTGAGCATCTTACACGCTCCGAGAAGCACCTCTCGTCAATCGACAAGGGTGCTGCGTGCAAACGCTTGTGTATGTATCTAAGGTGGTTTGTCCGCCACGATGACCGTGGTGTCGACTTTGGTCAGTGGCAGGGTATCCCTATGTCGGCACTCTATATGCCTCTCGATGTGCATACTGGTCGCCTTGGTCGTAGCTTCGGACTTCTAAATCGCAAGCAGAGCGACTGGAAGGCTGTCGAGGAGCTTACCGCCTCGTTAAGAGAGTTCTCGGCAGACGACCCCACACGCTACGACTACTCACTCTTTGGTGCGGGCATTACCCAACTCTTCGACTAATATGTTCTCGTTTAAGCAATTCGATGTGCGTGATGAGCGCTCTGCAATGAAGGTGGGCACCGATGGTGTTCTCTTGGGTGCGTGGGCGGATGTCGCCACCGATTGCCGAATATTAGATATCGGCACAGGCTCGGGTATTATCTCGTTGATGGTGGCTCAACGCAATGCCGATGCACAAATCGTCGGACTGGATATCGATGCTGGCGCTGTTGCAGATGCCCGAGAGAATGTACGCCGTTCACCGTGGAGTGAGCGTATCGAGGTGGTGCAGAGCGATATAGCGCTCTACGAAACTACCGAGAAGTTCGACCATATAGTCTCCAATCCCCCATATTTCAACTCGTCGCTACACTCGCCATCTGCCGAGCGCACTACGGCACGCCATACCTCGTCGCTCGACTTTCAGATGCTTGTAGAGTCTGCTTGTCGCCTTTTGCGCGAGGGTGGGCGACTCTCGGTTGTTCTGCCTACGGACGAGGCACGACGCTTTCGTTTTGTGGCATTTGGTCGTCTGCACCTTAGGCGCTTAACCGATGTTGCAACCAAGGAGGGAAGCGCACCACAGCGCACATTGATGGAGTTTGAGTTGACCTCCTCTACGCCTATGCCTCGTTGCTCAATGCTTACGATACATACCGCTGATGGCTCATATAGCGAAGATTACCAGCGTCTAACCAACGATTTCTATCTTAAATTTTGATTTCGCCTAAAAAGTGAGTATCTTTGTCGAAATAACCGAAAAAATTATGAAACGATATTTTGCAATATTTGCCCTTTTGATTCTCTCGATGGTGGGTGCCGAGCTCTCGGCACAGCAGCTTGTCAAGAAGCGCATCGGTATGTATAAGGAGAACGGCGCTGTCGTGCTCTCGGAGGCCCAGACCTCGTTGGTTGTAGACCTTGTTGTCGAGGAGGAGCACTTTGTGTCGGGCCCCTATGCCCGCTATGCTCAGAAGTTGTTGGGCACACGCGCCTCGCTTATCGACTATACCGCCTACGATATCGTTGAGGCGAATGTTGCCATTGCCGAGGATGGCGAGTTTATGGCTACCGAGCGCCCCACGAATGGCGCCGAGGAGGTGCAGAGCCTTAGAGGTGGCAAGCACCACTTTGCCAATGTATTGCCCGACCGCCTACGCCGTGGCGAGAAGAAGAACGATGAGTCTGCCGAGGCTGCTGCCGATGAGATTTTTGCTTTGCGCCGTGCTCGTGTTGACTTGGTTACCGGCGAGATGGGTGATGGCGTCTTTGGCGCAGGTTTGGAGAGCGCCTTAAAGGAGATCGACCGTATGGAGCAGAGCTATATGGAGCTTTTCTACGGTAAGCGCACCCTGCGCCGTATCACCGAGCGTGTTGTGGTGCCTGTGGCAGATAGCGTTCACAACTATGTCGTTGCACGCTTCAATATCGAGGAGGGCATCGTGGCAAAAGACGACCTCTCGGGCGAGGTTGTGGTGGTAAATATCACACCCTCGGAGATGAACTACCCCGAGGGCGAGAAGAGGGGAAAAATCGTCTACCGCTATGCCAACAATGCTACGGTTACGGTAGCCCTCTCGGGCGATATGCTCTGTCGCAGAGTGTTGCCTATCTATGAGTTTGGCCGTTCGGTATACTATAAGAAGCCTTGGTAAGATGGATAACACCCAGAGAATGATAGAGTTGCTCGGCCGTCTGCGCAAGCAGATGAATGGCGCTGTGGCAGAAAGTATGGCAACCAACGGTGAGCAGTATGGTCTAAACTATGGCGTTAGCGTTGCCACCGTGCGCGAGATTGTGGCTTCGGAGGCTAAGGATTATGAGTTTGCCAAGTACCTCTACCGCCAGCAGGTGCGCGAGCTAAAGTTGGCCGCTTGCCATATCGCCGACCCCAAGAGTGTCGACACCCACGAGTTTCCATTTTGGTCGCGCGGTATCCGCAATGCCGAGTTGGCAGAGGAGCTCGCCTTTGCTTTGCTCTCGAAGATTTACGATATCAACTCACTGATGGGCATCTGGACTACCGAGAGCAACGAGATGGTTGCATACTCGGCTCTTATGGCTGCTTCACGCAACGAGCGCACAACCTCCGAGGTGGCGTTTATCGCCGTAGAAAATGCCGTGAAGGCAAATCCCCACTCGGCATATATCGCCGATGGCGTAGTGGCCCTTGTCTGCCATATCGCCTCACGCGATAAGTCGGTTAAGGTTGGCTTGCCACACCTTTTGGAGCGCATAGCACCCTGCCCCACAAAGACGAAAATCGAAGAGGAGCTCGCTTGGCGATTAGAGTATATCGACTAAGTGTTCTATAAATTAGTAAATTAGTTTTTCGTTGTCGAGAGATTTGTTTAGGTTGCTTTTGGATTTATTTTGGTATCTTTCTCATCTTACTTCGGTTACAATGCCCGCATTGCGCCCTCAGAAGAGATGAGAAATATCCTCGAAATATTCTCCAAAATCACTCGACCTAATTTATAGAACCTCCATTAAGAAGTTATCTTTATTCGTAATCCTTCCACCACCCTTTGCGATGGTGGAATATTTTTTTGCCGTTTGCTCGACGACCCTTCTCGATAAAGGGTATCTGGTAGCTGATGCCAAACTCGATAAGTTCGCAGATGTGCATGTGCGTCTTGGCGAGAGCCTGCAAATAGATATTGTCGAAGATGCGGTACTTGACACCGAAGCGAATATAGTGGAAAGCCTCGTTTACGCCTACCTCGGTAGACTTGTAGAACAGGGGTCGAGGGCCACAACCATAGATGGGGTGGTCGTTGTCGTAGAGGTTACGCACGGGGTTGAAGAGGTAGACACCCCAGTCGACCATAGCCGTGAAGTTGCCAAACTTAAACTCGTTGTTAAGCGACAAACCGCCACGCATACGCTTCCAGCGTTCGGTGGTCGTGATATACATGCCTCTGTTTGTCAAGGGGTTGCCGATAGCATCGTTGTAGAAGAGGTCGGCGCCAAGACCTATGCCGTGCCAGTTGCAGGTGCTGTATATCGCACCGGCGTGTAGCGAGAAGATGGCAAAGCGGTGAGGGTCAGTCTGGTCGGCGGCGTGGATGCCCGAAGATGCCGTGAGGTTGATGCTCCAGCGGTAGGGTAGGTCGGGGTACTCGATAGGCTTGCGCTCCTCCTCCATAGGGTTGATTGTTGCCACAAGACCTACACCGCCATAGAGGACATTTGCACCCTTGTTTGGTTCTTTCATGCGGCCGTTGCTCATATGGAAGAAGCCCAACTCGCCGTTTACCATAAAGTTGCGCGTGATGGGGAACTCAAGATTAAGACCCGCTGTGAGGTAGGCATTTATCGTTGTCGAAAATGTCTTGTTCGGAATGGGTTTATTCTCCGTTGTGTAGTAGTGCTCACTAACACCCGCAAGACCCGAGCCAATCTTCACCTTGAGGTTGAAATGCTCCGAGCGTACACCATTAATCATAATGTAGGGATACATCGCAAGCGCCTTGCCCATAACCTTGTCGCCAAGGTCGATATACGATATGCCCAAGCCCACGGTGGGGTTGTTGAGATAGTGCTGCCAGGGGCGTTGCTGTGTCGAGGGAAACTCGATGCCGAAGTGGATGCCCGAAGGGGGATTGGGGTCAATCTCCTTCATATTGCCACTCTTCATAAGGTATGCGCCGATAAAGGGCTCAACCTTAATTGAGAACCTATCGTTGCCACTCTTTAGGAACTTGTTTGGCTCGGCAGCCTCTGCCACACCTGCCATTAGGAGTGCCGCTGCAAGTAGTATAAAATATCGCTTCATCTATCTAAATGCTTTCATTGGGGATATTGATGCTCACTATATGAGCGCGCAAAGATAGGTAAATATTATATATTTTTGACTATATATCTCTCTCTTGTTGCCGAGTGGTATATATCCTATGCTGATTGGCTCTGTGGCAGAGCTGAAATGAAAACGGAGCCCTCTGTTTTAGAGAACTCCGTAGCGTTATGCAAGTTGAGCGACAATCTCGCGCATCTGGTCGTATTGTTGCTCCATACTTTGTAGGAGGCGGTATTGTGCGTGGGTGCGTACAAGGTTGTGCGTGGGGTAGGCGGTTTTGTAGTAGGTGTCGCCATCGATATAGTCCATCAAGAAGCGCAGCACCTGCTCGTAGGTGATATACAATGCCGAGAATGCCAACCACTCCTTCTCGCTCGCGGTCATCGTCGAGCCTCGCTCCGAGAGGTAGCCCTCGGTGTAGTGGCGGAAGGTCTCGATATTCATCTTTACGCGCTCAAGCTCTCTATCATCCTCAGCGCCCGTGTTGGTGTAGGAGCGTATGGCATCGCCAAAGTCGTTTAGCGAGGTACTGCTCATCACCGTGTCGAGGTCGATAACGCACAGCACATCGTCGTTCTGGTCGAAGAGTATGTTCGAGAGCTTCGTGTCGTTATGCGTAACGCGCATGGGTAGTACGCCATGCTCGACTAACTCCCAGAAGGCAAGCATCTTAGCCCTTCGGCTCTCAATCCAACCAATCTCTTCCGTAAGCTCCGCTTTGCGCCCCGCCTTATCCTCGGCTAACGCCTTATCCCACTGCTCGAAGCGCCAACGGATGTTGTGAAAGCCCTTGATTACCTCGGCCAACGGCTCGTCGAAGTCGGCAAGCATCGCTTGGAACTTGCCGATGCCCTTTCCGCCCATCGTGGCGAGGCGTGGGGTGTCGGCAATATCGTGTGTTACGGAGCCCTCGATAAATAGCGAGGCAGCCCAATAGTTCTCTCCATCACGGTGGTAGAGTTTGCCATCGTTGGTGGGAATTACGGTGAGCACCTCTCGCTCAGGGTCGCCACCCGAGGCCTTGACCTTCGCTTTTAGGTGGGCTGTTACACGCCAAATATTATCCATCATCGCCTCGACATCGGGGAACACGATATGGTTTTTGCGTTGAAGGATATAGCGCGACTTGGCGGTCGTAACGATGTAGGTATCGTTGATAAATCCCTCGCCAAGGGGCTTGATGTCGGTGGCTGGGGCATCGAATGCAAAATGCTTGGCAATATCGAATAAGTGGTTGTTGCTCATAGTGTTAGGTTATTCTGCAAAGTAAAATGTTAGACCATCGACCTTGTCCCAGTCGCCACGCGTAAAGTCGGGCACTTTGACAGGCTTGCTGCCATTCTCGATAGATATGCGTGTAAGCTCGCCCATACTGCTCCACTCTGCAGCATCGTAGACATCCATATCGAGGGGTAGACCATTACGCAAGCAGTATACCAAGCGGTAATCCATAATGTAGTCCATACCGCCATGGCCACCAATCGAGAGCGAATACTCCTGCAAGGGTATGCCATCGACAAGTTGTAGCTGTACGGGGTGTCTATATTTCTCGGTCATCTCCATAGCAACCTCGGCGGGTGCAAAGGCGTGGTGGTTGAGGTCCTCGATATCGGGCATCGTATTTTCGTCAACGCTACGCAACTGGTCGAGCTTAAAGGTATAGCCCGCTACGGGGTATTTATTGGCGTAACCCTCGGTGCCAACCAACTGATACATACGGCTATAGGGGCGTGGTGTCATCACATTGTGCTGCATATCTATGGTGCAACCATTCACCGTGCGGATAAGCGTATTTATCTGGTCGCCCTGCTTGCACTCCGCCTCGCCCATTAGTTCCTCGGTGAGTTTCGAACCGTTAATCGACTTTGTTGACATCGCCACGAGGTAGTCGAGCCTATCGCCACGGTGGATATTGAGTGCCTGGCAGTTAGGACCTATGCCGTGAGTGGCGTATACATCACCATTGTGTGCCTGGTTGTACTCCAAGCGCCAGTTGTCGGCATAGTGCTCCCAGTATGGCTCAAGGTTGTGGATATATGCACCCTCGGCGTGGATAATCTCGCCAAAGAGACCCTTATCTGCCATATTGAGCGTTGTTAGCTCGAAGTGGTCGTAGCAGCAATTCTCCAAGATTGTGCAGTGTACACGGTTGCGCTCGGCAGCATCGACTAATCGCCAGCACTCCTCGACGGTGTTGGCACTCGGCACCTCGATAGCCACATGCTTGCCGTGGTTCATAGCATACTCCGCCACCTCGACATGCAGCTGCCACGGTGTGCAGATATATACAAGGTCGATATCTTCGCGCTCGCATAGTGCCTTGTACCCCTCGTCGCCCGAGTAGATATCGGCACGGGGCATATCTGCTCGGTCGAGATAGGTCTGGCAAGCCTCGGCACGCTCGGCGTACTTGTCGCAAAGCGCCTTGATGGCTGTGCCCTCGATATAGGTGAAGCGCTCCACAGCACCCGGTCCACGCATACCAAGTCCCACAAAGCCAACACGCACGGTCTCTAAGGGCTCGGCACGGAACTCAATCATCGACTGCTGCTCGGCTGTGCGCTCAGGCTCATCAAGAACGATTACGCCATCCTCGATAGTGTAGCCCACGCTTGCCTTAAAAAGCAGCTCCTGCTCGCTATTGCAACCTACGAGCAATACAAGTGTTAAACAAAGTACTAATTTGCTAATTTTCATATTGTTAAACTTTTAGAATTTTACCTTTACTCTCTCTCCTTCTCGGCATTCAACCTCTTGCTCTCGGCCATCGGCAGTGCGCACCGTAACGGTTTGGTCAGTTGCGCTAAGCAACCATGTATCTGTGATTTCGCCCTCGCTCCAACGGCACGCAACCTCGATATTGCCCCTCGCTTTAAGGCCTCGAAATTCGCCCTCTCGCCATGCCGTGGGTAGGGCTGGGAGGAGCGTTATAGCGCCATCGTGGCTTTGTAGGAGCATCTCCATAATGCCTGCCGAGCCTCCGAAGTTGCCATCTATCTGGAAGGGTGGATGTGAGCAGAAGAGGTTGGGGTAGGTGCCACCGTGGTGTGCGCCATCCTTGATTGCGGGCTCGAGTAGCGAGCCGAGTAGCTTATGCGCGCGGTCGCCATCGCCAAGGCGTGCCCAGAAGCATATCTTCCATGCGCGCGACCACCCTGTGCCGGCATCGCCACGAGCATCGAGCGTAAGGCGTGCAGCCTCCATAAGCTCGGGTGTATGGCGTGTGATTTGTGCCGCAGGGTAGAGGCCAAAGAGGTGCGATACATGGCGGTGCTCAGGCTCAGCCTCGCGGTACTCCTCCATCCACTCCATAACTCTGCCGTCCGATGCTATGCGGTTGGGAACTAAGCGGTTGATGGTCGCCTTGTACTCCTCGCGTAGCTCGCTGTCGATGCCTAATATCTCCGAGGCGCTGACCACGGCAGAGAATATCTCCCTCGCTATCTGGTTATCCATCGTCGAGCCAAGGCAGATATGCGTTACAATGCCTCGCTTCATATCCTCGTCGCTAAGGTAGAAGCCATTCTCGGGCGAGGTCGTAGGACCTGTTACTAAGTAGCCTTCGGGGTGCTCGATAAGTATCGAGCGTAGAAACTCCGCTGCACCACGCATAGTGGGGTAAACACGCTCGAGATATGCCCTGTCGAGCGTATAGAGGTAGTGCTCCCAGAGGTGTAGCGATATCCATGCACCGCAAGTGTTCGTAGCTCCCCACGATGGGTCCTCCGAGGGTGATGTGAAGCCCCATGCATTTGCCAAGATATGGGCGCACCACCCTTCAGCATCGTAGAAGTGGCGTGCTGTGTGTTCTCCCGATATGGCAAGACCTTCGGTGTAGCGTGTTAGCGGGTCGATAAGCTCCGCAAGGTTACCTATCTCCAACGGCCAATGGTTCATCTGCTGGTTGATATTCAGATGCATATCGCCATTCCATGGACACCAAATATCGCCTGCCCAGATGCCCTGCAAGTTGGGCGGTAGGGTGGCGTTATAGGCCGATGCAATTAGCAGATAGCGACCATATTGGGCATATAACGCAGCGAGTGCAGGGTCGCTCTCGCCCTCGGCATAACGCTCTAAGCGCTCATCGGTAGGTATCTCGTTCAGTTGCTCGCCAAGGTTGATTGTTACACGGTCGAATAGCGCACGGTGGGCCTCGATATGCTTTTGGCGCAATTTGTCGTAGTCGCTCACTATATCAAGTGCGCAATCAACACTCTCTCGGTAATCGCTGTTAGCATAGTTCGTGGCGATAGAGATAAGGATTGTAGCATCTTTTGCTCCCTTGATTATTAGCGCGTTATCCTCCGCTATGCACTCAGCATCTATGCATACCTTGCCGTAGAACTTAACGCCATCTTTGTCGCTACCGCTTGGCAACATACCGCTTATCGTAAGTTCGTTGCCGTTTGCCGTAACCTCCATGCCTTTGGGGTGTGAGAGCGCTATGCGGTAGTCGGTAGCTCGGTCAGATGTAAGGCGAATAATGGCGATATTATCGGCCTTTGAGCATAGATATTCGCGCTTGTAGTGCGCACCGTCTGCAATATAAGATGTGCGGGCGATAGCCTCCGAGAGATTTAGTTCTCGGCGGTAGTCTTCGATTGTAAGACTCTCAGCACCAATATGTTCGATTTCGAGGTCGGCAAACATCGAGTAACTGCCATACTCCGCCGACGCCGAGCCACCACCCGAGCAGGTGAAGTAGCGATACATCAATATCTCGGCCGTGCGGTTGTCGCCCCTAAGCAACGCCTCACGAATCTTGGACAGCCACTCTCGCGCCTCGGGGTTGTCAGTATATTGCACACCGCCACACCACATAGTCTCCTCGTTGAGGATAATATGGTCCGAGGCAACACCTCCCGAGGGCATCATGCCGATGCGACCATTACCCAAAGGCAAGTACTCCTCCCAAATTGTGGCGGGGCTGTCGTACCATAGCACCAAATCCTCGTTTGGAGACTTGGTGGCCTTATGGCAACATATAGCGAAGAGGCTAATTAGTAGTAGGGTTGCAACCCTCTTTATTTTATGGGAGATTTTCATATCAAAGTAGCTCGGTTAGCAATTACTTACAAAGTTAAACAAAATCACTAAACTTGCCAACACTTATCCCAAAGAAATGATAGGGGATTGGCTACTGTGCAGCAAGCTGCCCAGCTTAACGCCTTTCCCCTCCGCTCGCCGCGGAGGCCTAAACAAACCGAAAGGCAAGAAGCCTAACGACTCATTTGCTTTTGCCACTACGCCCTACAAACAAGTTTGTGTGCGTAGCAACAAAAACAAAAGGCATCGATTTCTCGATGCCTCCTTGCCTTTCGGCTTGTAGTGGATAGGGGATTCGAACGGCTTTAGCCGTAGAGCCGATACCTTATAAAAATAGCGCAGGGCGTATGCCCGAGCAATAAATCACTATCATATCGGCTCAACCCCATTTCAGTGAGCAATGCCCTATCACACGAACGCTGATGCTTCGGTATGCTGTGGCAAGCCTACGCCTTAGCGTTGGCGTTGGGGTGTGTCGCTGTGGGCTTGCACACAAGCGAGGCACCCCATCGCCAGAGGGCGATGCAATCGACCGCTTGCCACAGACACAGACACAGCTACCGATACAAAAAAACGGACAACCGAAGTTGTCCGTTTGAGTAGTGGATAGGGGATTCGAACCCCTATGTCGTGCGTGAGAGGCACGTATCCTAGCCCTTAGATGAATCCACCATTAAGCTTTGTCAGCGGGTTGTTTCCTTTTGACGATGCAAATATACAGCCTTTTTTTTATTCTCCAAAACTTTTTGCAAAAATTTTTCATTTTTTTTGAATTTTATAGTAAAAATCGTTATATTTGCGTAATAAATATTCAAAACAATGAGAAGAAACATACTATTGACCCTTATACTATTTGTAGCAAGCGCAACAATTTTTGTTGGTTGCAACCGAAAAAATAGCGATGGCGCACCTCTTCCCCGTTTCGAGGAGTTTATATTTGACCACCACAACGAGGGTGTATCACGCACCGTCGTACTCTTTCAGCGCATCAAGAATGCCGATAAGAGCGAGGCGCTTGCCCTAATAGACACGGCGAACTATCGTCGCACCTTTGCCGAGCGCATCGACGAGAACTCTACAACCTTCGACCTCGATGCCATTGCCGAGGCAATCCGTGAGGAGATTAGCGAAGAGGGTGTGCTATCGGGTACGGAGTGCGAGTATCGCATCGAGCAGATGCCAATCCTTGCTCGCGAGGGCAGAGTGGTATGCTTCGAGACATCATATTATGTATATATGGGCGGTGCTCATGGCTTTGAGTCGCTTATCTACGACTGCTACGATGTTGCATCGGGCAGTCTCTACGACTTCGGCTATCTTGTCGAGGATGTTTGGGGCGAGGCAATGCGTACACTTATATATAATAAGCTGCGCTACGAATATGCCGAGGCGGTATTCCCAAACATTGCCCCCGAAAATATCCATATCCCCGAATCGGTGCTTATAACCGAGTCGGGTTTGATGCTTGTCTACCAGCCCTACGACATTGCACCCTACTCAGCGGGCATCCTCTCGGTGGAGATTAGCGACGAGGCAATTGCCGCTACGGGTGCTCCTCTGGTATGGATTAAGGATTTCGAGGTTGTTGAGTGCGAATAGTTAATGCGCTGAATAATAAGATATTAATATTTGTATGAATTGGTAATTGTAAAATTTTTAAATAAAATATTTGCACAACAAAATAATTTGTATTATCTTTGCACTCGCAAATAAGGAAAATTGGTCTATAAGACCATTTGACGATACATCGCGGGGTAGAGCAGTTGGCAGCTCGTCGGGCTCATAACCCGGAGGTCGGAGGTTCGAGTCCTCCCCCCGCTACCTTAACGGACAACTTCGGTTGTCCGTTTTTTTGTTTCCATTTGCAAGCGCCGTCTACTGCGTAGCCTTTGTGGTGTAGTGGTGTATAGCATTGTGTGCAAGCCCACAACCTACACCACTACACCACGCCACCTATGGTGGGGCGCTTGCAACTATAAACTATCCGCAGCGTGGTGAGCACTACTCACTAAATAGGTCGGAGGTTGAGCCGATATGATAGTGATTTATTGCTCGACCTTCGGTCTGCGCTTTTTTTATAAGGTATCGGCTCTACGGCATATGAAGACCGTTGCGGTGATGATATTATGTTTATTGCTCGACCTTCGGTCTGCGCTTAAGGGTATCCCCGCTACGGCTTCGCCGTTCGAGTCCCAGATGTCCTCACTTATATATACAATCCCTCCAAACCTCCCTTTGATAAGGGAGGCTTGTGGCAAGGCGATGCCTTGCATTGCTACGCAATATTTTCCCCTCTGACACCCCTCTGATACCTCTCTGACACCTCTCTCTCGTCTCTCTGAAATATAGAGACTTAGTCAGAAATTCCGGTGGGGTAATAATAAAATCGTCATCCCGAGGGAGGGCACCTTATGAGGGTCAGATGAGCAAATAGCATCTATGCCCGACCGTGGGGATCTACCGCTGTTTATGGGCGGTGGGTTGTGGTATCAGCCAGGTCGTTGACAATGGTAGATTGCCGCGGAATTACATAGACCCCACAAGGTATCACTACCGCTACAAAATGCAATTCCTCGCAATGACGGAGTGTATACTATTTTTTACTTCCCCACCGACTTTTGAAGGTGATCCGATATAGGCGCAGTATAGAGCTGACCATATAAAAAAGGCTAACCACGAGTGTTAGCCTTTGTCGTCTTTGCTACAATATTAGTTTGCGGGTTTGAACTTCTCGGACATATAGACCGTGGTTGTTGGGCCATCGTCGAAGCCCCAAACGACAATCTTATACTCGTAGAAGCTACTTACCGTGCTACCAAGGTCGCTGTTGGTAATTGTCTGGGTACCAGTGAAGAGGTGCTTTGCATACTGGTTTTCGTACTCAGGCAAGAGGTAGTAAATCAAATCGTCGTACTCCTCCTCGTCGTAGCCTGCCAAGACATTTGTTCGCTCGATAGTTACATAGTAGGGGTCGTTGTTCGCCGCCGTTACGGTAAACTCTACTGACGAGGCGGTGGTGCTATCTACGGTGATGGTGAAGCTATTATCCGATGCTACGGGTGTTGCTGTGCGGAACTCGGCCTCGCAGAGGTCGGTGATTACGGTGCCATCGGCGGCGATACCGAAGGCAAGGAATACATAGTCAGTTGACCAGCGCAAGACTTCGATGTCGGCAACGCACTCACCCTTAGTGGTGTAGTAGCTCATCCACTCTGTCCACTCGTAACCATAGTCGTAGGCCTCCTTCTTCCACATATTGATGGTCGATTGGATAAAGTCGGTGCGGTTGGGGTACTTCTCGTCGCACTTCTCCTTGGTAAATACCGCGTAGTAGTACATAAAGCTCTCCGATGGAGTGAGGTAGATATCGGCGCCATTCCACACAATATTTGTTACCTCGACACCCAATGTGGGCTTCTCAACGGGGACTGCGGGGGTAAGGATTACATCGCTGAGGAGGACCTCTGTCGTCATCTCGCCCTTCTCCGCATCGTAGCCAAAGGCCATAATACGATACTCGGTCTCGGGTGCAACATTTACGGTGTTCTCGATATAGCCTGCAACGAGTTTCTGCTCGAACTTATCATCGGCGATAAGGCTCTGGGCAAGTGTTGCGCCACCATCTGCGCCAATCTCCTCGGTGGTGAAGAGGTTGTGATAGTAGGTGTAGCTATTGACATTGGGCACAACGCTATATGTTACGAACTCGTGCGTTACCTCCGATGTCGACATCGCGAGGCTAAGTGGCTCAACAACAGGCTCTGCGGGCTGGAAAGCCTCCGACTGGTAGACTGCTGTTGTAGGACCATTCTCGAAGCCCCAAACAACAACCTTATAGCTCTTCATGCTGTTGATGTTGATGCCAAGGTCGGCATTCGTAAGGCTCTGCTCGCCTGAGAATGTGCGTTTCTCGATTTGCAAGTCGTACTCGGGCAAGATAGCGCGAATAAGCTCGGCATCATCGCTATAAGCATCGAGAACATTCGTAGCCTCGACCGTAACATAGTAGGGGTCGTCGTTGGTAGGCACGACGCTAAACGCGATAGATGTCTTGGTCATCTCGCCGAGCGTGATAGTGAAGGTGTTATCCGATGCCTCGGGCGCCAAGGTGCGGAACTCAGCCGTAGCAACCGATGCTGTCTGCTCGCCCTCGTCGTCGATGCCGAAGCAGTAGGCTACATAGTCGCTATCCCATGTGGCGTTGTAGATTTCGTCGCTCTTGAGGTTGTAGGCATTCTCGCCTGAGCGCTGCTCGTTCTGCATATAGTACTGCCAAGGGTCGTCGTAGCCCATATCCTGATACATCTCGGCGGTAGATTGCCAAGCCTTGACCATATCATCGAAGAGCGTTGCTGTGTCGTCGCCATACTTCTCTGTGAACTTCGCCTTGGTCATAATGCCAAGCACATACTCCACATCTGCCGAGGGCTTTACGACGATATTGGCATTATTCCACTCGATATTCTCAACCGTAAGCTCGATTGTAGCCAACTCAGGCTCAGGCTCTTCGCTCTTTGCCGACTGCTTTACGGCTACCTCGAAAGACTTGTCGTCGTATGTTACAATGACCTTGGTCTCGCGAGCCTCCGTTTCGTTTGCCGTAACAGTAAAGGTGATAGTCTCGGCTACGGTAAGGTCGGTTACCCACTCGGCTGAGCAGGTAGTCTCCACCTTAGTGCCCTCGACACCATTTTCAAGGGTGTAGCGGATTACTCCCTCGCCACCCTCGGCCGGGAACTCCATTGTAGCCTCAGATGTAAGGGTCAAAATAGGCTCCTTCTCGATGGGCTTAGGCTCATCGTCAGGCTTGTTGCACGATGTGAGAGCCAAGCAACATAGCGCCAATAGTGTAAATAACTTATTCATATGCAAAGAATATTGCTAAAACTAATAACTCTATCTAATGGGTTACGATGTTTTTTAGCGGAAGTTTTCTAATAACTAAAAACTAAAAACTAAAAACTAACAACTCTCATTTCTAATGGGTTAAAATGAGTTACGATGAGTTAAAATGAGTTAAAATGCTTTTTTAGTGGAAGTATTAAAAATAATAACTAATAACTAAAAACTAATAACTATCATTTCTAATGAGTTAAAATGAGTTACAATGAGTTAAAATGAGTT
>JAFTVX010000039.1 GCA_017465575.1 Alistipes sp. | reverse complement strand
TAACAAGAAATATATAATGTTATGTCACAAGCAGTATTAAACAACAGTCAAGCAACAGGTCATACCGACCTGCTATCAGGTATCTTGAAGGTACAAGTAAGAAACGAGGAGAAGATTACGGAGCAAGACCGTATCTATTGCCAGAATCAGCAGGACGAGCTTTACAAGACGCTCGACCAAATTGCCTGGTGGTACAACATCTTCAAGAGAGAAGCCGAGAAGTATGAAGGTAAAATCAAACTCAAGCACGAACCGAACGGTAAGATTACCACAAGCAGCTATGACCTCCACTATCGGTACAATAACGATGAGAAGGATTATACCAATAGATTCCAAAACAAGTTTAAGGGTTACTTTGCGACAAAGTAACCCCAAGTTTTTGACAACTTCTGACAATCGGCAATAAAAAAGAGAAAAAGCCGAAACTTTTTCTCTCTATTCCCTAATCGCAGTTCTTACTGCTCTGCCATCTTGCGACCGGCATCGTAGGCCTTCTGCAAATCCTCCTCCCAATGGGCATCGCGCCAAGCGTGCTTCGCCTCCTCGAAGAAGCTGCCGAGTTCGTAATTGCCGTATTTCGCCACCTGGCAGGTGTTGTAGCCGATGATGCGTTCCGGCTCGCCGAGGGCCGTTGTGAGGCACCACTCCATCGTGCCGAAATGGTTGCTGTTGTTGCGCTCGGGTGTGCCATTCATCGCCTCGACAAGCACCACAGGCATACGCTTCGGCGCGGTCAGACTGTAATCGTTATACGAGAGCCACGGGAACGCCAGACGCTCCAAGAAGGCACGCATCTTGCCCGTAACCTCGCCAAAATAGATGGGCGAGCCAAGCACCAAGCCGTCCGCCTCGGCAATCTCGTCCAAGAGTGGCGAGAGTGCATCCCGAAAGCGACAAATGTTCGTCGCCTTGCCTTTGAGTTTGCAAGCCATACACGACATACAACCCTTATAATCAAGGTCGTAAAGTCGCACTATCTTCACCTCAACATCCTCACCAACCGACTTTACACCCTCGGCAAATCGCTGCAACAACTGCAAAGCGTACCTCAAACTCGCGCTCGGAGTCAAACCATCGCTCCAAAAACGCCCACAGAGCCACTTTATCAGCACGAGCCATCCACTTGGCGTGAGCGCAGTAGGAGTCGCACACTGCCCAATTATCTATCACGGGCACATAGCGCGTGAGCATCGCCAAACGCTCTTCCAGCAAACACTTTTCGAGGTTTATGAGATAGCCCCAGATAACGGTCTCCTCGTAGCAAAGACTCTCGCTTGGTACTATCTCAAACGCACGAATAACCTCTGCTCCGTTGGCGCAAATTTGACATGCGCCATCGGGCATAACGACCTCGCCACCCTTGCGTGAGAGTTGCTTTGCCGTGGCCTTAATCTCGGGCGAATGAAGCCCCAAGACACGCCTTTCAGGCAACGCATTCACCACTCGCAAATGCCCCTCCCGATACCGTGCATCAGTCAGGAAACGCTCGCAAACCAATGGCTGTAAAAGGTGGTTGATCATCACTATTGCACTATCTTTGTAATATGCTTTGCAATCTCATCGGGATAATCTATAAGTAGCTGTCCGTGGTTCATATTTGGAAAAAACTCAATATTTGCCGTAGGACATAACCGTAATAGGTGCTTAACTTGCGCTCGAGCAACAAACGCCTCTTTCGTTCCATACCAATAGTGTATATCATGTCCGTTGATAGATTGCAATGTGCTGGTATATACCGATTTGTAACCGTTGATTACCGCACGGCTTCCGCCCCACGGATATATCTTACGACACTCGTCAAGAAGCACATCGAAATAGTGCGAGCGGAATACTTTGCTCCAAAAACCTCGATGATGATAGCAACTCCAAACATTGGCGCATTGCAAATATCTTAACGGATTCACAAGCCAGCGAGGCAAGGCAACGAGAGGTGCCGCATCCATAATGGTATGATTTACCACAACCTCATTACGCTCCAATATGCGTGACACAATCTTTCCGCCGAGCGAGAGTCCATAAATACACTCTATGCTGCCATTGTGTTGCTTTTCGATATAGCTAATAATTTGTTCTGCTTGATCATCAATAGAGGTGAATGATGTATATTCTCCAAGAATAAACCCATCCACTTGAACTGCCACAATATTGTAACTCCCTTTGAGCAACTCAATGAGGGGCATAAATATCTCATACGATACTCCCAAACCAGGTATCAACATCACCGTGGGGTGTCCTGAATTATGGAGAGATACAAACTTCATTATCTGGTAAATTTAATTGTTGTTCAAAGTTACACATTATCTCTTAACAAAAAGAGAAAAAGCCGAAACTTTTTCTCTCCACTCGCAATCCACACAGTCATATTCCACTGCGATTGCACCCTAAATCTGGCGATGTGTCGCAAAGATAACAAATTCCAACACAAGAGTTTTTCACAAATTCTCGCTTTCTCAAAAATTTTCTATATCTTTGTAATGGCTTATGGCTTTTACCGTTGAGCCGTACATATTTGATTGGATATTTTTTGACGATTCTTCAACATCGAAACTTGGCGGTTTTAATCACACGAAGGTCGGCAACAAGATGTCCGCGTTTGGTGTATATCCCCATCACCGATTGGCTCGGTGTATGCGATATATCATCCGGCGTGGGCGTTTGTGTTGCTTATTCGTGTGAAGGGCAGCCAAGGCCTCGATGTTGGATAAGTAAATGCAGCGCCTGCGCTTTTTTTATGGACTTATCCGGAAATAAGGGCTTGCTCGACAGAGAGTTAGTGGCATTCTTCGCTTCGCGTAAAGCAACGCCACACGACACGCAATTGGCACTGCAATGGGCTGCCGACATCTGCCAAACCGACAAAGTTGTCATCAGCGGCTTTCACTCCCCACTCGAAAAAGAGATTTTGAACTACCTGCTTGAACGGCACCATCCCATGATTTTCGCGCTCGGAAGGGCACTTTATAAGAAGGTTCCGCCACACCTGCAAACGGCTTTTGACGAGGGAAATTTGCTGTTTATTTCGTTTCGCGGCTACACACGCCATAGCTGGAACTCCGCCCAACAGCGCAACTGGGGCGCCGCCGACCTCGCCGACGAGATCTACTTCACCCAATTCGACAACACCAGCTCCCTCAGCACCCTCCATTTTACCCTCGACAGGTATAGCGATAAGACGGTGTATGTTTTAGGTGATTAGTAAATGGCGCATCAATCATATTCGGCTTATTGGTCAAAATCAGTAGATAAAACAGGGACAATTACTTGATTTTTACATATTTACATCCCGACCCCTTAGAGCAGGGAGTGGGGTCGCTTCGGGTGTCCCGTGGGTCATCGTGTAAACAAAAAAAGCAGTCCGCTCGGACTGCTTCTTCGTTTGAGCGGAAAACGAGACTCGAACTCGCGACCCCAACCTTGGCAAGGTTGTGCTCTACCAACTGAGCTATTTCCGCCTATTAGTTGTCTGCAACCTTTCGATTGCGAGTGCAAAGGTACACCAAATATTTTATTCTGCAAATTTTTTGCAAACTTTTTTTTGAAAAACTGAAACTTTTTTAATTCATCATTCTCAATTATCTGGCGTAACGCCTTTGCAACTTTCAATCAATCAGCAATATAAATCGCAAATCAGCACTTCGCCCAAGCCTTGAAAAATTTTTCAAAAAAACTTCGACCTTTAGTGCGCATCAAGCCAAGTTGAGGCATTGTTGACCTCGGCGATTAGCGGAACGCGGAGCGAAGCAACCGACTCCATCGACTCCTTAACGATAAGTTTTACCCTGTCGAGCTCCGAATTTAGGGTATCGATAACGACCTCATCGTGCACCTGCATAATCATCTTTGAGCGGATGCCCTCGGCACGGAAGCGGCGGAAAATCTCAACCATCGCCAACTTCATAATATCGGCGGCAGAGCCCTGAATCGGTGCATTGATGGCGTTGCGCTCGGCAAGACCACGCACCGTGCGATTCGATGAGTTGATGTCGAGAAGTATGCGGCGGCGGCCAAACATCGTCTCGACATATCCCGCCTCGGTGGCGTGCATCACGGCGTTATCCATATATGCCTTAACCTCGGGGTACGACTCGAAGTAGTTGGTAATTAGCTCTTTCGCCTCACGGTTGGCGATGTCTAATCGCTGTGCAAGACCGAATGCCGAGATGCCATAGATGATGCCGAAGTTGGCGGTCTTGGCCTGACGGCGTTCGGCAGATGTCACCTCCTTGGCGCTCTTATGGAAGAGGCGAGCAGCGGTGGCAGAGTGGATATCCTCGCCCGCGTGGAACGCCTCGATAAGTGCCTTATCGCCACTAAGATGCGCCATAAGGCGTAGCTCGATTTGTGAGTAGTCGGCAGCGACAAGCGTATGCTCCTCGTCTGCAGCAACAAAGGCAGCACGGATAGGTTTGCCCAAGTCGTCGCGGATAGGGATATTTTGCAAGTTAGGGTTAGTCGAAGATAGACGACCAGTAGCCGTAACAGCCTGATTATACGATGTATGTATGCGACCAGTCACGGGATTCACCAACTCGGGCAGAGCCTCGACATAGGTCGAGAGTAGCTTCTTCACGCCACGATACTCCAAGATTTTGCTTACTATCGGGTAGTCGTGGGCGAAGGTCTGCAAATACTCCTCCTCGGTCGAGAACTGCTTGGTCTTGGTCATCTTGGGCTTGTCGGTGATGCGCAACTTGGCAAACAGCACCTCGCCCAACTGGCGTGACGAGTTGATATTTAGGTCGGGCTCGCCAGCAAGCTCGCGCACCTCATTCTCAAGGCGTTGCAACATTTCGCGCAACTCCACCGCATAGCGGTCAAGGGCTGCGGTGTCGATATGCACACCCTCCAACTCCATCGCTGCAAGCACTTCAATCATCGGCTCCTCGATGCGGTGGTAGAGGTCGGTCATAGCGAGCTTCTCGACCTCGGCATAGAGCACGCTTTTGAGGCGTAGTGTGATGTCGGCATCCTCGGCGGCATACTCCGCAACTCGCTCAACATTAACCATATCCATCGTGAGCTGCTTCGTGCCCTTGCCGATAAGCGACTCGATGGCGATAGGCTCGTAGTTGAGG
Source organism: Alistipes sp. (assembly GCA_017465575.1). Lineage (GTDB taxonomy): Bacteria > Bacteroidota > Bacteroidia > Bacteroidales > Rikenellaceae > Alistipes. Next base: position 51,923 of record JAFTVX010000039.1, on the reverse strand, counting down.
TATCGCTCGGCGAGGAAGTTCATATTGTGGCGCGACTCGGAGTCGATAAGATAGTGCAGCAGCATAGTGTCAATCTTTCTGCCACGCACCTCGATGCCGAGGCGGTTGAGCACCATCATATCAAACTTGATATTTTGACCAATTTTGGTAATTACTGCGTTCTCGAAGAGGGCTTTAAGCACGGCGCAATACTCCACCTTAACCTCTGCCGAGAGCGAAGTAAAAGGTACATACCACGCCTTGAAGGGCTCGGCAGCGAACGACATACCGACTACGGCGCTCGTTATGGGGTCAAGACCTGTTGTCTCGGTGTCGAAGCAGAACTCGGGGAAACGACTGAGATAGTCGCATAACTCGCGCAACTCGTTGATATCCTTTACGATGCGGTAGTCGTGAGGGGTGTTGTTAATGTTTCGCATACCGACAATCTCCTCTGCCTCTTCGGTTGCGGTTTCCACCTCGGCGGTGGGCTCAGGCTCAGCGGTGGGCGCATCGAACATTGCAAATAGGTCGCCCTGACCCTCAAGCTTTGCACGGCGCTTTGCCTCCGACTTTGCGCGCGCCACCTCTTGTAGTTGGATTTGTGGCGCTTGGCGTGGCGTATCCTTTGCCACGGGCTCCTCGGGTGCAAGGTTCTCGATGTCGCGCAAGAAAGATGTAAAGTTCAGTTCGGCATACAATCCACGCAGGAGAGTATAGTTGGGGCAACACATCGTGAGTGCCGCTTCGTCGAACTCGATTGGTGCATCCAAACGAATGGTTGTCAGCTCTTTAGCCAAGCGAAGTTTATCGCCCCACTCGGCAATATTTTTGCCTGTCTTGCCACCAATCTTGTCGGTGTTGGCGAGGATATTCTCCACCGTACCCCACTCCCTAACAAGCTTACACGCACCCTTCTCGCCAATGCCCGGTACGCCTGGGATATTGTCCGAGGCATCGCCCCACAAGGCGAGCATATCACGCACCAAGACAGGGTCGGAGAAGCCATATTTTGCTTCGATACCCGCCTTGTCAATCTTTATAATATCGTCGCCCTTCTGGTTGTAAATCACGCAGTTATCGCCGACAAGCTGACCGTAGTCCTTGTCGGGTGTAACCATAAAGACACTATATCCCTTTGCTGCGCCCTTCTTGGCGAGTGTGCCGATAACATCGTCTGCCTCGAAGCCCGCAACCTCCAAAACAGGTATGCACATAGCCTCTAACAGTCGCTTGACATAGGGTACCGAGATAATAATATCCTCGGGCGTGGGTGGGCGGTTTGCCTTGTACTCGGCAAACATCTCGCGACGGAACGAGCCACCCGGAGGGTCGAACGCCACGCCGATAAGGTCGGGCTTCTCGCGCTTCAGAAGGTCACGCAAGAACTTCGTAAAGCCAAAGACAACCGAGGTGTTCAGTCCATCGCGGTTGCGCATCGGGCGACCCATAAAGGCGTAGTAGTACTTGAATATCAACGCATAAGCATCGATAAGATATAGTGTCTTCATTGTCGAAACGCTTTGAGGTGTGTTCTAAAAGTTATCCGAGGCATACCACTCGGCATACGATGTGGCGGTCTCGTGAAGGCGCAGTGAGCAGAGCTCAATCTCCTCGGGCAGAGCACCCAACAGACGCTCGGCAAAGTCGGCAAGCATATTCTCGCAGGTTGGCTGATAGTCGGTAAGCACAACCTTCGAGAAGCGGTAGCCAAGACCCGATGCTACCTCCTCGGCAGCAAGCGTATTGCGCATCATAAACGAGTGGTCAAGACGCTCGACAATCTGCTCATTTACAATGCGTTTGAGCAGACCGAAGTCCATCACCATACCCAACTTTGGCGAGTCGGGGTCGCTCTGTGGCTCGCCCTTGATGGTAACGAACAAACGGTATGAGTGACCGTGAATCTCGCGACAGAGGCCATCGTAGCCCTCGAGCATATGCGCCGCCTCGAAGGTAAACTCCTTGGTAAGTCTAATTACAGACATATAGGAAACTGTTTTGTTATAATTATATATATATGTACAAAGATAGGAATTTTTTGGAAATACTATTTGTCATAAATATAAAAATATTAAGAGGCTGACTAAAAAGTAATTTAGCCAGCCTCTTACACTTAGACTTCGCGAGTCGGTTAGTCGATAACCTTCAACAGCTCAACGAGCAGCTTCCAGAACTTATCGACAGTAGCAATCTCCAAGCGCTCGTCGGGAGAGTGTACGCCACGGAGCGTGGGGCCGAACGACACCATCTCCAAGTGGGGGTACTTCTCGAGGAACAAGCCACACTCCAAGCCCGCATGGATAGCACGCACCTTAGGCTCGGTGGCGAAGAGGTTGCGGTAACACTCAACGGTGGTTGCCAAGAGCTTCGAATCGGGGTTGGGTGACCAGCCGGGGTAGCCATCAGAGTGCTCTACATCGAAGCCAGCGAGGAAGAATACCGACTCGATGGTCTGCGCTGCATAGAGCTTAGCGCTCTCGACAGACGAACGCTGCGAGGTGGTGATAGTTACCTTGCCCTCCTCGGTGTTGAACTTTACCGAAGCGAGGTTCGACGAGGTCTCAACAAGACCCTGCACGGCAAACGACATTGCCAAAACTCCATTGGGCAAGCCCACGATGGTGATAAGCAGAGCGCACATATCATCATTTGACATTACCTCCGTAACCTTCTCATCGACATCGTTAACGGTGAAACGCATACGGGGCTCGGTGTGCTTGAACTCCTCCATAAGCTCCTGACCAAACTCCAAGAAGCGCTCCTCGAAGTCCTCCTTCGCCTCGGCAGGAACACCTACGATAGCGTATGCCTCACGAGGAATAGCGTTGCGCAAGTTGCCTCCATCGAACTTTGCCAAGGCAATCTGGAAGGTGTCGGCAGCATTGTAGAGGAAGCGAGCAAGGAGCTTGTTTGAGTTGGCGCGACCCTTGTCGATATCGTCGCCCGAGTGGCCACCAAGCAGGTCGCCAACCTCCAAGCGCACGAAGGCGTAGCCCTCGGGAGCCTCCTCCTTGTCGTAATCCATAGTTGCCACGGTGTCGATACCGCCAGCACAGCCGATAAACAACTCGCCCTCATCCTCCGAGTCGAGGTTTACAAGGTACTTGCCTGTAAGCATACCCTCGCCAAGACCAAAGGCGCCAGTAAGACCTGTCTCCTCGTCAACGGTGAAGAGTGCCTCGATAGCGGGGTGCTCAAGGCTCTCGTCGAGCAATACTGCCAAAGCAGCAGCCATACCGATACCGCAGTCAGCGCCAAGGGTTGTGCCCTTAGCCTTAACCCACTCGCCATCAATCCAGGGCTGGATAGGGTCGTTCTCGAAGTCGAACTCTACATCCGAGTTCTTCTCGCATACCATATCCATGTGCGACTGGAGAATCACCGCTGGGCGACCCTCAAAGCCCCTAGTAGCGGCCTTGCGGATAACGACATTACCTGTCTCGTCGGTCTGGTAGTCGAAGTTGTGCTTCTTCGCCCAATCCACAAGCCAAGCGATAATCTTGCCCTCCTTCTTCGAGGGGCGGGGCACCTGGCAGATGTCATCAAACTGCTCCCAAATAAGCTGGGGCTTTAAATTCCTGATACTCATAATCCTGTAAGTATTAATTTGTTAGTAGTTAATTTTCTCCATCAAAAAGTTTCACACCCTTTAATAGTGGGTTACGGCGCGAGAGCACCACAGCCTCGATAGCGAGGAACAAGATAGCCACGCCCAAGAACCACTGATACTGCTCCTCGTACTCGTCGAAGATGCGCTCGGTGAACTCCTCGGCCTCAATCTCGTCGAGCTTCTGGATAATGCCTTGAAGGCCGAAATCCTCGTTGCGTGAGCGTGTGTAGATACCCTCAGTGGCGGCAGCAACTTGTTGTAGAAGCTCCTCGTTGAGCTTCGTGACGACCATATTGCCCTCCTCGTCTTCGATATAGCGGCCACCAATCTTGAGGGTTTCACCCTCGGGGGTGCCGATACCGATAGCGCAGATGGTGATGCCCTCCTTGGCTGCTAACTCCGCAGCAGCAATAGCCCCCTCGTCGTGGGCCTCGCCATCGGTAATAAGGATAATGACACGGTTGCTCTTGCTTGAGGCTGTAAACGAGAGTGTTGCAAGCTCCAACGCAGCACCAATGTCGGTGCCCTGATTGCGAATTATCGAGGGCGATAGGCTACGCACCTTCGATTCGGCCATCTTATAATCCGAAGTGATAGGCAACAGCACCTCTGCCTCGCCAGCGAATGCCACAACGCCCACTCTATCCTCCTTCATGCTCTCGACCAAGCGCGATATGGCGTAGCGGGTGCGCTCCATACGGCTCGGCTCGATATCCTCGGCAAGCATCGAGTTTGAGACATCGACAACAAGCATAATCTCTCTACCCTCGGTCTCCACGGTGCGTAGCTTAGAGCCTGTGCGTGGGCGGGCAGCTGCGAGCGTGAGGAAGATGGCGGCAACGGCCAATAATGAAATCTTAATCCAACCGCGAGCCACCGACCTCTCGGGCATAAGTTCTGCCAAGGTTGCCTTGTCGCCAAAGCGCATAAGGCGACGACGGCGCATAGCGACCACCGCCCAATATATAAGGAATAGGGCGGGGACTACGGCTAAAAAGATAAGTCGCTCGGGGTATGCAAATGCAAAAATATCCATCGTAAAACTATGGTAATCGGTTAAGTATCAAGTAGCTGAGCGCGAACTCCGCCACCAAAATAGCTATTGCCAGAAGCAGCCATCCGAGGAACTTCTCCTCGTAGAGCAGATGCTCGGTTACCTGCACCTCGCTACGCTCCATCTGGTTGATTTCGTCGTAAATCTCTGCCAAGGCGTTGTTGTTCTCGGCACGGAAATATTTACCGCCCGTCATCGTAGCAATCTCGCCAAGTAGCTCCTCGTCAATCTCGACATCCGCCATTATCATCGTCTGGTTGCCAAACATATCGACTGCGGGGTAGGGTGCTTGACCCTTGCGACCTACGCCGATGGTGTAGACCTTGATATCCATATCCTTGGCAATCTCGGCGGTCATAAGGGGTGTAATCTGACCTCGGTTGTTGACACCATCGGTGAGCAGTACGACAACCTTCGATTTTGCACTACTCTCCCTTAGGCGGTTGATTGCCGTTGCAAGGCCGTTGCCGATGGCTGTGCCATCCTCGATAACACCGCTACGCAGGCGGGCAAGGAGTGTCTGCACGGTCGACTGGTCGGTGGTCAAGGGGCACTGCGTGAATGCCTCGCCAGCAAAGGCTACGACAGCAAGTCTGTCGCCGTGGCGCTCGCCGACAAACTCCGAGGCTATCTGCTTGGCAGCCGTTAGGCGGTCGGGCTGGAAGTCGCGCGCAAGCATCGACGACGATATATCCATCGCCAAGACGATGTCGATACCCTCGGATGTCACCTCCTGCTCGCTATGCTCATCTACGGGGCGGGCAAGGGCAACGATAAGGAGTGCTAATGCCGTGAGGCGTAGCACGATAGGCAGGTGGCGCAGATAGTAGCGCAGGGTGCGTGGTGCACGACCACGAATGGTTGTGACATTGAGTGCAGCACCCTTTCTGCCCTGCCAGATATAGTGGGCAGCGATAAGCGGAATGATTAGCGCAAGCCACAATATGTTGGGGTGTAAAAAGTTCATAATTACCAATTTTTCTTACCTGGGATGATGTATGCCTTCTCGCCCTCCTTCAGCTTCTCGTTGGTCTTATCCTCTTGAGCTTGAATAGCATCGAGCATTCGCTCCTGCTCATCACGGCTTATGCCGCTTGGCGGAGGCGTCTTGCCCTCCTGCTCATCTTCATCGCCCTTCTGGTCGCCATTATCGTTCTCGTTCTCGGGCTTCTCGTTTTGGTTGTTGTCGCCCTCGTTGTTTTGGTCGTCGTTCTTATCTTGGTTATTCTCGTTGTTCTCGGGCTGGTTTTGATCTTGGTTCTGGTCGTTGTTGCCCTCGTTATTTTGGTTCTGGTCTTGGTTTTGCTGATTGTCCTGATTCTGCTGATTTTGGTTGTTCTGCTCGTTCTGCTGCTGTTGCTGACGCTTCTGGTCGACAATGCGCTTGGTGAGGATATAGTTGTGCTTAACCTCTCTATCCGCAGGGTTTAGTTTCAGCGACTCGCGGAACGAGTTGAGCGCAGCCTCGTAGTTCTGTTGCAAGAATAGACCCTCGCCCAAGTTGCGCAACACCTCGGCACGCTGCTCCTTTGAGAGGAGTTGGTCGGCAGCAATCTGCTCGAATAGGGTGTTCGCCACCTCGCCCTTGAGTGTGGTGTCGGCACGGTTGGTAAGCATATATTGCAGGTAGGCGTTGGCACGGTTGTACAACGACTCATACTTCGTGGTGTCGTGCTCCAACGCCTCGTTGTAGCGGTTGAGGGCGTTGCGATAGTTTAGGCGCTCAAACTGTTCGTTACCCTCACGCACCAAGCGCCTTTCGGGGTAGTATTGCGCCATCGCAACACTCGCCGTCAGAAGCATCAACGCCGTGGTAGCCAATATGTTAAGAAATACTCTCATTACTCTCCGATTTTTGTTTCTACCGTGATATCCTCCTTGCCCACCTCGACCTCTTCGCGCTTGGTGTTCTCGACAAAGTAGTAGGCACGGCGGTAGTTCTCCTCGTTCTCTTCCGCCTCGGGCTGTGCCTTGGCAAACTTCACCATATCGGCGGTGCGCAGGATTGCCACAAGGTCCATACGGCTGTCGCGCGGAATATCCTTGTCGCTGAGCGCCTCGATAATCTCGTCGGTGGTCATCTCCAATGCGCCAACCTCCCACATATCAGCGATATAGACACGAAGGATGTCGGTTAGCGAGGTGTAGTAGAGCTTGTATTTGCCATTCTGCCAGAGCTTGCGGTGCGAGAGCTCGACAAGTGCCATATTCGCCACGATATGGGGCGGTAGGCGGTGTTCGGGCTTCGTGGCTGCAACACGATTTTTCAGATACTTGTTCCACACAACGATGCCAGCCCAGACGAGCAATGCCAAGATAATCAGCGCGATAACGCCATAGATAACATAATCTCTTATCTCGGCAAAGATAAAGGGCAGAGGCTTCTGCGTGGTGATGCCCTCCTTAATAAGAAGTTCGGCAGCACGCAAAGAGTCTACCTTCGCTCCCTGCATAGGGTCGGCAACAAGGAAGCTCAGCGTGTCGAGATGCTCATAGCGGGGCACGATAAGGGTCAACTCCTCGTCGGTGCGCACAGTGTCGGGCACATCGCGGTTCTTCTCGAAGTAGAGAATCGTGGGGTGTAGGTGCATAGCGCCCGTCTCCATCACCGCCAAGCGGTAGCGCTTGCGGATGTGGAGTGTGCGATTATCCACCGAGATAGTGTCGATGGGGAAGCTCTCGACCAACTCGAAGATATCCTCGTCGTAGTCGGTAAATGTCGACATCTTGATTTTGCGCTTCTCCAACTCCTCGCGCTCCTTTGGCGAGAGTCTATCGCCAAAGTCGGGAATGCCAATCTCCGTAGCCCTATCCTTCGTGATGTCGAGGATATAGTCGAAGTGGTCGCCCACCTCCACCGTGTCGCGCGAGAACGAGCCACTAATGGTGGGTCGCTGTGCCTCGGCATCTGTCAGGGCAACAACCATCACAACCGCCACAAGGAGCGAGCGGAAAATGGTGTAAATTATGTTGTTACGCTCCGTCATCGTTGCTTAAACATCTTGATAAGTTCTTTGACATAGTCGCCATCGGTAGCCACCTCGGCGATATCTATGCGGTTGTGGCTCAGGCGGATGCGCACCTCGTCCATCGCCCTGTCGTAGCTCTGCTGCCAGTAGTCACGCACTCGGCGCGACGAGGTGTCGAGCCACTCACGACGACCCGTTTCCGAATCGGCAACCTCCACAATGCCCACATTGGGCAGCTTGCGGTCGCGCTCGTCGTAGATGCGCACAGCCATAATATCGTGCTTCGACGATGCAATCTTCAGCGCATCATCAAAGCGCTCGTTGTCGCTTTCAGCGTTTACCAAGTCCGAGAGAAGGAACGAGGTGGTGCGCTTCTTGTTCACACCCACCAAGTAGCGCAGAGGCACCGATAGTGCAGTGCTCTCGCCCGAGGGCTCAAAGCCCACCAACTCACGGATAATCATCAAGATATGGCTACGACCTTTCTTGGGCGGGATAAACTTCTCGACACGGTCCGAGAAGAGTATGCAGCCCACCTTGTCGTTGTTCTTCGCTGCCGAGAAGGCGAGTGTGGCGGCAACCTCGGTGATTACATTCTTCTTGGTAAGCTCCTTCGAGCCGAACATACGCGATGGCGAGACATCGACCAAGAGCATCATCGTCAGCTCGCGCTCCTCCTCGTAGACCTTGATATGGGCACGGTCGGAACGGGCTGTAACATTCCAGTCGATATCGCGGACATCATCGCCCACGCGGTACTCTCTCACCTCGGCGAACGACATACCACGGCCACGAAATGCCGTGTGGTACTTGCCCGCAAAGATTTCGTCCGAAAGACCGCGTGTCTTGATTTCGACCTTGCGTACTCGGCGTAAAATATCGTTCTCGCTTAGGTGCATTAGGGAACAATTACATTGTTAAGAATGTCGGTGATAATCTGCTCGGTGGTGATGTTCTCGGCCTCGGCCTCGTAGCTTAGGCCGATACGGTGGCGCAAAACATCGTGCGATACGGCACGCACATCCTCGGGGATAACATAGCCACGGCGCTGGATAAAGGCGTAGGCACGCGCAGCCTTTGCCAAGGCGATACTTGCACGGGGCGAGCCACCATAGGCGATAAGGGGCTGAAGGTGCTGCAACGCCTTGTACTCGCCGGGCTCGCGCGTAGCGAAGATGATGTCGATGATATACTTCTCGATTTTCTCGTCCATATATACCATATTCACCACCTTGCGGGCACGCATAATATCCTCGGGCGAAATCACCTTGTTTACCTCGGGCATACCCTCGCCCGAGAGGTTCATACGAATGATATCGAGCTCCTCCATACGCTTGGGATACGAAATCTTCGCCTTGAGCATAAAACGGTCGACCTGTGCCTCGGGCAGAGGATAGGTACCCTCCTGCTCCAAGGGGTTCTGCGTAGCCAACACAAGGAAGGGTGCGGGGAGGGCGTATGTCGTATCGCCAATCGTTACCTGCTTCTCCTGCATCGCCTCCAAGAGGGCTGACTGCACCTTGGCGGGCGAACGGTTGATCTCATCGGCAAGGATAAAGTTGGCGAAGATAGGGCCTCGTTTCACGGTAAACTCCTCGTTGCGCTGCGAGTAAATCAGCGTACCGATAAGGTCGGCAGGGAGCAAGTCGGGCGTAAACTGAATACGGGCAAACTTGGCATCTACGGCCTTTGAGAGGGTGGTGATTGCCAAGGTCTTAGCCAAGCCAGGGACACCCTCGAGGAGGATGTGGCCGTCCGACAAAAGACCAATAAGGAGGGTGTCGATAAGGTGCTGCTGACCCACAATCACACGCGCCATCTCCTTGCGCAGGGTATCGACAAAAATCGACTCCTGCTCGATATGAGCATTAAGCTCTTTGATGTTAATTACCTCATTCATTAAATTTATATTTTTAATTTTACTCTCAATAGTTTGGCATCGTTCGCCTAATGGCGAAACGCACATATATTTATAATATTGCAAAGGTACGAAAAAAAAGCAAAATAATCCCTATTTTGTTAGTATATCGCAATGCGCGATATGGCATGTTCGGCACGAGAGTCGAGCAGACGGATGCGCAGTTGGTCAGTGGTAACCTCCTCGGTAAGGGGCAAGATGCGCTTATAGCCGACGGTTGTGCCCGAGGCAACCTCTTGCCACTCGTCGCCGTTGAAAGCCTCAACCACAAACTCTCTAATACGCTGACCCAAAGCGATATGCTCTTGAATTACAACATATTTCGCCTTGATAGGCTCGCTCCATTTTAGGGTGATATCACCCGTGGTTACGCCATCTGCGGTAGCCCAATATCCCTCATTTTCGCCCTGCATATTCTCCGCCTCGAAGCCCCTACCACGCGATGAGGATGCCGTAAAGAGTGCCTTCTCGGCAAGGTCGTTACGGAAGGCATTGTCTACCATCTTGCGCCACGCAATCAGCGACTCGATATCCTCCTCGGGGATGCGACCACGGCGGTCGGGGGCAAGGTTAAGAAGGAGCGTGCCACCACGACCTACCGAGCTAAGGTAGATATCGAAGAGTTCTTCGGGCGTCTTGGGTGCCTCGTAGTCGTGGTAGAACCACCCTGGGCGTATCGAGACATCTGCCTCGGCAGGTGCCCATCTCGTACCGTTCTCCTGACCGTGGCGAAGCACAGCCATATTATCCTTGCCGTTGGGGTACATATCCTCGGGCGTTGCCATAGCCCAGCAGTGCTCGTCGATAATACCTCGCTCGTTGCTGCACCAACGCGCATCGGGGAGCGACGAGCTCCAGACAACGGTCTCGGGCGAAAGTTCACGAATGATATCGACGACCTTTGCCCAGTCGTAGTAGAGGTAGCCCGACTCTACCCAGCGTGTTTCGTTGGCGCCACCATAGTAGCCATCGCCACCATTGGCGCCATCAAACCACATCTCGAAAAGAGGACCGTAGGCGGTGAGCAACTCACGCACCTGGTTGCGATAATACTCTAAGTAGGCATCTGTGCCGTAGTCGGCATGGTTGCGGTCCCACGGCGAGAGGTAGATGCCAAACTTTATGCCGTGGCGACGACACGCCTCGGCAACTTCGCCAACAATATCGCCCTTGCCCTTTTTGTAGGGCGAGTTTTTAATCGAGTGCTCGGTGTATGCCGTAGGCCATAGGCAAAAGCCGTCGTGGTGCTTAGCGGTGAGAATCAAGCCTTTGAGGTTGGCATCCTTGACAACACGCACCAGCGCATCGGCATCGAAGTCGGTGGGGTTAAACCACTCGGGCGACTCATCGCCATAGCCCCACTCCTTATCCGTAAAAGTGTTAATCGTGAAGTGCACAAAGGCGTATTGCTCCATCTTGTGCCACTCGATTTGGTGGGGTGCGGGGATAACACTCATAGGCTTTGGAGGCTCGGCATTGCACGCCATAAACGCAATAGATGCAAGCAGAACAAGGCTCTTCAAAATATTTCTCATAGGCCTTGGGTTACTTTTATAGCTGTAAAGTTACGAAATTAAATCGGAAATTTGTATATTTGTAGGAGAATTGTTGAATACTAACGAGGTCAAAGATATGAAGATAGCGATAATTGGAGCAGGAAATATGGGTGGTGCATTGGCGCGTGGCTTGGCAAAAGGCGCGCTTATCTCCACCTCGGATATCTATGTCGCAAACCCCTCGACAGCGAAGCTCGATAGGCTAAAGGCGGAGTTTGCCGATATCAACACCACGACATCGAACACCGAGGCTGTGGCAGCTACCGATATGGTGGTGCTTGCCGTAAAGCCGTGGAAGGTAGAGGAGGTGCTCGCCGAGATTAAGCCATCGTTGGACTATGAGCATCAGGCCGTTGCCTCGATGGTGGGCGGCTTGGGCATTGCGCAACTATCAGCGTGGCTCGACAAGGGCGACGGACAGCTACCCGCAACCTATCTTATTATCCCCAACACCGCCATCGCCACGATGAGCAGTATGACATTTATCGCCTCGGCACGCGCGACCAAGGAGCAAGATGCAGAGTTAGTCGACATCTTCAATGAGTTGGGCGAGGCTATGTTGGTTGACGAAGGGCTTATCCCTGCGGGCACATCGCTTGCCTCGTGCGGTATCGCCTACGCCCTGCGCTATATCCGTGCCTCGATGGAGGGTGGCGTGGAGCTTGGTTTTAGGGCCGATGATGCCAAGCGCATCGTGATGCAGACCCTGCGTGGCGCAGCCGATATTCTCGCTGCTAACAACTCGCACCCCGAAGCCGAAATCGACCGTGTAACAACCCCCGGCGGTCTCACCATCAAGGGTCTTAACGCAATGGAAGCCAACGGCTTCACCAACAGCGTAATCGAGGGCTTAAGAGCATCGACAAAGAGGTAGAGGATTAAAAGGAATTATTAACCAAAACAATAGAATTATGAAGAGCGTAAAATGGCTGATTTTTGCCGTGGCTGTCGTGATGGCGGCGTGTGGCACATCGAAGGTGAAGCCTGCAATCGAGCGAGATAGCGAGATTGAGCGACAGGTGGAGGAGATTCTCAAAGGTATGACCCTCGAAGAGAAGGTGGGTCAGATGGCTGAGCTCGGCATCGATATGTTTGGCAACAGCGTTACGGGTGTTGCCGACGACAAGAAGTTCATCCTCAAAGAGGATGTCTTGGAAGAGGTTGCCGAGAAGTATAAGTTTGGCTCGGTACTCAACGCACCGGGCAAGGCGCAGACCGCCGAGGAGTGGAACAAGATTGTAGAGAAGATCAACGAGGTGTCAATAAAGCACACGGGGCTTCCCACCCTCTACGGCATCGATGCTATTCACGGCGCAACATACACCTGGGCATCGCCACTCTTCCCGCAGGAGGTGAATGCTGCGGCATCGTTCAACCGTCAGTTGGTGCGCCAAATGGCGGAGATGACAGCCTACGAGGTGCGCGCAAGCAACATTCCGTGGACCTACTCGCCCACGCTCGACCTCGGTCGCAAGGCATCGTGGCCACGCCAGTGGGAAAGCTTCTCGGAGGATGCCTACCTCACAGCAGAGCTTGCACGCGAGATGGTGCTCGGCTATCAGGGCGACGACCCCAACCATATCGATAAGTACCATATCGCATCGTGCCCCAAGCACTATATGGCATACGGTATGACCAACTCGGGACAGGACCGCACACCCGCCTATGTATCTATTGCAGAGCTTCGTGAGAAACATTTTGCACCCTTCAAGGCGGCTATCGAGGCTGGTGCGCTGTCGATAATGGTCAACTCGGCATCGGTAAATGGCATACCCACACATGCTGACTATGAGCTACTTACCGTATGGCTCAAGGAGGGTCTTAACTGGGACGGTATGATTGTTACGGACTGGTCGGATATCGTGAATCTTTACACCCGCGAGAAGATTGCCGTAGACTACAAGGATGCTATCCGCCTCGCTATCAATGCCGGTGTCGATATGTCGATGATACCCTACGATGTGAACTTCTGCCCTCTGCTTATCGAGCTTGTAAACGAGGGTAAGGTATCGCAGGAGCGTGTAGACGATGCCGCACGCCGCATCATCCGTATGAAGATTCGTCTTGGTCTGCTCGAGACGCCCAACACCTATCTTGCCGACTACCCCAAGTTCCAGGGCGAGGAGATTCGTGAGGCGTGCTACAAGGCTGCTACCGAGTCGATTACGCTACTTAAGAACGAGGCAAACATCCTGCCTCTCTCGCCCTCGACACGCATCCTTGTGGCTGGCCCTAATGCTGACCGTATGCGCCCCTTGTGTGGTGGTTGGAGCTACTCTTGGCAGGGCGATGTGGTGGATAAGGTATTGCCCAACGGCACTACATTTGTCGATGCTATCCGCGCTATCGGTGGCGAGAATGTGAGCTATGTGGCAGGTGTTGAGTATGCCACGGAGGGCCACTTTGCTGCGGAGTGCAACATCGATATCGAGGCGGCAGTAAAGGCTGCAAAGGGTGTTGAGGTTGTTGTGCTATGCATCGGCGAAAACTCATACTGCGAGACCCCGGGTAACATCAACGAGATTGCCCTCTCGGAGAATCAGCAGCAGCTTGCCAAGGCGCTTATCGCTACGGGCAAGCCCGTGGTAGTCGTCTTGAACGAGGGTCGTGGCCGTCTTATCTCGTCGTTTGTCGATGACACGAAGGCTGTGCTTCACACCTATCTTCCTGGTACTGAGGGTGCTCGCGCACTTGCCGACATCCTATATGGCAAGGTAAATCCCTCGGGTAAGCTACCCTACACCTACCAGAAGTACTCTAACGCGATGACCACCTACGACCATAAGGTATCGGAGAGCGTGGGCACTATGGAGGGTGCCTACGACTACAACGCCGTAGTATCTGTGCAGTGGGCATTTGGCTACGGCCTGTCGTACACCGAGTGGGAGTATAGCAACTTGCGCATCGTTGAGGGTCAGGAGTTCAAGGCTGGCGATAAGATTCGTATCGCTGTCGATATCAAGAACATAGGCGCACGCGATGGCAAGGAGAGCGTACTGCTCTTTATCAACGACGATGTAGCCTCGGTAGTTCCCGATGCACGCCGTTTGCGCGACTTCGAGAAGGTCGAGGTTAAGGTGGGCGAGAGCCGTACCGTAGAGTTCGAGGTCGAGGCCGAGGAGCTTGCTTTGGCAGGCAACGATGGCAAGTGGCACTTGGAGGAGGGCACATTCACTGTTCAGTGTGGCAACCTCACCGAGCGACTCACCTGCACCGAGACCACGCACTTTGGCGAGAACATCCGCTAAACATAGAGGCCGACTAAAAAGTGCAAAACAACTTTTTGGTCGGCCCTATTTTCGTTTGAGCGATTGCCCGACGAAACATTCAGCGAGCGTAGCAAAGCACCACTTAGGTGCTTTTTCGCTTTTTTGGTACTATTGTTGAGATTTTAGCCGTATATTTGTACGCCTTAAATGAAAGTTATGAAAGCGCTAAGTAAAAATGCTATTATCGGCTATCCCGCAGGTGTCGTTACTGGTATTACATACGGTCTAAATCCGCTCTTTGCAGTACCTTTGATGAGTCGTGGCGCAGCTATCGAGTCGATACTCTTCTTCCGCTATGCCTTCGCTGTTGCGCTCTTGGGCATCTTTTTGATGCTCAGCCGACAGAGTTTTAAGATAACGGGCAAGCAGGCGGGTGTGCTGCTTATCCTCGGTCTGCTCTATACCACAAGTAGCCTCTGCCTTTTTGGTGCTTACAACTATATCGCCTCGGGCTTGGCAACCACGCTTATCTTCCTCTACCCCGTACTGGTGGCGATTATTATGGTCTTTTTGCGTGTCGTGCCTTCGTGGCCCGTGTGGCTCGCCATTGGCGCAACATTGGGCGGTGTTGTCATTATGACCTATGGCGGTGGCGAAGGGTCGCTTAACCCTATCGGTGTAGGTCTCTCGCTCGGCTCGGCATTGGCCTACGCACTCTTTATTATCATCATCAACCGCAATCGTGCTATCGCCTCGATTTCCAACTCGCTGCTTACATTCTACGCCTTGGCCGTCGGTGCTGTGGTATTCCTTGGCAAGATGTTTTTCTCTGATATCGAGCCACTTGCTGGCCTTGATAACGGCTTTGCTTGGCTTAGCCTTTTGGGTATGGCACTCTTGCCCACCATTGTCTCTACCGCAACGCTTGCCGTTGCAACACGCAATATCGGCGCAACAAAGGCATCGGTTTTGGGCGTATTCGAGCCTATCACCGCCATCCTTGTCGGCACGCTGATGTTCGGCGAGCCCCTAACGACAAATATCGTTGTCGGCATCACCATCTCTGTCGTTGCCGTCACGGTGATGATTTCGCTAACCAAGAGATAATAACCAAAGCATTTTCCCGTGGGTATGGCCAACAAGGGAGGGTGTTAAGTGTTCGTTCATTTTCCATCTAAAAATGAATAGATGAACAAAGCACATTACCCATGATTAATTACTACTGATGCGATAAATTTTGCAAAATAGTAGTTAAATTGTTAAATATAAATTAGTTACAAGCGTTTTTGAATTTTTCGATTTGAAATATATTTTTAGAAAATAATTATTCTAATACTCTTTATAAGTATCTGAAAGCGGTATAGTATAAAGAATTTTAACAAAATTATATTTTATTGCATCAGTACTAATGATTAATCATCATATAATTGTTGATTAATCTTTGTGTTATCATTGTATTATCAATGATAATTATTTCATGTGCATATGTTGCTGTTATTTGCCGCATTAATCAGCTAATATGTTTTGCACTGCATAGCTTAGCACACTACACACCACACACCTTACCTCACACCACACGCCTCACTACACTCTACACACTACGCACCTCACACCACACGCCTCACCTCACGCCTCACTACGCACTATGCACCACACGCCTCACTACGCACCACACGCCTCACTACGCACCACACACCTCACTACACACCTCACTACACGCCTCACTACACACCGCACACCTCACCACTACACTACACTCTACCGCCAATGCGATTACTTTACATTATCATTGATTAATCATTGTATAATCATTGATAATAGTTTGACAGCTGTAACCATTTGTTAATAAGCATGTAATAGATTTATTCCTTTGGCATATTAAACCGTACGCTTCTCACCCACTCCCTGCGCAGTGACCAAAATGTCGCTTGGATGGGCGTATTGCGTTTTGGGCGGTTGTGGTATCTCGGATTTCGATAGTTTAGGTCGAAGATATGTTGCCAACTATTTGCTATTCGCTCTTTAAGTTCTTGCGGATAGTTCATAAAATCTGCACCGCCCTTAATTCCATTCTTACTGTTGTAGGCATCAATATCCCTCTGCAACTGCTCATCGCCTATCTGCCAGCCATTTAGGCAGTGCCAAGCCCAGAGATTAAAGTTGCTTTGTAGTAGCATTTCGTCGGGTATCTCCGCCTCGATAAATACCTCTGCAATGGGCTTGTTATCCACATTGTTGGGTCTAAACTTTGGCTTTTTGCTCTTGTAGCAACCATATTGCACCCAGCCCCATAGTGGCAACCTAATATCAGTGCGTGTAGGCTCACCAAGGCGTTGACGCATCTGCTCGGCAAGCCATTCGTAGGCAAAGCCGTACTCGCGATATAGCCAACTTTGGCAAGTGCAATATGCCACGCCGTTGCGGTTCAGCTCCTCCCAAAATTCCAATCGTTGTTGTGTCCAGATAATCATCGTTTTATACGCTCTCGTTGTCGCTTGAGCCTCTCTTCTTGCTCAAACCTACGATTTTCCTCAATCTTTTTGAGCACCTCGGGCGTAATCTTTGTATGGTTTATTAGTTCCAATATAAACCCCAAGATGAGAATAATGCCTACGCCGTAAAATATTCCCCAGAATATTACGGCTATTGTGCCCGCAAAAATATCGCTAAACATATCTATCTCAGTCTTTTACCACTCCTCATTGCTATCGTAGTTGAGCGTATCGAACCCATATTTACGATGCACCTTGCGTCGTGGGTCGATGTCGCTAACATCGCAAAATGTCGCCCACTCCTCCTTTTCGACACTCGCTACGGAGTCCACCTCGCGGTTGGCGCACGATGCCTTTTGGTCGTTGAGCCAGTCGATAAACTCAAAACATACCTCCTGTCGCTCATAGTCGACAAGATAGCGGTCGTTTGCCAATTTTGTGTACTTTCGAATGATGCTGTCAATCGCCTTGTAAAGTTTCATAAGCCTCGGTGTTTTAATATCTTGGCACAAAGATATTAACACATTTTGACAATTACCGTCAAATGTATATTTTTTTATAATATTTCCCCTCATTCCCTTGATGCCATTCTCATTCCACCCATACCACCGCCCACCGCTACACAAATAGATGGTTTTTCTAAATTATCCCTAATTTATATACTACTCCACTATAAAACATTTTAACACATTTTAACTTATTCTCGCGAGCGTGTCATTTTGAGCGCAGCGAAAGATCTCAAGGCATCTTCGGCGGTCAATGGTCATGCTTTCTGAGAGATTCTACACTAAAGTTCAGAAAGATAAACGGGAATTTTAAAGATCCTTATCGATTTTTTTGCCACTACGCCGTACAACATTATCAAGAAAGTTGTATCTTTGTAGGTTGAAAACGAAATCTAACGAAAAATATACCATATGCTTACATTAAAGCAACTTAGAGAGAATAAGGCTGAGGCTGTTCGTCGCCTTGCAAAGAAGGGTGTAGATGCCGAGCCTATAATCGCACTTATCGAGGAACTCGACGATAAGCGTAAGGCGTTGCAGGTAGAGCTCGATAATTGCCTTGCCGAGCAGAACCAGGCAGCAAAGCAGATTGGCGCACTTATGGGTAAGGGCGACAAGGAGGCTGCCGAGGCAAAGAAGCGTGAGGTGGGCGAGCTTAAGGCTCGTTCGCAGCAGCTTAAGGAGGAGTCGGAGAAGGTGGCAACCGACCTTCAGAATGAGATTGTCAAGCTCCCCAACTTCCCCGCCGACATCGTACCCGAGGGTCGCACCGCCGAGGATAATGTGGTGGTTAAGCTTGTCGAGAACTACACCGATATTGCAGGCGATGCGTTGCCCCACTGGGAGTTGGCGAAGAAGTACGACATCATTGACTTCGACCTCGGCGTAAAGCTCACGGGCGCTGGCTTCCCCGTATACAAGGGCAAGGGTGCTCGTCTTCAGCGTGCCCTTATCAACTACTTCCTCGACTGCAATACACGCGCTGGTTATCAGGAGGTTGAGCCTCCCATTATGGTCAACGAGGCTTCGGGCTTCGGCACTGGTCAGCTTCCCGACAAGGAGGGTCAGATGTACCACGCCACAGCAGATGGCTACTACCTTGTCCCCACCGCCGAGGTACCCGTAACGAACATCTTCCGCGATGTTATCCTCGAGGGTGACGAGCTCCCCGTGAAGATGACCGCCTACACCCCATGCTTCCGTCGTGAGGCTGGCTCGTATGGCAAGGATGTGCGTGGCTTGAACCGTCTCCACCAGTTCGACAAGGTAGAGATTGTGCAGGTGTCGCACCCCGATAAGTCGTATGAGGCACTCGACAAGATGGTTGAGCATGTGGAGTCTATCGTGGCATCGCTCGGTCTTCCCTACCGCATCTTGCGCCTCTGTGGTGGCGATATGTCGTTCACTTCGGCACTCACCTACGACTTCGAGGTATACTCTGAGGCTCAGAAGCGCTGGTTGGAGGTGTCGTCGGTATCGAACTTCGAGTCGTTCCAGTCAAACCGCCTCAAGCTCCGCTACCGCGACGAAAACCGCAAAACACAGCTCTGCCACACACTGAATGGCTCGTCTCTTGCACTGCCCCGTATCGTAGCGGCATTGCTCGAAAACAACCAAACAGAGGAGGGAATTCGCATTCCTGAGGTGTTAATTCCTTACACAGGCTTTGATTTTATAAAATAATTCGTATATTTGCGGTAGAAAATTTGCAATCACTCATTAAAACTAAAGTAATATGGCTTACAAAATTTCTGAAACTTCTTGCGTTGCATGTGGTACATGTATCGACGAGTGCCCCGTTGAGGCTATCTCAGCAGGTGATGTTTATGTAATTGATCCTAGCAAGTGTATCGACTGCGGTACTTGCGCTGGTGTTTGTCCTTCTGAGGCAATCGCACCCGAGGAGTAATTTATTGTGAAAAGGGGTCATCTGCGACCTCTCAATCATTGCCCCAAATGGGAAATACAACAAGTATGTCCCATCTGGGGCAATTTCTTTATCGAGGCCACATCTAACTCCTTTTGACAATAAATTGACTGAGTGCTAACTGCAAGGTGGTGTATTAGCGAGTTTAAGGAGTTTAGGGATAAAAGTCGATAGCGCTCTCCCTAACTTCTCTAGATTCCCTAATCTCCCTAAATTCCCTTTTGACTGCGCTTGTCGACTACGCAAAAAAAAGAGCAAGCCCAAGCCTGCTCCTGCTGCTCATTACTAATTAGTTGCGCCTACGATATCGCGAAGTCGCGCAGTGCATCATTCAGCGAGGTCTTCTTATCGGTAGACTCCTTGCGGTGGCCGATGATAAGTGCACACTGCACACCATACTCGCCTGCGGGGAACCTCTTATTATAGGTGCCCGAGACAACTACCGAGCGGGCGGGAACATAGCCCTTATACTCCTTGGGCTCGCTGCCCGTAACATCGATAATATGTGTCGAGCCGGTAATCACCGTATTAGAGCCGAGAACGGCCTCACGGCAAATATGCGCACCCTCGACAACGATAGAGCGCGAGCCGATAAAGCAGTTGTCCTCGATAATCACGGGCGATGCCTGCACAGGCTCCAAGACGCCACCAATGCCCACGCCACCCGAGAGGTGTACATTCTTGCCAATCTGAGCGCACGAGCCTACCGTAGCCCAAGTGTCGACCATAGTGCCCGAGTCGACATAGGCGCCGATATTGACATACGACGGCATAAGGATAGCACCAGGGGCGATATATGCGCCATAGCGAGCCACCGCCGAGGGTACAACTCTTACACCCAGCTCCTCGTAGCCACGCTTAAGCTCCATCTTGTCGTACCACTCCAACTCGCCAGCCGTCATCGTGCGCATAGTCTGAATGGGGAAGTACATAATAATCGCCTTCTTGACCCACTCGTTCACCTGCCACTCGCTACGCTCCAAGTCGATAGGCTCGGCACAGCGCAACTTGCCCTTGTCTACAGCCTCGACAACACGGCGGATAGCATCACGCACCTCGTCGGTTGCAAGCAACTCACGCTTCTCCCACGCCTCCTCTATTATCTTTTTCTCGTTCTGAAACATATCTTGTCGGTTTTAAAATTTTCGCTGCTCAAAGGTACTAAAAAAAGATGAAAGATCAAGGAGCAAAAGTTTTTTAGTTGTTAGTTTCTAGTTGTTAGAAAAAATCCTCTAATAAAACATAGTAACCCATTTTAACTCATCTTAACTCATTTTAACCCACTATAAGAAGTTTGTCGTTGCTAATATCTAAAAACTCTCTTTGCTCTTTGAACTTTGCTCTTTTATCTTTTTTTTGTACCTTTGTAATAAATGAATGGCATATGACAAAGAGAGAGGCATTGCAACTATTCGAGGAGCGTAAGGTGCGCACCGTATGGGATACAAATACCGAGGAGTGGTACTTTGTAGTAGTAGATGTGATTGGAGCTATTACGGATAGTGTAAATCCAACAGATTACATTAAGAAGTTAAAAAAGAGGGATACGGTTCTTGCCGAAGGGTGGGGACAAATTGTCACCCCCCTTTCAGTCA
This sequence comes from Alistipes sp., assembly GCA_017465575.1. GTDB lineage: Bacteria > Bacteroidota > Bacteroidia > Bacteroidales > Rikenellaceae > Alistipes. Next base: position 31,105 of record JAFTVX010000039.1, on the reverse strand, counting down.
TAACTCGGGGAGGTAGACAAAGATTAAATTGTGCGGATATGCGAGGCATCCTCCGTATCATTCAGTCTATCCCCTCGCATAAGGCAGAGCCATTTAAGCAGTGGATGGCGGAGGTGGCAGCACACCGCATTGACCAGATGCAAGACCCCGAGCTGTCGATAACACAGGCGATGACAGACTATCGTAGGTTGGGCTACTCGGAGCAGTGGATAAACCAGCGTATCAAGACTATGGAGGTGCGCAAGGAGCTAACCGATGAGTGGAAACGCACGGGCGTAGAGGAGGGTGTACAATATGCAACACTCACCGACATAATAACAAAGCAGTGGAGTGGCTTCCGTGTTAAGGAGTATAAGCAATATAAGGGGTTACACAAGGAGAATCTGCGCGATAATATGACAAACCTTGAGCTTGCCCTCAATATGCTTGCAGAGACAGCCACCACTGAGCTATCCAAGCAGAAAAATCCTCAGAATTTTAGGGAGAGTGCTAAGGTTGCTCAGAAGGGTGGTAGCGTAGCTAAGGCTGCGCGTGTGCAGCTGGAGCATCAGCTCGGCAGAAGCGTTATATCGAAGGAGAAGGCGAGCGACTATCTGCTGCCAGGTGAGGATAATAACGAATAAAACCTTACAACTATGAGAAGATTTCTATGTGCGATTTTGGTGCTGATGCTTCTGGCGCCTGTGGCTGTCGAGGCGGCAAAGCCTAAGAGAGGCAAGCGTGCGAAGGTTGAGCAGAGCGAGGGTTTGAGCGAGAAGCGCAAGGCGGAGATTGAGAAGCGCTTTAATGAATATTACGATGAGCTGACTATTGCTGAGGCTAAGGGTGATACTGCACTTTTCGAGAAGTCAGAGGCTCAACTTACCGAGTGGATTATGTCGCTTAGCGAGGAGGAACTCGACTACCTTAACGAGTACACGGCTCAATTCTTGGCATATTACGCCTCGATTAACGAGCGTGAGTCGTTGGGTCGTGATGGTGTGCGCCAGATGATAAATATGTTCTTGGAGCAGCTATATGATGCTCAACAGAGAGGCGACAAGGCTACCTTTGAGCGTGTTCAGCAGAGTTACACCGAGTGGGTGCAAACTCTTAGTTTGGATGATGTAGAGCACTTCAATGAGTATGTCTACGAGATTACCGCAGCGCGATATCAGGGCGAGGTAGCAGAAGATAGGGCAGAGGAGCTTCGTGAGGTTGTTGCAAAGTTCTACTTCGAGATAGGTTTCCACGCGGCGCGTGGTGAGCAGGAGGAGGTCGCTGCCAAGCAGAAGGAGTATAGCGATTGGTTCATGACTCTCGCTGACAACGAGAAGGGCTTTGCGATGAGGGAGATGCAGCGCCTTCAGGAGATAGATGCTCAGGCACTGCGCGAAGATGCCGAGAGGCTGAAATAGACCCACCCGCAACAATCGCTAATATGCTGACCAAGAACGCTCTTGGTCAGTTTTTTTATGCTCCGCACAAAATTATAGGCTCGGGATATAGGGCGTTTTGAAGAATTTTTAATAACTTTGTGAGTGAAAACTAAACAACGCAAACTATGAAAGTCTATAAGTTTGGCGGTGCCTCGGTCAAAGATGCTGCTGGCGTACGCAATCTACTCGATATTGTAAAGGACGAAAAGGAGCTTTTTATCATCGTCTCGGCGATGGGCAAGACAACAAATGCCCTCGAAGGTGTATTTCAGGCGATGCAGGTGGGGGACGAGAAGTTGGCGATGGAGCGCATCGACCTCTCGTATGCCTACCACCGTGGCATTATCGACGACCTTATGGGTGCCGATATCACCATCGAGCAGGTGGATACCCTCTTCGAGCAGCTGCGTAATACCGTGCGCAACACCATCTACCGACCCTCGGATGCCGAACTTTGGTACGACACCATCGTTGCCTTTGGCGAGCTTATCTCGACAACCATCATATCTAACTACCTGCGTGGCCACGGTGTCGAGAACCGCTGGGTGGATATGCGCCGTGCCTTTCTTACGGAGCAGCGCCACAAGGATGCAAATGTCAATTTGGAGGCTACCGAGGTGCGCCTAAAACGTGAGATTGCGGGTAGCGAGGTATCGGTATTCGTTGGTCAGGGCTTTATTGGCGGTGCCCCCGATGGCACAACAACAACCCTTGGCCGTGAGGGCTCCGACTACTCGGCAGCTATCGTTGCCAATGTCCTCGATGCTGAGTCGATGAGCGTGTGGAAGGATGTCGACGGCATCCTCAATGCCGACCCCAAAATCTTCCCCGATGCCCGCAAGATTGAGCGCCTTAACTATATGGATACCATAGAGATGGCATATAGCGGTGCGCAGATTATCCACCCCAAGACCATCAAGCCCTTGCAGCAGAAGAACATACCACTCTATGTCCGCCCCTTCGGCAATAAAAATGCCCAAGGCTCGGTTATCACGGGCGATGTCGAGCGTGTATATGAGCCGATTATGATATTGAAGAGCAACCAGGTGCTGCTCAAGCTCCACTCGCGCGACCTCTCGTTTGTCTTGGAGGAGAAGTTCGCCACGGTATTTACCACCTTCGATAGCCACCGCATCCGCATCAACCTTGTGCATAACTCTGCTGTCGACCTCTTTATGGCCGTCGATGCTTCGTGGCATATCGACGATGCTATCTCTGAGCTGGAGGGCATAGGCTTCGATGTCGAGAAGCGCGACGATGTCGAGATGGTAACCATCCGTTACTACACCGACGAGCTCTACCACCGCTACGCCTTCGACGACCGCATCATCATCAAGCAGACAACGCCACACTCGTTGCGCTTAGTGCGTACAAAATAGAGCAATCGCCCAATCGAACGAAACTATTAACATTGCGTGTTAGTAAGTTATCATAAGTCGAGGGGCTTTGTCAACAAGTCATAGAAAAATATTCCTATTTTTGCAATCCGTAAAAGTAGATACTATGGCAAAGCAATACAATCGTTCGTCGCAGAACAATAGCGAGGCATATCGCCAACTCTCTGAAATAGAGGGTACTGTACCGCCACAGGCTGTCGAATTGGAGCAGGCTGTGCTGGGTGCGTTGATGCTCGAGAAAGATGCAATCATCGATGTGCAGGAGTACATCAAGCCCGAGACATTCTACACAGAGGAGCACCGCATAATCTTCCAGGCTATCCAGGAGCTATCGTTCGAGATGAAGGCTATCGACCTCTACACCGTTACCGAGTGTCTGAAATCACACCGTCAGCTAACGAAGGTGGGTGGTGCGGCATATTTGGCACAGCTCACACAGCGAGTAGCCTCGGCAGCGCATATCGAGTTCCACGCCAAGATTATCGCACAGAAGTATGTGCAGCGTGAGCTTATCCGTTCGGCGACCGAGATTGAGCGCCGTTCGTACGACGACGAGGTCGATGTTACGGAGCTTATCGGCTTTGCCGAGCAGGAGATTTTCCGTGTTTCGGAGGGTAATGTGAAGCGCTCGGTGCAGTCGGCACAGGATATCTTGCGCAAGGCGTTGGCGCAGATTGAGGAGGCGTCAAAGACCGCTGGCGAGTACAACGGTGTGCGTTCGGGATTTACCGATATCGACAGCATCACACTCGGTTGGCAGCCCTCAGACCTTATCATCATTGCAGCACGACCCTCAATGGGTAAGACCGCCTTTGTGCTTACCATGGCACGCAATATGGCCGTTGAGCATAAGACACCCGTGGCCTTCTTCTCGCTCGAGATGTCGTCGGTGCAGCTTATGAACCGACTTATCGTAGCCGAGACGCAGCTCAACTCCAAGGATTTGCGCACAGGTAACCTCAAACCCGAGGAGTGGGCGCACCTCGAGAGCCAGACCGTGGAGCTTGGCCGTTCGCCACTATATATCGACGATACGCCCGCCCTTTCGGTATATGAGTTCCGCTCGAAGGCTCGTCGTCTTAAAACTCAGCACGACATCAAGCTTATCATCATCGACTACCTACAGCTTATGACCGCCTCGACACCCGAGACCCGCGGTAACCGTGAGCAGGAGGTATCGCTTATCTCGCGTACGCTGAAGGCTATCGCCAAGGAGTTGAATGTCCCTATCATCGCCCTATCGCAGCTTAGCCGTAATGTGGAGAACCGTGGTGGCTCGAAGCGACCCCAGCTATCGGACCTTCGTGAGTCGGGTGCTATTGAGCAGGATGCCGATGTTGTGGCATTTATCCACCGTCCTGAGTACTACGGACTTACCACCGATGAGAATGGCATGTCTACGGCAGGTATGGCCGAGATTATCATCGCCAAGCACCGTAATGGCGAGGTTACGGATGTGCCCCTACGCTTTATCAAGGAGCAGGCGAAGTTTGCCGATGCCGACTCTTCGGTTATGGCGGCTATCACCTCGGGTGCAGCCTCGGGAATGCCCAACCAACAGACCGAGAGCTACGACGACTTCTCATCGTCGGGCAACAACTTCCCACCCATGGGCTCAGCACCTCAGGGTGGCATGAGTGGTGTGCCCTCGGAGTTCGACATCGCACCATTCTAACCGCAGACTATAACAAAAAGGGGAGATGGCTAAACTAATTAGCCATCTCCTCTTTGTTTTCGCCCCAGAGATTATCTCTCGGGCTTCAAATCCTTGACGCGCAACTGCTTCGATACCTTGCCACGATAGTGGTTCTCCACAATCTGGTAGCATACCGAGATAGGCTTGCCCGCACGCACCCACTCATAGTGTGTGGGTTGCTGGAAGGCAATCGCAGGAATCGTCGTGTGGGGCTTCTGACGCTGGACAAGGTCCATGCGCAGATGGTCGCACTCCACGCCAACAAGCTTCGCATCGCCACGGTTGCAAGCGCCGCGTGTCATAAAGACAGGGGCAGAATTACCCGGGCCGAAGGGCTGGAAGCTGTTGAGCTGACGGTGGAACTCGTCGGTAATCTCCGAGAAGAGCAACTCGCTGTCGATATCGACTTGAGGCTGCAAAATCTGGGGATCGATGTTCTTCTCGACATAGTCGTTGAAGCGCTTGGTGAATGCCTCGACATTCTCCTCCTTCATCGTGAGTCCCGCAGCGTACATATGTCCGCCGAAGTTCTCCAACAAGTCCGAGCACGACTCCACAGCCTGGTAGAGGTCGAAGCCTGCCACCGAGCGTGCCGAGCCCGTAACAAAGCCGTTCGACTTCGTAAGCACCACCGTGGGGCGGTAGTAGGTCTCGATAAGGCGTGATGCCACGATACCCACGATGCCCTTCATCCACTTGGGATTGTAGATAACGGTGCTCTTCTTCGCCTTCAACTCAGGGTTAGACTCTACATAGTCGTGGGCCTCCTGCGTTACATTGCGGTCGATGCTCTTGCGGTCCTGATTGAACGAGTCAATCACCTCGCCGAACTTCTCCGCCTCCTTCTCGTTACCCTCAATCAGAAGGCTCACAGCGGCGTGACCTCCCGAGGGTGCTGCATTCTCGTCGTCCTCGTCCATACGCATACGACCTGCGGCGTTGATGCGAGGGCCAATCTTGAAGACGATGTCGTCGATGGTGATGTTGTGTCCCTCCAAACCACAAATCTTGATTATGGAGAGCAGACCCTTCGACGGCTGAGTGTTGAGCTTGCGCAATCCGTAGTGTGCCAAGATACGATTTTCATCGACCAGAGGCACGATGTCCGAGGCGATGCTCACAACCAACAAGTCGAGCAGATGCTCAATCTCCGAGAAGGGAATGTGGTTGCGGCGTGCATACGCCTCAACGAGTTTAAATCCCACGCCACAGCCCGACAACTCGTCGAACGGGTAGGTGCAGTCTGTGCGTTTGGGATCCAATACAGCTACTGCCTGAGGAATCTCCTCGGCAGCCAAATGGTGGTCGCAGATGATGAAATCTACGCCCTTTTCCTTGGCATAGGCCACCTTTTCTACGGCTTTGATGCCGCAATCCAAGGCAATGACCAACTTAACGCCCTTGCGGACGGCGTGGTCGATGCTTCGAATCGATATGCCATATCCATCAACATATCGGTCGGGAATGTAGAACAACAAATTTTTGTGTCCTATCTGGCTCAAAAACTTGTAAACCAGCGCCACGGCAGTGGTTCCGTCGACATCGTAGTCGCCATAAATCATTACCGTTTCTTTCTCGTTTACCGCCTTCTCGATGCGCTCCACAGCCTTGTCCATATCCTTCATCAGGAAGGGATCGTGCAAGTCGCGAAGTGATGGAGAGAAGAATTTTCGTGCCTTCTCCACGGTGTCTATGCCCCTCTGAACCAGTAGGTTGGTAAGCACTGGCGACATCTGTAGGCTCGAAGACAATGTCTCCACAGCCTGGCGGTCGCCCTGTGGCTTTACAACCCATCTCTTTTCTATGGGCATAATTTGTACTATTTATATATTTTAACATTTAAATTTTTCGTTAGGTAGTCTACAAACTTGGGCTTTACCTCCTCCATCGTAACTTCGCGACCCGTGAGGGTAGTGAGCGAGCATACGCCACGGTCGATAAAACCACAAGGGTTGATGTTGTGGAACCACTGCAAGTCGGTCGAGACATTCATCGCCAAGCCGTGCATCGTAACGCCGTGTGAGGCACGCACGCCGATAGCGCATAACTTCTCCAAGCGGTTGCCTGGGCGGGTAATCCATACGCCCGAAGCACCCTCCGAACGGTGTGCCTCGATGCCATACTCCGCGGCAAGGTCGATAACCGACTGCTCCAAAGCATCAATATAACGCCTAATGCCCAAACCTATTGCATCGAGGTCGATGATAGGGTAGCATACAAGCTGTCCAGGGCCGTGGAAGGTGATATCACCACCACGGTCGATATGATAAAACTCGGCACCGAGCGACTTGAGGTACTCCTCGCTAACGAGCATATTCGACTCGTTGCCACTCTTGCCTAAGGTATATACTGCGGGATGCTCGACTAAAAGAATTGTGCCTGAGGGGTCGTCGGGCGAGATAGTTTTTGACGCCTTCTTCGAGCACAACGCATCGAAGAGCGAACGCTGTAAATCCCAACATTCGCTATACGCCATTTGCTGTAAATCTCTTAGCTCTACTTTTTGCATACCTCTCTTACGGCTTCAAGTGCGGCATCTGCCAAGTATGACGAACGCACCAAGGGTGCACTCGCACAATAGGCGAAACCCATCTCGAGAGCTTTCAGACGGTACTCTTCAAACTTTTGGGGAGTGATGTATGCCCTGACGGGATAGTGCTCCTTAGTGGGTTGAAGGTACTGACCGAGGGTAACAATCTTTACGCCCGCCTCGCGCAGGTCGTGTAGTGTTGTTAGCACCTCCTCTTCGCTCTCGCCCAGACCGACCATAAGGCCGCTCTTTGCCACTGCTCCGCTATCGGCAATATGCTTCAATGTTTGAAGCGATGTGCGATACTTGGCGCGTGAACGCACCTCGGGAGTCAGTCGCTCGACGGTTTCGATGTTGTGTCCCACGATGTCGGGACGCGATGCCAACACCACATCGATAAGCTCGGGGCGGGCATCCATATCGGAAATAAGGAGTTCTATCGTTGCATCGGGCACCTCACGACGGATAGCCTCGACTGTGCGCGCCCAGATTGCTGCGCCATGATCGTCGAGATCGTCGCGTGTAACAGATGTAACAACTACATGCTTCAGACCCATGAGCCTTACTGACTCGGCAACCTTCTGTGGCTCCTCCTCGTCGGGTGGTAGCGGACGACCAGTTGCGGTAGCGCAGAAACGGCAGTTACGGGTACAGATGTCGCCAAGAATCATAAAGGTCGCTGTACGCCTACTCCAGCACTCCGCCTTGTTGGGACACATACCGCTACTGCAAATAGTATGCAGGCAGCGCCCCTCGACGATGTGCTCGACCTCGGCAGTATCGGCGGTGCTTCGTAGGCTGATTTTCAGCCACTCAGGCTTCCTCAGATACTCGTATCTTTCACTCTTCTTCGGCATTTCTAAGTTCACTTTTTTCCAATTGATGCAAAAGTACAAAAAAAATCAATTTTTGCAAAATTTTCTCGCTTTTTTTTCGAGCGAGCAGGAAAAGCGAGAGCAAAGAGCAAAGAGCAAAGAGCAAAGAGTTTTTATTTAAGACCATTAAGACCGAAAGACCATATGACTCTTTCTTTTCGTCTTATAGTCTTAAAATCCTATCGTCTTAAAGAAATCTTTCTTCTCTTTGTTCTTTGAACTTTGCTCTTTGCTCTCTGCTCTCTGCCCCCCCCTGCCCGCTAGCAAATAGAACCCACTCATCTGTAATACCTTAATGAGTTGATTATCAATGAACTAAAAAATAATCGTAAGGTGTTTTATCTTGGCGTGTGTAACTCATTGATAATCAGTGGGGTGGAAAATTTTTAATTTTAGTGGTTTGTAAACAGCTGAATATTAGCGATATACAAAGGCAAAATAGGAAAACATTTTAGCCTAAAAATTTTGCAATCAGTGCCGTAATAGGTAATTTTGCAATAGAAATAATTACTCCAAAAAATTGAATCCTATGAGATGGTATCTTCCAAACTTTGCTAAACGAGTTGTTTTGTTACTTGGCGTTGCAGTTGCGGCGTTGTCGTGCAGCAACGACGAGAATCATTTTCCTAATTTTTATGGTGATGCAACAATACAGCTCTATATTGATGAGTTGCTGCCGGTTGCAATGACCTCGTGCAACTATGCCTCTAATATCGATAGGGAGATGTATGATTTGCGTCTTAAGTTGTGGGTATGCAAAAAAGTTGGGTCGGATTACTACTATACGAGCAGACAGGTGTATAGCGATTCGACAATATTCAATATTGATGAGCTGCCGAGTGATGGCGAGTACTTTTTGTATGGTTGGGCAGACTACATCATACCCTATGGTGGAGATTTCCACTACAATACTCAGGAGTCTTTGGCGTGCGCAATTCAGCGTGATTATGCCATTAACGACGATAGCTACGCTGCCTACGCCTTTTCGGCTCGCATTAAGAATGGCAAGCTTGTGGATAGCAATGGCGCTATGCATCGTGCAACGACAAAGTATCGCATAGTAACCGAAGATGAGGAGTTGGCAGCGAAGGTTGCAACAATTGTGATAGACCACAATACGATAGCTACGGGGTTGAATACCAAGACGATGGAGAATGTTAGGTATGATAATGTAATAATTGAGGGTGAAAAGGCATCTCTACCCGATGAGCCTCGCTGTTTGGCAACAGCCTATTTGGTGATTGACGACCATATGCAGACTCACTCGCGAGAGCATAAGATGCAAATTACGCTTAAAGATGCAAATGGTGAAGTTATAGCAAAATACTCAAAAATCTATGCGCAATTGCACAACGACTTCTTGACTACTATTGTTTTGCCCGAAGATAGTTTCCAAGTGTCGGATTACTACCTAAGTGCCTATAATACAGAATGCACATATTAACTTGATTAACAAACTGGTATGCTATGAAACGGCTGTTTTTTCTTTTTGCAATATCGCTGGCGATACTCTCGTGTCAGAAGGAGTTTCATTCCAATGGCTTTACCTTCGACCGCAAGGTCTATGAGGTAGATTTCGATGGTGGCGAGATAACGATTAGCTATGCTATGGATGGCGAGTATCGTGAGCCGCGCATTTCGTTTGGCAACAGTTGGGCTACGAAGGTTAAGCAATCGAGGTCGTCGCTAACGATTAGTGTCGACAAGAACTTCGGCAAGAAGCGCGAGACGAAGATATATTTCGAGAACCCGAGGAGTGGTGCCAGTGCCTATGTTACTGTGAGCCAGGCGGCATATAAGGGCAAGCAACAAATCGAGGTTTCGGTAAGCAATGTTACAACACGATGCTGTAAGGCCAAGGCCAAAGCCAAGCGTAGTGATATGCTCCTTGTAACTTTTATGGATAGTAACGAGTATATAGAGGAGGATATTAACGACTGGGATTATATAGTTCGTCGAATGGTTAACGAGCGACTAAGGAGTGCCGAGAAGCAGGGTATATCGTTCGTGGAGTATTTGGTGCAGAACAACTTAGGCGGCTATGGTTCGGTGGAGTACGACTACGATGATTTGCTTCCTGGCTATATGATGAACTTCGGAGCTTTCGGCATCTCATACGACGAGGATAGTGGTGATTATGAGCTTATTACGCCTATATACTACAAGTCCTTCTACTGCAAGATTCCCGAAAAGCGCGATATTACGCTAAGTAGCACTATCGAGGTGTCGGGTGCCGATATAGAGCTTACCATAGACCCCGGCGATTGGGATGGTTACTATGCCTACAACCTCGTGTCGAAGAACCGTTCCAATTATTACTTTCCGCCCTCGACCGTCGTAGATGATGAGTTGCACCGTGAGTGGGCAAAGAACTGGTACAACGAGTACCACCGCCGTGTCATCAACGACGGTATGGCTACCGAGGAGTTCCTCAGCCTCTACTGCTCACGAGGTCGTACAACCACGGAACATGTGCTCTATGCTTTGGAGGATTATGTTTTGGTTACCTATGCCATAGATATGGTTGAGGGTGCGCCACAGGTTGTTTCGCCACTTCACATCCAACACTTCCAGACCACAGAGGTAGAGCGTGCCGACCTTACGGTTGATGTTGAGTTTACGGAGGTTTATGCTTGTATGGCGCGCTTCGATATAACCCCCTCAAACAACGAGGATAGCTATGTTGCAGCCATTATCGAGAAGTCGATTGTCGATGCTACGCCCGAGTCCTCTATTATTGGTTCGCTGACACAATATGTCGACCCCGTGAATGGTGTTATCTATGGCGAGTATAGCGGTGAGGCGCTCAACCTACTGCCCGAGACCGAGTATGTGTTGTTTGTGGTAGGTACTCACGGCAATATGGTTACCACCGACCTTATGACCTTTGAGTTTATGACTGGCCCTGCCGAGCCTTGCGCCGTAGCGGTGGAGAATATCACTATCGGTGGCCCCTACTCTCTGCATGAGTTGTATGAGTATGATAGCAAGTATGTTCACCCATCATATTTGGAGATACCAGAGTTTATGGCTGGAGTCTGTTGGGCCGAGGTAGAGACCTCGGGTGAACCATATAAGATATATATCGGGTTGCTCGAAACAAGTATGTTTGAACAATACCCCGAGGAGTATCTATATAGGGAGCTGATGCGTCTGCCATCGACAAAACTACAGACATTCTTTGTGTCATATGCCGAGGATATGGTTGTGCTCTGCCGTCTTATGGACCAGAGGGGTAATCTCTCGGAGGTATATAAAACCGACCCCTTTACCTTCAGCATGGAGGATAACCGCGACCCAAGCGAGCTTGCCGAAGTTCTCGACCGCATGAATGGCCAAACGCGCTCGGGAACTATAATCTTCAACGAGTTTAAGAGCGTGTTATCGCCCGAAGATAGAGATAATCCGACAATCGAGATTATACCAATCTTGCCTATTAGATAGCAAAAAAGGAGCAAAGCCACCGTGGACTTTGCTCCTTTTTTACATTTATTAGATTTTATCCGCAGTGGAAGTATTTGCGAACGAGTGCAAGCATCTGCTCGCGGTCGTTGCCGATATCCTCTCTTAGGGTGCGGTCGTCGTACGAGCGCAAGAGCTTGATGATGCCGTCAATCATCGCGGGGCTGAATACGCCGCGTGCCTCGAATATCGAGCGCTGGCTCTCAAGGCAGTCTGCCGAGGCAGCACAGCTATCGGGCAACTGCGCCAAATCCTTGAGCTTGTCGGCATTCTCCTTCTTGTGGATATTGACATTTACATAGGTGCGCTCGGCAATCTCGAGGGCGTTATCCAACTCGAAGCCATAGCGGCAAGCAACGGCCAGGCCTGCGATAAGCTCGTAGACATCTGCCGAGCCGTCGGGAGAGCGCATCTCGACGGTCTGCTTCTGTGTGGTGTCGTAGTTCGACAATGGCTCCAACGGATTGGCAATCTGCGACATATCGCTCTTTGCTGCCCAGCCCAGAGGCACACGCACCAATACCGAACGGTTGCGGTCGCCCCAGCAAACATTCGTAGGTGCCTCCTGATGTGGCACAAGGCGGAAGTATGATGTGGGGTTGAGGTTGCCAAAGGCGGTAATCGAGGGAGCAAGCTCCATCATACCGGCGATAGCACGGCGTGCGGTAGTTGAGAGCACACCATTCTCCAACATCATATTCTTGCCATCCTTCGTGATGCGCATATGGATGTGCAATCCCGAGCCAGCCTTGCCAGCAGTAATCTTTGGTGCAAATGTTATGTCGAAACCATAGCGGTAGGCGAGGTTGCGGATAATCCACTTGGCGATAACGAGCTGGTCGGCAGCATTGGCAGCCGCCACGGGGAGGAACTCTATCTCGTTCTGCTCATATATCTTGCCGTCGATGGTGAAGTTACCCACCTCCGAGTGACCATACTTAATCTGTCCGCCCGCCTGTGCGATATATGCCATACACTCCTGGCGGAACTCGTTGAACTTGGCATAGGGTGCCGACTCGTGGTAGCCCTTTTGGTCGGTGGCGGGGAAGAGACCCTCGTCGGGGGCAATCACATAGTACTCCAACTCGCCCATAGCCTCAAACTGCATACCCGTAACCTCCTCGAAGGCGTTGAGTGCCTTAAGAAGTGTGTAGCGGGGTGCCGATGCCAAGGGCTCGCCATCCTTGTTGAAGAACGAGCAGAGCATCGAGAGTGTAGGAATCTCGGCAAAGGGGTCGAGGAAGGCGGTGGCAAAGCGAGGTACTACATAGAGGTCGCTGCTGCCCGCCTCGATAAAGGGGAAGAGGCTCGAGCCATCGACACGCTCACCACAGGTGAGTATGGCATCGAGGTATGCTGCGTTGTTGATAACAAAATTTAGGGTCTTGAGGCGACCATCACCCGCGGGATACATAAAGTTGACCATACGAATCTCGTTCTCGGTGATGTAGCGCACGATGTCGGCCTTGGTAAACTCCGAGGCAGCCTTGCCAAGATAGGCAACCACCTTGTTGGCATTAAGTTCTAACTCTCTACTCATAATCGTTTAGATTTTTTTGAACCCTCAAAGATATAAAAATAAAAAATAAAATCAAAAAAAATTACGAGGAGGCAACGAGATTTTTTAAGACGATAGGACAATAAGACGATAAGACGAAGAGAAAAATATCTTACGGTCTTAAAGTCTTAATGGTCTCAATATCTAAAAACTAACAACTAAAAACTAATAACTCTCTCTACCCTCCAGCCTTCTTGCAGCGATAGCCCGCCTTGGTGAGCAGCTCTACGACTCTGTCGCGGTGGTCGCCCTGGATGATTATCTCGCCATCCTTGGCCGTGCCACCCACGCCACAACTCTTCTTAAGCTCCTTGCCGAGTGATGATAGGTCGTCGTCGCTACCCACAAAGCCACGCACCACGGTCGCCACACGCCCACCCTTGAGCCTGTCGAGCCACACCTTCAGGTTCTGCTTCGATGTGTCGAGGGTCTCGGTCTCTGCCTCCGCTGAGGTCTCATATTTATAGTCGGGATTTGTAGAAAAAACTACGCCAAGTCGCTCTTTCCAGTCGCTCATAGTGCCTAAGTTTTGGTATAAAATGATTGTCGATGCACAAAGTTATAAATTTTTTTCGTAACTTTCGGCTATGAAACCGAATAAACGACATAGGTCGAAGCGCGACCTTACGGCATACAACCCCGACCGCCTGCCCGAAATCCTACCTCCCGAGGACGACCGCTACTTGGTGCGTGTATATGTCGAGGGCTACGAGGATGTAGCCTTCTGGCGTGGCATTTTCGACCATTTCCACAACCCCTACCTGCGCTTCGAAATCTCGGTACCCAACCGCGACGACCTGCCCAAGGGCAAGAAGGTGCTGATGTCGATGATTGGTCGCACCTCGGCAGACGAGGTGTTGCTCTGCGTAGACTCCGACTTCGACTACCTCTTTGATGGCTCTACCGAGCAGTCGCGCGAGATTCTCGAGGCGGAGAATATGTTCCACACCTACACCTACGCCACCGAGAACTACCTCTGTTATGCCCCCTCGTTGCGCAATGTCTGTGTCAAGGCTACGAAGAACGATACCCGCATCTTCGATTTCGAACGCTTCTTTGCTGAATACTCGCATACGATATACCCCCTATTTTTGTGGTACGCCTTCTCGGCACAACTCAAGGAGGAGAATATCTTTACGCTTGCCGAGTTTCGTGCCTCGGTGCGCCTCGGCTATGCCGACATCCGCAACAATGGCGAAAATACGCTTGCTTGGCTTAGGCAGAATGTTGAGCGCCGTCGCCTTGCTTTGGAGCGCGCTAACCCAACGCTCATAGACGATGTAGAGGCCTTTGGTCGTACGCTACAAAAGCGTGGTGTTGAGCGAGATAACTGCTATCTCTTTATGCACGGACATACGCTGATGGATAATGTTGTGATGCCTGTGCTGAGCGCTGTATGCGACAAGCTACGCCAACTATCCGTGGCCAAGATTAACGCCTCGAAGGTCGAGGGCATAGCCAAGAAAAACGAGCTCCAAAACTATACAAACACCCTGCGCTCAATCCGCGATGTCTTGCTCGACAATGAGAACTACACATCGTGTCCACTCTATAAGCGCCTGCGCGACGATATCCAGACCTATCTCGATAGAATGATTGGTCGCATAAAGGCTAACCAACCCGAGGAGGTTATGCTGCGCTGCAACTTCGAGCCGTGATAATTTAGTTTTTAGTTTTTAGTTTTTAGACCTTAAGACCATTAAGACCTTAGGACCTTAGGATTATTTTTCTCCTATCGTCTTATCGTCTTACTTGTCCTATGGTCTTAAATAATCTCTTTGCTCTTTCATCTTTCCTCTTTTTTCCTATCGTCTCCCTCCCACAACTAACAACTTATAACTAAAAACTAACAACTTTTGTAATTTATTCATAAAAAATAGTTGCACATTCATTTTTTTTGCGTATATTTGTATGGTGTGAAACGATATTATGTGTGTACACCCTAACCAATTTGAAGAAATAATTAACCTAAAATACTAACCCAAAAACTACTACCAAGATGTCGAACCAGTGTCCAGCAACTTGTCATTCCTATACAATTGAGCCCGAAGCAGGCTTTGTATATCAGACCTTTAAGGCGGGCGAGAAACTCATCCTTGAGCGTGGCGACAAGAACAACATCCTCTTCCTTATGTCGGGTAGCTTCGAGATTACCTCCGAGGAGCGCCGTGACTACGCCGTGCGTGAGGGTCACTTCGTCTTCTGCTTCCGTGCCTTCCGCTACGAGGTAACAGCACTCACCGATATGGAGATTGTGCGTGCCCACTTTATCACAGCGGGTGCTGCGTGCGATATGATACCTTTTAATAGTATCGTAGGCAAAATCAAGAAGATTAACTACAAGTTTACTCAGGTGGCCTTCAACGAGCCCCTTGAGTTGTTGCTCAACTCGGTGCGTTTCTACTTGCAGAACGATATGAAGTGCAACCATCTCCACGCCGCAAAGATTCAGGAGATGTTCGTAATCTTCAAGTTCTTCTTCACACCCCAGATTCAGCTTCGCACCTTCTACAACCTCTTCGACCGCAACCAGTCATTCGCATCGCTTGTCAAGAACAATGCACCCCGTGTTAAGACCGTTGAGGAGCTTGCTGATATCTGTGGTTTCAGCATTCAGCACTTCAACAATATGTTCAAGCAGGAGTTTGGCGACACCCCCTATAGCTGGATGCAGAAGCAGCGCATCGTCGAAATTGAGCACCTCCTCACCGAGACCAATGTGCCGTTGAAGAGCATCATCAAGATGTACAGCTTCACCAACCACGGCCACTTCGCCCTCTTCTGCCGCAAGTATCTAAAGAAGACACCGCTCAAGATTCGTAAGGAGGCGCGTGCCCAAAAAGAAAATCAAGCATAATTTGTCGTGATAAGGGGTCATCTGCGACCTCTCAATCATTGCCCTGAATGGAATGTACATCAAGTACTATCCATCCAGGGCAATTTCTTTATCGAGGCCACAGCTAACCCCTTCTGACGACAAATTGGGTAGTGCTGGCTGGAAGGTGGTATATTGCGCTCCACGGAGCGCCTGCTATCGCAGAGGGGTCAGAGGGGTCGGAGGGGTACAAGGGGTTGCGCTTTTAAGACAGAGTTTCATTAGCGCTCGTCCGTTGGCCTCTTATACCCCTTAGAACCCTTTTACCCCTTAGAGCTTTAGCTCGCAGGCGAACGCCTGCAACTATTGCTCATTTCTAATTGCTCTTTCATCTTTGCTCTTTTTTTGCTACCTTTGTAGCGTTATGTGGCTTGAACTTAACATAGCGCGGCGTTTGTCGTCGCGCAAGGGTGGTGTGCGTGCGGGCGTGATGGAGCGCGTGGCGGTGGTGGCAACGGCGGTGAGCCTTGCCGTTATCGTCGTTACGCTCTCTGTCGTCGTGGGCTTTAAGCGCGACCTTGGGCATCTATTGTCGGGTGCTGTTGCCGATGTCGTCATCACCTCGCCACATAGTCGTGGTACGCTCTCTGCCGAGGGCATCGAGCGTAGCGAGGCGTTGGAGGCACTATTTGCCGATGAGCGCATCGACCATTATGCCGTCTACACCGCCAAGGAGGGCGTTCTTAAGAGCGACGACAACATTGTGGGCGTTATCCTCAAAGGCGTGGAGCAGGGCTACGACCTTAGGCTCTATGCCGACCATATCGTCGAGGGCGAGTTACCCCGCATAGGCTGTGAGCCACGAACACGCGATATCCTGCTCTCGGAGGTTGTTGCCAAGAAGATGGATGCCGAGGTGGGCGACCGTGTCGAGATGGTATTTATCGATGGCGGTGGCCAGATGATTCGCGACCGTTATAGCATCGTGGGTATCTATCGCACAGGTGTCGAGATGATTGATAACAGCTTTGCTATCACCGATATAGGCAATGTCGAGCGTCTCTACAACGACTTCGAGGGCTTAGTTACGGGCTATGAGCTGCGACTCAAGGAGGGTGTTGATAATCAGCTTGTTGCCGACGAGCTCAACGAGCGCCTTATCGAGCTATACTATGCCGAGGGCATTGATGGCGAAGCGTTTACGCTTGGCGATATCTTCCCTACGGTATATTTCTGGCTTGCTACGCACGACCTTAATGCGCTGATTGTCATCGTGATAATGATTGTTGTGGCGTTGCTCAATATGACGACCGCTCTGCTTATCATCGTGCTTGAGCGACAGCGTATGATTGGCGAGTTGCGTGCTCTCGGTATGTCGGGTTGGCGTGTGGTGCGCCTCTTTCTCTTCCGCTCGCTCTTTATCGTGGGCAGAGGTGTGGTGTGGGGCACCGCTGTGGGCATTGCGCTATGTGCCATTCAGCACCACTTTGCCGTTGTGCCACT
This sequence comes from Alistipes sp., assembly GCA_017465575.1. GTDB lineage: Bacteria > Bacteroidota > Bacteroidia > Bacteroidales > Rikenellaceae > Alistipes. Next base: position 13,851 of record JAFTVX010000039.1, on the reverse strand, counting down.
CCCCGCAGAGGGCTACTTACTCTCGGCAGTGCCTGCTGCTATGTGCTGGGGCTGGTGGGCGTTGGCTGTTGTGGGCTCGGTAGCCGTTGCAACGGTCGTTATGTTGCTCCCCGCAGCCTTTGCTACAAAGATATCTCCTTCGGAAACAATGCGTTACGAATAATTACACAGTATGAAACCCTATAACGAACAACAGACAAAAAAGGAGCAGGTCGAGGCGATGTTCGACAATATCGCACCGAGCTACGACCGCCTAAACCATATCCTCTCGTTCCAAATCGACCGCATCTGGCGTAGCCGTGTGGTGCGCATTGTGCGAAAGTTGAAGCCCCAGCGAGTGCTCGATGTAGCAACTGGCACGGGCGACCTCGCGATACTCCTTGCCCGCAAGATTGAGGGGGCAAATATTGTGGGTGTCGACCTCTCGGAAGAGATGCTTAATGTTGCTCGTCGTAAGGTCGAGAGTGCTGGGCTTAACGAGCGCATATCGTTGGAGAAGGGTGATGCTGAGGGACTTACCACCATCGCCACGGAGAGTGTCGATGTTGCCACCGTAGCCTTCGGTGTGCGCAACTTCGAGGACTTGGAGGGTGGCTTACGCGAGATGCACCGAGCAATACGCCGTGGTGGTAAAATCGTGGTCTTGGAGTTTTCCACTCCTCGCAACAGGCTTGTTCGCTGGGTCTATGCGCAGTATTCACACCATCTGCTACCCGCCATCGGAGGTCTTATCTCGAAGGATAAGCAGGCCTATATCTATCTGCCCGAGTCGGTCGATGAGTTCCCATCACCCGAGCGCTTCTCCGAGATTTTGGAGGGTGTGGGCTTTAGCGATGTAAAGCGTAGGTCGCAGAGCTTCGGCATTGCACATATCTACGAAGCAACAAAGTAGCCTTTCGTGCGTTTAATATATAGAATATGAAGCGATTATATATCATACTTTTCATGGCGTTTATGCTTGTTGCTCCTACGGCACAAGCGGGCATCGTCGGCTCTATCGCCTCGAAAATCAAGATTGAGCGCATCGAGCGTGTTACGCACCTATCCTCGACTGGCGCAAATGTCTGGGTCGAGATGACCAACGACACTCACCTGCGCTTGGTTGCGAAGTTCGCCAATGTCGAGATTTTCGATAATGGCAAGTCGCTGGGCGTTATCTCGTTGCGCGATAAGGTGGTGTTGCGCCGTAACCGCACCGAGACAGTCTTGGTGCCTCTGCGCTTTGAGTCGCGCAGCTCGTTTGCTCTGTTGAAGATGTTGCGCTTGGTGCTTAAGCGCGATGCGGGACTTACGATTAGCTACAATCTGCGTGGCGGAATATCCGTATATAAGAGGACTATTTCTGCCGAAAATATTGCTATCTCGAAATTTTTGGATAAATTCGCAATATCTAACAGCGTTATCGAGGATCTAATTAGTAAGTTATAGAATATGAAAAAATTTGTTTTCACACTATTTATACTCCTTCTTTCGGTCGGTGTTGCCTCGGCACAGAGTGTCGCTTCACAGCGCAATCGCCTTGCCAAGCATGATGTAAGCGGCAATGTCGTTACCGTTAATGAGGAGAGCGCAGCGGCAGCCGCTGTTAGCGCTGTCGACAGCAAGGTGAAGCCCTCGAAGGTGAGTGGCTACCGTGTGGTCATCTACTTCAACAATGGCCAGTATGCTGGCGACAAGGCGCAGAGTGTCTTGGTAGACTTCCGCTCGAAGTACCCAGGCATCAACGCCTACCTTGTTTACGAGAGCCCCTATTTCAAGGTCTCGGTGGGCGACTGCCTATCGATGGAGGAGGCAATCATCCTTATGAACTCTATCAATGGCGACTACCCCAAGGCATTCCCCAAGCGCGAGGATATCACGCTCAACCAGCTTAAGAGTGTCCGCAAAGAGGTCGAGGAGGTTGTAGATAGTGTTGCACATCCCACCACGGCGGTAATACCTACCCACTAATGTTCGTAAGAGTACATAGCGGCGCTATTGACGGTATCGCTGCACGAGATGTCACCATCGAGGTGAATATGTCGGGCGGTGGTATCGGACTCTATATTGTCGGTCTTCCGGACAACACCATCAAGGAGAGCGAGCAGCGTATCTTGGCGGCCTTTGGCAATAGTGGCTATCGAATGATTCACAAAAAGATAGTCGTCAACCTCGCCCCCGCCGACCTACGCAAGGAGGGCTCGTTGTACGACCTGCCTATTGCCGTTGGAATCCTTGCCGTTACGGAGCAGATACGCACCGATATGCTCTCGGACTCTATGTTCGTGGGCGAGCTCTCGCTTAACGGCACACTTCGCCCCGTAAAGGGTGCTCTGCCCCTCGTTGCTCTGGCGCGCGAGAGGGGTCTTAAAAGGGTATTCCTGCCCGAGGAGAATGTTGCCGAGGGCGCTGTGGTCGATGGCATCGATGTCGTTGGCGTAGGGTCGCTTCTCGAGATTTGCGGAATGCTCAATGGCAATACACCCTATACCCCTGCCGAGCACTGCCTAACGGTTGAGGATGAGGCAGAATGCGAGTTCTCCGACGACTTTGCCGATGTCAAGGGTCAGGAGTATGTCAAGCGTGCCTTGGAGGTGGCAGCTGCGGGTGGTCACAATGTTATTATGATTGGCTCGCCCGGTTCGGGTAAGACGATGCTTGCCCGCCGTGTGCCGACAATCCTTCCGCCGATGACCCTTGAGGAGGCGTTGGAGACCACGAAGATACACTCCGTGGCGGGCAAGATAGGCACGCACCGAGGTCTGATGTCGCACCGCCCCTTCCGCGCTCCGCACCACCTAACATCGCAGGTGGCACTTATCGGTGGTGGTCAGTCGCCACAGCCTGGCGAGGTCTCGTTGGCAAATAATGGTGTGCTGTTCCTCGACGAGATGCCCGAGTTTGGGCGTAGCGTACTCGAGGTGTTGCGCCAACCCTTGGAGGAGCGCCATATCGCCATTTCGCGTGCCAAATATTCGGTGGACTATCCCGCCAACTTTATGCTTGTGGCATCGATGAACCCCTGCCCCTGTGGCTACTACAACCACCCTACAAAGGAGTGTACCTGCTCGGCAGCTGCGGTGCATCGCTACAAGGCGCATATCTCTGGCCCTCTGATGGATAGAATCGACATACATATCGAGGTTGTGCCCGTCCCCGTGGGCGAACTATCCTCTACACGCCGTTCGGAGTCGAGTGCCGAGATACGCCAACGAGTTGTTGCAGCACGCAACATACAGCTCAAGCGCTTCGAGGGTCTCGATATCCACTCCAATGCCGAGATGACTGGTGCTATGCTTCGTAGGTTTGCACCTTTGGATAAGCCCTCGCAGATGATGCTTGAGCAGGCGATGACCGCCCTCGACCTCTCTGCTCGCGCCTACGACCGCATCATCAAAGTTGCCCGCACCATCGCCGACCTCGAAGGCAAGGAGAACATCGAACCCGCCCATATCTCCGAAGCTATCGGTTATCGTACCCTCGACCGAAGGTGATTTCTTGAATTTCTTGTGATAAGGGGTCTACTTCGACCTCTCAGTCAGAAGCCCGAATGGGAAATACGCACAGTATGTCCCATCCGGGCTTCTTCGTGTCGAGACCAAATTAGACCCCTTCTGACAAGAAATTGGGTCTTGCAGATTGGTAGGTGGTTTATTATATAATTATTATATAGGCTATTCTATGTTTATCGAAGTCTACTCCTCTCTTGTAATCGCAAAATATCTTTCGCCGCCCTCTTCGTGGCGATTAAATGAGAACTGCGCTATCTTATTGTCTTCTAATCGTTTGCGAGCCATATAGAAACCTGTGTAGTCGGTATTAACGAGCTTATAGTATTTGGTCTCTCCCACCTTAAATTCGCGCAGTGTACCCACATAACTCTTAACTGTCTTTATCTGTGATACTTTCATAATTATATAGTGTTTAGTTATCCATCATACCGAATATTAACAAAGTCCAACACTTTGATTACAACCTAATTATTACGAACCAATTAAGTGTACTATAATATTAACATTGTTACAACAAAGATATAACATATTAAATAAATAAGCAAACGATTTCCTTATATTTTGTGATAATTCTGCCACTATGTCTGTGTACCATTATTACTTTTGTGGACGATAACATCATTGTTGTACCATAAGCGATTGGTGTCTTAGCTTCTAATATATAAGCTATCTATTAAATTACTTATCGCTTCATATGAAATCATATTATTCTCGATATAACACCGATATAACACTGTTAATTAAGTACGAGCCAAATCGGAGTTATTTATGTGAGTTTTAATCACTCGGTTTAACGACAATATAACACCGTTATAACAAACTCCAAGGAAATAGACCCAAGAGGGAGAATTAGGATATAGTTTTAATTATACAATTTAACTTGATATAACGTTGTTATATCAATGCCAGAAGAAGTCGAAGTATGAGAGAGTATTAGGTTATGGTTTTAATTACATAATTTAACTTGATATAACATTATTAGTAATATTTCACTACTATCCCATTAAAATTTGGGAGTGTTTTTTGAAATATAATTAGTTGCAGAGATTTTTCTGGCGCAACGATTTGAAATTATAAATTTGCAGGCATATAACTATTGACCGCAATGAATAAGGACAAATATGTTTTCGTTCAGTTAGTCGAATTTCTTAATTGCTTCAAATTCCGTCGCATCGTTGCAAAGTACAACGCCCTTAAAAGACCTCTTCGACAAAACTAAATTTCAATATGACAAAGAACCTACCGACCCTAATGGGCAAAATTTATTTAATGTTTAACTCGTCCCTAATTTTTATGGGACACTAATGATAATTTCTGTCATTATCTCCCCACCCTTCCTACTATACCAATGTGCTTTTATAATTATCGTTGATATAACATCGTTATAACATAGATAACTGAATATGAACCAAGTAGGTATCATTTGGCGTGGTATCAATTGTTTATTTAATTTGATATAATGCTGTTATAACATTATTAGTAATAGTTCTTTGTATACCTTTATATAAAATTAATTTGCTTAACCGTATTATCATAGATATAACGCCGTTATAACAAAGATAGTAGAATCGAGATATATTTTTATCATCAGACTGTAGAGTTAATCGCTTTATTTAACACCGATAGTGTACACCTATAACATTGTTAATGGATATCGTTCCAAGTAAGCATCATTTAGGCGAAGTTTCAAACTTGATTTAACTTAGATATAGCTCTGTTACATTGCCGTTAATCGATATCGAGTCAGGTAGGCTTCATTTAGACAGTGGTTACCACTTTATGCAACTTTGATATAACTCTGTTATAACGATATGATTAAGATTTAGTCCAATTGGGGTTGTTAATATGTTGCTTTATTCGCATAATTCAACCTTGGTATAATAAGGATTTTAATGAATTAGTGAGGGTAGGGAATGTAAGGAGCTTAGGGATAAATGTCGGTAGCGCTCTCCCTAATTTCTCTAATTTCCTTAATCTCCCTAAATTCACTTTTGACTGCGCTTCCAACGGCGCTCAACCATACCCCACCCCAATTTTTTTTGCATAATGAGAAAAAAATTTCTATCTTTGTAGTTGATAGCGCTAATAGCGCTTTGTCCTTCGACTAAGATTCATCAATACAATAACTTAAAACTTACTACAATGTACGGAAAATTTCAGCAGCATTTGCAGAATGAGTTGGCAGAGATCAAGGCTGCCGGCTTGTACAAGACAGAGCGTATCATTGAGTCACCTCAGCGTGCCGAGATCAATGTAGCAAACCGCCCCGTATTGAACTTCTGCGCTAACAACTACCTCGGTCTCTCTGACAACCAGCGTCTTATCGATGCTGCAAAGAAGGCCTTGGACGACCGTGGCTTCGGTATGTCGTCAGTACGCTTCATCTGCGGCTGCCAGGATATGCACAAGGAGCTTGAGAAGGCTATCGCCGACTACTTCGGCACCGAGGATACCATTCTCTACGCTGCTTGCTTCGATGCTAATGGTGGCGTATTCGAGCCCTTGTTCACTGCCGAGGATGCTATCATCTCTGACGCTTTGAACCACGCATCTATCATCGACGGTGTTCGCCTCTGCAAGGCACAGCGCTACCGCTATGCTAATGCCGATATGGCAGAGTTGGAGGAGTGCTTGAAGCAGGCACAGGCACAGCGCTTCCGCATCATCGTTACCGACGGTGTATTCTCTATGGACGGTAACGCTGCTCCCCTCGACAAGATTTGCGAGTTGGCAGAGAAGTACGATGCTCTTGTAATGGTTGACGAGTGCCACTCAGCTGGTGTCTTGGGTAAGACTGGTCGCGGTATCACCGAGCTCTACAACCTTCGTGGCAAGGTGGATATCCTCACCGGTACTCTCGGTAAGGCATTTGGTGGCGCAGTAGGTGGCTTCACCACTGGTCGCAAGGAGATTATCGATATGCTCCGCCAGCGTTCACGCCCCTACCTCTTCTCTAACTCATTGCCCCCCGCAGTGGTTGGTGCATCTATCGAGATGTTCAAGATGTTGGAGGAGAGCGACAAGCTCCACGACCAGCTCGTAGCAAATGTTGAGCACTTCCGCTCAAAGATGATTGCTGCAGGCTTCGACATCAAGCCCACCGTATCTGCTATCTGCGCTGTTATGCTCTACGATGCTAAGCTTTCGCAGGACTTCGCAGCAGAGCTTCAGAACGAGGGCGTATTCGTAACCGGTTTCTACTACCCCGTAGTGCCTAAGGGTCAGGCTCGTATCCGTGTTCAGGTATCTGCTGGTCACACCACCGAGCAGCTCGACCGTTGCGTTGAGGCATTCGTGAAAGTTGGCAAGAAACTCGGCGTCCTTAAGTAATTTGCCGTGAAAAGCCGCAATCTGCGGCACCAAACTTAGAGCCCCGAATGGGAAATACATCTTAGTATGTCCCATCCGAGGCTCTTTCATTTGGCACCACATCTCACGACTTTTGACGACAAATTGAATTTCTTGTGATAGCGGCGCTACTGCGACGCTTCGGTCAAAATGGCGAATGGGAAATACGCATAGTATGTCCCATCCGCCATTTTCGTGTCTGCGCCACATTAGCACCACTCTGACAAGAAATTGGGTCGTGCTGGCTGGTAGGTTGCGCTGTTGCGAACAATGAGTTAAAATGTGTTGCGATAAGTTACAATGAGTTAATACGCTTTTTCCAATGAAGAAACATTTTAACTTATCGTAACTCATTTTAACCCATTATATATTATTTCTCATTATTTTTTCATACCTTTGCACTAAACTAATTTCGTAACCCTATGCTTAACAAACTTTTTGGCTTCGTGAAGGGCGAACATAAGGTCCGCACGGAGATAGTGGCAGGTATCACTACCTTCCTTACGATGTCCTACATCTTGGCGGTAAATCCCGCAATGTTCAGCCAGCTCGACGGTATGCCCGCGGGCGCAGTATTCACCTCTACAGCCTTGGCAGCTATCGTAGGCTGCTTGATGATGGCACTTTGGGGCAAGCTCCCATTCGGTCTTGCACCAGGTATGGGTCTCAATGCCTTCTTCGTCTACACCGTATGTATGGCTATGGGCTACCCTTGGCAGTTTGCGCTTACTGCGGTATTTATCGAGGGTATTATCTTTATCCTCCTCACCATATCTAATGTCCGTGAGGCTATCGTAAACGCCATTCCTGTCAACCTCCGCTATGCTATCGGTGGCGGTATCGGTCTCTTTATCGCCTTTATCGGTGTGCAGAATGCTGGTATCATCGTCAACAACGATGCTACGCTCGTTGCCCTTGGCGACATCACCTCTGGCTCGGCACTCCTCGGTCTTATCGGCTTGATGATCACAGGCTTCCTCTATGTTAAGAATGTGCGTGGCGCGATGCTTATCGGTATCCTCCTTACAACGCTTATCGGCATCCCTATGGGCATCACCGAGTATCGTGGCGTCCTCTCGATGCCCGAGTCTATCGAGCCTATCTTCTGCCAGTTCCAGTGGAGCGATATCTGGTCTTTGGATATGTTGGTTGTGGTATTTACCTTCCTCTTTATCGATATGTTCGACACCGTGGGTACACTTATCGGCGTATGTACGCGCGCGGGTATGGTAAATAAGGAGGGCAAGATTGAGTGCCTCAACCAGGCATTTATGGCAGATGCTATCGCAACCACCGCGGGTGCTATTCTCGGTACATCTACCACAACAACCTATGTCGAGAGTGCTGCGGGTGTTGCACAGGGCGGTCGTACAGGTATGACAGCCTTCACCATCGCTTGCTGCTTCGCCATCACGCTCTTCTTCTCGCCCCTCTTCCTCTCGATACCCTCGGCAGCTACTGCTCCCGTGCTTATCATCGTGGGCTTGCTGATGTTGGAGCCTATCTGCAAGATCGATTTCAGCGACTACACCGAGTCTATCCCCGCCTTTGTCTGCATCATCCTGATGCCCTTGGCATACTCGATTTCTGACGGTATCCTTATCGGTCTTATCACCTATGTATTGCTCAATATGTTCTGCGGCAAGTTCAAGAAACTCACCCCCGCAATGTATATCCTTGCAATACTCTTTATCTTGAAGTATATCTTTATCTAAAGAAAACTTCAAAGAGCAAAGAGATAGAAGAGAGAAAGAGAGCTAAAAGGCTCTCTTTTTCTATAAACACAAATCCTTATCTTTCATCTTCGCTCTTTCATCTTTTTTTTATTACCTTTGCGTTAGGTAATAAATAACACTTATATATTATGAAATTCTCTAAGGTTTTTCTTGCCTCGTTATTGGCAGTTGTAGTGGGCGGTATTGCCACTACCCTATTCTTTATCTTTGCTGGTGTCGGTATGGTTGCATCGTTGGGCTCAACACCCGAGCTTCCTACCCCCGCTAACTCGGTATTGTATATCAACCTTAACGAAAATATCGTCGACTCGCCCTCGGCATCACCCCTCGGCACACTAAATCCCGAGACGATGACTTTCGAGTCGCCCATAACACTTCTTGGCGCTCTCACCGCTATCGAGAAGGCGGCGACTGACCCTGCAATCGCAGGTATCTGCATCCACCAGAATGGCGTGGGCATCATCGGTGGCGCTAACCTTGAGGAGTTGCGCCAGGCAATCCTTCGTTTCAAAGAGTCGGGCAAGTGGGTTGTTGCCTATGACGATATCTATACACAGACGGAGTACTACCTCGCATCGGTGGCCGATATCGTTATGATGCACCCCTACGGCTCGTTCGAGTTGAAGGGCTTGGCATCGATGACCCCCTTCTTCAAGGATTTGTTGGACCGTCTCGATGTCAAGGTCGAGGCTATTCGCCCCACGGTATGCAAGTATAAGAGTGCCGTAGAGCCCTATATCCTCAATGAGATGTCGCCAGCCAATCGTGAGCAGATGCAGGCGTTGTCGGATAGTATGTGGGAGGCCTTTGCAGGCGATATCGCCACAAGCCGAGGTCTTGATATAGAGCGTGTTAAGGCTCTCGCTGCCAACCTTGAGGTATCGTTGGCTGACGAGGCTGAGAAGGCAGGCTTGGTGGATGTAGTTTGCTACGAGGATAAGGCGGTAGAGCAGATGTTGGCACTTGGTGCTTCGGAGAGCGACGACCACCGCCTCAATAAGATTTCGTTGGGTGAGTATGTTGCGAAGTGTGGTGCACCCCTCTCGGCAACTGTTGATATGATGCCCTTCTCGTCGAAGCCTACCGTGGCAATTATCTATGCCGAGGGTCAGATTGTAGATGGCGCAATGGAGGTTGAGGGCTATATCTATGGCTCGACACTTGCCGAGAAGTTGCAGCGTGCGCGCTACGACGAGAACACCAAGGCTGTTGTTTTGCGTGTGAACTCGCCCGGTGGCTCGGCTATCGCATCGGATATCGTTTGGCGCGAGATGGTGTTGCTACAGCGCGAGAAGCCTGTGGTGGTATCGATGGGTGAGATGGCAGCCAGCGGTGGCTACTATATCTCTGCTCCTGCCGACTATATCTTTGCAGACCGCTTCACGCTCACTGGCTCTATCGGCGTTTTCGGTATGATTCCCGACCTCTCGAAGGCTTTGAAAAATAAGCTTGGCGTATCGTTCGACACCGTGGGCACTTCGCCTTCGGCAGGTGGCTTGGGTATGGCACGAGGTCTTACTGCAGCCGAGCGTGCAATGTTTATGCGTGGCGTAGATGAGGTATACGAGGTCTTCACCTCGAAGGTTGCCGAGGGTCGTAATATGGAGATTGAGGATGTCTTGGAGGTTGCCGAGGGTCGTGTTTGGAGTGGCGCAATGGCAACAGAAATAGGTCTTGTGGATAGCTATGGCGGTCTTACCGAGGCTATTGCCAAGGCTGCAGATATGGCAGACTTGGGCTCAGACTTTGCATTGTATGAGTTCCGTGCCGCAATGACACCCTTCGATGAGTGGTTGTCGATGCTCTCTTCGACCAGCGCCAAGACCTTGGGCGTAGAGCCCTCGATGGAGCTACGAGAGTTTGTCGAGGAGAACTACCGCATCCTTAACCTCTCGGGTATTCAGACCATTATGCCCTTTATGGAGATGAAATTTTAAAGAGTAAATCCCTATCAATTATTATGAAAGATATTCAAATTCATAATAGTAAAGATATTATTGCTGATATAAAACTTATTATAGAAAAGGCAAAACAACAGACATACTCTTCTATTAATTCTTTGATGATTCAATCTAATTGGTTGGTCGGAAGGCGTATTGTGGAAGAGGAGCAAGGGGGTTCTGTGAGAGCAGAATATGGTAAAGCATTATTGCAAAATCTTGCTTCTGAATTGACTCCTATTTATGGTAACTCTTATTCAGCTCGTCGCTTGCAAGATTATCGCCAATTCTATCTCTATTTCAAGGACATAGAGATTTGGCATTCGCGAGTGCCAAATCTCACTTGGACACATTTCCGTGAGTTGCTTACGGTAAGTGATGTGGAGGCTCGCAATTGGTATATATACGAGCCTTCAAAAGAGGAGTTGAAAAAAGAGATAGAACAACAAAAAGAGATTTTTAGATTACAGCAAGAGAGTGATTCTCTTAATTAGATAATTATATAAATAAATACATTATATATGAACGAGCAGTTAGAAGCACTACTTAAAACTATTATACACCCCGAGACCGAGCAGAATATCGTGGATAGCGGTTTCGTGGACCGTGCAGACTTGGGTGATGATGGCAATATAGCCATTACGCTACGCTTTCAGAAGGCGCGCGACCCCTTTGCACAGAAGATTAAGCGTGCCGTAGAGCAGGTTATGGCGGAGCATTTTCCCGAGAGCCAGACTATGGTAATCATTCGCGAGGCAGCCCCCAAGCCTCGTCGTCGTGAGCAGCAAACCACGACAAACGAGATAAAGCATATCATCGCCATCGCCTCGGGCAAGGGTGGTGTAGGTAAGTCAACGGTTACGGCAAATCTCGCTGTTGCGTTGCGCCGCCACGGCTGCAATGTCGGTATTTTGGATGCCGATATCTATGGTCCTTCGCAGACCAAGATGTTTGGTGTCGAGGGCTATGTTCCCGAGGCAGAGATAGATGAAGCGGGCAACCAGTATATCATTCCCGCGCAGTCGTTGGGTATTAAGCTTATGTCTATCGGCTTCTTTATCAAGCCTACAGATGCCCTTATGTGGCGTGGTGGTATGGCGGTAAATGCTCTGCATCAGCTTATCCACCAGACAAGTTGGGGTAAGTTGGACTATTTGCTTATCGACCTTCCTCCTGGAACAGGCGATATACACCTCTCCATTATCAACGAGGTTAAGCTCTCGGGCGCTGTGATTGTCTCTACGCCTCAGGTTATTGCCGTTGCGGATGTTGTGCGTGGTGTCGAGATGTTCCGCCACGAGCAGGTTGCGGTGCCTGTGTTGGGTATTGTCGAGAATATGGCGTGGTTTACCCCCGAGGAGCTGCCCAATAATAAGTATTATATCTTTGGTAAGGGCGGTGCAAAGCGCTATGCCGAGGAGGTTGGCGTAGATGTTTTGGGCGAAGTTCCTATTATTCAGTCTATTATGGATGGTGGTGATTCGGGTCGCCCGGGCTCGGAGTTTGATGAGCGAGTTTCGGAATACTATGCCGATATTGCCGATAAGGTTGTTGAAAAGTTACCCTCGGAGTGTTAAGAAGTGGTTGATAAATGTGAGGATAATTTTTTATAAAATAATTTGCATTTTAGAAAGCGGTCGTGGTATATACGACCGCTTTTTATTTCCAAATTTTTAGACCATATTTTGCTGATAATTTTATCAACCCGTTTTTCGGGGTTTATCCCCAACCAATGTTAATATTTTTTAAATGTTAAGAATCAAAAACAACAAGTGTTAATTGTGTTAATAATTTTATATTTTACTTATTATTAAATAATTACAAACAAAAATAATAAACAAAAAGTAAAAATAGTGTTGGTAAATATAGATAAAAATAGTTGCTGACACTTTCAACAGGGTTTATTATTATTCTTTAATTATTATTAATAAATATAAGTATTAAAAAAATAAATAATAATTGTTGAAAATTTTGGTGTGATAATCATCGATGGTTATACGATGCATAAGTGCAAGATAAATAATAAGGGTTTCTATACAAGTTGCTCCACTTGCCATGCGGGTACTAAAAATGACACCCGCGAGGTTAAGAGCAAAGAGAGTTTTTAGTTGTTAGTTATTAGTTATTAGAAGACTTCCGCTGAAAAATCATTTTAACCCATTTTAACACATCGTAACTCATTTTAACTCATTTTAACCCACTAGAAATGAGAGTTGTTAGTTGTTAGTTATTAGTTGTTAGAGGATGTCATCCTAAGTGTAACGAGGGATCTTGAGGTATGCACTACCATCGACCAAACCGCTAACTGCGAGATTTATCGCTATACTCAGAATAACCCGCGCGGGTACCTAAATAGATACCCGTGAGTGTAGAAGAAATACTCATTGTAACTCATTTTAACCCAATAGAGAGTGTTTTCAGAGAGTAAACATAGGAGCAGAGAGAAGTCGGATAACTCAATCAGTTATCCCCTAAAACTATCTGCCTTCTCCACTAACCCTATCTAAAAATAATAACTCCTTATTATTAAACCTTTTACAATGCTTTTTCTATTATCAATGATTATACAATGATTAATCAAGTGGAATAGAAAATTCTGCGATACAAGGTAGGGTAGTGGTATGTTAGAATACTTAAAGTACGATGCAAAAATATATTATCTATGTTGTAACAATGTTATAACATAGATAGTGATTTGAGATATACACTGGATATTATTATTACTTTTAATGTTGTAAAAAAATATTATAATTATACAAAGATTAATCAAGTGGAATAGAAAATACAACGATACAAGGTAGGGTAGTAGTATGTTAGAATACTTAAAGTACAATGCAAAATTATATTATCTATGTTGTAACAATGTTATAACAAGGATAGTGATTTGAGATATACACTGGATAACAATCTTTTTTTAGATAAGTCGCTCTAACGACTAACAATTCTCTGTGGTCTCTCTCGTCACTGTTGTCTTTGATAGTGGGTTAAAATGAGTTACAATGGGTTACAATGGGTTACAATGGGTTAAAATGTTTTTTCAGTGGAAGTTTTATATAAAAGATTGCTCATTGCTAATTTCTAATTGCTCATTTCTCATTGAAAGAAAGATTGCTCATTTCTCATTCTAAAAACTAACAATCCTCTTTGCTCAAGGTTTATTTTTTATTAACTTTGTAGCATAGGCAATGGCTTTGTCTATACTGGTTCTTTGAGATGGAGTGTAGAGAATGGTGCATTAGTTCCAGAGAGTATTGCAATCACTGGCGGTCGTGCTGTATTTGCAGATAATAGTTGGGCTACTAACTATTATATCACCGACCATTTGGGCAGTGTGCG
>JAFTVX010000045.1 GCA_017465575.1 Alistipes sp. | reverse complement strand
GTTCATCCTGAGCCAGGATCAAACTCTCCATTGTAAAAAATTTTGAATATTAATCGTTAGCTCTAATCTCAAAGGTATTGTTTTGAAATTATCTCATAGGAGATAGATAAAACTTTAGCTGCTCAAAATCTTCAAAGAACTATATTCTAATTTTCATCAGAACTGTCATCACCAGACCGCTCATTTTTTCAGAGCGGAAAAGCGGTGCAAAGGTAAGAACTATTTTTGAAACCACCAAATTTTTGGTGAACTTTTTTCAAAAAACTTTTCTAAGAACCCTTTCTTGACCTCGCCTCTTTTACAACGCGAAATCGGGTGCAAAGATAAGTCATCTTTTTGAAACCACCAAATTTTTTGGAAACTTTTTTCAAAAAACTTTTTCTAAGAACCTTTTTGCTAACTCGCTTTTTCAAGCGCGAAAGCGGTTGCAAAGATAAGACACTTTTTTGAAACTACCAAATTTTTTGGTAACTTTTTTTCAAAAAAAATCTAAGAACCTCTGTTTTGCTCCCAGAGAGGTGTTATCCTTTCTGATTGCGGGTGCAAAGGTAGCGCTTTATTTTTATTCTCCAAACATTTTTGAAATTATTTTTAAAAATTATTTAGATTTTTTAAAAATGCACAGGTACACCTATATTTATATATATAATAGAGGGCGGCTATTTAGTCTCAAACCGACCCTGACGAGGCTATGTATAAAACAAATTGCGGGCTGTCCCGACATTTTTGTATAGAGCATATCGCGCGTTTGCGAAATTATTTGTATCTTTACCGATGTGAAGATGCCGTATACCCAATGAGAAATGAGAGAAACATAGCGCCACTTTTCTTTGGCGCACTACTTTTCGCCAGTCTTATAGTTGACTGGTCGGGTATCTCTTTTCCTTTGGACATCTTCCGTTTTCCTGTAAATCTTCTCTCGATGGTGTTGTGGCTCGCTGTGGCTATCGAACTATATCGCCAAAGAGCGAAGTGGGCGATTAGCCGTTTTTTACTTTCGCAGAGTGCAACTACCCTATCGTTGATTTTAATGGCGGGCTTAGGCATCGTTTTCGGGTTTCAGCTTAAACCCGCCACTACATCTTTCACTGCGATAATCGCCATCCTCTTCCTGATGACCCATCTTGCCCTAATCACCATTCGTGGTTGGCGCAATGAGCGAGGCATCCGCTGGCGCTTTATGGTAAACCACCTCGGTCTACTCATTGCCATAGGCTCGGCATTTTGGGGTGCACCCGACAGAGAGGAGTTGCGTGCCGTAGTCGAATACGACAAACCGACAGCCGAGGCATACGACCTTGAAGGCAGATTGCGCATACTTGATAAGGAGATGCAGTTGGAGGATTTCGTGGTCGATTATTATGATAATGGCACCCCCGAGCGCTTCGAGGCAAAGGTGCGCATTGGCGAGGAGCGAGCAACAATCCGAGTAAACAAACCTTACAACACCTCGCTTTCGGAGTCGGTATACTTGGTAAGTTACGACACCGCAACACCCAACGAGAGCCAATATTGCATTGTCGAGGTAGTGCGTGAGCCATGGCGATATGCCACAACGGCAGGCATAGCGCTTATGCTTGTTGGCGCTGTGATGATGTTCGTGGGTCGTGCAACACACAAAAAGAGTTAGGCTATGGAGCTTGGTTGGAACATATTCCCATATATCGCCTTGGCGGTTGTGGCGCTCTCGGTAGCGGGTGCGCTACTCTCCATATCGTCTGCGGAGCATAAGCGCAAATCTGCGATTGCGCTCTCGGCACTCGGCGTAGTTGCGATGGCAAGTTTTGTTGCGATGCTCTGGCTAACGCTCGAGAGACCACCCTTGCGCACAATGGGCGAGACACGCCTATGGTACTCGCTGTTCCTACTCTTGGCGGGATTGTTTACTTATATCCGTTGGCGCTATCGCTGGATAATGTCCTTCTCGACGATGTTGGCTACGGTATTTATCATCATAAATATTGTTCGACCCGAGATACACGATGAGACGCTGATGCCCGCATTGCAGAGCGGCTGGTTTGTGCCTCATGTGGCGGTTTATATGTTCTCCTACGCCCTGCTTGGGTGCGCAACACTCCTTGCCGTATGGAGCATCTTCCGCCCCGACAATAAGACCGACGATGCTATCGACCGCTTGCTCTATGGCGGTATTGCCTTCTTCACCATCGGTATGCTCACAGGCTCACTTTGGGCAAAGGAGGCGTGGGGCGCCTACTGGAGTTGGGACGCCAAGGAGGCGTGGGCAGCCGCAACCTGGGGGCTCTACCTCTTGGCGATACACCTTCCCAGCAGGCTCAATAGGGCAAGATATGGCGCAATCATCATAGCCTTTTTTGCCTTGCAGATGTGCTGGTGGGGCGTAAACTACCTGCCGTCAGCCCAGATGAGTGAACACACATATACACAAAACCAATAAACCCAAATAGTATGAAAAAACTCTTATTTGCACTTCTAATCGTTGTCGTAGGTGGCTTCGTCGCCTACCGCGCAATGAACAATGTGCCCGACGAGACACTGCCCGTCGAGGCACGCATCGCTGCAATCTTGGAGGATGGCGGTTGCGTAAGCTGCCACACCGCAGCACCAGAGTTACCCTTCTATGCCGACTTCCCCGTGATGGGCGATATGGTAAAGCAGGATGCCGCAGATGGCTATCGTGTATACGATATCCAGCCATTGATGAACGCCCTTGCAACAGGCGCTACACCCAACCCTGTGGATGTGGCAAAGGTTGAGAAGGTGCTCGCCGACAAGCGTATGCCTATGGCGAAGTACTACCTTGTGCACTGGGGTAGCCAGACCACAAACGCCAAGCGCGACATCGCTCGCGAGTGGGCTATCGACTACCGCAACGCCTACTATGCCGACGGCCTTGAGGGTGAGCGTGGTGGCGAGCCCGTGCGCCCCATCGCCGAGATTGAGGATATCAACGCAGCAAAGGCTATGCTTGGCTACGCACTCTACCACGACACACGCCTCTCGGTGGACAACACCGTATCGTGCGCATCGTGCCACGACTTGGCAACAGGTGGCGTAGATAACCACCAGTACTCTGACGGTGTGAATGGTCAGAAGGGTGGCGTAAATGCTCCTACCGTCTACAATGCTGTCTACAACTTTGTGCAGTTCTGGGATGGTCGTGCTGCAACACTTGCCGACCAGGCGGCAGGTCCTCCGCTCAACCCCGTGGAGATGGCATCTACATCTTTCGACGAGATTATTGCAAAGCTCACCGAGGACAAACTTATGGTCGCTGCATTTGACGGCATCTACGCCGATGGCATCACCGAGAAGAATATTACAGATGCTATTGCGGAGTTTGAGCGCACGCTGACAACACCCAACTCCGACTTCGATAAGTGGTTGCGTGGCGACGACAGCGCTATCAGCGAGGAGGCATTGCATGGCTACGAGCTCTTCAAGAAGTACGACTGCGCCACTTGCCACGCAGGTGCAAACCTTGGTGGCGAGACCTATGAGCTTATGGGCACACGCCGCGACTACTTCGCCGACCGTGGCTTGGAGCTTACCGAGGAGGATAACGGTCGCTTTAAGCGGACTGCCGATGAGCGCGACCGCCACCGCTTCAAGGTGCCTGGCTTGCGTAATATCGCCCTCACCTGGCCCTACTTCCACGATGGCACACGCATGACCATGGACGAGGCTGTCAAGGATATGGCTCGCTATCAGGTAGATACGGAGCTTTCGGATGCCGAGACATCGGCAATCGTAGCCTTCCTACACACCCTCACAGGCGAGTATAAGGGCGAGAAGCTCACAACGCTCAACGAGTATGGCGTGGAGCACGAACACGATGATGACCACGAATAAAAAAATAGCCCTTCGGGGCTATTTTTTTTTGGGTTGTTAGTTATTAGTTTTTAGTTGTTAGAGGGGGGGGTAAAAGGGCGCAGTTGAAAAGGAAGCTTAGAGAGAGCGCTACCGACATTTATCCCTAAGCTCCCTACTCTCACTAAACTCACTAAATTCCCTAATAAAACTACCTTCCAATCAGCACGACCAAATTTGTTGTCAGAGTGGGCCTAATTTGGTCTATCGCAAAAATCCCGACGATGGGCTGTACTAAGATGTACTGCTCATTGTCGGGACTTTTTGGGATGGGCCGAAGGAGGCCCGCTATCACAACAAATTAAAGCATTGCTTTAACCTCAGCTGCTACACACTTGCCATTGTAACCAAACTTCTCGTCGAGTACCTTGAAGGGTGCTGAGTAACCGAAGTGGTCGAAGCCGTGGATATAGCCGTTGTTGCCTACCAAGTTAACAAGGTTGAGCGAAAGACCAGAGGTCATACCGTAGCGAGGAAGGTTGCCGAGAACTGCCTCCTGGTACTCCTTAGGCTGGTCGCGGAAGAGACCCTCCGAGGGGATAGATACCACTCGGGTAGCGATGCCCTCCTCAGCCAAGAGCTCTGCACCCTCAACGAGTGTAGCAACCTCAGAGCCGGTAGCAACAAGTGTTACCTTTGCATCGGCATTCTCCAAAACTACATAGCCACCCTTCTCTGCCTGCATAGCCTCCTCGCGGCGTGAGCGACCCGAGAGTGCGGGCAACGACTTGATGTTCTGGCGCGAGAGGATAAGTGCCACGGGGCGTGTCTCCTCCAATGCCATCTTCCACGCTGCGACGGTCTCCTCAGAGTCGGCAGGGCGAAGAACAAGCATCGAGCGCTTGCCAGAGTGGTTGTGGAGGTGCTCCATAAGGCGAATCTGTGCCTCGTGCTCCACGGGCTCGTGGGTAGGACCATCCTCACCTACACGGAATGAGTCGTGTGTCCAGATGTAGATGACCTTCTTCTCCATAAGAGCCGAGAGACGAACAGCGGGCTTCATATAGTCAGAGAATACGAAGAAGGTACCGCAAGCGGGAATGATACCGCCGTGGAGTGCCATACCGTTCATCACGCACGCCATAGTAAGCTCGGCAACACCAGCCTGGAAGAAGTTACCAGAGAAGTCGCCCTTGGTGAATGCCTTGGTCTTCTTGAGGAAGCCGTCGGTCTTATCTGAGTTCGAGAGGTCGGCAGACGAAACCACCATATTCTCGATGTGCTCTGCAAAGTAGCCGAGCATAGTTGCCGAAGCGGCGCGTGTTGCCTGGTCGGGCTTAAGCTCGATTGCCGAGTAGTCGATCTCGGGCAACTTGCCAGAGTAGAAGTTATCCATCTTCTCCGCCAATGCGGGGTTAGCCTTGCGCCAAGCAGCCTCGGTCTCGGCCATCTGCTTTGCCCAAGCGCGCAACTCCTCACGACGAGCAGCATATACCTCCTTCGACTCCTCGAATACTGCGAAGGGCTCGTCGGGGTTACCGCCAAGGTTCTTGATGGTAGCGGCGATATCGGCACCAGCAGCCGTGAGAGGCTGACCGTGGGTAGATACCTGGTTCTCGAAGCTTGTACCATCGGCCTTGCGTGCGCCATAGCCCATAATGGTCTTACCGATGATAAGGGTGGGGCGCTCGGTCTCGGCATTTGCAGCCTTCAGCGCAGCACGAATCTCGTCGATAGACTGACCATTTACGGTGATAACATTCCAGTTCCACGCACGGTACTTCATCTCGATATCCTCGGTGTCCACCTCGTCGCACTTTGTCGAGAGCTGAACATTGTTCGAGTCGTAGTACATGATGAAGTTCGAGAGGCCGAGGTGACCAGCTACACGACCAACACCCTGCGAAATCTCCTCCTGAACAGCACCGTCAGAGATAAATGCGTAGGTCTTGTGTGCCATCCACTCGCCAAAACGAGCCACCATAAAGCGCTCGGCAATAGCTGCGCCGAGAGCCATAGCGTGACCCTGACCAAGAGGGCCAGAGGTGTTCTCCACGCCACGCATAACATCTACCTCGGGGTGACCGGGTGTTACACTACCCCACTGACGCAACGACTGCAAATCCTCTGTCGAGTAGTTACCTGCCAACGAGAGCACTGCATAGAGCATAGGCGACATATGACCGGGATCGAGGAAGAGGCGATCACGGTGAGGATACGCCATATTCTCGGGATCGTAGCGAAGGAACTCGGCGTAGAGCACATTGATAAAGTCTGCACCGCCCATCGCGCCACCGGGGTGACCCGACTTAGCCTTCTCAACCATCGACGCAGCGAGGATACGAATGTTATCCGCTGCACGCTGAAGTTTGTTGTTCTCCATAGTTTGAACCAGTATTTTATTTATAAATTAATATATTGTTTTCCGCGTTCACTGGGTCGCACCGAACCCTATTCAATACATTACACAAAGATAGTAAAAAAAGATGAAAGAGCAAAGAGCAAAGAGCAAAGAGTTGCTTTAAAAATGAGAAATGAGCAATTAGAAATTAGAAATGAGCAATAGTCGCAGGCGGATGACCTGTGGCTAAAGTTTAATGGTTAAAAGCGTCTGCGTAAAAATCTAAAAAGACTAGGTCTAAAGTAATAAGTGGAGCGATACTTACCATAACTCGCTCGCTGGGCTTTCTGCAAATGTTCGGCTCTTATCTCCTCATTTTCGCCGTTAGCAACCGCAGATTTAATAACACGCATTACCTCCCACTTATCGGTATAGGGTGCTGGTTCGTTACTCGCCATAATATTTTTTACTAGTTTTGATACTGCTCTTGGGTATTCTACCCAGCAATTGAACGGAATATTACTTAATTCCTTGACTTCACTAGACCCATAAAATACAATTATTGAGTACATTGGGATATTATTAAACTGTTCCGAAAGATTTCGCAATGCCTTGATGTGTCCCTCATTCTGCTTAATAGGATTGTAGAACTGATGTCGTTCTCGCCCGTACGCCAAAATCTGAGTCCACCTATTATTATCTGCATTACCAAATATCCATCCACCATAATCCTTTACCTCAAAGACAAAAATTCCAACATTTGTTGGAACAACCAAGTCTACCTGAGTGTATCCATACTTACTCGGAAGGTATAGGTCGTGAAATATTGTTGTTTCAGGGATGCCCGACTTTACAAGACGATATATCAAATCTCGCTCAGAGCTTTCGCCACGCGAAAGTGGCGTGATACGGCGAACTATTTTTCTCTTATCATACCATTTGTAAATCTTAAAGCATACCAATAAGACTACAAAAGTAAATATTAAGACACCCATTGTATTTGAAGTGATCATAATCAAGCTGTTACAATGTATACAAAGATAGGAAAACTTTTGCGAAGAAAGGCCTAAACGCCCAAAATAATTTTCAAAAAGAGGGAAAACAACATAAGAGACGAGAGAGTAGCCCTACATGTTAGTACTTTCTTACAATTAGATACAACAAAAGGCTACCTCTCTCGGAAGTAGCCTTTTATTGTGGTATTTAGGCGGTTTAGAACGCCTTGCCGATGCCGAGGAAGTCCTCAGCCTTGAGGGCAGCGCCGCCGATAAGGCCACCGTCTACATCTGCCTTCGAGAAGATCTCACCAGCGTTTGAGGGCTTGCAAGAGCCACCATAGAGGATGGGGCACTCCTCGGCTGCTGCGCCAAACTTCGAGCGCAACACCTCGCGGATGTAGGCGTGAATCTCCTGTGCCTGGTCTGCGGTAGCGGTCTTGCCAGTACCGATAGCCCAAACGGGCTCGTATGCGATAACGAGCTTTGCAAACTGCTCATCGGTAAGGTTGAATACTACCTCCTCGATCTGCTGCTTGCACACCTCGAAGTGGCGACCTGCCTCACGCTCCTCGAGGTTCTCACCTACGCAGTAGATGGGCACGAGGTTGTTCTCATAGGCGCGAGCCATCTTCTTGTTCAAGCTCTCCGAAGTCTCACCATAGTACTGACGGCGCTCCGAGTGGCCGAGGATAACATACTTGCAACCAAGAGCTGCAATCATCGATGCTGCAACCTCGCCAGTGTAAGCACCCTTAACCTCGGTAGCGCAATCCTGCGCACCAACCTCGATAGCTGTGCCCTTGAGGGTCTCGATAACGCTATGAAGGTGTGTGAAGGGGGGACATACGATAAAGTTTACGCAGTCGCAAACTTCACCCTTGCCAGCTGCTACACCCTTTGCAAGCTCTACGCCCTCAGCGGGGAGGGTGTTCATCTTCCAGTTACCTGCTACAATCTTCTTTCTCATTTTCTATAAAGGTACGTTCTATAAATTGGTAAATAAGTTATTCGTTGTCGGCAGATTCTGTTTCGGTCGCTCTTGGGCTTATTTTGATATATTTCTTATTTTTACTCGGTTACAATACCCGCATTGCGCCCTTAGTAACAAATAAGAAATCTAAACAAAATAATCACCAAAATCAACTCGCCCTAATTTATAGAATCTACCTAAAGTTTTTGAATTAATTGTTTTGGTTAATAAGGTTTACTACAACCTTAGTCATAATATCTTTCTCCTCAACATTGCTCTCGGCAATCATTAGTGTCAATGCTACAAGAGTGTTGTTATCTAATAGGCGTGAGCCATCTTTGCGATAGAGAATGCCATTTTTCTCTAAAAACCACAAAAACAGGAATGCTGCAATACGCTTGTTACCATCGCTGAAAGAGTGGTTCTTAACTACTAGATATAACAAATTTGCAGCTTTCTCCTCTACGCTTGGATATAATTCCGCACCGTCAAATGTCTGATATATAGCACCCAAGGTACTTTTGAACGACTCATCTTTCTCGTTGGCAAAGAGTGCGTTCTCTCCAAACCTATTTTTAAGAGTCCAAAGCGCCTCCATAGCATTCTCGTATGTAGCCCTAAAACCTTCTAATGTGGTAACATTAGATATTTCGAGTTGTTGAAAGTCGTATCTATCAAGAGTGTCAAGGGCGTAGGTATAGTCGCTGATAACTCGCAGTAGTCCAATTGCCTCATCTTTGGTTACTTGATGAGCAGCAATGACATTACTCATTATAGCAATTGTCTGCTTTAACTCCTCTAATTGCTCGGCTTTAGCATTGTGGTTTATGACATAACCTTTTATAATGTACTCCTTGAGAACCTTATTTGCCCATATACGGAATTTAGTAGCATATTTCGAGTTTACTCGATAACCAATAGATATAATCATATCTAAATTATAGTTATATATGCTACGCTCGATACGGCGTTTACCCTCAAATCGAACTTGTGCAATTTTTGCACAGGTTGCCGTTTCATCTAACTCTTCGCTCTTATATATATTATTTATATGGCGACTAATAGATGTTCGGTCTGTGTCGTATAGGAGTGCTATTTCTGCTTGAGATAGCCACACAGTATCTCCCTCGAGGCGAACATCGATTGATGTTTCGCCATCGGGGGTCTGATATATTACTATGTTGCTATCGCCTTTTTGCATAGGAGACGTCTCTCTTACTCCTCCTTGCAGCTCTCTATCCAAGCCTTAATCTCGGCAGTTGCAAGACCAAGTTTGTTCTTCTTGTTGAAGCCGCAGAGGTCGTTGAATAGCTTCATACCGCCAGTTGTTGCGGTGTTCTTGAAGGCCTCCAAGGTGATATAGCCCATCTTCTGCACCACAGCAACCCACTCGGCGGGGATGCCTGCCTCGGTATATACCTCCTCGGCATCGGCAACCACCTTCTTCTCGGGGCGCATAGTGGGGAAGAACAGTACATCCTGAATAGATGTCTCGCCAGTCATAAACATTGTGAGGCGGTCGATGCCGATACCCATACCCGAGCAAGAGGGCATACCATACTCCAATGCACGAACAAAGTCCATATCGATAACCATTGCCTCGTCGTCGCCCTTCTCCGAGAGTCGCATCTGCTCCTGGAAGCGCTCCAACTGGTCGATGGGGTCGTTAAGCTCCGAGTAGGCGTTGCAGAGCTCCTTGCCGTTTACGAACAACTCGAAACGCTCGGTGAGGTCCTCGTTATCGCGGTGACGCTTACACAAGGGCGACATCTCGATGGGGTAGTCCGTAACGAAGGTGGGCTGAACGAGGTCGCCCTCGCAGTACTGACCGAAGATAGCATCGATAAGCTTGCCCTTACCCATAGTCTCGTCAATCTCGACATTGAGCCTCTGGCAAGCCTCGCGCAACTGCTCCTCGCTTTGACCAGTGATGTCGTAGCCAGTCTTCTCCTTGATAGCATCGGTCATCGTAACGCGCTTGAAGGGGGCCTTGAACGAGATAGTCTTACCCTCGATAACAACATCGGTAGTGCCATTTACTGCCATTGCCACACGCTCCAACATCTGCTCGGTGAACTCCTGCATCCAGATGTAGTCCTTGTATGCCACATAGATCTCCATACAGGTGAACTCGGGGTTGTGCGTGCGGTCCATACCCTCGTTGCGGAAGTTCTTGCCAAACTCGTAAACACCATCGAAGCCACCTACGATAAGGCGCTTGAGGTAGAGCTCGGTAGCGATTCGCATATAGAAGTCGGTGTCGAGGGCGTTGTGGTGAGTGATAAAGGGACGCGCAGCAGCACCACCGGGGATAGGTTGCAAAATTGGTGTCTCAACCTCCAAGTAGCCACGCTCGTTGAAGAAGTCGCGCATAGTCTGCATAATCTTTGCACGCTTCTGGAAGGTCTCCTTAACCTGGGGATTTACCACCAAGTCGAGGTAACGCTGACGATAGCGCACCTCGGGGTCGGTCAAAGCATCGAAGGTCTGACCATCCTTCTGCTTAACAACGGGCAGAGGGCGTACCGACTTCGAAAGCACGGTGAACTTACGGCAGTGTACCGACAACTCGCCAGTGTTGGTGAGGAATGCAAAGCCCTCTACACCAATGAAGTCGCCGATATCCAAGAGCTTCTTGAATACGGTGTTGTAGAGTGTGGGATCGCCCTCGGGGCAGATGTCGTCACGGCGAATATAGACCTGAATACGACCTGTCGAGTCCTGAAGCTCGAAGAACGATGCCGAGCCCATAATACGACGGCTCATAATACGGCCTGCGATAGATACCTCCGAGAAGTTGCCCTTCTCGGCATCGTACTCGTCGGCAATCTGCTTTGCTGTGGCATTCACCTCGAAGCGAGCTGCGGGGTAGGGGTTGATGCCCAACTCACGCAACGCCTTAAGCGACTGACGGCGCAATACTTCCTGTTCACTAAGTTGTTCTAACATAATATATCGTTTTTAGTTAATTCCAAATTTGGGGCAAAGGTACAAATTTTTCGCTATAATCACAAATATAATTTGTGAGAGAGCAAAAAAGAAGATAAGGAAATTAGGGAGAGAGAACAGAGAGAGGACAGAGAGAGGACAGAGAGGGAATAGGGAGAGTAATCAACCCACCCTGACAACTCCCTGAATTCTCTCTGAATCCTCTCTGAAATCTCCCTGAATTCTCCCCACACTCCACGACCTATTTTTTTGTCAAAAGGTAGTAGATACAACGCTCGGCAAAAAAAATGCGGATGGGCTGTACTAAGAGGTACTGCTCATTCGCATTTTCTTTTGTTAGCGGCAGTAGATGCTGCCTTTTCACGGAAAAGAACCTAATTTCTTGTCAGAAGGGGTCTAATTTGGTCTCGACACGAAGAAGCCCGGATGGGACATACTAAGCGTATTTCCCATTCGGGCTTCTGACTGAGAGGCCGAAGTAGGCCCCTTATCACAAGAAATTACATCTGGGGGCCTGAGACGGGGATGATACCTACCACCCACACATTCTTGTAACGAATCGAATCACATGAAAGCTTAACATGCGACTTGCCATCGCCAATAGATACGGTGAACTCGTGGAGAATCTGGGTCTTAGGCTCCGATATCATATCGTCAGAGTCGGTGAGCCAGATGCGGGTGAGAAGACCCGTAGCGTTGTCAATCTCATAACCCCAGAGAGTGGTC
>JAFTVX010000018.1 GCA_017465575.1 Alistipes sp. | reverse complement strand
TTATTGCTCGACCTCCGAGAGGTCTGCGCTGTTTTTTTAAAGCGGTATCCGCGCGAGTTTGCGACTTAGAAGTCGCTGCACTTCGACCCTCGGCTCTGGGTACACGAAGAGAGGAACGATAGTTTCTCTCTTTTTTTTGTGTTTGGTTTTTTGTGGTTGGCGAGAGCCGACCTTTGGTCGTAGTGTGCGTTGCGGTATGGCTCTATACGAGCAAGCTCGGAAAGCCACACCCCAACACCCACAGGCTAAATCCTATTGCGGCTCTGTCGTAAATTTAGGTGGAGAACAAAAATACTATACACTCCGTCATTGCGAGGAATTGCATTTTGTAGCGGTAGTGATACCTTGTGGGGTCTATGCAATTCCGCGGCAATCTACCATTGTCAACGACCTTGCTGATACCGCAACCCACCGCCCATAAACAGCGGTAGATTCCCACGGTCGGGCATAGTTGCTATTTGCTCATCTGACCCTATTAAGGTGCCCTCCCTCGGGATGACGAGTTTATTATTACCCCACTGGAATTTCTGACTGATCCCCTAATGCTCTCGCCACCTTGTGTCTTACCCCAAATCGCTACACTTCGACCTTAGCACTATTTATCAACTGCTCTACTTACATGTTATTCTTTGGAATATTACTCCCTATTTTAGCCTGCTTCATTACTCATTTGTAAATTTTTGCTATCTTTGTCCCGTGATTTGAAAATCAATAATCTAAAACTATAACAATGAAGCGTTTATTTTCTATTTTCTGCATCTTTGCTATGCTCCTTACATCATGTGAGAACAACATCGTAGAGGAGGGTAGTCAGGCTATTAAGTTGACCTCTCAGGAGGTTGTTAGTGTTGGTTGTGGCTCATCAATGGGTTTTATAACCTTTGATTATGTTAATCCCGTGGAGGGTGCTACGGTAGAGGCTACTGCTAATGTTGATTGGATTGGTGGCTTTGACTACAAGCAGATGGGCAAGATTATGTACAATGTAGAGCAGAACCCTCTTGAGGAGAAGCGTTCGGGTGAGATTACCGTATTGTACAATAATAAGCTTGCATTCACGATTACCATCAAGCAGGCCGAGAATCCTGCACCTACTCAGAAGACTATCACCGATTTCGATCTTACTGGTAAGTACTACGGTATTCAGTCAGGTTTGTACAACTACTACCTTATCTTCTCAGACCTCGGCTTGGATAGCTCAAATATGTTTAGTGTGCCTAATGGACGCTACTATCTTGTTGACCTCTTCCTCGACGAGGCGCCCGCAGATACCGAGAATGTTAATGTACCCCTTGGCACATACGACTTCGACAAGTCAAGCTCGGGTTTTGCTGGCACATTTACCGATACCTATAGCTGGTATCAGATTAACGACGACCAGGGCTTTGCATCATCTGAGGCTCAGATTAGCTACGAGAAGGGTCAGCTAATCATCGAGGAGGGCAAGGTAACTTTGGATGTTACACTCTATATCGGTGATGTAGAGGAGCGTCATATTGTAGTCTACGAGGGTGAGTACTCTATGATTAACGAGGCGTAAGGATAAGTTGTTAGTTAATAGTTGTTAGTTGTTAGTTGTTAGAACAACTCTAAAAACTAATAACTAATAACTGAAAAATGAGCAAAGATTTTTCTCTTTGCTCTTTTTTTGTACCTTTGCTCTATGAAACGACTCTTACCTTTACTCTCAATCTTTGCGCTACATCTATCGGCAGTGGCGCAAGAGTGCTTCGATAGCTCAATGCGTGCCTATGGCCTTGTTGATATCACAACGCTTTCGAACGATATACTTGTTGATTTAAAGTATTCAACCGAGGATAACTTCGTGGGCGTAGATATGTATGGCGAGTTGGAGAAGGCATATTTTGAGGAGTCGTTTGCCCGTCGTGTGGCGCGAGCACAGCAGATTTTGCGTGAGCGACATCCTGAGTATACGCTCCTTATCTACGATGCTGCACGCCCGATTAGCGTTCAGCGTGCTATGCGCCGTGTGGTCGAGGGTACAGAATTCGAAAGCTTCGTGGCAGATGGCACACGAGGCGGAAGACACAACTATGGCGTGGCAGTAGACCTTACCATAGCTACGCTTGATGGTGAGCCGTTAGATATGGGTGCTGGCTTTGATGACTTCACCAAGGCTGCCTATGTTAAGGGTACAGCAGATAGTGCAGATGCCTCGACACGCACCGTTAAGGTCTATCGCGACTATGCTAAGTGGCAGGTCGAGCAGGGAATAATCTCCGAGGAGGCAGCCCACAACCGTCTACTCCTTATCGAGGTGATGCACGAGGCGGGTCTATATCCCTATCGCCGTGAGTGGTGGCACTTCGAGGAGATAAAAACAATGTCGGCAACGCGAGAGCGCTACCGACTGTTAGATTTCTGATATGTTAGGTCGACTTGGTCGGCCTTTTTCTTACTCCTTGATTAGCGAGCGGATATTCTCGATAAGCATACCCACAGCCACCGAGTTGAAACCACCCTCGGGAATAATCACATCGGCGTGCTTCTTCGAAGGCTCCACAAACTCCTCGTGCATAGGCTTTACGGTCGTTGTGTATTGGTCAATCACCGACTGCATGGTACGACCACGCTCGCACACATCACGCAAGATACGGCGAGCAAGGCGTATATCGGCATCGGTATCCACAAAGACCTTGATATCCATCAATTCGCGCAACTCCTTATTCTCGAAAATCAAGATTCCATCGACGATAATCACCCTTGATGGCTTAACCATAACTCGCTCGTCGGTGCGGTTGTGGTCCACGAACGAGTATACAGGGTGCTCGATGGGCACATTTGACTTAAGCGCTCGGATGTGCTCGACAAGCATATCTGTGTCGAAGGCAGCAGGGTGGTCGTAGTTGAGCTTTGTGCGCTCCTCGTATGTGAGTTCGGGGTGCGCCTTATAGTAGTAGTCGTGGCAGAGTGTTGCAACATCGGCATCCTGGAATGCCTCTTGGAGCTTCTTTACCAAGGTCGACTTACCCGAGCCAGTGCCACCTGCAACACCAATAACAGTAACTTTCATAGTTTGGTGGTTTATAGCAAGGGGTCACACCAACGGCGCAACCCCTCTTTAGTTTAAAATATTATGCATCAATATTTGCGTAGTGAGCATTCTTCTCGATAAACTCACGGCGAGGAGGCACCTCATCACCCATCAACATAGAGAAGATGCGGTCGGCCTCGGCAGCGTTCTCAACGGTTACCTGACGCAAGATACGAGTCTCGGGGTTCATTGTGGTGTCCCACAACTGCTGGTCGTTCATCTCACCAAGACCCTTGTAACGCTGGATGTGAACACCCTTTGAGCCAAACTCTGCGGTAATCTCATCACGCTCCTTCTCGGTCCAGCAATAACGCTCCTGCTTACCCTTCTTAACGAGGTAGAGGGGAGGCGTTGCGATGTAGATGTGGCCATTCTCGATAAGCGCCTTCATCTTGCGGAAGAAGAAGGTGAGCATAAGTGTTGCGATGTGCGAACCATCGACATCGGCATCTGTCATAATGATAATCTTGTCGTAGCGCAACTTCTCGAGATTGAGAGCCTTGCTGTCTTCGGCAGTACCGATGGTAACGCCAAGGGCAGTAAACATATTCTTAATCTCCTCGTTCTCCCACATACGATGCTCCTGTGCCTTCTCGACATTGAGAATCTTACCACGCAAGGGCATAATAGCCTGGAAGTGGCGGTCACGACCCTGCTTTGCAGTACCACCCGCCGAATCACCCTCGACGAAGAAGATCTCGGCAATCGAGCGGTCACGGCTGGTGCAGTCTGCCAACTTACCCGGAAGACCAGCACCCGACAATACGGTCTTGCGCTGTACCGCCTCACGGGCGTTGCGCGCTGCGTGGCGAGCCTGTGCTGCAAGGATAACCTTCTGCACGATAGCCTTGGCATCCTTGGGGTTCTCCTCCAAGTAGTTGCTTAATGCTGCCGACATAGCGCGGTTTACCGCACCTGCAATCTCGTCGTTACCCAACTTGGTCTTGGTCTGACCCTCGAACTGGGGTTCTGCAACCTTAACCGAGATAACCGCTGTAAGACCCTCACGGAAGTCATCGCCGTTGATGTCGAACTTGAGCTTAGCGAGCATACCGCTATCCTCGGCATACTTCTTCAAGGTACGGGTAAGCGCCGAACGGAAACCAGTTAGGTGAGTACCACCCTCGATGGTGTTGATGTTATTTACATAAGAGTGTACATTCTCCGAGTAAGAGTCGTTGTACTGCATAGCAACCTCCACGGGTACGCCACTCTCCTCGGTGTCGAGGTAGATGATGTTCTCGATAATCTTCTGACCGCGTGTAGCGTCGAGATACTCCACAAACTCCGAGAGACCGTGCTCCGAGTAGAAGTGGTTAGAGAGCGAGTTGCCCTCCTCGTCCTTCTGGCGGTGGTCGGTGAGCGTAAGGTGGATGCCCTTGTTAAGGAATGCCAACTCACGAAGACGGTTAGCCAAAATCTCGTATTTGTACTCCTGTGTGAGTGTGAAAATCTCTGCATCGGGCTTAAAGGTGATTGTTGTACCACGGTCCTCGCAGTCGCCAACAATCTCTACCTTCGATGTGGGGTGACCCTTTGAGTAGGTCTGCTTGTAAATCTTGCCACCACGGTGAATCTCGGCTACGAGGAGTGTCGATAGTGCATTAACGCACGATACACCCACACCGTGAAGACCACCTGATACCTTGTAGCTGCCCTTGTCGAACTTACCACCAGCGTGGAGTACGGTGAGCACAACCTCCAATGCCGACTTGCCCTCCTTCTCGTGCCAGTCGGTGGGGATACCACGACCATTATCCTTTACCGAGATAGAGTTATCCTCATTAATCGTTACATAGATGTCGGTACAATAGCCAGCCAACGCCTCGTCGATAGAGTTGTCCACAACCTCGTAAACAAGGTGGTGAAGACCCTTCTCGCCGATGTCGCCGATATACATTGCGGGGCGCTTACGCACAGCCTCCAAGCCTTCGAGGACTTGAATATTCGACGCCGAATACTCCTCCTCGTGTTTCATCACTTTTTCCTGTTCGGTACTCATATATTGTATATTTTTTGCGTTCAATTACTAAAACGCACAAAGATACGAATTAAATTCTGAAATAGCAAAACGATTTCGAACTTTTTTCACTATGTGAAAAGCCTAACTGATTGACTGTGTTGATGTGGGGTAGCAAGCCTATCGCCGTGCTCCGAAAACGAAGAATCCCGAATAGCGCTAACTACTCGGGACTCTTTGTCTATTTTGCTCGCTGTGAGCCGATTACTGGTGCTCGGGACGCAACAAATCGTTGACAACCTTTACGGGTGAGAATGTCGTGATGGGTACCTCTACAAAGAGGGTGTTCCAGTTGGCCATTGCACCGTTCCAAAGACCTGGCAACTCCTGTGCGCGAAGCTCACGACCACCTGCCGACTTCGACGAGATAAAACCTGTCTTGGGGTCGGTATACTGCGTAAGGTCATACTTCGAACCATCGTAACGCTTAGGACTGCAAATAAGGTCTACGGGGTTGAAGTGTGTTGCCTCCTTCATAAGGTGGATATCCTCCTTTGAAATCTGGCTCGACTCGGCAATCTGCAACTGCTCACGACCCTCGTCATCGCGTACCCAGAATGGGCCACCACCGGGCTCGCCCTCATTCTTAACCATGCCGCAAACGCGGATGGGGCGGTCGAGAGTCTTTACAACCAACTCGCGTGATGCATCTGCGGGCAACTTGCAGCAAAGCTCCTCGGCGAGGAACGCCTTAGCCTCAGCCTCGACATCTTTGCCCTCGTTGAGTGCTTTGAGCAACTCGAACGAGCGCTTCTGCAAGCGCAACAACTCACCAGCCAAAACGCGCTTATAGGTGATGGTGTCGGCCTTGCGCTCGTCGGTGGTTACATTGTCGATATTCTTAACGAAGATGATGTCGGCATTGAGTTTATCGAGATTAGTAATAAGTGCGCCATGACCTGCAGGGCGGAACAAGAGTTTGCCATCGTCGGTGCGGAAAGGTGTGTTGTCGGGGTTAACGGCGATAGTGTCGGTTGCAGGGCTCTGCTGCGAGAACGATACATTGAACTTAACACCAAACTTATCCTCATAGTAGCTCTGGCGCTCCTTGAGAAGAGCCTCGAAACCCTCCTGATGCTCAGGCGATACGGTAAAGTGGATAGTGGCGCTCTTGCCATCTGATGCGTAGAGTGCTGCCTCTACCAAATGCTCCTCGACGGGCTTGCGACCACCCTCTTTATAGGCGTGGAAAGTAACCAATCCCTTAGGCTTTGCGCCATACTGCAAGCCATCGATGATGATGTTGCGAACGGTGTCCTTGTCGTCAATCTGGGGTTTCAAATACTTCGCCAATTCGGGGAAGAAGGCAAACTTCTCGAGGTTGGTGATAAGCTTGTCGATGCCTGCTGTGCGCTTGTCGTCGTTGACATATTCAAAGAGCTCTTTAAACATACGGGTAGCTGCGCCCGAAGCGGGTACAAACTTTACAGTTTTAAGGTTCTTGACCTCAGCCTCATAGAGAGCCTCAGCCGCCTTGAGCTCCTCGTCGGTAAGTTGCTTTACGCCATCACCGCCCGATGCTGCACGAACCACAGGCAACGAAGGAAAGCCTTTGCGGAAGTTTTCAATCTGCTTTTCCACCTCAGCGACGCTCAATCCGCGAGCCTCAATCTGAGCAATGTCTTGCTGTGTAAACATAGATTTATAGGTTTTAGTTATTGTTTTGGCAGTTTTAGATAGGTCGAATGTGCGATATTCGCATTTCAACTTTCAAAGTTAGTAAAAATTTTGTAACTTTGCAATATGAAACGCATTTATCACAACATAAATCTCGTTGAGCGCAATAGTTTTGGCGTTCGACAAATGGCATCTACACTTGTCGAGGTGGAGGGTGCTGATGACCTTCGCCAACTCTTTGCCGAAGAGCGACCTGAGAAGTGGTATGTTCTCGGTGCCGGCAACAATACTCTCTTTACTAAGGATTACGATGGTGTGCTTATTACGCATGTTGGTCGCCGTATCGAGATTTTGGCCGACGATGGCGAGAGGGTGAATATCCGTGTCGAGGCTGGATATGATTGGGACGAGCTCGTTGCTTGGAGTGTAGAGCAGGGCTTGTGGGGTATCGAGAATCTCTCGGCAATACCGAGTTCGGTGGGTGCTGCGCCAGTGCAAAATATTGGCGCTTACGGAGCTGAAGCAAAAGATGCGATAACCGTTGTTGAGTATTTCGATACCAGTAAGTTAGATGTTGTGCGTTTGGAGAATAAGGATTGCTCGTTTGCCTATCGTGAGAGCGTCTTCAAGCACGAACTTAAAGGCGTAGCAATTATCCTTGCTGTGGAGTTTGAGTTGCATCGTACGGCGAAGCCCAACCTTGGCTATGGCGATGTTATTTCGGAGGTTGAGAAGCGTGGTGGCGCTACACTTCAAAATATCCGTGAGGCTATCTGTGCTATTCGTGCAAGCAAACTTCCCGACCCCAAGGTGTTGGGTAATGCGGGTAGTTTCTTTAAGAATCCTATTGTTGGTGCGGAGGTTGCCGAGGCGTTGTTGAGAGAGTACCCAGAGATGCCTAAGTACCCTGTACCCAACTCGCCCGATAAGGTTAAGTTGGCAGCAGGTTGGCTTATCGACAAGGCAGGCTTAAAGGGTTATCGCTCTGGCTCGGTGGGTGTTCACGAGCGTCAGGCTTTGGTACTCGTAAACCATGGTGGCGCTACGGGCGACGATGTTATCCGCCTCTCGAAGATGGTGTGCGATGCTGTTAAGGAGAAGTTTGGCATCGAAATCTCTCCCGAGGTAAACATTTTGTAAGATGTATCTACTCGAAGAATTTGAGAAATATGTAAGCGAGAACGAGTTGTTTTCGCATAACGATAAGGTGCTGCTTGCTGTGTCGGGCGGTGTTGACTCTATGGTCCTAATGTCGCTAACGGCGGCTGCGGGCTATCAGTTCGGTGTTGCTCACTGCAACTTCCAGTTGCGTGGCAAGGAGAGCGACGAAGATGAGGTTATGGTTGAGCGTGAGGCCAAGCGCCTTGGCGTGGAGTTCTACAATGCGAGCTTCGATACCACTGCCGAGATGGCACGCACGGGCGAGTCGATGGAGATGGCTGCACGCCGTCTGCGTTATGCGTGGTTTAAGTCGCTGTGCGATGAACACGGCTACTCGGTTATCGCCATTGCACACCATATCAACGACTCTATCGAAACATTCTTTATCAATATGTTACGAGGTACGGGCTTGCGTGGCCTGACCGGTATCAATGCTCAAGTTGGCCGTATTGTCCGCCCTCTGATGTTTGCTACACGCAAGGATATTCATGACTTTGCGATTGCTCACCGCATACCCTTTAGAGAGGATTCGTCAAATCGCTCTACGAAGTATCTTCGCAACAAGGTGCGTCTTGGTCTTGTGCCGATGCTCAAGGAGATAAATCCGCAGTTTACGACGATTATGCGCCGTAATATCTCGCGCCTAAGCCAAGCACAGGAGTTTGTAACGGCATCTATGGAGATGATTAAACGCCAGGTTGTCGAGGAGCAGTCTGGTATCTATACGCTTCATATCGACCGCATCGATTCTTCGCTTCCGCGCAACTTTATTATATATGAGATCTTAAGTGCTCAGTTTGGCTTCAAGGGCGATGTTGTCGATTTGCTCTGCCACGCCCTGGATAACGAGGCTACGGGCAGGCGCTTCTATTCGCGCGACTGGGTGGCCGTTGTGGACCGTCAGAAGATTGTCGTGGCGGCTGTTGCCGAAGATGACGACTGCGAAACTCTTGTAGACCGTTCGATGATTCGCTCCTATGCTGGTGGCTCGGTGTTGTTCTACGAGTATTGCGATATCGACTTTATTGAGACCTTGGATATGGGCGATAATGTGGCGTTGCTCGATGCCGATAAACTCCAATTTCCCCTCAAGGTGCGTCGTTGGCGCGAGGGCGACTGGTTTATTCCGCTTGGTATGAGTGGCCGCAAGAAACTTAGCGACTACCTTATAGATAAGAAGGTGTCGTTGGTGGAGAAGAACCGTCAGTTTGTTCTGCTCTCTGGTGATGATATCGTCTGGGTTGTAGGCCGTAGACTCGACGATAGATTCTGCATAACGAAGAAGACCGAAAATGTATTAAAAATCGTTCGCGATAATATCTAAAACACTATAACTCAACGCTATGGCAAAGACGATAAAATTTAGCGATTGTATGACGAGCTTCGATGCTATTATGGCAGATATCGAGGCACGACGCTTTGCTCCTATCTATCTGCTTTCGGGCGATGAGGGCTACTTTATCGATGCCATTGCCGACCGCCTTGCCGAGACTATTCTCAACGAAGCTGAGCGATCGTTTAATCAGTTAACCGTCTATGGTGCCGATGTCGATGCCGGTAAAGTGGTGATGCTATGCCGTCAGATGCCTATGATGGGCTCCTATCAAGTGGTTATCGTGCGTGAGGCGCAGATGATGCAGAAGATAGATAATCTTCACCTCTATACCCAGCAACCTCAGGCGACAACAATCCTGATTGTTTGTTATAAGAATAAGGAGCAGGGTAGAGGTATCGACAAACGCACTTCGTTCTACAAGAGTTGCCAGAAGTCGGGCTGTGTCTTTGAGTCGGTGCGCCCTCGCGACTATGAGATTGATAGTTGGTTGCAGAGATATATCGCCGGTGTTGGCCTTCGTCTCGATGCTAAGGCTATGGCGATGCTCAAAGAGTATGTAGGTATGGATATTGGCCGTATGGTCAATCAGATAGACAAACTCAAAGTTTCGATGCCCGAAGGTCAGAATATTGTAACTGACTCACATATAGAGCAATATATTGGGTTATCTAAAGAGTTTAATACCTTTGAGCTTAACGATGCGGTCTTGAAGCAGGATATGGCTCGAGCTATGCGTATTGCTGACCACTTTGGTCATAATCCAAAAAGTTATCCTATTACGCTGACTATCACAGTGTTATTTGGATTATTTCAACAGCTTTTTCTGCTTAATTATCTAATGTGGCTCTCGCGTAAGCGTGGCGTAGCATTCCCTAACGATATGGAGCTAATGCGCCAGATTAGAGCCAATAACTCGTTTGTGGTTAAGGAACTTAAAGCCAATGTCGGCCGTTGGCCCAATCGCCGAGTATTCAATATTCTCGGCCTGTTGCGCGAGTATGATGCCAAGAGTAAGGGTGTCGATAACGGTGGCTTAGATGGTGGTGAACTACTTAAAGAGTTGTTGCTTAAAATCTTTACATTGCAGTAGCTATGCGACTTTTGGCGTGGATAGATGGTAGGGTGGTTGAGGCCTCGGCTCTGCACCACGATGCCCCCTTTGTTATGCAGAGGGTGCACACCCTTTCACGCACGGTCTATCATATCGACGAGCACCTCGAAATTTTGCGTTACGACTCCGAGCGTTTATTTGGCTTGGCATCGTTATGTAGTGGCGCTGATGCCCGCGATATTATCGTGTCATTGCTTGAACATTCGCGTGTATCGACCTCGCTAAGTTGCCCTGTGGCAATTCGCCTAAACTGTCGTGGCGAACTCTCGTTTACGGTCGAAACACCTACTTTTGGCGAGGGCGTTTATCTTCGTGCTAAGCGCTTTGAAGGTGTTGTTTATGAGGCTGATAAACCGTCTACCTTAACTCAAACTTCAGTATCTGTTGCTAACGATGAATTTCTCGATAGATGTGTTAGAATGTTTGGTGGCGAGAGGGCTGTATTGGTAGATAAATCATTTAATCTTATTAGTCGTCCTTGGTCGCCAATATTTGTTGCTCATCGCACAAAAGTCTATACTCCTGAGGAGTTTGAAACGGTGGAGTATTGTATGGCAAAAGCGGCTATCGAGCGTGCAGGTTTCGAACTTGTTGTTCGCGATATCCCTGCTGGCTCGTTGGAACAAATCGATGAGATTTTTATGGTCGATATTATGTCGGTAACGGCACTCTCGAAGATAGGAAATCATCGACTGCTTTCGACTGTTTCGGCAAGGGTAACAAAAGAAATGGAGTTGTGAAAAACTCCATTTTTTATGCTCATTTCTCTCTGTTAGATATTGTCCAAAGCGTAGAGGTAAGCACCTAACGAAACGGCTCTGCTTGCGCCAATTTCCGAGAGCGTTACGCCGATGCGTTTTACGGGGTCGTAGACCACCTTGCGGTCGCTTCCATATACCTTGATTTTGGTTGAGTTACCCTCTGCAAACTCCTTGAACTCAGCCTCGTTGTCAAGATTGTATACCTTCATCTGCACACGGTTGAGTTTGTCGCCAGACATAGTCTCAATCTCGCCTCGCATCTCGGCCAAAAGTGCGGGCATAAAGTACTTCGAAGCGCCTGTCAAACCACCGCCAATAACGACGATTCCGTCCATCAAAGTTGCAGCAGTTGCCATCGCATCACCAGCCACTCGACCAAGTGTTGCGAAACTCTCCTTCGCTGCCTCGCTATTGCCCTCAATCTCGCCCTCGGCAATGCGGTAGATATCGTAGGGTTCCAATGCTCTCTCGTCGCCCGAAAGCTCGCGATATACACGCTTGATTGCACGGATTGACACACCATCCTCGACGATAAATTGCGGAGTGTCGCGATGTTTCAGGCAGAAGGTCTCAACGCACGAGTTGTCGCCAAGATTGAGCTTGCCGTCCATTACGAAGCCAAAGCCGAAGCCTGTGCCGAAGGTATAGCCCAAAAGGTTATGACAGCGCTTTGCTACGCCCATAGCCTCAAGCTTTTGGTTGATGCGGGGTAGTGCGCCACCCGCAGCCTCGCCATAGGCAAAGAGGTCAGCATCGTTGTTGATGAATACGGGGATGCCAAACTTCTCCTCGAGCATAGGACCGAGAGCTACGCCATCGCGGAACGATGGGAAATTGGGAAGGTATCCTCCGATAATGCCGTTGCGATAATCAGCTGGTCCAGGGAAGGCAAAGCTGATAGCCACGGGCTTCTCGGGAAGAGTTGAGATAATCTTTGTAAAACCCTCAATAAGAGTGGTTAAGCACTTGTCAAGGTCGTGCGCCGAAGAGGGCAAGGTGATAGACTCGCCAATAACCTCGTAGTTGCGCATTGCGCCAAAGACAAAGTTGGTGCCACCGGCGTCAAGCGTAACGACAATGGCGTTGTTGGGTGTGTTGTTTCTCATAGTTAAGGCAAAGATATAAATTTATTTTTCAAATACCAAACTCTCCGAATGTAAATGATAGTTGCTGTAATATTGGTTATTTTATTGGAAAATAATGAGGTAAAAAGTTTGCACTCTTCAAAAAAATAGTATACATTTGTGAGAATTTTTATGCACATAGCTTATGCGCGTGTTTTAAGTAGGTGAAAAGTGGCATAAAGAGGATAGATACAAACGGAATAATTATTTACGAAAATATAATCTAAAACAATTAAAACTATGGAGAACAACAAACTTCAGGAGCTTACCCAAAAGCTCTATAACGAGGGCTTGGAGAAGGGCCGTTCGGAGGCTGATCGTCTTGTTGCCGAGGCAAAGGCAGAGGCGGCAAAGATTCTCGCAGAGGCTAAGGCCGAGGCAGATGCTGTCGCTAAGGCTGCTGAGGCTCGCGCCGAGGATATTGCCAAGAACGCAATGACCGAGATTGCCCTCGCAGGCCGTCAGGCTGTATCGAAGATTAAGTCGGAGTTGGCTGAGGCTATCGTTGCTAAGACCACTGGCGAGGCTACGAAGGCTGCTGCGGTAGATGCTGCCTTTATCAAGGATATGCTTTTGGCTGTTGCCCAGAACTGGAACGCAGCAACTACCGATGTTTCGCTCAAGGCTTTGTTGCCCGAGGCAAAGAAGGCTGAGCTCGACGCAGCTATCGAGAAGGCTTCGGCTGAGTTGATGAAGGCTGGCGTAGAGGTTGGCTACTCTAAGGAGGTTAAGACCGGCTTCAAGGTTGGCGAGAAGAATGGCGGCTACTACATCTCGTTTACTGACGAGAGCTTCGATGCTCTCTTTAAGGAGTATCTCCGCGAGAAGGTGTCTAACATGCTCTTTAAGTAGTTATGTTCTCTAAGGAGTACTATTTTTTGGTAGCGGGTCTTAAGGAGTGGACCTTGGAATCCGATGCCAAAGGCTTCGATGTCGCAGAAATCCGTGATGAGATTCTCGAGGCGATATCGGATTCGGATCGTCGTGCCGTACGCGAGTTGTACGCCTACTACGATTGCGAAAATATCATCGCTGCGCACGCAGGTCGTGACCGTCACAACCCTCTCGGCAACTTGTCGAAGGAGGAGGTCGAGGCGGTATTCTCGGAGCGTTGCTACTCGAAGCTTCCCAAGGCGGTTTCGGAGGTGGTTAAGCGCTACAACGAGGCTGACGACGAGGAGCGCGACGATGAGGTAGCACTCAACGACCGCTTTGAGCGTGCCGTTTTCGAGGCCTACTATCTCGGTCTTGAAAAGTCGAAGTGCTCATTCCTCAAGGCTTGGGGCGAGTTCGACCGCAACCTTCGTAACATCGCCGCTGCGGTGGCTGCCCGTGAGGCAAACCGCTCGATTGCCGATGTTGTCGTAGGTCGAGGCGAGGTTGTCGAGCAACTTACCCGTTCGTCGGCTGCCGACTTTGGCCTTCGTGGCGAGTTGCAGTATATCGACTCTGTTATCGCTGCCGTTAGCGACGAACGCAACATTGTTGAGAAGGAGCGCAAGATTGATGCTATCCGTTGGGCGGAGGCCGAGGATATCGTCGTTTTCGACTTCTTCAATATCAACTATATCCTCTCATATCTTGTCAAGGTCAATATCGTGGCTCGCTGGAATATGCTTTCGCCCGAGGTTGGTCGCCGTATGTTGGAGCGTCTGATGCAGGAACTTGACAGCAAGGAGCTTGTGAATAAACAATAAAAGTAAATATACGAATGAAAACATTAGGACGAGTAAATGGTATTATCTCGAACATCGTTATTGCCAAGGTTGATGGCGCGGTGGGTCAGAACGAGATATGCTATGTTTATTGCGGAGAAACCCGTATGATGGCCGAGGTCATCAAGGTCATAGGCGATGAGGCCTATGTTCAGGTTTACGACAGCACGCGAGGTCTTAAGATTGGCGACAAGGTAGAGTTCGAGGGTCATATGCTCGAGGCTACTTTGGCTCCCGGTCTTCTCTCTCGTAACTACGATGGTTTGCAGAACGACTTGGAGAAGATGGACGGTTTGTTCATCAACCGTGGTTCTATCACCGACCCCATCGACTTCGAGGCTAAGTGGGCATTTACACCCCTTGCTAAGGCTGGCGACAAGGTAACAGCTGGTGCTTGGCTTGGTGAGGTTAAGGAGCAGTGGGTGATGCACAAGATTATGGTTCCCTTCGTTATGCAGGGCAACTACACCGTTAAGAGCGTTGTTGCTGCTGGCGAGTACAAGGTAACCGACACTATCGCTGTTGTTTCGGATGCTGATGGCAACGACTACAACATCACAATGGTGCAGAAGTGGCCCGTTAAGCAGGCTATCCGTTGCTTTACCGAGAAGCCCCGTCCCTCGCGCGTTATGGAGACTGGTGTTCGTGCTATCGATACCTTCAACCCCTTGGCAGAGGGTGGTACAGGCTTTATCCCTGGCCCCTTCGGTGCAGGTAAGACCGTGCTTCAGCACGCTATCTCAAAGCAGGCAGATGCCGATGTGATTATCATCGTTGCTTGTGGTGAGCGTGCAAACGAGGTTGTGGAGATCTTCGCAGAGTTCCCCGAGTTGGTAGACCCCCGTACTGGTCACAAGCTTATGGAGCGTACCATCATCATCTGTAACACTTCGAATATGCCCGTTGCTGCCCGTGAGGCATCAGTATATACTGGTATGACCATCGGTGAGTACTACCGTTCGATGGGCTTGAAGGTGTTGGTAATGGCTGACTCTACATCGCGTTGGGCTCAGGCATTGCGTGAGATGTCTAACCGTTTGGAGGAGCTTCCTGGTCAGGATGCGTTCCCTATGGACCTCTCGGCAGTTATCTCGAACTTCTACGCTCGTGCAGGCTTGGTTAAGCTCAACAATGGCGCTACTGGTTCGGTAACCTTCCTCGGTACCGTATCTCCCGCGGGTGGTAACCTTAAAGAGCCTGTTACGGAGTCTACAAAGAAGGCTGCTCGTTGCTTCTACGCTTTGTCGCAGAGCCGTGCAGACTCTAAGCGTTATCCCGCTATCGATCCCCTCGACTCATACTCTAAGTATTTGGAGTACCCCGAGATTCGCGAGTACCTCGACGAGCATATCGAGAAGAACTGGGTTGATGCCGTTTATGAGGGTAAGACCATCGTTCAGCGTGGTAAGGAGGCTAACGACCAGATTAACATCTTGGGTGACGACGGTGTGCCCGTTGAGTACCATGAGCGTTTCTGGAAGAGCGAGTTGGTTGACTCTGTAATCTTGCAGCAGGATGCCTTCGACTCTATCGATGCCAACTGCCCCATCGAGCGTCAGCAGGTTATGTATAATATGGTATTGGATATCTGCCGTAAGTCGTTCGACTTGGCCGATTTCGAGGAGTGTTCAAAGTACTTCAAGGAGCTTATCTACTTGTTCCGTCAGATGAACTACTCGGAGTGGAAGTCGGAGCAGTTTGATTCGTTCAAGCAGAAGATCGAGGCTTTGGTAAACGAGAAACTTGCAAAATAAGGAGGACAAGTTATGACAACAAGAGCATTTCAGAAAGTATATACAAAGATTGATAATATCACCAAGGCTACCATCACTTTGCGTGCATCGGGTGTTGGTAACGACGAGCTTGCTACCGTAGGTGGTCGCCTTGCTCAGGTGGTAAAGATTATGGGTGAGAAGGTAACACTTCAGGTGTTTGCTGGTACCGAGGGTCTTTCGACCGACTCGGAGGTTATCTTCCACGGCGAGCCTCCCAAGTTGCGCGTATCTGACGCCTTGGCAGGTCGTTTCTTCAACGCTTATGGCGAGCCCCTCGAGGGTGGCGAGCAGATTGAGGGTGAGGCACGCGAGATTGGTGGTCCTACTGTGAACCCCTTCCGTCGTATTCAGCCTTCGGAACTTATCGCTACTGGTATCGCGGGTATCGACCTTAACAACACCATCGTGTCTGGTCAGAAGATTCCCTTCTTCGCTGACCCCGACCAGCCTTATAACGCCGTGATGGCAAATGTGGCATTGCGTGCTAAGGCCGACAAGATTATCTTGGGCGGTATGGGTCTTACGAACGATGACTTCTTGTACTTCAAGCAGGTATTCGAGAATGCAGGTGCTTTGGACCGTATCGTATCGTTCGTAAATACCACCGACAACCCTCCCGTGGAGCGATTGCTCGTTCCCGATATGGCACTTACCGCTGCTGAGTACTTCGCAGTAGATAAGGGCGAGAAGGTTCTCGTGTTGCTTACCGATATGACCCTTTATGCCGATGCTTTGGCTATCGTGTCTAACCGTATGGACCAGATTCCTTCTAAGGACTCTATGCCTGGTTCGCTCTATTCTGACCTTGCAAAGATTTACGAGAAGGCTGTGCAGTTGCCCAATGGTGGTTCTATCACCATCATCGCCGTAACTACCTTGTCTGGTGGCGATATCACCCACGCTATTCCCGATAATACGGGTTATATCACCGAGGGTCAGCTCTTCTTGCGTAACGACTCGGATACTGGTAAGGTTATCGTTGACCCCTTCCGTTCGTTGTCGCGTCTTAAGCAGCTCGTTATCGGTAAGAAGACCCGCGAGGATCACCCCCAGGTTATGAATGCCTGCGTTCGTCTGTATGCCGATGCTGCCAACGCGAAGACCAAGTTGGAGAACGGTTTCGACCTTTCGGACTACGATGAGCGTGCATTGAAGTTTGCTCACGACTACTC
This sequence comes from Alistipes sp., assembly GCA_017465575.1. GTDB lineage: Bacteria > Bacteroidota > Bacteroidia > Bacteroidales > Rikenellaceae > Alistipes. The sequence goes on along the minus strand of JAFTVX010000018.1, from coordinate 104,899 downwards.
AGAGAAGTTGCTCTCTATCGATGTTAATATCGAGATTGAGCAGATGCTCGATACCGCTTGGTCGCTCTTTGCTAAGTACTTCTCGAAGGGTGAGGTTAGCATCAAGCAGGAGCTCTCGGAGAAATATTGGAAAGCATAATAATAGCTTATGGCAATCAAATTTCAATATAACAAGACCTCGCTCGGTGAGCTGAACAAACAGCTCAAAATCCGAAAGAATGCCTTGCCTACCATCAAGAGTAAGGAGAGTGCATTGCGTTCGGAGGTTAAGCGTGCGAAGGACTCTGCACAGCAATACCGCGAGCAGCTCGACAAACTCGTTGCCGAGTATGACTACATGGTGCAGCTGTGGGGAGAGTTTGATTGTGACCTAATCCGCATCAAAGATGTCGAACTTTCGACTCAGAAGATTGCGGGCGTGCGTATACCCGTATTAAAGAGTGTTGTATATGAGGAGAAGGAGTACGACCTATTCTCGGCACCTGTATGGTATGCCGAGGGTATTCGTGTCCTGAAGCAGATGTCCGAGCTCGGTATCGAGTTCGAGGTCTACAACCGCAAGATGACACTTTTGGACTATGCGCGACGCAAAACTACTCAGAAGGTAAACCTCTACGAAAAGGTGCAGATACCTGGTTATGAGGATGCCATACGAAAGATTAAGCGATTTATGGAGGACGAGGAGAACCTCAGTAAGTCGGCACAGAAGATTGTGAAAACTCGTCAGGCGCAAGCCGAGGCTATGGAGGAGCCCAACAATGATTAGTAAGATGATTCGCTACGATATCGTGCTCTATGCTGGTGAGCAGGAGCGCTTTATCAACGAGTTGCGTGAACTCGGCTTGGTCGATATCACCACCTCGGGTTGGGAGCCTTCGGAGAACGACCGTGCAGTGTTGCAGTCTATCGAGGCACACAATAAGGCAGTCGACTACCTCAAGAACTTCTCGAAGTCAGCCGAGTATGATGCTAATGCACAGCTCTTTGCCAATGGTGAGGAGGCATACGATGCCTATGTTGCTGCCCGTGAGGAGCGCACTCGTCTTCAGCAGGAGATGGCGCGTTTGCAGAAGATCGCTGACGATATCGCACCTTGGGGTCGCTACTCTGAAGAGAATATCACAAAGCTCGCCGAGCGTGGCGTTACACTTCGCTACTTCACCACTCAGCCTTCGACCTTCAATAAGATGGTTGATGAGTGGAGCGAGACGATGACCATCTCGGAGATTGCTCGCACCCAGTCGGCTGTCTACTTCGTTGTTGTCGCTACCGACTCTTCGGCTGTTGTTGTCGATGGTCAGGAGGTTCGCCTTCCTGCGAAGGATAGCGAGGCTACAAAGGCTGAGATTGCCGAGCTTGCAGCGGCAGACAAGGCTCTCGATGCTTCGTTCTCGCGTGCTGCCGCTTCGGTGGCTCTTATCGAGGATAACGCAGCCGCTATCAAGGAGCAGTTGCAGGGCTTGAAGGTTGATGCTACAGCACAGCGCGAGGCCGATGGCGAACTTATCGTCTTGGAGGGTTGGGCTGAGGCCGACACCGCCGAGAAGGTGGATAAGATGTTGGAGGAGTACCCCAACCTTGTCTATATGAAGCGTGATGCTACCATCGACGATGAGGCTCCTGTGAAGCTTAAGAACAATAAGTTTGCCAAGCTCTTTGAGCTTATCGGTGCGATGTATGCCTTGCCTAAGTACGGTACACTCGACCTTACACCGATTTTCGGTCCCTTCTATATGCTATTCTTCGCCATCTGCTTGTGCGATGCTGGCTATGGTCTTGTCTTGCTTAGCTTGGGCTTGACACTCCTCTGGAAGGGTGGCGAGAAGCTCCGTCAGGCAGCTTGGCTCTCTATTGTCTGTGCATCTGCAACCGTGGCGTTTGGCTTCTATGCCAATTCGTTCTTCGGCTTGGCGATTTCGGACTATGCCCCCGTTATCAAGTTCCTAGATTTCCAGAATCAGTTCTTCTCGATTTCGTTGGCAATCGGTGTGTTCCAGATTTTGGTGGGTATGGCTATCAACATTTGGATGCAGGCAAAGCTCTTCGGCATTACCTCGACATTCGGTCTGTTAGGTTGGTTTATTATCCTTCTCTCGGGCTCGTTGGCGGTTGGTTTGCCAATGTTTGGTCTTGCTATCCCCGGCTTCGACGCTTCGTCGCCAGTATTCTATGCTTGCGTGGGTGTCGGTGCGGTGTTGATGCTCTTGCTCAACAACATCAAGCGCAACCCGCTTATCAACTTTGGCGCTGGTTTGTGGGATGCCTACAACAACATCACTGGCCTGTTGAGCGATGTGCTCAGCTATATCCGATTGTTCGCTATCGGTCTTTCGGGTGGTGTGTTGGCACAGGTATTCAACTCGTTGGCATTGGGTCTTTCGGGTCTTGATGCGGGTATCGATGGCTCGCCTTGGTATGTTGTTGCTATTCAGATTGTAGCGGCAAGTGCCATCTTGCTTATCGGTCATGGTATCAACCTCTTTATGTCGGCAATCTCGTCATTTGTTCACCCTATGCGTTTGACATTTGTCGAGTTTTATAAGAATGCAGGTTTCGAGATGGGTCAGCGCTCATTCGATCCTGTGCGTAAAATAAAATAACAAACAAATTATAATTAACAATTAAAACATTTTTAAAATTATGAGTTCAGCTTTAATTTTGGCCTATGTAGGCGTTGTCCTTATGGTCGGTGTATCAGGTTTGGCTTCTGCTGTTGGTACTGCTCGTTGCGGTATGGCATCTGTAGGTGCTTTGAAGAAGAATGGTGGTGCCTTCGGTAGCTACATGATTCTCTCGGCTCTTCCCGGTTCACAGGGTCTCTACGGTTTCGTAGGTTACTTTATGGTTGCTTCGAAGATTGCTGCCGATATGTCTATGCTTACTGCAGTTGGTATCTTTGGTGCTGGTCTTTTGATGGCTATCGTTTGCTTGGCTTCTGCTTTGTTCCAGGCAAAGGTTTGTGCTAACGGTATCGCTGCTATCGGTAACGGTAACGATGTTATGGGTAAGACACTTATCCTTGCTGCGTTCCCTGAGCTTTATGCTATCTTGGGTGTTGCTGCGACATTCCTTATCTCATCAGCAATCTAATAATTTGTTGTGATAAGGGGCCTACTTCGGCCTCTCAGTCAGAAGCCCGAATGGGAAATACGCCAAGTATGTCCCATCCGGGCTTCTTCATGTCGAGACCAAATTAAACCCCTTATGACAACAAATTGGGTCTCTGTCCTTTGGAAGGCGGTTTTTTAGGGAGTTTAAGAAATGTAAGGAGCTTAGGGATAAATATCGGTAACGCTCTTCCTTAAATTCACTAAATTCTCTAACCTCCCTAAATCCATTATCAACTGCGCTTAGACTTAATATAAATGCTGCTATCTATTGGTTGTTAAACCTTTAGATAGCAGCATTTGTTTTGTAGTTGCATATCGTTAGAACAGCGATTGCTCCTCGCGGGTGTAGGTATAGCCGAGGTGGCGGTAGGCGAGTTCTGTTGCCTCACGACCACGGGGTGTGCGCTTTAAGAAACCCTCTTTAATAAGGAATGGCTCGTAGACCTCCTCGATAGTGCCAGCCTCCTCGCTAACGGCTGTCGCTACGGTGTTAAGACCCACAGGACCACCGTTGAACTTCTCGATGATGGTTGACAAAATCTTGTTATCCATCTGGTCAAGACCGCGAGCATCGATATTGAGTGCCGAGAGGGCAACGCGCGTGATATCTACATCGATATGACCCTCTCCCTCGACCATCGCAAAGTCACGAACACGGCGCAGTAGGGCGTTGGCAATACGCGGTGTGCCACGCGAGCGCAAAGCAATCTCCAAAGCGGCATCATCATCAATTGAGATATCGAGAATTGATGCCGAGCGCTTCACGATATCCGATAATACGGGAGCGTCGTAATACTCCAAGTGGCAGGTGATGCCAAAGCGGGCACGAAGAGGTGCTGTAAGCAGACCACTGCGTGTCGTAGCACCGACAAGTGTAAATGGCGCTAACTCAATCTGGATGCTGCGTGCTGCGGGGCCCTTGTCCAAGACAATATCAATTTTGTAGTCCTCCATCGCCGAGTAGAGATACTCCTCTACAATGGGGCTAAGTCGGTGAATCTCATCGATAAAGAGCACATCGCCAGGGTTGAGATTTGTAAGCAATCCAGCCAGGTCGCCAGGTTTGTCGAGAACTGGTCCCGATGTAACTTTTAGCTGTGCCCCCATCTCGTTGGCGATGATATTTGCAAGCGTCGTCTTACCTAATCCCGGAGGGCCGTGGAGAAGTGTGTGGTCGAGTGAGTCGCCACGCATAAGTGCCGCCTTGATAAATATCTTGAGGTTGGCGACAATCTTATCCTGACCCGCAAAATTACGCAACTCTTGTGGGCGTATGCGGCTCTCAAACTCCTTGTCGCTCTCGATGTTTCGTAAGTTTCTATCAACTCCCATAGTGAGCAAAAAAGTATAGTGGTAAATCAACCTTTTTTATTCTTTTGCAAATATACAATTTTACATCGAAATACGCAACTTTTAGTTATATATTATCACTTGTGATAAGTGTGAAAATTTCGTGTAATAAAAATTTAACGAATTTTTTATCACTTTATATTTTTTTGTTTGACTATTTAGCCCTATATTTGTGGTTGACTTAATGTGTAAAATAGCACAATAAGCGAAATACGGTTTTAACAAAACAACCAAATATTTTTATAAACCATTAAAAAACAAAACATTATGGCAAACAAACTTTTCAAGTCTTTCTTCGCCGTAGCTATGGTCTTGGGCTCTGCTCTTGGCTTTGTAGCTTGCGAGGATAAGGGCGATGATGTTGTTGCAGACCCCAAGGTGGAGGTTTCTGCTACATCATTGAACTTTACGATGGAGGAGGGTAGCCAGAGTGTCGAGCTTACCGCCAATGCCGACTGGAAGGTCGAGGTTGACGATGCCGACTGGCTTACTGTTACCCCCGCTGCTGGTAAGGGTGATGCTACACTTACCGTTGCAGTTGCTATGAACGAGTCGGGCGCTGTGCGTACCGCTATCGTTAAGGTTATTGCTCTCCACAAGGAGTATGGCAACTGGGATACCAAGAAGATTACCGTATCGCAGTCTGCAAGCGAGACTCCTACCGTAGAGGAGGAGTTGCTCTATGGCGATAACTTCGATGGTGAGGAGGCAACCAATACCTATGGCTCTGGCTCATCTTGGCCCTACATCGACCAGTTTCCCCAGTTCGCTAATGCTGAGGGTCCTGCTTCGGATAATGTAACCTACTCGGGTAAGGGTGTTTCGGTTCGTGCTAACTCTACATCTGATAGCCAGTACTCTGACTATGCTGGTTCGGGCTCTAACAACATCTTCTTCGGCTCATCGGCTTACTTCCAGGTGAACAACATCACCTTGGCTGAGGGACAGACTAACCTTAAGCTTACCTTCGGTTCGGAGAAGTATACTCAGGATGGCGATAGCACATTTAAGAACGAGGAGTTCCATATCTACGCTTCGAAGGACGGCAACGGCTGGGTTGAGATTAAGGAGTACACCTTCGCAGGTACCGAGGGCGGTCGTTGGAATGTGGCTACCGCAGAGTTCACTTTGAACGCTGTTCCCGAGACTCTCTACCTCAAGTTTGCTGCTGATGTAGCAAGCGTATATCGTCTCGACGATGTTAAGCTCTACACAGGTAACGGTGGTCAGGCTATCGACCTCGACAATGTAGAGGCTCCCGAGCCCGTAGAGGTTAAGAAGGTAACCGTTGCTGAGTTTTTGGAGGCTGCTGAGGACTCTACCGTTTACGAGCTTACTGGTGAGATTACCAATGTAACCAATACCACATACGGTAACTTCTACCTTAACGATGGTACTGGTGAGGTTCTTATCTACGGTCTTAGCTCTCCCACTGGCGAGCAGAAGTACTGGGCAGAGTCTGGCGCAAAGGTAGGCGACACTATCACCGTTCAGACCGTTCGTACATCATACAACGGCACTCCTCAGGGTAAGGATGCTATCTTCGTATCGTTGGTTCCTGGTGAGGGTGGCGAGGAGCCTACTCCCGAGCCTGCAGAGGGTCCCTATGCTTCGGATGTTGCATTCGTATGCTCAACCGATGACTCAACAAATGCTGTTTACAGCCTTGGCACAACCACTATCGATGGTTCTGCCGCAACTGGTTTCAAGCTTGGTAAGGGCAAGCAGACTGGTTTGTTCACATCGGCTGCTGTAGGCGTATCTGGCGATAAGTATCTCAACCTCTATGCTGTTGCTTGGAAGGGTGGCGATGCAAAACTCTACTTCCGTGTTGATGGTGGTGCTACCCAGACTTTGGAGATTGCTCCTAACGATGGCGCAACTGGCAATCCTCCTTTTACCGCTTTGACTTTTGCTGATTCAGACCACTACTCTGTTAAGCTTTCTGGTTTGAAGGAGACTTCGACTATCGAGTTCTCTACAGATGCTAACTTCGAGCTTACTTCGGCTGATGCTACTATCTCTTACGCTCGTGCTATCGTTTGCGGTGTTAAGCTTACCGATGAGCCTATTAACGACGAGGGTGGCAACGATGAGCCCGAGAATCCAGTTACTCCCGAGGGTACTGTAACCGTTGCTGAGGCTATCGCTGCTGCTGATAATACTGCTATCGTTATCGAGAACGCTACCGTTATCGGTGTTTACTCGCGTGGTGTATTGGTAGAGGATGCTACTGGCAAGTTGCTCGTATATGTTGGCTCTGCTGTTGACGCCAAGGTTGGCGATGTTGTAAAGGTAGAGGGTGCTATGGCTACTTATGGTGGTTTGCGTCAGGTAGCTACTCCTACCGTAACCGTTACTGGCTCGACATCGTACACATATCCTACGGCTACCGTAATGGACGGCGCTGCTATGGATGCTTACCTCTCTAACCCCGTTATCCAGTATGTTGAGTACACTGGTACTTTGGCAATCAGCGGCTACTACTACAATGTTACCGTTGATGGCGCTGCTACCGCTGTTGGCTCGTTGGCATATGTTATCGAGGGTACTGTTGATGCATCGTTGGATGGTCAGAAGATCTTGGTTAAGGGTTGGACTATTGGCTTCTCTGGTGGCAAGTATGTAAATACTATGATTTCGGAGGTTACCGCTGCTGATGGCGGTACTACCGAGCCCGAGCCTACTCCCGGTGAGGTTCAGAAGGTAACCGTTGCCGAGTTCTTGGCTGCAGCAGAGGGCGACACCGTATATGAGCTTACTGGTGTTATCAAGAATGTAGCAAATACCAACTACGGCAACTTTGACCTTCAGGATGAGACAGGTACCGTATATGTTTATGGTATCTACGATGCTGATGGTAACAAGGTATTTACCTCACTTGGTCTTAAGGAGGGTGATACGCTCACTATGCGTGGTGTTCGCACTTCATACAACGACGAGCCTCAGGTAGGTAGTGGTGTTTATGTTTCGCATGTAGTAGGTGAGACTCCCGAGGCTCCCGCTAACTCAGCAACCTTGTCTTTTGCTGATGTCGCTAACCGCACATCGTTTACTACCGAGCAGCAGGTTTGGGAGCAGAATGGCGTTAAGCTCACCAACGACAAGGCTAGTTCAACAAGCAATGTGGCTGACTACTCAGCACCTGCTCGTTTTTACAAGAGCTCAAGCCTTAAGGTAGAGGGTGAGAAGACTATGACCAAGATTGAGTTTGCGTGTAACAACGGTACATATGCTACTAACTTGCAGAACTCTATTACCTCAGGTACAGTAACTGTTGATGGAAGCATCGTAACTGTTACTCTTCCTGCAGCTGCTACATCATACTCTGTGGCTGAACTCAGCGCACAGGTTCGTATGAATAGCCTTACTGTTTACTACGAGTAAAACTTTTTCTCGTTGCCGAATACTTGGGTGGGGTAGTCCCACCCAAGTGGGCGAGGGGATAATCAAACCATTAAGAAGAGAGAAAACCAAACCAAGATATGTTGAATAAGGTGAAGAAGATATTTGTGATGTTTAGCGTTGCTTTATGCGCGCTTATGACGATTGGTTGTGATGATGTGAAGGTAGAGAAGATAGTCTCAGAAGCCAAACTTACGACTACGACAGTTAAGGGCACATCGACTAACTGCGCTGTGGTGCTGCGTGCACAACAGGGTACTGCTTATTCGGTAGCCATCAAGTCGGAGGGCGATTGGGCCACCTTCACCGGCGGAGTAACCACTTTGACCGACACCATGACAACCGTCGATAAGGTTATCTATATCTACTTCGATAAGAACTCGTCGGGCAAGGAGCGTTCAGCAGAGGTAAGTGTTGAGTTCTCTGACGGCAACCAATATACTGGCTACTTTACACAACTTAGCTACGACACAAGCGTGGCTATGGAGCGTGAGTGGGCGGAGTTGCCCGTTTGCAAAAATGAGAACGACTATATCTTTAATACCCATTACGGCAAGCTCGGCATCAAGGATAATGCCCGCAACTATAGCTACTGCTTCGACCCCTCGGTGCGTGCATCGTTGTGGGTTGCCTATCCGTTGCACTCGTCGCACATGTCGGGCGAGGGCGACCGCGATTATAGCTCGTTTGGCTACGACCCTATGGTTAGCACATCCGACCAAGCTAACCTCTATAAGTCGTACAACGGCTGGTATGACCGTGGTCACCAGATTCCTGCTGCCGACCGCAAGTGTTCGCAGGAGATGATGGACCAGACCTTCTACGCTACGAATATGACCCCTCAGCAGGGTAACTTCAACCAGAATAAGTGGGGCGTTTTGGAGGGCAGAGTGCGTAATATGGTTTGTAGCGATACGCTCTATGTCGTTACTGGTGCCTACTTCGAGGGCGAGCACGACTCATCAATCGAGAGCCAAACCACCGACCGCTCGGGCAATGTATGTCCTACGCCGACTTACTACTATAAGGCTCTGTTGCGTACCAAGAAGGGTAATACTGGCTTGCGTATCGACGAGGTTAAAGATGCTAATGCAGTGCGTGGCATCGTCTTTTGGCTCAAGCACGCCAATACGGGCGACAACACCTCGATAACCGAGGCGGACTGCATCTCTATTTCGGAGTTGGAAGAGAAGACGGGATTTACTTTCTTCCCTATGCTCGACGATAGCATCGAGGAGAAGGTTAAGAGTACGATTGTGCCTTCGGAGTGGGGTGTAAACTAACCTAAAATGAATAACTTGTAATAAACTTTATATGAAACGACAATTTTTAATGCTATGTGTAGCCCTCTTTGTTGTGGCATCGGCCATTGCACAAGAGAAGCCCTACACCGTGGTCTTCTACAACCTCGAGAACCTGTTTGATATTTACGACGATCCCGAGACCCACGACGAGGAGTTTACGCCCCAAGGTGCAAAGCAGTGGAACGAGATTAAATATCAGAAGAAGCTCTCGAATATGGAGCGCGTGTTGTTCGATATCGCCGCTATTCAGAAGGATTATCCCATCGTTATCGGTGTTTCGGAGATTGAGAATCGTTCGGTGCTTGAGGACCTTATCTCACAGCCCAAGTTGAAGGGCGCTAACTACCGCATCTGCCACTACGACTCACCTGATGCCCGTGGTGTCGATGTAGCGTTCTTGTATCGTGCCGATGTCTTCAAACTCGAGGGCTCGGAGAATATCAAGCTTGTTGTTGAGGAGTTGCCCGATTTCCGCACCCGTGACCTCGTTACGATGTGGGGTACAATCGATGGCGAGCCCTTCTACTTCCTTGTTTCACACTGGCCCTCACGCCTTGGTGGCAAGGAGGCATCGCAGTTCAAGCGTGATGCTTGTGCCAAGCAGATTCGCGAGATTAAGGATTCGCTTCTTGCCAATAACCCCGCAACCAAGGTTATCGTTATGGGCGACTTCAACGATGATGCTACCGATGCAAGCCTTGTAAAGACTATGGGCGCTAAGGGCAAGGTTAAGGAGTTGACAGAGGGCGACTTCTTTAATCCCTACAATGCTATGTTGCGTGCAGGTCTCGGCACTTTGGCATATCAGGATGCGTGGAATCTGTTCGACAATATCTGCGTTACGGAGAATTTGGTGAATGCCAAGGAGGGTGAGTTGCGCCTCATTAAGGGCAAGAAGTTCTATGGCAATATCTTCACTCGTTCGTATATGCTTCAGCAGGAGGGTCAATACAAGGGTTATCCCTTGCGTACCTTCGTTACGAATGACTTTCAGAATGGCTTTAGCGACCACTTCCCCGTATATATCTATATCGGCAAATAATACACTTATAATATATGAAGAGATTTTTACTGACAATGTTTTGTACGCTTCTTAGCTTTGCAGCCTTTGCGCAGCAGGGTGGTATGAAGGGTACTATCGTGTCGCGTGAAGACCGTCAGCCAATCAGTGGGGTAGCAATCTCGGTTGATGGCGTGGCAATCAACACGACGACCAACAGCGATGGTGAGTTCTTGATTGAGGGTCTTGAGCCTGGTCAGTACCTCCTTCGCTTCGAGGCTCCCGAATTTGAGGAGTTGAGCGTTATGGTGCGTGTCAAGGAGCTTGTTCACGATATGCAGCAGGTGGTTATGGTGCCTGCGGCAGTTGTTGCTGTCGATGACTCGGCATTTGCTGAGCTCGATACCGATGTGGAGTCGGCGGGTGATACGCAGTCTATGCCCTCGGCGCTCTCGGCATCTAAGGATTTGTTCAACAACATTGCTTCGTACCGCTTCTCGGAGATGCGCTTCAATGTTCGTGGCTACGACTCGCAGTATCAGGATGTCTATCTTAACGGTATCCGCTTCAACGATGCTCTTACGGGCTATGGTCCTTGGTCGTTGTGGAGTGGTCTTAATGATGCTACACGCAACCAGGAGAACACATCGGGCTTGCAGACTTCGGACTACGGCTTGGGTGGCGTGGCAGGTACTACGAATATCAATGCCCGTGCTTCGCAGCTTCGCAAGGGCTTCCGTTCGTCGGTCGTAAACTCTATGCAGCTCTACCGCTATCGTGTTATGGTAAGCTATGCTTCGGGTCAGCTGGATAACGGCTGGTCGTATGGCTTCTCGTTCTCAACACGACAGGGTGACCACGGCTATGTCAATGGCGTTTACTACAATGCCTACGGCTACTTTGCTTCTGCAGAGAAGGTCTTCAACGACAAGCATCGCCTATCGTTGATGGTTATGGGTGCTCCCACACAGCGTGGCGCACAGCAGGCATCAACACAGGAGGCATACGACCTTTGGGGCAATAACTACTACAACCCCAATGTCGGCTTGCAGGCAGGCAAGGAGCGTAATGCCCGTGTTCGTCGTTCGCACGAGCCTATTGCGATGCTTAACTACAACTGGCAGATATCGGAGAATACGGCTCTATCGGTGGCTACCTCGGTGCGCTTTGGCTTTAATGGCTACTCGGCACTTACCTGGTATAAGGGTGAGGATCCACGCCCCGACTACTACCGCGTGTTGCCTTCGTACTATGGCGACCGCTTGGGTCGTCGCTTGATGCTCAACAACTTTGCCGAGGCAAATGGTTATCCTTTGCAGTTTACTGAGACCGACATCGAGACCGACCGTGCTAAGTTTATCGAGTACACCCGCAACTGGAACGGCTATATCGACTTCGACGGCATCATTCAGGATAACAAGATGGGCGATGTAGATAATCGCTATGGCGAGGGACATCGTGCTGTGGCTATGATTGAGGAGCGCCACACCGACCAGATTGACTACAACTTCGCTGCACAGCTCAACCATATCTTCCGTGGTGGCTCGAAACTTACTGCTGGTGTTCGTGCCCGCATCAACCGCACCGAGTACTACTCGACGGTTAAGGATTTGCTCGGTGGCGACTACTGGTTGGATGTAGATAAGTTTGCAGAGCGCGACTTTGGTAGCAATGCCGAGTCGTATCAGAACAATATGGCATACTATCGCGAGCATGGTCAGGCACAGGCCGTGAAGGAGGGCGACAAGTATGGCTACGACTACTACGCACATGTGCGCCAGGGTCAGCTCTGGGCTATGTACGAGGTGTCAGCAGGTGGCTTCTCGGCAAATATTGGCGCCGAGGTAGGCTTCTCGTCTATCTGGCGTGAGGGCCTTTGGGAGAAGGGCTTGTTCCAGAATAGCAATGCCAATGGCAATATCGGCATGACCTCGTTGGGCAATTCGGAGAAGATTAACAACCTTACATATAAGGGCAAGGTAAATCTTCGCTATCAGTTCTCGGGTGCTCACTCTTTGGAGCTCAACGCTACGGCTATGCAGAACCCCACGATGTTCAACAATGCCTTTGTTTCGGCTCGTACCCGTAATCAGATTACCCCAGGCTTGGATGCAGAGAAGATTTATGGCGTAGACCTTACCTATAACCTCCGCTTGCCTTGGGTGCGTGCTCGTCTTTCGGCATACTATACCCAGATGCTCGACCAGTCGAAGGTTATCTCGTTCTATGACGATACTCAGAGCTCGTTTACCAACTTCGCAATGTCGGGTATCGATAAGCGCTATATGGGTGTTGAGCTCGGTTTGAGCGTGCCTATTGCTTGGGGCTTGTCGTTGCAGGGTGCAGTGAGCCTTGGCGACTATATCTACACCTCGAACCCCGAATTTACGCAGATGATCGACAACTCGGCTACAGATGTCGTTCACAGCCGTGTTAACTGGAAGGGTATGAAGGTTGAGAGCACACCTCAAACCGCTATCAATGTGGGTCTTAATTTCCGTGGCCCTAACAACTGGTTTGCATCGGTGGACTTCAACTACTACGACCGCCTGTACCTCTCGATGAACCCTATGTACCGTACCGACTATCTCGCTAACGAGATTAAGCGTATCTACGACTGGAATAACCTTGAGACTGGTCGTCAGAAGGCCTATGTAGTGGGCATTATCGACGAGATTCGTGCCCAGGAGGACTTGGGTAATGCCTACACTCTTAGCGCAAGCATCGGCAAGAACTTCCGTATTAAGTATAAGTATACCCTCGGCTTCAGCCTTCAGGTAAACAATATCCTTAATAACCAGCGTATCCGTACTGGTGGTTACGAGCAGATGCGTCTGAATAAGCTTTCTGATCCTATCATCTTCCCCAATGCTGATGGCGAGATGGTAATCACCAAGAAGCCTACCACATATTCGCGCTTCGACTCGAAGTACTTCTATATGAATGGTATCAACTACTATCTTAACATTTACTTTAGATTCTAACAGCTAAAAGGTTTGAAATATGAAAATTAATAAGATTTTTGCACTACTTGCCATCGCACTCTTGGCAGTTGGCTGTTACGAAAAGTTTGAGTCGGTTGAGCCTCGCCCCATATTTAGCGATTCGTCGTTTGAGGCGCAGTTCCCCGATGCAGAGTATATCACAATCAAGGAGCTTAAAGATGCCTTTGGCACAATCAGCAATACGGGCGTAAATAGCGGTTGGAACAATACTATTTACAAGCTTGTTGGCGAGGATATCTTTGTTGGTCGTGATGTCTATATCAAGGGTAAGGTTATTTCGAACGACGAGGAGGGTAATGTCTATAAGTCGTTGCATATCCAGGACCACACTGCAGGTATCGAGCTTAAACTCAACAATAATGTAGGCCTTCGCTATAAGTATGGCTCGTGGGTATATGTCCGTCTTTCGGGCTTGTATCTTGGCAACTATCGTATGATGCTCTCGTTGGGTGGCGCTCCCTCGGAGTCTTGGAACAAGGCGGGTGAGCATAAGTACTATGCCAACTCAAATATCGAACTTCAGGAGGTTATCGACCAGTATGTCTTTGCTGGCGAGCCTTCGGAGTTGGTGGTTGGTTCGTACGATGAGTGGAAGGCAGACCCCAGGTCGGTGGATATTATCACCGTTACGCCCGATAACTACAAGACCGTATTCCCCAACAACAAGAGCCGTGAGCAGATGTTTGGTCGCTTGATTCGCTTCGAGGATTTGGAGTGTCGCTATGCCGGTGTTCCCAATCAGGATGGCGTAACCAACCCTGCAATGAAGAGTGGCTCGTTTGAGAATATCTATCCCAGTTGGCTCTATACCGACCCTCGACCTACGGTATCGAAGGGCTGGTATCAGTGGGCTTTCAAGGAGGAGATTACAGGTCGTAGCCTTTATGGCTCGGTGTTGTTTACCTACAACCCTTCGGCTACGGTTTGCTCGGCAAATGGCGTCTATGCACTCCGCACAAGTGGCTACTCGCGCTTTGCTCGTCGTAATGTCTGCAAGGATGGCGAGAAGGCTACCATCACGGCTATCTATGGCATCTACGCTCAGCGTTCGGACTATGTGGGCAACGCCGATGACTACGCTTCGTATCAGCTTACCATCAGCAGCTTCTCGGATATCGAGTTCGCAAATGGCGAGGCAGCATTGCTTACCGACGAGCAGGTCGAGGCAATGACTACCGAGGATATGAAGACCGTGCCTTGGATTGACGAGGAGGGCGAGATTGATACAATGTAATCGCCAACAGTTGATTGAGAGCGACTAATTGGACTTGTTTCCGATTAGTCGCTTTTTTACATCAAAACTTTTTGCTACATTTGTAGAAAATATCGAGCTATGCGAATGCGATTTTTAACACTAATAACTCTGCTATTTGCCATTTGTGGCGCTGTGGCACAAGAGCCTACGATTATCCCTACACCGCGAGAGTATAAGCCTCTTGGTGGCGTGTTTACCCTTAATAAGGATTGCCGAATAGGTTGGTCTAACGATAAGTTGGAGCCTATCGCTCACTACCTTGCCGACTATCTTGGTATTGAGGCAGAGGCAGATGCAATAGATATTTTGCTGTGCTATGGTTTGGAGGATGGTACTGAAGAGTACTCTGTTACAATTAGCGAATATAATATCATAGTTAGCGGTGGCGACTATGGCGGAGTATTTAATGGTGTGGCAACGCTTCTGCAACTTCTGCCCGATGAGGTCTATTCTCGCTCTTTGCAGTTGCCCACAGTCGTTGATTGTTGCACGATAGACGATGCTCCTCGCTACTCGCATCGAGGCTTTATGCTCGACCCTTGCCGTACTTGGATAACGAAGGAGGCGATAATGGAGTTTATCGACCTCTTGGCTCTGCACAAGATTAACAACCTGCGCCTACACCTTACCGACGACGAGGCGTGGCGTTTGGAGATAAAGTCACACCCCGAACTCGCTGAGGTAGGTGGCTTCCGTGGTGGCGACTCTCCCATATGGCCTCGCTATGGCAAGTGGAACGAGCGATGGGGTGGTTACTATACCCAAGATGATATGCGCGAGATTATCGCCTACGCTGCGGTGCGCAATATCGAGGTTATCCCCGAGATTGATTTGCCTGGTCATAGCCTATGTATGGCGACTATGCACCCCGAGATTTTGTGCAACTACGAGCCAAACAAGTCGCGAGCCTTTGGCTACGACACTCGCTCGGCATTCTGCCCTACAAAGGAGGCGAACTACACACTTTTGGAGGATATCCTCAAAGAGGTCTGCGAGCTATTCCCCACGCCCTATATTCATATTGGTGGCGATGAGGTCGATATGTCGCAGTGGCGCCGTTGTCCCGATTGTCAGGCTTTTATGCGTAAAAACGGAATGACCGACGAGAGCGAGTTACAGCGCTACTTTATGTCGCGCCTAACCGATATTTTGGCTAAATATGGCAAGCACCCAGCTGTTTGGAATGAGGCTATCGAGGGCGGAAAGCTCGCTGACGATACCCGCGTATATGGCTGGGAGGGCATCAAGGAGTGCCGTGCATCGGCGCGTGAGGGCTATTCTACCGTGGTGATGCCGGGTCAATACTTCTACTTCGATATGAAGCAGACGCCCCGCGAACCAGGTCACGACTGGGCGGCGGTTTTCGACTATTCTAAGGTCTATAACTTTACGCTTCCGGGAGTTGGCTTTACCGAGGAGGAGAGCAAAAATGTCCTCGGCTTCGAGGCATCGTTCTTCTCGGAGGCATACGCATCGCGCAACCCCGAAAATGCTCGTTATCTGCACTATATGACCTTACCGCGCCTTGTGGCTCTTGCCGAGATTTGTTGGGTGAATAGCGATGAGCGCAATGTCGAGGCGTTCTATCGTAAGATGGTTGACCACTACGCGAGATTGGATAGAATGGGCGTTGCCTACCGCCTAATGCCTCCTAAGGTGGAGTTTGCTAATGGCTTGCTTTCGGCAACTACGGATGATGGTAGCGATATCTACTATCGTCGTGAGCCGATGACTACCGAGATGCTCTATACCGAGCCTATCGCAACGGATAAGCCTGCGGAGTATTCGTTTGTCGCGCGTCGTGGTGAGGCTATGTCGCCCGAGGCGGGAGTGTCTGAGCACTTCAGGACGATAACTCCTCCGTTTACTATCACTTCGTCGATGGGCGATAGGGAGAACTTCTCGTTTGAGAAGGCACAAAGTTATGGTCGTTTGGCTCGTACCGCGCGTGCTGCGGATGTTGGCGACTGGGTGATGTTTACCTTCGATACGCCAGTCAAGTGTCGCCGTATGAAGGTCGCCACGGGTAACTTCCAGTTGCCTCGCTTTATCTTCGAGAATGGCTATATCGAACTATCGTACGATGGCAGAACCTATGAGCGAGTAGGGGAGTTGGAGTGTGGTATGTTCTTTATCGAATACCCCGAGCGCCCCATAAAGTCGGTGCGCATCACCTGCACCTCGCAGGGCAATGGAGCTGAGTGGGTATCTATCCAACCGCCCACAATCTGGCCGATGTTGTGAGCTATTTAACCTCCTAAGAGCTGTCGCATTGTTCGTCCGTTTTCCCTATGAAAAAGAACGAACGAACACTCCGTGTCAAAGTGTCATGACGGGAATAGTCGTTTGTTTGAAACCCCTATGAATTTAACCACCGACAACCAATAAATAACAAAGCAAACCACCCGATTTTGTGGTGGTTTACTTTTGTCGTTTTCATAATATGGTTAGTGTTTTATTTTAATTCATTTAGATAATGTATTTTTCTATTTCCGTATATGCTCGCTGAGTCTTCGTGGGGATAGCATATTAGTACATCATGTAACATATCGGGAATAGAACCTTTTTTTGTGTGATATATAGGCTCGCCATTCTCATAATACCATTCGTTGATAAGATATACAAGATGTCTTGGCCTCAATTTATTTGTTTGGTTTAGTATGCATTTTTCATCGGCAACAACTGCCTGAGAGAATACGGAAGTAATTAGCTTTTCGACAAGATTAACATCTCCTTTCGATGGCTTAATATTTTGGAACTTTGCCACCCATATCGATATATGGTTAGGTCTATCAATTACTTCGTTTATATGATGACCTTTATTAGTGATTCGTTTTCCAGATGATTGTTTGTATGCTTGCCCACAATAGTAAGAGAAATTGCGTTTTGCATATTTCTTTCCCTTGATTATATATAGGTATGTTTTTCCATCCCCTATATTCTTAGATTCCCATTCTATTACTTCTGTAGGACTTGAGAATGGCCCATACCACTCTAATACATATACATTTTTATTCATTCGGGTGCTCTTTAGATGGTTAGATACGGCATAACAATACCTACTCCTCCAAGTAGCGGACTGCGATGCCTTTTGCTTCGGCGTAGGCTATCTCGCTGCGGGTGCTTTCGCCGATGTAGCCACCGACATTTACGACAAATATCTCGTCAGCCATATCTATTTTGCGCTTGTGCATATCGTCAAGCATCGCCTTAGTGCCCTCGGTCCACACCTCATTATCACCGCTGTGACCAAATAGCCCGACCGAAATCACGATATTTCCTTCGAGCGTCAGTCGCTTCTGCGCCTCAATAAACTGCTCCTTAAACTTTGTGCTCCCGCACAGCGTAACAACCTTATACTTGCCTACCATAAAATCATATTCCACTTTCGGAAGGTATATATAATTGTAAATTATCCATATAATGCTAAGTAATTTTATATTACTTTAATTTCAATGTCAGAGGATTTTGTTCAATGGTAACAAAAGAAAGTTGACTTAAAATAAGGACAACACCAGATGAGCATCTTCCGTCAACTTGTTGATTAATATAGTCTCTTGTAACATATCCTTTGGATAACAATTCGTTATAGGCAAAGCGAAAAGCTTCAATATTAATGTGGCTTATTTTGCCTGAGGATGTACAACGTGTTATTCCAGATATATTTATGTCAATAAGTTGGTTTCCGCCTCTTGTGTTATACAATGTTCTGCCTTTGAGTGGCAGAATATGATTATTCCACATTTCCCCAAAAGAAGGATAACCGTCTTTTATTGTATTTACATGGCTCACAACATTGTCTATTTTATGAGTTGAATGTCTTTGGAGTGAGTTGTTCTTTGCTGTATAAAGAACCTCTATTCCAAGTTTTTTAGCAACTATATAGGCATCATCAAGCAATTCTCCATCAGTAGCAAGTACTGCCTTAGTGCAGTCGTGGTAGGCCATTGCTCCATATAGTTGCATAATTACAGCCCTATTTACTTTTCGCGATGTATGTCCATACATTTTTGCTTGTATAGCAATTTTCTCATTTCCTTTTGTCGCAAACACATCAATACCCCAGTCTCCAGATAAAGGGGTTATAACTGTATGATATCCTCTTTCATGGAATATCCCAGCTACATATTTTTCATACTCTTCAGGTAACATATTATTCGGTTGTTAGCTACAATAATCAAATACTCAAATGATTGCCTGTTTACTTCCCGATGCAGAATTTGGAGAAGATGGAGTGGAGGATGTCGTCGGAGGTGATGGCGCCGGTGATTTCGCCGAGGTGGTGGATAATGGTGCGGATGTCCTCCGAAATAAGGTCGGCGGGGAGATTTGCTGTGAGCGCATTTTGGGCGTTCTGCAATGCTTCGTTAGCTGAGGTCAATGCCTCATAGTGGCGCATATTCGATACGACGATATCGTTTGAGCGAAGGTTAGATGTGTTCGCCGTTGAGCGCAGTTTTGAGCGCAAAGCATCGATGCCGATACTCTGCTTTGCCGAGATATGCAGCGCATCACAAGGTAGAGCATCAGTTGAATTGACTCTATCTATCTTATTGATAACCTTGATATAGTGTTGTTCGGCATTGAGGTCGATATCTTTGAACTCTGGGCACTCCGCCGATGCGATATGCACGATAATATTTGCCCTGTCTATTGCTCGTCGGGTACGCTCGATGCCCATCTGTTCGAGTTTATCATCGGTAGTTCGCAGACCAGCGGTATCGACAAAGCGGAAGCGGATGCCATCGATTATGGTAGATGCCTCGATGGTATCGCGCGTAGTGCCAGCGATATCCGAGACCATAGCTCTATCTTCCTCGATAAGTGCGTTTAGCAGGGTACTCTTGCCGACATTAGGCTCGCCGACGATAGCCACGCTAATACCACTTTTAAGGGCATTGCCGAGGGCAAACGAGCCACGCAACGACTCTATCTGCTCGCCGATACGCGTGAGGATTTCGCTCAGCTGCTTGCGGTCGGCAAACTCCACATCCTCCTCCGAGAAGTCGAGTTCAAGCTCCAAGAGTGAGCATAGGCGCAACAACTCCTTGCGCAGTTCGCCCAACTTTGCCGAATAACCACCACGCATCTGCGTAGATGCCACATGGTGCGACCAACGAGAGTCCGAAGCGATAATGTCAGCCACAGCCTCTGCACGGCTCAAATCCATCTTGCCGGCAAGAAAGGCACGGCGTGTAAACTCGCCAGCCGTAGCCATCGTAGCGCCATACTCGATAGCGAGGCGAAGTAGGGTAGCGGTGATATACTCCGAGCCGTGGAGCGTAATCTCCACCGTGTCGTCGCCCGTATATGAGTGCGGGGCACGGAAGAGGGAAACAACAACATCGTCGATGGTCTGCTCATCTTGGTCGACAATACGACCATAGTGGAGTGTATAGCCATCGGAATCTGCCAAGCGCTGACGACCTCGAAAGAGCCTATCGGCAATCTCGATAGCGCGCGTACCGCTTAGGCGAACGACCATAACAGCACCGCCCACTGCGGTTGCAGGGGCGATAATTGTTGTTGAAGTATCGATGGAGTTGATATTCATAATTAGTTGGCGCTAACCCTAATGCGCTGACCGATACGCAGGGTATTAGCATTGCGTATGCCGTTCCAATTCATTAGCTGTTTTACAGTCTTGCCATAACGACGAGCAATAGCACCAAGGGTCTCACCCTTTTTCACGGTGTGGTACTTTGCAGGGGGAGGTGTACTCTTCTTCTTCTCGATATTTTCGGGAACGAGATACTCCTTAAGGTACAACGAATCCTTGGCGTGGATAGCATCCTCGTTAGCAATAAAGTCGGTAAGTCGCTCGGTGGGCAGGGTCAAGGCGTAGCTCTTAGTCGTTGCAGGGATAATCTGCAATGTGTACTGCGGATTAAGCATCTTGAGCAGCTCAAGGTCGACATCGATAGTCGAAGATACCTGCTCGAGGTGCAAGGGACGGTTAATCATCACCGTATCGACAGCCAATGGCACGGGAGGTGTGTCGTATCTAATACCGTGTGCTTCGTGGTAGGCAAAGGCGTAGGTAGCGCCCATAAAGAGGGGTACATAGCTGCGTGTTTCGCGGGGAAGGTTGTAGTATATATCCCAGAAGTCGCCCTTGTAGCTCTCGCGGTTGCCTCCCGAGCGAGTGATAGCCTTGTTCACATTGCCTGGACCACAATTGTACGATGCGATAGCCAAGGTCCAGTCGCCATACATATCGTACATATTTTTCAGATACTTACATGCAGCGCGCGTAGCAAGCAGAGGGTTACAGCGCTCATCGACCATAGAGTTAATCTCCAAGCCATACTCCTTGCCAGTTCGGGGCATAAACTGCCACAAGCCCTTGGCTCCAGCACGCGATGTGGCGAGAGGATTTAGGCCCGACTCGATGATGACCATAGCACGAAGTTCGACGGGGAGGCCTGCATTTATTAGCTCCTCCTCAATCATCGGGAAGTAGTGGTAGGCATACGACATCTTCTCGGCATAGCCAGCCGAAGAGAATCGCTCAATAGCGGCACGCACTTCGTGGTTGTAGTGCATAGGCACAGGCGACATAAGTGCATTTAGACGAGCGATGTAAAGCGAATCGGCGCTATCGGCCTTTGGGTCAATAGGCTCGGTGACATTCACAAACTCGTCGAAGTAACGCTCATAGCTCGCCTTGGTGGTTGTTGTGCGCCACATAGCGAGTAGCGAATCAATCTGCTGAGGGGTGTTCTGTCGAGGCTCTGCGGAGGGCTCTGTGGCTAGCTCAGTAATCTCCACAACCTCCTCGCCTCGTATCATACGCAAACTATCCTCCTTAGCTTCAATCTCCTCTGGCGAGGTGTACTCTTTGTGCTGTCGGCGCTTCTTGGGGCGTTTATCGTTGTCGAGGGCATAACTTGGCACAACGACGATAACAGCACACACAAGCGCTAAAAGATATCGTAAAATGGAAATCTTCATTGGTTTAGAATTTCAAACTCATATTGAAGCCGAGGGTTGGTTTCGTGCCTACGGCTGTGTAATCAAAGTATGGCTCGACATTCATCGTAAGGTCGTCCGAGATGTCGTAGTCCTGAAGGTGCGCATCAACATGGGCATCGATAATCTGCAATAGATAGACACCCGCCGTGAGGATTATACATAGATCACGGTTACGACGATAGCTATCCTTTAGGTTTTTGAGGAATGTCGAAGAGTAGGCTCCTCGGAATTCATCGGGAGCGCCATTGGGGTAGTTGCCAGGGTTCTTCTCGTAGTCGGCAAGCAGGGTATATGCCGTCTTGAAACGCTGATAACCACGATTGTTCCAGTCGATGGTGTAGATTGTCGAGGCAAGACCGCCCAAGACGATAGGCACACGCCAATAGCTCTTATTGTAGACCTGACCAGCACCTGGACAGATGGTCGAGAGGGTAGTTGCCTTCTTGACATGCGACACCTCGTTGGTGGCGTAGTTCACCGCAGCATCGCCGATAAAGTAGATGTACGATGCAATCGCCAAGCCTGCATATATCTGTCGGCGTGTGTTGTGGCGAATCATCTGAGTCTGAATCTTATCAAGCTCCTCGGTACGCATATAGCCATGGTCGATAAGATATTGGTCGTACTGCTTTTTGAAAGGTTTGTACTGCTTGTTCTCGTAGACGAACATACCGACCGAGGCGCCTACAACAGGGTAGAGCACGCCGAGTTTCCAATACTGCTTATTGTAGATTTGGCCAAAACCGGGCAAGGGTAGCGATAACCAGCACACCTTTGATAGACCCATAGAGTCACTAATGAAGGGCTGGCGCACCTCGCCACGCTTATTTAGACGAATACGCTTGCCGTCGGGCGAGATGCTGTCGCCACGGCTGATACGGGCAGAGTCGCGATGTGCACGCTGAGCTACAATCTTGCGCACCGAGTCACGCGACTTCTCCGATAGCCCTGCATAATTTTCGTTCGTCAACGAGCCAAGAGAGTCAAGGAATAGGTAGTAGAGCGAGTCACGGCGTGCAGCACGCTCGGCAGCCTCACGGCGTAACTTTGCCGAGTCGATAGGCACCAAGCCACCATTGTTGATGGTGCGCACATTGCCACGCAGACGCTCACGGCTGAGGTTTATCTCCTGAGCCACGACATCGCCACCCGCAACGGCACAAACCACTGCGAGGAACAACGCTACTATGACCTTACTTAGCTTCATTCGCTATATAACGCTTTTCGGTGTTACTTTATTTTGGCTAAACGCTTGATAAGTTGCTCAACCTCCTGGTCGTTCTCGCACTCGATAGTGATACGGCTACCGCCACTCTTGGTGCGCTTGATAGAGAAGCTCTCCGAGAAAAGACGCTCCAAGGCCTCTACAAGACGGTTGTAAGACTCGGGGTACTCCTCCTCTTCCGAAGCTGACTCCGAGGGTTTTTCGGCCAACTTCTGAGCCAAAGCCTCGGCCTGACGAACAGACAAACCACGCTTTATGCACTTCTTCAACGCCTTGAGCTGATTCTCACCGTCGATACCCGCAATAGCTTTGGCATGGCCCATCGAGATAAGACCCTCTTTGAGAGCCAACTGTACCTCCTCAGGAAGGCTCAACAGACGCATATAGTTGGCTACCGTAGAGCGCTTCTTGCCCACCTTCTCAGCCATGGCCTCCTGCGTAAGACCGCACTCCTCAATCAAACGGCGCATGCCGAGTGCAACCTCTATGGCATTGAGGTCTTGGCGCTGGATATTCTCAACAAGGGCCATAGCGTGGAGATTCTCGTCATCTACCTCGCGGATATAGGCAGGCAGAGTTTCAAGACCTGCCATCTGCGAAGCACGCCAACGCCTTTCACCGCTGATAATGGTATAGCGACCAACCTTCTGCTTACGGAGCGTAATAGGCTGAATAACGCCGAGTTGTGATATCGAAGATGATAGTTCGGCCAATGCCTCCTCGTCGAACGATACACGGGGCTGTTGGGGGTTGGGGTCGATAAGCGAGATTGCCACCTCGGCCATCTCTGCCATAGGCTTCGACTGCTGAGTGGGGTTGTCGATACCGAATAGGGCATCAAGACCTCTGCCTAAACCTCGTTTTGATTGTGTTGCCATATATTGTTGTTACTTTTTTCTGTTTCGTTTCAAAAACTCGCGCGCAAGGTTCAGGTAGTTCACCGAACCTGATGCCGAAGCGTCGTAGAGCATAATAGGCTTGCCGTGCGAGGGTGCCTCGCCCAAGCGAATATTACGCTGGATGATGGTGTCGTAGGTAAGTGCGCCAAAGTGCTCGCGTACCTCGCTAACAACCTGATTGTTGAGCCTGTTGCGCATATACATCGTAAGCACGAAGCCCTCGATATCGAGCGCAGGATTAAGGCGACTCTTAATCATCTTGATGGTGTTGAGCAACTTGCTCAATCCCTCCAGCGCCAAATACTCGCACTGCACCGGCACAAGGACTGAGTCGGCAGCTGTGAGGATATTCACCGTAGTAAAGCCCAACGAGGGCGAGCAGTCGATAAAGATATAGTCGTAGCTATCGCGCACCGAGTCGATAATCTCCTTCATTCGAGTGTGTGCACCCTCCATTGTCGAGAGCTCGGTATCGGCGGCTACAAGGTTAATAGACGAGGGCAACACCCAGAGCTTCTTGATATCTTCGGAGTGGAGGATAACCTCCTCGGCACGCTTATCGCCCACCAAGCACTCGTATGTACCCGCTTGGTTGATGTCGAAACCAAGACCCGATGTGGCATTTGCCTGGGGGTCAGCATCAATTAATAATACCTTTTTGCCCAACAGCGCCACAGCAGCTGCAAGGTTGATTGCCGTAGTGGTCTTACCTACACCACCTTTCTGATTAGCCAATGCTACAACTTTACCCATTTGAGTACCTCTTCTTACTATACACTTATCTATATTAACGGACAAAAATAGTAATTTTTATCGGATTTACCACCTCTTTTCAATGAAATTTACCTATCTTTGTTTGAAATTTGTTTTACGCCCCTTCGGTATGAAAAGATTACTTCGCATAACACTACATATCGTAGCCTTTGTGGCTATCTCGTTCGTAGCATCGTTTGGTGTCAGCACTATTGCTCGCACAATAGGCATTTCGACAGTGGATAATGACTTATGTTTTGCATTAGTTAATGTCTCTATATCGCTCACACTCTTGCTGTTGCTGATGGCGTATGAGCGCGTGGCGTGTGGTGAGCTGCCGTCGGTAGGGTGGCGTGGTGCAGGCTTTAACCCCACAAAGGTGCTGATGGGTGTTATTCTTCTTGTTGCGGCATCGGTGGCTACATCGCCTCTTTCGGAGTGGCTCGACACAGATATTCGCACCTTCCCCGAGGGAGAGTGGACATTGATTATGGCGGTCGTTGTTGCGCCTATTCTCGAGGAGCTAATCTTTCGTGGTAGGCTTATCTCTATCTTCCGTCGTGAGATGCCTCTCTCATTGGCCGTGGTGCTCTCATCGCTGATGTTCGCAGCTGCTCACGGTAGCTTCGTTGTTGCTTTAGATGCCTTTGTTGCTGGATTGATACTCAGCTATTTCTATATCTCGACTCGCTCGATAATAATGCCTATAATCCTGCATATCTGCAACAATGCTGTAGCCTATTCGCTCACCGTGCTATCGTATCGTGGCGAGGGCATTACCGACCTATTTAGTTCGTCGTCATCATTCCTAATTGTTTATGCTGTATCGTTGGTAGTTGTAGCCCTCGGTTTCGGCCATATTATCCGCTTCTTCTTCAAGATTGACACAACGCACAAAGAGGATTTAGAAAATGCCGTTATAGAGTAGGCACCTGTTAAGAGCATACATCGCGAATGAACCTATTGTATGCCGTGTTTGTTCAGTATAAAATCAAATCTTAAGCCACCATTTGGGCGATTAACTACTGTAATTGTGCCACCGTGGAACTGAACGGCGTGCTTTACGATTGCAAGGCCGAGTCCCGTGCCTCCCTTCTGGCGCGAGCGACCCTTGTCCACACGATAGAATCGTTCGAAGAGGTGTGGCAAATGTCTTGGCTCAACACCCTTGCCGTCGTCCTCAAAGCGGATACAGCACATATTATCGTTGTTTTCAAGCAACGAGATATAGATATTTTTGCCCTCGGAATAGGCGATAGCATTCTCGGTTAGGTTGCGGAAGATAGAGCCAATTAACGAAGGGTTGCCATCGATGATAACCTTATCATTAAAATCGGTATGGAGCATCAAGCGTTCCTCCTCGGGCATAACCGACAACTCCTCAGCAACCTCGCCTATTATCTCGTTGATTACCACCTTCTCGCGGTTGATTAGCGCACTACCATCCTCCATTCGCGTAATAAGCGACACATCGTTGAGCAGTCGGCGAAGACGGTCGTTGTGTGCATAGCAGCGCTCGATAAGTTCTTGTCGCTTTTCGTCGCTCAGCGCTATCCCCGAGAGCAATGTTTCGAGGCACACTTGGATAGATGCTACGGGGGTTTTCAGTTCGTGGTTAATGTTATTAGTAAGTTGTCGTTTAAGACGGGTTCGCTCTTGCTCCGCCTCATAACGATTAACGCGCTCGATATCCTTGCCGAGACGACGAGTGGTGAAGTATGCTACAACGCTCATTGCCAAGGCAATAGATATCATCACCACAAGGAATGACCAGTCTGCCTCGAGCAGGTCGTGCAAGGTGCTGGAATATGGTATAGCGGTGCGGACTACAACTCGCTCTCCTCGTGTTGCCGAGTAGAAGTATTCGCGACCATCGCTTGCCGATTGTCGGCTGATATGGTGTCCCTCACCTTGTGCCAAGGCTGTTGCTACCTCGGGGCGATCTCGGTGGTTGTCGAGTGAGTCGAGCGAAATGGCGTTGTCGTAGACCACGGCACCCGAGAGCGTTATAATAGATATTCGCACATCGTCAAAGGGTTTGTCGTGTGTGGCGATATAATCCTCATAGGGCAATCCCTCCTCAACGGTGTCGAGCAGATGGCGGTTGTATTGTTGCAGTTGTGCATTCAGAAACTCCGACTTATACTCCTTCTCACGGATATATTGGAAACCCACAAAGCAGAGCACCATCGCCCACGAAAAGGCGAGCAACATCAAGAATAGCCGTTTGTGGAACGATATTTTAGTCTCGGAAGCCATAGCCAAAGCCTGAACGGGTTACTATATATGAGCCGTACACACCAATCTTTGAGCGTAAACGGGTGATATTGACATCGATGGTGCGGTCGAGGACTACCACCTCATCGCTCCATACACGGCTTAGAATTTGCTCACGCGAACATATCTTTCCACGATGCTTGATAAGATAGGCGAGCAACTCAAACTCCTTGCGTGCTAACCTAACCTCCTCGCCATCGACCGTGCAACGCTTAAACTCCAAATCGAGGCACAAGCCATCAACGACCAATTGGTTGGGTTTTTCGGTGGGGGCGCTTCCTATGTTTTTATGGCTGGTGGCTGTTCGCCGCAGAACACTTTTTACGCGAGCAATCACATTGCGCACGGTATAGGGTTTCATAATATAGTCGTCGGCACCGAGGTTTAACCCCATAATCATATCGTCTTCCGTGTCGCGTGCCGTGCAGAAGATAATAGGAATATCAGCCGTGGCAACATCGCTTTTAAGCATCTTTGCCATCTTAATTCCGCTAATCTCGCCCATCATAATATCGAGCAAGATAAGCGAATACTCTTTTAGATTATAGCCCAATGCCTGCTCTGCACTAAATGCCGTATCTACATCATATCCCTCATTTTCGAGGTTAATTTTCAATACCTCGCATAGGGTCTCCTCATCATCTACTATCAATATACGAGCCATATACCTATTATAATTTACTATGCAAAGGTATGGAAATTTGGCTAACAATTGTACCCACAAAAACGAGATTTAACAAAAATGTAACAATCGTCTCTTGGAACATTCATTTCACGAAACTCTAACTTTTTTGAAATATTTATGAAACCTGCTGCCGATACTTTTGCAGTGTCAAATTTAAAGGACAGAAAAATGAAAACAAAGGTAATCTTGGCAGGTCTTTTAGCCTGCATCAGCATCGGCGCAAAGGCGCAAGATGTTACGAAGGAGGAGCCCAAGGGCAAAGCGATTGTTCAGGTGATGGCAAATTTCCACACAGGCTTTGGCGCCGATAACGAGAATCGAGGCTTTGAGTTGGAGCGCAGCTACTTCGGCTACGAATACAACTTTGGCAACGGACTATCGGCAAAGGCGGTGATGGATATTGGCAAATCATCAAGCGTAGATGATTATCAGCGCATTGCCTATGTTAAGAACGCTATGGTGTCGTGGAAAAAGGGAGGCTTGACACTCAACGGCGGTCTTATCTCGACCACGCAGTTCAACTTTCAGGAGAAGTTCTGGGGCTACCGCTACATTATGAAGTCGTTCCAAGACCAGTACAAGTTTGGTAGTAGTGCCGATTTGGGCATCTCGGTAGCCTATAAGTTTGCAGACTGGATTTCGGCTGATGCAATTATCGTAAATGGCGAGGGCTACAAAAAGATTCAGAAGATTGATGGTTTCAACTATGGTCTTGGCGTTACGCTAACCCCCGTTAAGGGCTTCCAGATTCGTCTCTATGGAGGTCTGAACGAGAGTGGCGATAAGAGCAAAAGGTGTATCGGTAATTTGGCAGTATTTGCGGGATATAAGCACGACAAATTTACGATTGGTGCAGAGTATAACCATATGTGGAATGCGGGCTACACCAATGATGCCGACCAGTATGGCTACTCGGTGTTCGCTTCGGTTAAGGTTGCAAAGTTCGCCGATATCTATGCCCGCTTTGACGACCTATACTCAAACGATGATTGGAACATCGCAAAAGATGAGGCTGCGGCTATCCTCGGTGCGCAGTTTAAGTTGGGTAAGTATGTGAAGATTGCCCCTAATTTCAGAATGAGTATGCCCAAGGCCGCTGGCGCTAAGTATGGCTACTCGGCATATATCAACTGTTATTTCGGATTTTAAGAGTACAAATATCTAATATATAAAGTATTATGAAAAAGTTTTTGTTATCAGTTTTGACATTTGTTGCCGCACTTACAGTTGTCGGTTGTGGCGATAACACCCAGAACAGAGGTCGTGAGCCTCAGGAGCTTTCGGGCGCAGGAGCAACATTCCCCTTGCCCTTCTATAATGTGGTTTTCGAGCAGTTTGCCCAAGTAAAGGGCGACCAGGTAGCCTATGGTGGCATCGGTTCGGGCGGTGGTGTGCGCAACCTTCGCGACAAGATTGTGGATTTCGCTGGTAGCGATGCCTTCCTCTCGGATAAGGAGATGGCAGAGATGGATGCCGTGGTGCATATCCCAACTTGTATGGGTGCTGTGGTTTTGGCATACAACCTCGACGGTATCAAGGAGTTAAGACTCTCGGGCGAGGTTATCGCCGATATCTTTGCAGGCAACATCACGATGTGGAACGATGAGCGTTTGGCTGCTCTCAACCCAGATGTCGAGCTCCCCGAAGAGGCTATTATCCCTGTCTATCGCTCAGATGGTTCGGGTACGACATTCGTATTCACCGACTACCTTACGAAGGCGAGCGCAATGTGGCGCGAGAAGTTTGGTGCTGGCAAATCGGTAAACTTCCCCGTTGGACAGGCTGCCAAGGGCAACCCCGGCGTAGCGGGCATCATCAAGCAGACAAAGAATACAATCGGCTATGTTGGCTCGGAGTATGCCTTTGCGCAGAAGATACCATACGCCCGCATTCAGAACCCAAGAGGTGAGTTTGTATTGCCCTCAACAGCAAGCATCTCGGCAGCAGCAATGGGCGAAATCCCCGCCGATACTCGTTGTTCGATTACTAATGCCGATGCTGTGGGTGCATACCCCATCTCGACATTCACTTGGATGATTATCTACAAGGAGCAGAATTACTCCGACCGTTCGAAGGAGCAGGCAGAGGCAACACTCGATTTGCTGAAGTATATCTTATCAGACGAGGCACAGCACATAACAATCGATGTGCACTATGCACCGCTACCTCCCAAGGCAAAGGAGTTGAGCCTTACGAACTTAAAGACCGTAACATATAACGGTGTCTCGGTACTTATTTAATAGTAAGCGATGAACGATAAGTTATATAACATTCTATTGTTCGTAGCGGCATTGATAATGCCCGTAGTGTGCGGGGGCGTAGTCTACGCCCTCGTCACTGACGCTTATGAGGCGTTCGAACACTTCGGATTCTTCAAATTTCTGACCTCGTCGGAGTGGAGTTATACCGAGGGCTCGGAGCAGTATGGAGCCTTGCCCTTTATCACAGGTACGCTGATGACTACGCTGTTGGCCCTCATCTTCTGCATACCATTCTCACTCCCCGTGGCATTGTTCGTAGGCGAGTACTTCAAGGGCACACGCATCGCCGCTATACTAAGCACCGTAACCGACCTTTTAGCAGGTATCCCCTCGATAATCTATGGCTTGTGGGGCTTCTACACCCTGCGTCCACTAATTATGGCACTCAATATCTCGCCACAAGGTTCAGGCATATTGACCGCCTCATTGGTCTTGGCAATTATGATTGTGCCCTACGCCGCCTCGCTCAGTGCAGAGTTTATCAAGATGGTGCCTAACGACCTAAAAGAGGGCGCATACAGTCTTGGTGCAACCCGTGCCGAGGTTATCCGCAAGGTGGTATTTCCCGTGGCTGGCTCGGGAATCTTCTCGTCGTATATCTTGGCAATTGGTCGTGCCTTAGGCGAGACGATGACCGTAACTATGCTTATCGGTAATACCAATAACATTCCCGACTCAATCACCTCAACGGGCAACTCTATGGCATCAATCATCGCCAACCAATTTGGCGAAGCTGATGATTTGCGCCTCTCCTCGCTGATTGCTATCGGTCTGATACTCTTTATGATTACGGCGTTTATCAATATGATAGGCAAAATAATGATTAAACGAGCAAGAATAGCATAACTATGGATAAATTGAAAATTAGAAATCGCTTGGCAAAGGATAAGGCGTTAAAGTGGGGAGTATGTCTATTGGCCGCCCTTACGGCAATTCCGCTGTTCGCCATCTTGGGCGAGGTCTTTTGGCGTGGATACGACCAACTATCGTGGTCGTTCCTTACCGAGCCTACGCCTACAGCGTATAAGGCAATGAAGGCTATCGAGGCTGGCGAGCCTATACCGGGCGGTATCGCAAACGGCATTATCGGTACGATGTTGATGCTCGGTATGGCCGCCGTTGTGGCTGTGCCCATAGGTATCTTGTGCGGTGCTTTTTTAGCAGAAAACCCCAAAAATCGATTTGCACAGACCGTGAGCTATCTCACGGACTTACTGCAAGGTACACCCTCGGTAATTATCGGCATCGTGGTCTATATTTGGGTCGTTGTGCCGATGAAGGGTTACTCGGCAATCGCTGGTAGTGTGGCACTCTTCGTTATGATGCTTCCTCTTATTATTCGCTCTACCGAGGAGACTCTGAAGATTCTCCCCGCATCGCTCAAAGAGGCTGGCTTGGCACTTGGTGGCAATCGTGCGCGTGTGATGCTTAAAGTACAACTTCCCGCAGCCTTCGGAGGTATCTTTACAGGTATTTTGTTAGCTATCTCGCGTGTGATTGGCGAGACCGCACCTCTGATGTTTACCGCCCTCGGCTGCTCGTTTATCCGCTTTGCGGTCGATAAGCCAATTTCAGCTGTACCCCTGCTTATTTGGGAGTTCTTCAACGACCCCAACCTGCAAGAGTTGATTTGGGGCGCATCGCTCTTCTTGTTATTATTTGTTTTAACATTAAATCTTACGGCTAAATATCTTGCAAAGAGATGGAATCAGTAAAACCTATATTAGAGTTTAATAAGACTTGCGTGTCGTACACCAAGCAGACGATGGCGGTAAAGTATGTATCGGCTGCCATCGACAGAAATACGATAACTGCCATAATGGGACCCTCGGGATGTGGCAAATCAACACTATTGCGTGCCGTAAACCTTATGCACAACCTATATCCCAACATTCGTGTTGATGGCGAGATATTGCTCAATGGCGAGAATATCCTCTCGATGGAGCCTATCGATGTACGCCGTAGGGTGGGTATGGTCTTTCAGCGACCTGCGCCATTTCCGACGATGAGCATCTACGACAATGTGCTATCGGGCTATACGCTTAATGGTATTCGCCTATCGAAGACCGAGAAAGATGAAACGGTGGAACGCTGCCTACGAAGTGTTGCATTGTGGGATGAGGTTAAGGATGTGTTGAACAAGAAGGGAACATTCCTCTCTGGTGGTCAGCAACAGCGTCTCTGCATCGCCCGCGCGTTGGCACTAAAACCCGATATCTTGCTTATGGATGAGCCAACTTCGGCACTCGATCCAATCGCCACGGCGCATATCGAGCAACTGATGCAGGTGCTTCAAAAGGAGGTAACCATCTTGATTGTAACCCACAATATGGGACAGGCGATGCGTATATCGTCGAAGTCTATGTTTATGTACTTGGGTGAGTTGGTTGAGTATGGCGACACCGCTACGATGTTCTCTAACCCCTCAGACGAACGCACCAAGGCCTACCTTACGGGCAAGATGGGCTGATGCTACCTAAAACTGATACGACTGCTGAAAATTAGGTGGTTAAAATAACAGAAAGACCGACCATTTTGCGTGGTCGGTCTTCGCTTATGTGTGTATCAAAGATTAGAGCAAAGCGTCAATCTTAGCCTTGATCTGCTCCTTGGTACCAGCACCTACATGCTTGTCTACCTGCTTGCCGTCCTTAAGGAAAACGATAGTAGGAATGTTACGAACCATGTACTGTGCAACAACATCGTCGTTAGCATCTACATCGCACTTGCCGATAAGAACCTTGCCCTCGTACTCCTCAGCAAGCTCCTCAATGATGGGTGAAATCATACGGCAAGGACCGCACCATGTTGCCCAGAAATCGATAACAACGGGCTTACCCTCAGCCAAAATCTGCTCGTAGTTCTCCTTTGTAATGTTAAGTGCCATAATAAATAATGTTTTAAAATGTTATAAATTAGTAAATTAGTTAAGTTTATCTAATATAAACGATTATATGCTTATTGTGTAGTTTAGCTCGTTAAGCTCCAAGAACTCCATAAACTCCGTTGTAGGCTCTATGCGGAACTGCTTCGATTTAAGTTTTACCTTAATATCCTCGGTATAGTCGTGGACAGTAATACCCACATTCGTCTTGCCTGGCGTGGCCTCGATACGCTCTTGAAGCATATCTGTAAGCGTAGTCGAAATCTCGTTGATATCCAAGTCGATACGGATATTCGAGATGCTCTCGGCTACCTCGGCAAGGTGCTGAATCGACACAATCTTAAACTCCAACTCGGCAGGCTCACGATAGGGTCGGGTCTGCACACGGCCACGGATAAAGAGGAAGTTATTGACCTCAATCATAAGGCCAAACTTCTCGTAATCCTTGCTAAAAAGCGTAAACTCGTGGCCCGTCTCGTAGTCCTCCATCTTGAAGCGAGCATATCGGCGGTTGTCCTTCGTCGTAAGGTTCGTAACATCTGTAACGATGCCCGCCACAGCTATCTCCATACCGTCGTAGGGCTTTAGGTCTTCGAGGTTACCCAACTTCGCCTGACACATCTTGCGCAAGATAAAGCCAAAGCGGTCGAGAGGGTGCGACGAGAGGTAGAGACCGATAACCTCACGCTCACGGTTAAGAATCGTCAGGTTATTCCAATCCTCGGCAACGGGAACACGCGGTTGCTGAATAGCGAAGCCTGCATCCATAGCCATACCGAAGAGGCTCTGCTGGGCATTCTGCTTATCTTGCTGAACACGCTGACCATAGCGAATAAGCTGCTCGAGGAAGGCGACACCACTCTGATCCTCGGCAAAGAAGCGCGAACGGTTGAAGTCGATAAGCGAGTCGAAACAGCCAGCATTGGCCATATTCTCCAAACACTTACGGTTAACCACGGCATAGTTGACACGCTCCATGAAATCATAAATCGACTTATAAGCGCCATTCTGCTCTCGTTCGTTAACGATGCTCTCGGATGCTGCCTCACCGACACCCTTGATAGCTGCCAAGCCAAAGCGTACATCTCCCTTCTTGTTGGTCGAGAACTTCACTTTCGACTCATTAACATCGGGGCCAAGAACGGCAATGCCCATGCTCTTGCACTCGGTCATATAGGTCGTAACCTGCTTGATATCATTAAGGTTACGGCTCAAGACCGTCGCCATATACTCCGAGGGATAGTGCGCCTTGATGTAGGCTGTCTGGTAGGCAACCCACGAATAGCATGTGGCGTGCGACTTGTTGAAGGCGTACGATGCGAACTTCTCCCAGTCGGCCCATATCTTCTCCAAGACCTTCTCGTCGTGGCCATTCGACTTACCACCCGCAATAAACTTGGGCTTCAGCTCGTCAAGCTTCGACTTAATCTTCTTACCCATCGCCTTACGCAGGGTATCCGACTCACCTCGCGTAAAGTTACCCAACAATCGCGAGAGAAGCATCACCTGCTCTTGATATACCGTAATGCCGTAGGTATCCTTCAAATATCGCTCCATGATGGGGATATCGTAGACAATAGGTTTGCGCCCGTGCTTACGGTCGATAAAGTCGGGAATATAGTCCATCGGGCCAGGACGATACAGTGCGTTCATCGCAATCAAATCCTCGAAAGTCGAGGGCTGCAACTCTCTAAGGTACTTCTGCATACCTGGCGACTCAAACTGGAAGGTGCCGATAGTGCCACCCTTGCAGTAGAGTTCGTATGTCTTCCTATCGTCGATAGGTATATTATCGATATCAATCTTTACGCCGTGGGTTTGCTCGACGGTCTCGACAGCATCTTTGATAATTGAGAGAGTCTTCAAGCCGAGGAAGTCCATTTTGATAAGTCCCGTATCCTCAATCACCGAGCCCTCGTACTGCGTAACGAGCATATTCTCGCCCGTCTCCTTATCGACAGCCGTACTTACAGGCACCCAGTCGGTGATATCATCACGACAGATAATGGTGCCACAAGCGTGTACACCCGTGCCACGAACATTGCCTTCGAGAATCTTGGCGTACTTAATAGTATCGCGCATAGCGGGGTCGTCGGACTCCTCAGCAGCCTTCAACTCGGGAACAGCGTTGATAGCATTTTTAAGGTTAATCTTCAGAAGCTTATCCTTGTCGTTGGGGTCGGGAATACGGTCGGGAACCCACTTGCAGAGCTGGTTCGACACGGGGATAGGCAACTTCTGCACACGAGCGACATCCTTCAATGCCATCTTCGTAGCCATAGTGCCGTAGGTGATGATATGCGCCACCTTCTCCTTGCCATACTTCTGCGTTACCCAGTTAAGCACACGGCCACGGCCATCATCGTCGAAGTCGATATCGATATCGGGCAACGAGATACGGTCAGGATTTAGGAATCGCTCAAACAGCAAGTCGTACTTAATGGGGTCAATCTGCGTGATACCGAGGCAGTAAGCTACCGCTGAACCCGCAGCCGAGCCACGGCCAGGGCCTACCGAGACATCCAACTCCTCGCGGGCAGCACGAATAAAGTCCTGCACGATAAGGAAGTAGCCCGGGAAACCCATTGTCTTCATAATATGAAGCTCGAACTTAAGGCGTGTCTGGGTCTCCTCGTCAAGCTCATCGCCATAGCGCTTATGTGCACCATCCATGGCGAGTTTTGCGAGATAGTCTGCCTCAAGCTTTATACGATATAACTTGTCGTAACCACCAAGTTTATCAATCTTTTTCTTAGCATCAGCCTCCTCCATCACGACATTGCCATTCTCGTCGCGTGTAAACTCGTCGAAGAGGTCCTGCTCAGTATATTTCTGACGATAGCCCTCCTCTGTGCCAAACTCCTCGGGAATGGCGAAGGTGGGCATAATGGGTGCATGGTCGATAGAGTAGCTTTCGACCTTGTTGCACACCTCGACCGTGTTATCCAACGCCTCGGGGACATCGTCGAAGATAGCAGCCATCTCGGCCGTAGTCTTCATCCACTCCTGCTTAGAGTAGAGCATACGCTTTGGATCGTCGAGGTCCTTACCTGTACCAAGACAGATAAGGCGGTCGTGTGCCTCGGCATGCTCCTCTTCAACGAAGTGAACATCGTTGGTGCAGACGAGTTTAATGCCGTATTTATCAGCGTACTGCTTAAGATATTCGTTGACCTTCAACTGCACATGGTAAGCCTCGTGGTTGGCACGCTCAACAGTAGCCTTGTGAAGCTGAAGCTCAAGGTAGTAGTCGTCGCCAAAGAGATTCTTATACCAGCGGATAGCCTCCTCGGCTTCATCGAACCTATCTTCGCGGATATGTCGGGGCACCTCGCCACCGATACATGCCGAGCAGCAGATAAGACCCTCGTGGTACTTCTCAATCTCTACTCGGTCGGTGCGGGGACGCATATAGAAGCCCTCGGTATAGGCCTTCGAAACAATTTTGATAAGGTTCTTGTAGCCAGTCATATTCTTGGCCAACAAGATAAGGTGGTAGCCACTCTGGTCCTGTTTGCCATCTTTGTTGAAGAGGCGACGGTGTGCCACATAGACCTCGCAACCGATGATACCCTTGAAGTCGGCCTTGGGTAGACTATCCAATTCGGCACGCGCCTTAGCCAACGATGCCGATGCATCATCGCCCATCTCCTCGGCCGAGGCTGTGCCATTCTCCAAGCGCTCAACAAGTGCTTTTAGCGACTTAATCTTATCGCGTCGTGCGCCATTCTTCT
Source organism: Alistipes sp. (assembly GCA_017465575.1). Lineage (GTDB taxonomy): Bacteria > Bacteroidota > Bacteroidia > Bacteroidales > Rikenellaceae > Alistipes. The sequence continues at coordinate 68,777 of JAFTVX010000018.1, read as the reverse complement.
TATTTACATAGTTAAAGAACTCCTTGACACCGAACATGTTACCGTGGTCGGTAATGGCGATGCCAGGCATGCCGTCAGTAATGGCCTTGTCGACAAGTTTTGGAATACTTGCCTGGCCATCAAGCAGTGAATACTGCGAGTGAACATGTAGGTGTACAAACTGACGCATATAGAGATAAAATTAAGTGTACAAATATAGCGATAATTTTTCTGATAAAAATAGTATGATGATTGCTTTTTTAAGGAAAAAAGTGTTAACTTTACCAAAACCTTAAAATATTACGATTATGGGAGAGAGTGGCGATACATTGAAGCGTGTACGAGAGTACAACAGCCCCGTCGAGGCAGAGATTGCTAAGTCGGTATTGGATAGCGCCGGCATAGAGTCGGTAATCCATGGCGAGTTTATGTCTACAATCTATGCAACAGGCGCCTTTCCCGCACGCTTAATGGTGCGGGCAGAGGATTACGACGAGGCCGACAAGGTGTTAAGTTCAGGTGATATGTAACAAAAAAAACGAGGCAACCGCCTCGTTTCTTTTTCTATTTCCACAGATGCCACGATGCTATGGCCTGTGTTTGTAACATCATTATGCCACCCATCGTCGCTGCCCCTTGCTCCTTGCAACGCTTTAAGAAGAGCGTTTCGGCAGGGTTGTAGACAAGGTCAAAAACCTTATGCTCAGCGTCTATTGCAGAGTAGTCAATCTCGGGAGCACTATCCACACCGGGCGACATACCGAGAGGTGTGGTGTTGATGACAATCTTATGCTCGGCGATATCCTCAGCCGTAAGCTTTGAGTAGGTGGTATTGCCCTTCTGCTCATCGCGCGAAACAACTGTAAATGATATGCCGTACTTGCGCAAAACATACTGTACAGCCTTCGAAGCACCACCTGTACCCAAAATCAGTACCTTGGCTTCGGGCGCTATATCGAGCCAATGCAACGATGCCTCAATGCCTGTAATATCGGTGTTGTGGCCAACCATCTTGCCATCACGGATAACCACGCAGTTTACAGCGCCAATTGTCTTTGCCTCCTCCGAGAGTTCATCGAGGTAGGGTATAACGCTCTCCTTGTAGGGAATCGTTACATTGAAGCCCTCAAGCATGTGCTCCTTAACCAACAAGGGGAGCATATCAATCGACTCAATCTCAAAGAGGTTGTAGTCGGCATCTATCTGCTCGGCCTTAAACTTGCCGTTAAAGAACTTTGCCGAGAAGGAGTGACCAAGCTTACGACCAATTAGTCCAAGGTGTCGCATGTCGAAGCCTCCTCCAAAGTTAAGGTGCTATCATTCTCTGTTGGCTCACTCTCAACGGCTACCACCTCTTCGGTTGTAGCCACCTCGGTATTCTCCTCCTCGCCACTGCCAAAGAGCCAGAAAGCGAGGGCGGTAAAGCCGATAAGCATCACTGCAAGAAGCGTTGCCAACAGATTGAAATACTTGTCGATAAAGGTCTTGATAGGTGCGCCAAACTTCCAGATAAGCCAACCTATAAGGAAGAATCGCATACCGCGAGATACGATAGATGCGATGATAAACATCGGGAAGTTGATGCTGAACATACCGCCAGCAATCGTGAAGAGCTTAAACGGCAGGGGAGTGAAGCCTGCGGTAAAGACAATCCAGAAGTTGAAGCGGTCGTAGAGGTTACCTACATTATTGAAGCTCTCGACACTGAATACATGGTCGTAGAAGAAGTTGGCAATAACGGTAGGGTCGCCTGCGGGGGTGACCCACAAGAAGTGACCAATGCCGTAGCCAAGCGCAGCACCAAGTACCGAGCCTACAAGACAGATTGTAGCGAAGCGGAACGAGCGCTGTGTGGCGCCAATGCAGAGTGCAATAAGCAGAATATCAGGCGGTAGCGGGAACCAACTCGCCTCAAATAACGCCATAAAAAATAGAGCAAGCCAACCCCATCTGCTGGCGCTCCACGACAATACCCAATCGTATAGTTTTCTAATCATATTTTGCGTTTTTTAAATCCGCGCAAATGTACGATAATTAGTTGAAATTCGCAACAATTCCTCCACCAATGACCAATTTTTTGCGATAGAAAACCAGAGGTTGACCCACAGCGGGTGCCCAAGCAGGGTCGTCGGTGGTTACAGTGTAACCATCATTTGAGCGCTCAATCTTTACGGGTTTCTCGGGGTTACGACCTATACCACGAATCTTTACGGTGATATCGTTGGCTGTTAGCAACTCGCTTTCGGACACGATATTACACTCGTTGATATAAAGCGTATGTTTATATAAGAGTTCCGCTTTTCCTACAACAACTTGGTTGCTATCGCCATTTACCGAAAGCACCCTTAAACCCTCTGGGATACCTTCACCACGCCTCTGACCAGCGGTGTAGAGGGCTATGCCATTATGGCGAGAAACTACCTCGCCCTCACAATTCACAATATCGCCACACCTAAACTCGCCACAGCGCTCTCTTAAGAAGTCGGAGTAGTGCTTGCCACGAAGGAAGCAGATGCCCATACTCTCGCTCTTATCCTCGAAATTCTGCTTCACATCACTCTTAATCATATCGCCCATTGGGGTAATCGCACGGCTCAAAATCTCTTGCGACAAACCCCATAGGTAGTAGGATTGGTCTTTGGCAGGGTCAATACCCTTGGCAACATAATATCTGCCGTCGTATTGCTCGATACGGAAGTAGTGGCCAGTAGCGATTTTGTTAATTCCAAGAGAGTCTGCCACCTCGGCGAGTATCGACCACTTGATAAGCGAGTTGCATCGAGTACAGGGTGCAGGGGTGCAACCAGAGAGATACTCACGGCAGAAGTAGTTGACGATATCGCTCATGAAGCGCTTACAGGCATCGTACCCCAGCCACTCAATACCCAATGTCTCGGCTGCGCGTTGTGCCTTAAGCATCATCGCCTCGTCGCCCAAGGTGTTGATAGTGAGCGCAACAACCCTCCAGCCCTCATCGCGTAGGCGACGGGCTGCGCTCTGGCTATCTATTCCGCCACTAAAACCGAGAACAACACTCTTACTCTCCATTGTATAATAAAAAAGCCTGTCGAACCGTGGGGTAGGACAGACTGTGTAAAGCTATAAGTTATCGAACTCTTCGTCGATTTTTGCTCGTTCAAGCTCGGCAAAGTACTCTGGCTTATGCTCCTTGATGAAATCTATCATCTCCGAGATACTCTCCATAAACTTGCCGAAGTCCTCCTTGTAAAGGTATATCTGGTGGCGAGAGAACGAAGAACTGCCGTCGTTGTTAGTGCGCTTGCGCGACTCGGTGATGGTCAAAAAGTAGTCATCACCGCGCGTAGCCTTAACATCAAAAAAGTAGGTGCGCTTACCTGCTCGTACGGCCTTTGTTGTTATCTGTTCGCCATAGTCGTCATGGTCACGACGGTTGTTGTTGTCGAATGCCATAAATAAGTTTGGTTTAGTAATATTGGGATTTCGTTGAACGAAGATAGATAAATTTTCTTTATCAACCAAATATTTCTACCAAAATTCTAATATTCTACAACAATGTATCGTGCATTAACTCCTCGTCGCCTGCAATTGCAATCGCTCGACGCATCATAGGGTCGAAACAAGTACCATATATATAATGTCGTGCATAGCCCCCATAAATTGGCTCTGCGATGGCCGCCAAAAGCATTGCCTCGATAAACTCGTTATCTACCGTGGAAAGCATTTCTACCTCTATATCGGCATAGCGATAGAATATCTTTTTTAGCTCATCGGAGAGCCTGAACTTATCGTTAAACGCCTTATAGGTGGGATATTGTTCGATGATACTCTCTATGGATAAACTATCGAGGATATCGATTGCCGTATGCTCAAACATCGCCTCGCCATACGCCTTCAAAACAGCAGATGCAACAACGATATCGTCGATATCAATATAGATATCGGGCGTAATACCGCCACCGCCATAGACCTTGCGACCGCGCTTTAAGGTGCGGAAAAGCAACTTGTCGTCGTGCGCAATAGAGTCGGGGTGCATATAGCGCACCTTATCTTGCATATACTCCTCGCCCTCGCCCATAGTGTATGGGCGCTGAATAACTCTGCCCGATGGGGTCTTGTAGCGAGCAGTCGTAAGGCAGACACCCGAGCCATCTTTAAGGTCAAGAACTCGCTGTACCAAGCCCTTGCCAAAGCTTGTGTGGCCAACAACAACGCCACGGTCGTGGTCTTGAATAGCACCGGCAAATATCTCGCTTGCCGAGGCACTATTCTCATTGATTAGCACGACAAGAGGAATATCGAGCAGTGGCCCATCCTTTTTCTTGTCGTAGACAACGGTGTTGCTTCGTCCCTCGGTGCTAACAATAACATCGCCCTTACGCAAAAACAACCCAGTTAGGTCTATTGCCGAGGTGATAGCGCCACCTGCATTATCACGAAGGTCTACAACGAGGCTCTTGATATCGCCAAGCGCCTTGTAAGCGGAATAAAACTCCGTGGCTACGGGCTTTGAGAATGCCGATACCGAGATATAACCAATATCGCCAATACGGAAAGCAGCACTTATAGCACTACTTTCGATGTTATCGCGTTGGAGTGTGATATTCAGTGGTTTATTCTCGCTACGACGAACAATGCCAAGGCTAACTTTTGAGTTGGGATTACCTCGCAGAAGGGTAGCGATGCTGTCGGTCGTAATACCGATAACATCCCGATTGTCAATCGTGATTATACGATCGTTAGGAAGAATCTTTGCACGACGAGCAGGGGAGTTATCAAGCGTAGTGCGCACTACGAGCGTATCGTTGTGCATAATATAGCGGATGCCGACACCTGCAAACTCGCCACTTAGACGACTTTGCAATGCCGACATCTCCTCCTTCGAAAGGTAGCTTGAGTGTGGGTCAAGCTCCTTGATAGTTGCGATGATTGCCTCTTCGACCAATGGCTCAAGAGGCACATCATCTACATAGTTGTTTCGTATCTGCTGATAGAGATAGTTGAGCTTCTGTATCTGTTGTTGGTCGCTAAGTTGCGCCGATGCACTTACGCACAAGGCAACTAAACTAACGATTAAGATAACGAAGCGTTTCATCTAATCTGTCAGAATATTACAATCGCTCTACAAGCTCGTCAAACGATAACTTGGTCTGCTCGCCCGAGCGCATATCCTTCAGCGTAGTGCAACCCTCGGCCAACTCCTCCGAGCCGATAATAACGACATAGGGGATAGCACGGCGGTTGGCATACTCCATCTGCTTCTTCATCTTACCCTGGTCAGGATAGATTTCGGCAGCTACGCCCTTGTCGCGAAGACGAGAGATAAGGCGCATAGATGCAGTCTGCTCTGCTTCGCCAAAGTTGGTAAAGAGTACCTTGGTTGAGCAAGCCAACTCCTCGGGGAAGAGGTTTAGACCGAGCATAACATCGTAGATACGATCGGCGCCAAACGAGATGCCGACGCCCGACATACCGGGCATACCGAAGATGCCAGTAAGGTCGTCGTAGCGACCACCACCCGAGATAGAGCCAATCTGGAAGTCGTTTGCCTTAACCTCGAAGATAGCACCAGTGTAGTAGTTCAAACCACGAGCCAACGAGAGGTCGAGTTCGGGGGTAAGAGCGATGCCCAAAGCCTCGACATTGTCGAAGATAGTGCGCATCTCCTCGATACCCTTAACGCCAGTCTCAGAAGCGCCGATTACCTCGCTTAGTTTGCTGAGTTTCTCGGCATTTGTGCCGCTGAGCTCAAGGATAGGTTGAAGCTTGGCGATAGCCTCGTCGTCGATGCCTCGCTCACGCAACTCCGCTTTTACATTATCCAAGCCAATCTTATCGAGCTTGTCGATAGCAACGGTGATATCAATCATCTTGTCGGCGTGACCAATAGACTCGGCGATACCGAACAATATTTTGCGGTTGTTCATCTTGAGCGTTACCGAGATGCCGAGTTTGCGGAATACGCGAGCAACGATATCTACCAACTCTACCTCGCTCAACAGCGACTTCGAGCCGATAACATCGACATCGCACTGATAGAACTCACGATAGCGACCCTTCTGTGGACGGTCAGCACGCCATACGGGCTGAATCTGATAGCGCTTGAAGGGGAAGACAATCTCGTTCTGGTGCTGTACGACATAGCGGGCAAAGGGTACGGTGAGGTCGTAGCGAAGACCCTTCTCCGAAATCTTTGATGCCTGACGCAACTCCTCCTCCGAGAGCTTTGCGCCATAGTCGCCAGAGTTCAAAATCTTGAATAGGAGCTTATCGCCCTCGTCGCCATACTTGCCCAAAAGGGTAGAGAGATTCTCCATCGAGGGGGTCTCCAGCGGAGCATAACCAAATAGGCGGAATACGCTCTTGATTGTATCGAAGATGTAGGTACGGCGCATCATCTCCTCGGGAGAGAAGTCGCGCGTGCCCTTTGGAATAGATGGTTTCTGTGCCATAACTTAGTCTATGAATAGAGTCTATTACTGCTCTGCAAGCAACTTCTTGTACTTAACACGCTTAGGGGTAGTATCCTCGCCCTGAGCCTTCTTCCAAGCCTCGTACTCCGAGTATGAGCCTTCGTAGAAGACAACCTTCGAGTCGCCCTCGAACGAGAGGATGTGGGTTGCGATACGATCCAAGAACCAACGGTCGTGCGAGATAACAACAGCACAACCTGCGAAGTTCTCGAGACCCTCCTCCAAAGCACGCAAGGTGTTGACATCGATATCGTTGGTAGGCTCATCGAGCAACAACACATTGCCCTGCTCCTTTAGCGCCAAGGCAAGGTGTAAACGGTTACGCTCACCACCCGACAATACACCACACTTCTTCTCCTGGTCGGCACCGTTGAAGTTGAAGCGACCTACATAGGCACGGGCATTAACCTGGCGGTTGCCAAGCTGGATAAGGTCGGAGTTCTGCGAGATAACCTCGTAAACAGTCTTATCGGGGTCGATAGACTTGTGTTGCTGGTCTACATAGGCGAGCTTGACGGTAGGACCTACACGGAACGAACCCGAGGTAGGCTCCTCCAAGCCCATAATCATACGGAATAGGGTAGTCTTACCTGTACCATTAGCACCGATAACACCTACGATACCTGCGGGGGGCAACGAGAACTCAAGGTTTTCGTAGAGCACACGGTCGCCAAACGCCTTCGTTACGCCCTGTGCCTCGATAACGACATCACCCAAGCGAGGACCGTTGGGGATATAGATCTCGAGCTTCTCCTCACGCTCCTTGGTGTCGGCATTCATCATCTTATCGTAAGCCGAAAGACGAGCCTTCGACTTGGCGTGACGACCCGAGGGTGACATACGCACCCACTCCAACTCACGCTCCAAGGTCTTGCGGCGCTTGCTCTCCTGCTTCTCCTCCATAGCCATACGCTGGGTCTTCTGCTCCAACCAGCCAGAGTAGTTACCCTTCCAAGGAATACCCTCACCACGGTCGAGCTCAAGAATCCAACCTGCCACATTATCAAGGAAGTAACGGTCGTGAGTAACGGCAATAACCGTACCCTTGTACTGCTGAAGGTGCTGCTCCAACCAGTCGATACTCTCGGCATCGAGGTGGTTGGTAGGCTCATCCAAAAGCAAGACATCGGGCTGCTGCAACAACAGACGGCACAACGCAACACGACGGCGCTCACCGCCAGAGAGAACATTCACGGGCTGGTCGCCATCGGGACAGCGCAGAGCATCCATAGCACGCTCCAAGACGCTGTCAAGCTCCCAACCATTCACCTGATCAATCTTCTCATAAAGCTCGCCCTGACGCTCGATAAGGCGTGCCATCTCGTCGTCGGACATAGGCTCGCAGAGCTTCATATTGATATCCTCGTACTCCTTCAAGAGTGCTACGGTAGATGCTGCACCCTCCTCAACAATCTCCTTAACAGTCTTGGTAGGGTCGAGCTGAGGCTCCTGCTCCAAATAACCTACGGTGTAACCAGGAGAGAATACCACCTCGCCCTGGAAGCTCTTGTCGATACCTGCGATAATCTTCATAAGGGTAGACTTACCCGAGCCGTTAAGACCAATGATACCAATCTTAGCGCCATAGAAGAACGATAGGTAGATGTTGTTCAAAATCTTCTTGTTGTTGTTAAGCACCTTGCTTACACCAACCATAGAAAATATAATTTTCTCGTCTGCCATATTGTGTATAATTTATTGTTTCAAAGATTAGTGTGCAAAGATAGATAAAATTAAGGTAAAAAGCAAATAGCCCTCACTAATCGAGTTTTTAACCCTCGCTTTGGCCTGCAATTTGCTGAATGACTAGCGTAAAACTTTTCTATCGTACTATGAGAAACACACTTAAAGGAACTCTTACCGAAGAGAATCTATTGAAGGCATTTGCCGGCGAGAGTCAGGCACGCAACCGCTACAACTTCTTTGCGAAGCAGGCATCGAAAGATGGTTATGAGCAGATTGCCGCCATCTTCAACACCACAGCCGACCAAGAGAAGGAGCACGCCAAGCGCTTCTTTAAGTTCTTGGAGGGAGGCAGTGCAACCATTCATCACGCCACATTCCCTGCGGGCATCATTCTCTCGACCAAGGAGAACTTGATTGCTGCTGCCGAGGGCGAGCACGAAGAGTGGGAGGTGCTATACTCCTCGTTTGCCGAGACAGCCCACGCCGAGGGCTTTCAGAAGATATCGGCCGTATTTCGCTTTGTGGCGGAGGTGGAGCGTGAACACGAACGCCGCTACCTACGCCTATTAAGCCGACTTACCGATGGTGACTTCTTCCGTCGTGATGGCGAAATTATCTGGCAATGTCGCAATTGTGGCTATATTGTCCGAGGTGCTATTGCTCCGAAACTATGTCCTTCGTGCGACCACGAACAGAAGTATTTCGAACCTATGGCAGATAACTATTAAGCAAAAGAAAAAGAGGGTGTTAAGCCCTCTTTTCTCAATCTATTTATAGGTTTGTTAGCCGATGCTGATGCCATTTATTCCACTCTGCATATCGCCAAGGATTGACTCATCGAGTGTGCCCGAAATCATAATCAAAGCAACCTCGTCGCCATCGGTTACATAGACTACAATATCGGCAATCGTCTCGCCATCGCGGTTGGCAAATACTCTAACGCGGTTATCCTTTTCGGCTTGAATATCCACTAAACTCTCAAGATTTACGCCCTTAAGAGCCTTATCCACCTGCTTCGAAATCTTCTTTGTGAGATTTGCGGTGTCGCTTTGTAGAATGATGAGTGACTCGATATCCTCGAGATACTTGTTTGCATCGGCAGCGGCTGCACCAGCCTGTGCCTTAAGCATCTCGCCCGTAAGGTTTACAACCGTAACACCATCGACAGATGAGTAGTCGTCGACAATCTCGTTCAGTTCGGGAACAGTTGCCATTGCGCCAAAGGGCAACAACATAGCAATCAATACAATAAACTTTTTCATATAAACTAATTTTAAGTTATTAAATTACTTCTTCGGAGGGCTAAGCTTCGCTATCTCACCTAGGCGATTTTCGGGTATTTCGCCAGTCATTGCGGTAACGGCATAGCCCTTTGTTTTGCTCTTTGTAAAGATGATAAGCTGGGTGATTATGTCGCCCTTTTTTACAGCATAAACTTCGTTTGTTGCTCTCTCTTCGTCGGTCTTGCCGATAAACGATGCGCCTAAATCGTCGATAATCGACTTTAATCGGGGTTCAAGAGTGTCGAGAAAGGTGTTGTCCTCCGAGACAATCATATCGATATGGTCGAGCATCTCGAAGGTTGCTCGCTGCTCTTTTGCAGCCATCTTCGATGCCATGCCAAGCATAAAACTGCCTACGCTTTCGTACTCTACGCCCTTGTGGCGTTTAGCCTCTTTGCCAAGCTTCTCGATAGCGGGAATCTGCGCAGATAAACTCATAGGCAATAGCAACGCAATCAGCAAAATAAATCGTTTCATCTTAACTAAAATTGTGTTACATATCAATTAGCGTCATCGCCTCGCTTAGCGAAAGGTTATTGCCAGTTACACGGATTGCTACACCTTCGTCAGAGGAGATTGTCAGCACAATCATTTCGCTAATCTTGCCACCTTCGGAACGACTAACGATCTTAACCATCTCGCCACCGCTATTCACGGTCATCATCACGCTATACCCTTTGGTTGCGAGCGCTACATCCTCCTTAAACTTATCAAGCAAAACCTCGCTCTCTACCGAGACTACAAGAACACTATCCACTCCTGAGGTTACACCCATACTGCGCAACATCTCCTGCTCCATTATGATTGTCGTACAATCTTGCATCGAAGAGTACTTGTCCATAAGCTTATTGAAGCTTGTGGTTTGGGCTATTGCCGATAGTGGCAAACACAAGATTATAAATAATATAAACCGTTTCATCTTAACCAAAATTTAGATTAGAAGAAGAGACCTATACCAGCCGAAAGTCGATTGCCACCAGGGCCTGTATCTCGCTTAAACATCTCCATAAAAGAGTAGTTTACAAAGCCGTAGAGCTTACCCCAGCCTATGCGTGCCGTGGCACCCACCTGTATGGGATTGAGAGTTACTTCGCCATCGATAGAGGTTCGAGGCTTCTTGAAGAACAGCTTTGAGTTCATCAAGATATCGAGGTTTACACCTGCTGCGATAAAGAACTTACGGCTAAAGTTATAGTTTAGCAAGAAGGGGAAATGTAGGTATGTAGCAATAAGTTTCGACTTCTTGATATTGCCATCAAGCTCGATGGGTCGCATAATGCCACCATCATACTTCATCGAGTATTTACCCGCAAACTTGTAGTTCTCGATAGCAAAGCCCAATGCCATATTAAAGCTCAGTGAACGGCTCTTGTTTAGTGCGACGCTCATTGTCAATGGGTTCAGTGCCACATAATGAGAGCTACGACTAAAGGGCAACATAGCAGCCTCCTCGGGCGTGTAGAGGTCGTAGGATTGGTTGGCAATAGTATTTACGCCCAACTCGATAAAGGCGATATGGTCGGTCTTGGTAGCACCAAATGAGTCGCCGTAAATCGAGAAGCCTACCTTGCTATTCGACTTTGAGGGCATTGCGGGCACAGCTTGACCCTCATTGTTGATTGAGAACATCATACCAGCAACCGAGAGGTTAAGGTTGCCATCTTTTGCCGACACATAGTCGCCGCTATTGTTGATTGTCACTTTATCGTTCTGCTCTTGGGCTGAAGCACATACTGCCATAAGAGTGAAAATAAGCGCTAATGCAAGATACTTTTTCATATATATTTAGGTTTAGTTAATCGCAGTTACTACTCTGTTCTAACGAGATTTAGTTTCTCAATCTTTGCCATTGCTAATGCCATATTATCAGCTACTCCGCCAAGCACTCTATCCATCTCGGCACGAGCTATTGCCTGGTCGCTAACGAGCTCCCCGTTGATATGGCAGATAATGGTTGGCGACTCCACAATCGATGGCTCACGATGGTTGATGCCCAAAAAGATACCGAATATCGCACACGCTGCAATAGCCACCGATGCAACTCTTGCGAGCCATACCGTTCGACGAGATATCGTTGGGCGAACAACCTTAACTGGCGAGGTGGTTTCGTGAAGCGAATCCATTGCATCAAGCATCGTTTTAAGCGCTCGAAGCTCATTGTCGAGGTTGTCGATAGAGCGCAAAGCCTCCCTAAGCTCTACCTCCTCAGCGCGTGAGGTAATGCCATCGAAATACCTGTCGGCTAATATCTTAATTCTGTTCAACTCCATAGTTCATCATACTTAAAACTTGCTCTCTCACACTCTTTCGTGCTCGCGAAAGGTTCATTCTTACACTCGTTGCATCCATCTCCATAATCTCGGCAATCTCCTCGATATCGTAGCCCTCGACATCGCGCAGATGTATTGTTAGGCGCTGTTTCTCGGGCAGGGTGGCGATAATAGCCTTTGTTCGTTCGCCAATATCCCTAAGGTCGCTGCCATCGCCGATGCCTCCACGCTCAATATCGGGGCTGTTGGCGGTGGCTTGTCGCTCCCTCTGGCGAAGTCTATCGATAGCGAGATTGCGAGTCATTCGACAGACATAGGCTCGAGGGTGTTCTTCGAGGAGCACCTTGTCGCGAGCCCTCCAAACCCTCTCGTATATATCCTGCGTGATATCTTCAGCCTCGGCCTCGACGCCCACAAGGCTAAGCGCCATGCGGTAAACGCTATCCTTGACCTCCGATACAAGCTCGGTGTATCTCTCTATGATACTCTTCACTGCCTACTCTTTTGTTATCTTCATTCACCTATATAACGAATAAGGGTGGCTGAATGTAACATCGAAAACTAAAAAATGTTATTTTTTCTCAAATAACTTGCCCTCGGGGCGTGCCGGAAACCAACCACGCTCAACTCTGCGGCGCTGCTCAAAGAGCTCGCCAATACTCCAGAACGACGATGCAGACCACACGGCAAGGAGCGTAGAGAGCAATATCTGCTCGATAAGCAACGATGCAATGCCCGAGATGATGCCGCTAATAAGGAATACCCACCAAATCTTTACGCCAAAGTAGTATTCGCCCTTGATGACGATAGGGTGGAAAAGACCGATAATAAGAAATGTGGCGATGCCGATAACTAAACCTGTAAAATGTAGACTCATAATACTTATATTTATATAGGTACAAAGATATATAAAAATCGGCACCCCGAAAAGAGTGCCGACCTACCATAAATGATAGTTTTAGAAGTTATATTGCAACAGGAGGTTAACGCGATTGGCGTGCGCCTTGTCCTTATTCATATTCTCGCGCATACCTCGCAGATACTCCAACGCAACGGTAAAGTTGGGCGTGATGTTGCAGAAGGCATTGCCGAAGATGTAGCTACTGCGGTGGTACTGGTCATCGGCCAAGTAACCCTTATCCTTGTCGAGCTCGACCATTGAGTAGCCACCAGCCAACCAGAAGACACCCGGAACGATGTTAATTTGTGCTGCTGCCTGCCAACCCCACATAGGTAGTGTGAGGAGTGTTGTAGGCTTCTCGGGATTATAGATAAAGTCGTAGGGTGTACCTGTAAGTTCCTGAATATAAGGTGTAATACCCTTGCCATATACACCATTCATATAGATATCTACCCAGCGAGTGATGTCGATATGTCCACTAAGCTGAACGCCCCAACCAAACTGCGTGGTATTATCGTTATCGCCCTTGTCGTGGAGATACATATCGCGGAATACGGCAGAAGCACGCAGGTGGCTCGACTTATTCTCGCCCCAAGCATACTGCAAGTAGGCGATGCCATCGGGAACACGCTGAAGGATAGGGGCGAAATTCTCGCCATAGGTGGCATTGACCGAGGGCATCTCGGCAGCAACGCCCAAAGTAAGATGGTTGCGCAAGAAGCTATGCTCGTAGCGAATCATCTGGTTGAACTCGAAGTTATAGGCGTTGGGACCCTCGAAATCAATCGTTTGCGGTGCCGCCTCCAAGTCGCAGAAGGTCGTAACATCACGACCTACGGTAAAGCCCTTGAGCTGCACATAAGCCGACCTAAGTCGCGGAATATAAGAGAATTCGTTACCGCCACGGAAGTCCATATCGGTGTAGACAACAACGCGACCAAGGGCCTTGCTATTGATAATAGCCTTCATAAATAGGCGCGATGTCGTGGCATCCATCATCACACGCTGACGGTTGGCATAGGTCGTAGGCGTAATGTCATAGGGAACAAAATCAATATTGCCGACAGCGCCCATAAAGTCGTAGCTTGTACGCAAACTTACACGACCACCCAACGCCAACGAAAACTTGTTGTTGCGTGTGGCGAAGATAAACTGAGGGTTCTTGAGCTGTGAGAAGCCACAACGGGCAGTCTCGGCGTAGTCGTCGATAATCCTCTGGCGAGTGGCATCGGCATCATACTCCTCGACAACCTCACCGCGTGCAATCATATAGATTGTCGGCGTGTACTCCGCTACTTCGTAGAATGTTGTTTGCGCCTTGGCCGTTGCGAAGGTTGCAAGCGACAGAAGTAGCGACAACGAAAAAAGTCTAATTGCTTTCATACTCTTTTGTTTTTGGTTAAAAATAAAGTTTACGCCGTGGCAAAGCGCAACTAATATGCCAAGCATCGGAGTATGAAACAAAGAAAACCTGCATAACCGACCAGCGGAGGGTGATTATACAGGTTTAGGTAAATATGGTTAATCGTTTATAGGCTATTCGTTTAACTCAAGCCATCTAAACTCTTTTTCATCTATTGAAGCGATTATCTCCTCGATGCGTTTTGATGCTTCGGTAAGGCGGTCGAAGGCGAGTGTTCCCAATGAAAGCTCTGCTTCAAGCGATGCTTTTTCGGAGTTTAGAGCCTCCAAATCGCTCTCCAACTGTTCAAGCTCCTTTTGCTCCTTATACGATAGTTTACGCTTCGACGTGTCGTGAGAGCGCTGAGGTTGGGGCTTAGCAGGGGTAGAGGCGCGCTGTTCGCTACGCTCCGCATCCTCCTTTTCCTTGATATATTCACGATACTCGCTATAACCGCCAACGAAATCCTTGATTCGACCATCGCCCTCAAAGACAAAGAGGTGGTCGACGGTCTTATCCAAGAAGTAGCGGTCGTGCGAGACGATAAGCAACGACCCCTTAAACTCACGCAAGTACTCCTCTAAGACATTGAGTGTCATAATATCAAGGTCGTTGGTAGGCTCATCGAGGATAAGCATATTGGGGTTACGCATCAGTACGGTCAAGAGGTACAAACGGCGCTGTTCGCCACCGCTCAATATGTCGATGCGCTTGTTGAAAGACTCGTGCGGAAAGAGGAAGCGGTTGAGCATCGTCGTAGCCGAGATTGTCGAGCCATCGGCTGTGCGTGTTACCTCGGCAATATCCTGCACACATTCCAAGATGGTCTGCCCCGCCTTGAACGATATGCCACGCTGGGTGTAGTAGCCTATTTGCAGTGTCTCGCCACGCTCCACGACGCCCGAGTCAGGCTCTAAACCACCTGACATAAGGTTAAGGAAGGTGCTCTTACCCACGCCGTTACGGCCAACTATACCGATGCGCTCACCACGGGTAAACTTATACGAGAACTTATCCAACATTCGTCGTTCGCCAAACCTTAAATCTACATCGGTGCAGTCGATAATCTTGCGACCAAGGCGGGCCTGGCCAACATTTATCTCGACATTGTCGGTTCGGAGGCTCACCGAAGCCTTATCCATCAAATCGTAGAAGGCATTGATGCGATAGCGGGCCTTGCCTGTGCGGGCTTGGGGAGTAGAGCGTATCCACTCCAACTCTCGGCGTAGGAGGTTGCGCGACTTATCTATTTCGGCCTGCATATTGAGGTAGCGCTCCTCTCGCTTCTCAAGGTATTCGGTGTAGTTGCCACGGTAGGTATATAGCTTGCCACGGTCAATCTCCATAATCGTATTGCACACGCGGTCAAGGAAATAGCGGTCGTGGGTAACCATCAGAAGCGTACAACGAGAGCGTTGGAGGTAGCCCTCCAAATACTCGATAATGTCGATATCGAGGTGGTTGGTAGGCTCGTCCATAATCAGGAACTCGGCATTCTGCAACATCATACACGCCAACGCCACACGCTTTGCCTCGCCACCCGACAGCTCGCCCATAAGTTGGTCGGTACGCTCAATCTTCAATGACGAGAGCACCTGGCGGATATTCTGCTCCACCGACCAGCCATCCGAAGCATCCATGGCGGCAATTGCACGCTCCAAACGCGCTGTATCGCCACTTGCCACCGCCAGCTCATACTCGCGGATAGCAGGCGTGAGGTCGCTCATATGCGAATAGACCTCCTCGAAGATGGTGCGTTTGGGGTCAAACACCATATTTTGGTCGAGGAAGGCTACGCGGATATCCTTCATAAACTTCACCTCGCCACCTCGGTCGGAGTGCTCGACGCCAGCTAATATCTTCAACAGCGATGACTTACCTGTGCCGTTGGGAGCAACCAACGCAATCTTGTCGCCCTCGTTGATATTGAAGCTGATATCCGAAAAGAGCGTACGGTCGCCGTAGGATTTCGAAATATTCTCTACTTGTAGATAACTTGCCATAGATGTGTGGCTTATATCGTGTTAGTTAAATCTAAATTTAGGTCAAATGCTAAGCGTTCGCCACTATCGTAATGAACAATACCGCGGTAGGTAAAGCCGAGCTTTTGCATCATCTGCAACATGCGGATATTGCCTCGGTGGGTGTCGATACGAAAGGCATCGAAGCCCTGTTTGCGAGCCAATTCGGCTGCATGGCGCATAAGCTGATAGGAGATACCCCGACGGCGACAACTGCCCGAAACGCAGAGGCGATGCACCACAACATACTCGTCGTTGGTAACCCAAGACCCTATCTGCTTGTAGGCCTCCTCGCCCGTAAGAACGATTGCTGCATAGCCAATCGGCATATCTTCGTCGTCGCACACAACATAGCCCACACCACGCTCAATATCGCCATCGATAGCCTCCACCGAGGGGTAGCCATCTTGCCACTGGTCGATGCCCAACTCAGCCAAAGCGAGCTGCGCACTGCGGACAATCGACATTATCGTGGGGATATCGTTGGCTACTGCTTTGCGTATCATCTCTTACTTGATATAAGGCGTATTTTACGACGGATAATCAACACATTAAACGCTGTGATTGCGACGCTAAGAATAATGCCTGTAACAATAGCGACAAGGGCTGTGCCGCCCACCTCGATACCAAACATCTCGCTAATGTAGCCGAGATACTTAGCACGGATAAGTAGGGTGGCGACAATGCTCACCACAAATATTGCAAGATTGAGCGATACCGTGATAAGGTTGTAGGGCTTGGCGATATGCTGAGGGGTGTAGCCGATAAGGGCAAGGTTGCGCAGTTTCTCGCTATTCTTCTCGATAAGCAGATATATGCTTAGCGTAAGAATAAATATCGACAAGACACTGAACACAAGGCCGATAAAGACAATCACCGCAACGCTTACTTGAAGTAGGAACAGAGCCTTGCTACTCTCTGCGGCCTTCTCCTCGGCTTGGTAGCCCATCTGGTCGAGATAGGCCATGACCTCGGGGTCGCCAGGGTTCTTGACCTCGACAATTAGGCGAGAAACCTCCTCGGCAGAGGTATCGGCATAGCGCTCGTTTGCCCACTGCATAAACTCCATAGGCACCAAAATAGTGTTGAGCCTATCCGAGAAGCCTACAACACGGGCTGGAAGATGGTCGGAGTAGCCGTTGCCCGAGAGACGAATATCGAGTTCTACACTCTTGATAAGCGCCTCGGTAATCTGTGGCAATCCCTGCGTTTGGCTAAAACCGAAGTTGTAGAGATTGAGGTAGTTACGGGGAATGATGATAGGTATCGAACTGGCGATGCCATCGAAGTGCCACCTATCGGTCTCGACATCGACAAACTTATCGTCGACGGCCTCGAAAAACATCATCGTCGAAAGCTTACGGCCATTGAACATCACACTGCCATAGACTTCGTATTGCGACGGTAGAAACTCACCAAGGTCGATGACAAATTCTTCATTACGAAAGGCTTCGACCTCGTAAGTTGAGAACTTGGTTGAGCTGATACCAACACGCTTTACGGGCTTCGTTACAATCATATAGTCGTTGCCGATAAGCGACTTTTCGCCCGTGAGCATAGGACGAATATCGCCGTAGAGCTGTACGCCCGTAAGCATAATAATCATACCGACGATGCCCGCCACGACGAATACGGCGAACTCGCCAATGCTGATATGTTGGCGAAGTAGTTTCCAGATTAGTTTCATAGCTTCAGCACCTTATCGTAGTTCATATCTATATGTCGGCCAATCGAGGTGGCGATAATGCCAAAACCCTGTCGGCGTTGCTCCTCCAAAATCATATCACGCATCGTAGCGCTATTACGCTCGTCGAGGTGCGAAATAGGCTCGTCGAGCATAAGAAAATCGATGGGCTGACTGAGTGCACGGATAAGCGCAACTCGCTGTTGCTGACCGAATGATAGGCGGTCAACTCGAGTATCTACTTTATCTCGGATACCCAACTCCTCGAAGCGACGAACGATAGTCGCTCTGTCCGTGAATCGGGTGATTTGGCTCTTAATCTCGACATTCTCCAAGGCGGTTAGTTCGCCAAAGAGTTTGAGGTCTTGGAAGAGTATACTTATCGAGCCTTGGCGAATGGCCGACCACTCGTCGAGCGATAGTGAGCTAATATCGCTATCATCGAACAAAATAGCACCTTCGTAGTCGTTGCGCTGACCATAGAGATAGCTACACAACGACGACTTACCCATGCCCGAGTCTGCCTCGATAAGGTAGCTACGGCCACGCTCAAAGGCCACATCCGAAAGCCATATATCAGACGATATATCGCTCTTGCGGTCGGCAAAGATGCGAGGCAGAACACGCTGTAATTTAATCGTTTTCACGGTGGTAACTAAACTACATTTGAGATGCAACAAAGAGCTTGATATAGGGCATCACAATATCGCTAATCTGTCGCAACGAGTTCGTATCCTTATTGTCGAATACCCACACAATCTCGCCCGATGTAGAGTCCATAGCGCGAGCATAGAAGTAGTCTGAGAGCGCCAAAATCTGCTCGGTAATAGCATCGGCAGGCTCATTCATTCCTTCGAGTGTCAAGGCAAAGAGGTCGTTGATAAACTTAGTACGCATCATCTGCTCGACATCGACCAATATGCAACTGCCATACGCACCCTCGACAATCTCTGCCCAGCGAGCCTCCTTGGCTGAAGGATTCTGCTCTGTGAGCGATGCATTAACGCCCGCAAAGAGAGTATTTTCGTTCTGGCCTAAGTTGATACGCATAGTGCGCGAGAGGGGTAGAGTATAGTTGCCATCTGCTGTGCGAGTAAGGAACGCACCACCGAACAATGCCACATTGTCAATAATATAGCTATCCTTGACATCAGCTAACATAATAGCCTCTACATTAGATGGTTGGGGGTAGCCATGATAGACCACGCCATCGAGCTTGTTAAGCGCTATTGTGATGTCGCCATCGATAGAACTAATGGCATCGGTAGCGATTGCCATACCTGCGTTAAACTCGTTAGTGTCCATACCGAGCGATGCAATAAACTCATCGGTAAGTACCTCGTTTACGAACGACATCAGACCCTCGCCATTAAGGCTAAGATTGATGAGCGCAAGGGCATCTTTGGGTAGATATTGCAGGTTGTTGCCATTAGCCGACTTCACCCAGCCAAACTCCTCGCTATTAACGCCTTCGGCCTTGCTATCTAAAACGATTTCTCCCTTCTCGAAGGCCAAGCCTATAATAGTCGACGACTCCTCGGCCAACGATGCACGATACTTTGTGATATAGTTGACCATATTCTGTGCCTCGACATCGTTATATACAAGCTGTTCGGCATACATCTTCTGGGCGATATCCATCATTCGGTGGTTGTTGATAAAGAGTGCAAAATCACGCTCCCCGAAAGGTTCTAAATCAGCTAACGGAGCATCGAGTGCTGTATCTACAAACAACTTTAGTTCGTCTTTTTTAACACACACAACCATACGGCTTTCGTTGTAGCCAACTAAAGTACTCTCTTCACCTAAATCGACATAGCGATTATCGCCCTCACGGCTGAGCGTAAGAGGCTCTTCGCCCTGATGAACGAGCAATTCCGAAAGGGTAGCCATAAGCTTATCTACGCTCTCGACATTGTGCACCTCGACTACGGCTGTAAGGTCTGCCTCCTCGGTCGTCTCGTCGAAATTTAGAAGCGCATAGGCGGGCTTGGTGAGCGACAATCCCGAATTATCGAGGTCCACGACAACGCTCTTAAGGAACTCAGCGTTCTCGGCCGACACCTGCGACGATGCGGTAGATGCTATCATCAGGCGGTTAGACTCGGTAATCTGCTCTAACAAGCCACTCTTTTCGACAAGCTGATAACCATCGATATAGAACGCAAAATCCGATGATATAGGCTCACGCTTTGGCTCGACAGAGCACGCCACAATGGCAACGATAGCCACCACAGCGAGCATAAAATGCTTAACAAAATGTTTCATATCTTTCAAGTTTTACGATTTAACGAAACCATTGACCTACAAAGGTAAGAAAAAGTTATTAGTTAACAGTTGTTAGTTGTCAGTTTTTTTTAAGACCTTAGGGCTTTAAGGCATTAAGACCTTAGTATTTTCCTATAGTCCTAAGGCATAAAAAAATATACTAACAACTAACAACTAACAGCTAACAACCAATAACTGATAACTCATTTTTAGGTATCTTTACCTATTGGTAGACAGAGAAAAAATCAGTATCTTTGCACGATTATTTAACTAATTGAAATAATTACACCCCTTAAATATGGAAAATTTCAAGCCTACAAAGTACACTCTAAAGTGTGTTGCAACTGGTCGTGAGTTCGACGACAGCGGTTGGATTTTAGATGATGCAGAGTGCAAAACACCCTCGTTGGTGCGTGCTCAGTACGAGAAGAAGCAGTTGGAGGTGAAGCCCGATAGCTACGGCTTCTACAAGTTCTGCGACTGGCTCCCCGTAAAGCGTATGCTCAAGGGCTCATCTGCCCCTGTAACCTATAAGAGTGAGGCTTTGGCTAAGCACTTGGGTTTGAACAACCTATGGATTACACTCAACGGCTACTGCCCCGAGAAGGGTGTAAAGATGACCACTTGCTCGTTCAAGGAGACCGAGGCATACTCGGTATGTGCGCGCATCGACGAGAAGGAGGCGCGTGTAATGGTCGTTGCATCAGCGGGTAACACAGCCCGTGCCTTTGCCAAGGTCTGCTCCGACAACAACATCAAGCTTCTGTTGGCCGTGCCTTCGGATAACCTCAATGCTCTGTGGTTCACCGAGCCTCTGAACGATTGCGTGAAGCTTATCGCTTGCGAGAAGGGTGGCGACTACTTCGATGCCATCAACCTCTCGAACATCGCCCTTAAATCGTCGAAGTTCTATGCCGAGGGTGGCGCAAAGAATATCGCTCGTCGTGACGGTATGTCTACCACCGTGCTTTCGGCCGTAACGACCATTGGCCGTATTCCCGACTACTACTTCCAGGCCGTAGGTAGCGGTACTGGCGCCATTGCTGCATGGGAGGCTAACCAGCGCCTCGTGGAGGATGGTCGCTTTGGCTCAAACCTTATGAAGCTTATCGTTTCGCAGAACGCCCCCTTCGTACCTATGTACGATGCGTGGGCTGCCGACTCTCGCGAGATGTTGCCCTACGACACGAAGAAGGCACGCCGTGATGCCGAGATTATCGACGCCAAGGTGCTCTCTAACCGTAAGCCCCCTTACTCGTTGGCTGGTGGTTTGTACGATGCGTTGAAGGCTACCAACGGCAATATCATGGTTGCGACAAATGCTCAGGCACGCCGTGCTCGCAAGCTCTTCAAGGAGTTGGAGGGTATCGACATCTACTCAGCGCCCTCTGTGGCGCTGTGGTCGCTTATCAAGATGGTCGAGGCTGGCGAAATAGACAAGGATGCCTGCGTTATGCTCAACATCACAGGTGGTGGCGAGGAGCGAGCAACCAAGAATAAGGAGCTGTGGTATTTGAAGCCAAGCAAGGTATTCTCGCTTACGCCCGATGTAGATGAAGTAGTTTCGTATGTCGAAACACTCTTTTAATTAGTTGTCAGGTTATTACAGGCTAAAAATTATGTTGTATCCAATAAAGTTTAAGCCCCGCATCAAGGAGCGTATTTGGGGCGGTAAGGTTATCCTCGAGAAGAAGGGCAAGGCGGCATCGCGCCTCCCCAAGGATAAGCTCTACGGCGAGAGCTGGGATTTGTCGTCGGTGAAGGGCGATATCTCGGTGGTTGCCAACGGCATGCTCAAGGGTAACAACCTCGAGGAGATTATCGAGGTCTATATGGGTGAGTTGGTTGGCGAGAAGCACTTCGAGCGCTTTGGCTTGGAGTTTCCTCTGCTTATCAAGTACCTCGACTGCAACGATAAGCTCTCGGTGCAGGTACATCCCGATGATAAACTTGCCGAGGAGCGCCATCAGAGCTATGGCAAAACCGAGGCGTGGTATGTCGCCGACTGCAAGGAGGGTGCCGCCATATATCTCGGTTTCAAGGATTTGACCATCACTCGCGAGGAGTACATCGCTGCCGTTGCGGAGTCTCGTTTGGCCGATTTGCTCAACCGTGTAGAGGTCAAGAAGGGCGATGTCTTCTTTATTCCCGCAGGTACGGTACACGCCCTTGGCGCTGGCATCCAGGTTGTCGAGGTTCAGCAGACCTCGGATGTTACCTACCGCATCTACGACTGGGATAGGGTAGATGCCTCAGGCAAGGGTCGTGAGTTGCATACAGCGTTGGCAGTCGATGCTATCGACTTCGAGGCAGATGCCGACCTACTGCATAAGCCCTACGATTTAGCTTCAGGTGGCGAGGCCAAGGTTATTGATTCAAAGTTCTTTACGATGACCATGCACGATGTCGCTGGTCGTAAGGAGCTCGACCGCTCGGCCTTAGACTCGTTTATCGTCTACATCGCTCTTGAAGGCTCGGTGCGCATCACTGCCGATGGCGCAGAGGAGAGCCTGTCGGAGGGCGAATTGGTGCTTATCCCTGCAGAGTGTTGCGATATCGCGTTCGAGGGCAACGCCAAGCTAATGGAGGTCTATATCCGCGAGTAGTATGATGCCCCAGATGCAGATGGTGATTATTATGGAGAATTCGCTGAGCGCTATGGCTCTGCGCTCTATTCTCGTGGATATCACCCCCGCATCTGTCGAGGTTGTGTCGTATGGCTCGATGGCCGAATACCTCGACAACAAGGGCGAGACACAAGCTGCACACTACTTCGTCTCGGCATCGACTATCTTCCACAATAGCGACTACTTCCGTCAGGTTATGCGTCGCACGATTGTCTTTGTGGAGGGCGAGGCATCGACATTCGTTCAGTCGGGCTTTCATACTGTGGATATCACCGCCTCGGAACAGCATATAGTGCGTGCGTTACTCGAGATACGCCAAGCGGGACACCCCCACGGCAACCATCACTCCGTAGAGGGAGAGAAGCCACAGCTACTCTCCGCCCGTGAGTGCGATGTGCTGGCCTTGGTCGTCAAGGGCTACATCAACAAGGAGATTGCCGATATGCTGAATATCTCGTTGGCCACTGTTGTGTTCCATCGCAACAACATCTCCGAGAAGTTGCAGACCCGTTCCATTGGCCGACTTACGATATATGCCGTGCTGAACAATATTGTGTCGCTTACCGATATATAATATAGGTATAAATACAGAGAATCCCGAAGATCGAACTTTTTTCGGGATTTTTTGTGTAAAAAAATGAGTCTTTGCACTCCTTATTATAAATATATATTGGTATCTTTGCAGTGTGAAAGTGGTCGATGTTTATAGATATTAAGAAAGCGCTCGAGCAATAGTCAAGCGCCTTTAAGAATGGTGACTCCGAAAGGATTCGAACCTTCATCGTAAGAACCGGAATCTTAAATTCTATCCATTGAACTACGGAGCCGTGGTGCAAAGATACTCAAATTTTGTAAATATAACCTATAACTATGACGAATAAGTACGCAAATTGGGAGCGCTTAGAGAGTGTTATTCGTTGGGCAAATATGACAACCAACTATTTTGCCGTTCATATTGGCTTGAATCGTGGCGAAAATCTCTATCATATTAAGCGTGGTAACTATGGTATATCGTTCGACCTTGCCGACCGCATCGTTAAACACTTTCCCGAGATTAACCGTTCATGGTTGCTTACGGGTGCTGGAACGATGCTCAAGGATGAGATTGCCGAAGGTAACTATATTGCATACTACAACGACGAGGTGGAGAATATCCTTCCACGACTCAGAAAGTTCAAGCCCGTGGCCAATGCGTACATACCCTCAGTTAGTGGTTGTGACCTTGTAGCACGCTCCTATGCGAGAGCTATGAGTGCGCCTACATGTGCCGTAACGGAACTTTTCCTCAAACGAGCAGACCTCGACAACATTATCCAAGGCAACGAGTATGTGCTTGTGCTGAAAGATAAGAGCGTTATTTGGCGTAAGATGCGCCTAACACGCAAGAAAGGTGAATGGCGCCTTGTAGCACGCAACCGCGACGACTTCGAGGATATCCTCCTCGAGCACAAGAACATCGATCAGGCGTGGCGTGTTATCGCTAAGACAGCCATTATGTCAAGCTAAACCCTCAGTTGAAATAATAAACGATAAAATACTATGAATCTGTTGAGTATAGTGTGGAACTTTGACCCCACATTTATCATGATTGGCGACTTGGATATTCGCTGGTACGGCCTTATGTGGGCTGTGGCAATCCTTGCTGCCGAGCGTGTTTGCTACTTCACCTTTAAGCGCGAGGGTCTACCTTCTCGCACCTTGGAGTCGGGCTTTCTGTGGATTGTTCTCGGCACATTTATCGGTGCTCGTGTTGGTCACTGCCTCTTCTATGAGCCCGAGGTATATTTGCCCGAGCCTTGGCGTATCATCACCGATATTCGTGATGGCGGTATGGCCAGCCACGGTGCAACTATCGGTATCATACTTGGCATCGTAGGCTTTGTTCGAAGCAACCATTTGCCTTTTGTATGGGGTCTTGACCGCATCGCTATCGTCGCTCCACTAAGTGGAGGTATTATCCGTCTTGGCAACCTATTTAACTCAGAGATTGTAGGTTACGCCACCGACCTACCGTGGGGCTTTAAGTTCGTGCGCCACGATGCACGCTACGAGTGGTATCAATATGCTGGCGATGTGCCCGATGCTATTATCGAACAGATTCCCGCACGCCACCCGACACAGCTCTACGAAGCATTGTGTTACTTTTTGACCTTCGCTATTCTCTTGTGGTTATATTATCGCAAGGATGCTGGTCGTCGTCGCCCTGGTCTGCTCTTTGGCTTGGCTATGATTGACATCTTCCTCACTCGCTTCTTTATCGAGTTTGTTAAGGAGCGTCAGGTGGATTTCGAGAGTGGAATGTCGCTCGATATGGGTCAGTGGCTCAGCGTGCCCTTTATTTTGCTTGGCATCGTATTTATCATCGTGTCGCTTAAGCGCCCAGCCGTGCAGGATGTAAATGCTGTAGCTGATTACGCCAATAAGATGTACCGCGAGGAGGATAAAAAGAAGAAGAATGGTAAACGAGGTAAATAAACTGATTTACAACGCTCTTGCGGAGCATAACACCGTTGTTCTCCCCCGCATAGGCACGCTTTCGGTTGTTCGCCGAGCAGCTAAGATGGAGGGCGGTAGGGTAGTTGCACCCACCTTTGCCGTAGAGTTTAAGAGTGCAGAGGGTGGCGTGTCGTTGTGCGAAATTATAGCATCGGTTGCCAATATCTCAGCTGCCGAAGCCGAGGATATCTATCTTCGATGGTTGGATAAGGTGAGAGAGGGTAAT
This sequence comes from Alistipes sp., assembly GCA_017465575.1. Taxonomy (GTDB): domain Bacteria; phylum Bacteroidota; class Bacteroidia; order Bacteroidales; family Rikenellaceae; genus Alistipes. The sequence continues at coordinate 43,482 of JAFTVX010000018.1, read as the reverse complement.
ACGCTTACAATTAGTGGAGTAGGCACTCTGCGCGATAGGAGCTTTATCGTCGATACAACGCTTGCCAAGACACTAAACCTTGGCTCATCTGCGCCTCTTAAAATCCACACCCGCAGTCGCAAGCCATACTTGTTAATCGCTGCGGTTGTAGTTATTCTTTTGGGTATTGGAGCATACTTGTTCGTGGTTAACGATAGGGTAGCAACCCCTATTGTTGAAGAGCCCGTAAACATTGCAGTTGCCGAGACTACCGAGCCTATCGTTGAGGAGGTTTCCGAGGAGGTGTTTACGCCCCAACCTGAACCTAAGAGATGGGTAGATAGCGATGATATTCACCACTGGGTCGTGGTCGGTAGTTACTCAACCCGTGAGAATGCCGAGCGTGCCGTGGAGGATATTCTCAGCAAGCAACAGGCTGAGTGTTGCGACATTCTAACGCTTGGCAAGATGTTCGCCGTGGCTGTCTATGGCAGTGAGGATAAGGAGGAGTGTGAACGCTTTGTTCGTGATAATCGCCACGAGTTTAAGCAGTCGTGGGTGCATACTCCAAAACGCTTTAAGTAACCAAAGCTAAACGATGATACAACAACTACTTATACGCCTTGTCGATTGGCTATATATCGCACCCGTAAAGTGCCTTGTAGGTAGAGATATCTTTGCCTATGGTCTTTGTGGTGGCGCTAATATGGCGCTCGATACGCTGTGGTATTTTGTGATTTATCACTATATCGTAGCCGAGCGATTTATCGACCTTGGCGTAGTTGTTGTCTCGCCACATATTGCCTCGCTTATCGTCGTTTTCCCGATTACTTTCTTTACAGGCTTTTGGCTCAACCGCAATATTGCATTCCGCGCTACGGAGTACAAAACGAGAGGCCAGCTTATTCGCTATGCCTTGTCGGTCGTCGGTTCTATTGCGCTCAACTATGTATGTATGAAACTCTTTGTCGAGCATCTCCATATCTGGCCAACACCCTCAAAGATGCTCACAACGGTTGTATCTGTCGTTTATAGCTTTCTCGCCGCGAAATACTTCACTTTCCGTCCTCGTCGCTAATTCTCATAAGATTCTCTATGACTCTTTGCCTTCTATGAATTCAAAGCCTCACCCATATATAATTTAACATAATGTAAATATTACGACAAAATGATAATATTAGGGTAGTGCCACCCTACGAAGATAAATCAACGCTCTATTGATAAAATCATAATGATTTTATATCTTTGCATCAACAAACTGAATTGAAACAATTTTTAGATGGAAACAATACTTATCGTTGCTGCGGTTGCTTGTGGCGTTATCGGTTTCTTGGGAGCTGTACTTCCCGTATTGCCCGGAACAATCCTTTCGTACATAGGTCTGCTATGCGCCTATTTTTTGGTTGATTCCGACATCAGTACCCAAAAGCTAATCTTTTGGGGCGTTATCTCTGCCCTTGCCGTAATACTCGACTACATCTTGCCCGGCTATATGTCGAAGAAGTTTGGTGGTACAAAGAAGGGAATTACAGGCGCTACGGTTGGCGTTTTCTTGGGTATGTTCTTTGGTCCTGCGGGCATTATCCTTGGCCCATTTATCGGAGCTTTCGTGGGCGAAATGATGAACGACCACAACTCTACGGACAAGGCATTTAAGGTGGCCTTAGGCTCGCTTTTGTCATTCTTTCTGGGTACTGGTTTGAAGCTGATAATTGGCGGATTCTTGCTCTACTATATTATTGTTGCCGTAATTTAAATAACTGATACACAATGAGAAAAATTCTATCATTAGCGCTACTTTGCCTAATTGCTCTATCGTCGTGCAACCGTGCCGAAGATAGCTATGTTGTGCTTATCTCGAAGGCTGTCGAGTGCGACTCGGCATGGATTGGCGTTGCCAACAACCTCTCGATGAAGCACAATGCCGAAATCTTGGTTTACGAAGAGTCGCCACGCGATGTACTCGACCAACTTCGTGAGCTCTACCCTCGCTATGTGGCTATTGTCGAGAAGCCCGAGAATATCGGTCGCGACTATGTTATCGATATGCACCTCTTGAGCCGTGACATCGACGAGGATATCTATGCCGACTTCTTCTGGGGCATTATCACAGGTTACGATGCCGAGGCTGCAATGCGTATGGTTGAGAACTCTACCGAGCCATTGATTATCAAGGATGCCGTAGCTACGATTATGGAGCTTAACTCGGCAAAGTGGTTCGACAACTACGCTTGGGTCGATGACCACACCCGAGGTCTCTGGGGCGAGAAGCGTGGTCGTGATGCCGAAATTCACACCGACACAATCACCAAGGAGCAGGTATTGCGCAAGTTTACAGATATTTACGAAGAGTTCGACCCCGACTTGGTTGTTACTGCAGCACACGCTACACAGCGCAACTTGGAGATGCCCTATTCGCTTGGCAACCTCAAACCTCGCGATGGCAAGCTCTATGCCGAGGACCGCTTCACAGGCGAGGAGTGGGACTTGAAGGAGAGTGGCAAGCGCCGTGTTTATGCAGCGGTTGGCAACTGCCTTATCGGCGATGTGAACAACACGAAGGAGAGTATGGCCATTGCGTGGATGAATGGCTCAAATGCCGCTACGATGCTCGGTTATGTCGTAACCACTTGGCACGGCCGTAATGGCTGGGGCGCTTTGAAATATTGGGTTACCAATCCCGAGCGCTACACCCTTGCTGAGGCTACATATATCAACCAGCAAGATTTCCTCCACCAGCAGAACGAGTGGTATCCCTCGCTTATCGACGAGCGCTACCCCGACTTCGAAGATTCGGAGTTTGAGGTTGCCCCTGCACGCCTTATGGAGGTGCTTGGTCGTGAGCCCTCGACCGATGAGCTTGGCTTCTGGCACGACCGTGATGTTGTGGTTTACTATGGTGATCCCAAGTGGGAGGTACGCCTACAACCTGTTGATTCAGAAGTTGGTTACAGCGTCGAGAGCGCTATGCGTGATGGCAAGTATGTCGTTACGGTCAAGACCTTCGACAACTTCAACCTCGAGCGTATGAAGGGCAACAAATTTAAGCAGGAGCATGTCCTCGACCTACCCTTCTCTTATATCTTCCCCAAGCGCCTTTCGAAGCCTTCGCTTGCCGAGGGTCAGTCGTGGGATGCAGTGGTAGACGAGAACTTCTTGTTGGTCTACAACGCCGAGTTCGAGCCTAACTCAATATATGAGATTATACTTGATGTAGAGTAGTCTAACACGCTATAAACTAAGAGAGTGTGAGTCACCATTGACCCACACTCTTTTTTGTTAGACTACCCTATTTAATATAGGTACTCTATCGGTTGCAACGCCACCTTGTCCAATGGGAACGATTCGTATTTCACCTTCGTAAAGTCGATATCTCGAAGGTCGATACAACGGATTGTCGAGTTGTAGGCCGTCTTGTAGTATACCGTGCGCGAGGATAGGTCGATTGCTGATGTCCAATGAGTTGCACTTGGCAAGTTCTTCTCGTTAGGCGCCTCTATAGCTATCGGCACATCGAAGTTGTTGAGCAGATGAAACGCTTGCAACACCGTGTCGAGACCGTCATCCAACTGTGGTGCAGTATTGCGGAAGAAGGCAGCACGCACAAAGCGAGAGGGCGAAGTAAAGTCGCCAGGCAGACCACGCATAGCCGAGCTACCGCCCAAAGGTTTGAGCACTACCCCACCGAGGTTGTAGTTTTCGGCACTACCGGGGCGCAGATTTACATAGTTACTCAAATTCGCCAAGTGCCACTCAAAGCCTGGCGCATTGGTCAGCACACCCACCTTGTTTTCATAGAAATGCGCCTTGCCATCGACAATCTCCATCACCACCTGACGACCCGACGGCTCGCCTATTCGCCAGTGCACCACCGCATTAGGTTCAAGACCAACGATACGAACACTCTCCACGCCAGCCTTTAACTCATCGATAGTCGAAAACTGCGTTAACATCCACTGCACCACTTGCAAGTCGGCAAGGGTCGTGGCATTCTGCTTGGCATCGTAACCGACATAGTCGCCATAGTCGGGAAAGAAGAACAGACCCGCCGACAAACCCATCTCGTTGATGCCCTCGGCGATAAACTCCTTCTCGACAACCGATAGGCCAACCACACCTAAGCGTGCGGTAAATTTCAAGCCGTTGGCTCCCGTAGGCGTATAGGATTGCAACCTCTCGCCACGCGGGATAATTACATATTCGCTCTTTAACTCGCCATACGCCCACTCGATAGTTCGTGCTTGAACATAGGAGCTATCGGCAGCCATCAGCGATATTCCCGTACACGCCACCGATGCCTGAGCACCACCCACCAACGCGGCAGTACCCAAAAGAAAAGTTTTCATCTTGCTAATCATAATTTATGAAGTTTAGTTTCGCCACGACAAAACTGCATAAATCGCACCACAAAGCAAGAGCAAAGAGCAAAGATGAAATAGCAAAGAGATCATTTTTCAAAATCATAAGTTTTTTGAAAAAATGAAAATGAAAACTCCCCTCTTGCTATTGCACATATTAGAATATGTCGCTAAATTTGCACTACTAATAAATAACATTTTGGATTATGAGAAGCATTATTTTGTGTCTATTTGCATTTACACTTATCGCTTGCGATAAAGAACCAATTCCCCAGCAACTCGAGGAGAAGCCAGAGGAGAAACCTATCGACCTTGGCGTTCCACACAACGAGATTTGGTATACCACATCTGATAGACGAACCATTAACCCTCTATGGGGGCCAAGCCTTGAACACGAGATTGTAAGCAACACCTATCAGGGTAATAAGGCTATTATGCAGTTTGCAGGAGATATCACGACTATTGGTAACGGACTCTTCTCTAATATATATAATCTTACTTCGATGACACTTCCCAGTAGCGTCACATCGATTGGTGTAAGTGCATTTGATAATAGCAATAAACTCTCTCGCATCGACCTTCCATCAAGCATTACCGAGATTGGAGAGGCGGCATTTGCATCGTGCGCCCTAACCGATATGGAAGTTCCCCAAGATGTTACTGTACTAAATAAAAGAGTATTTGCACAAAACTCAGACCTAGAAAGAGTTACTTTGCCCAATGGACTAACAAAGATTTTCGAAAGTGCATTTACGGCCTGCCATTCTCTCAAAACAATAGAGATTCCCAATAGTGTAGAGGAGATTGGAAGATGTGCCTTTGCGGATTGTCGCTCACTCGAGAAGTTCAGCGGAGCATTCGCCAGCGAAGATGGTCGAGCACTTATTATAGGTGACAGATTGGTAGCATTTGCCCCAAGCGGTATCACCTCATACGAGATTCCACGCAATGTGAAGATTATTGGCGATACTGCATTTGGCTCTTGCACAGAGCTGGAGGGCATCACAATTCCCGAAGGCGTAACAGATATTGAGCAATTAGCCTTTTCGGACTGTAAGAAATTGGAGAGCATTACTATCCCCTCTAGCGTTAAGACTATGGGCAATAGTTGCTGTAGAACCTATGGTAGCAACCTTGTGGTGTATTGCAAGCCCACAACGCCACCCACAGCTCTACTTGTTAGCCAGAAATACTGGGGAGCATTTGCGGCAAACAAGATAACTATCTATGTGCCAACTGAGTCGGTAGAGGCATATAAAGCAGCCGAACATTGGAGTTCATTTAAAGATAATATCGTAGGCTACGATTTCTAAAACTATTTTGATACACCAACAAAAAAGCAGACCCGAAAGTCTGCTTTTTCTATCTTTATATCTTTCTGTTAGAAGTCATCGTCTGAAGGCTCTTCCTGTGCATCTGCCAACTCGTCAGCACCCTTCAAGTCGTCCTCGTCGTAGTAGCCGTCGTTGTCATCATCCTGAGCATCATCCACCTTGAAATCAATCTTGAGAAGGTAGAAGGTATCCTCTGTCTCGTAGGGCACAACATAGAAGAATGTGCCATCGGGCTTATCGATGCGCTGCATTACTTCGTTGAAACCCAGAGGGTAGAGTGTCTTAACCTCAGCCAACTGCTCAGGCGAGAGATTGTGGATGCTTGTAACAAGTCGTTTCTTCTTATTTTCAGTAGCCATATCTTTTTGTTTTTCGTTACCAAAATCGTGGTCACAACAACCCTACGGGCATATCGGACACTAATCGTGGTGCAAATGTAAACACAATTTAATAATGTGCAAGCATTAGCGAGATTTTTTTTTATTTTTTCCTCTTTCGTGCAGTTTTTTCGTACAAAATGTGTACCTTTACACGGAATATTATATAAAGAGGATTATGAGTCGCAACGACGATATACGGCGAATGCGCCAACTCGAGCAAGAGCTCGACTACCACAGCCAGCGCTATTATGTAGACAACGCCCCCGAAATCTCGGATTTCGAGTTTGATGCTCTATTGCGTGAGCTTCAAGATTTGGAGGCCACCTACCCCGAGGAGGCCGACCCTAACTCACCCACCAAGCGTGTAGGTAGCGACCTTACAACCGAATTTGAGAGTGTCGAGCACCGCTACCCTATGCAGTCGTTGGCAAACACCTACTCTTCCGAGGAGCTTGGCGAGTGGATTGACCGCATCGTCAAGGAGCTTGGCGAGGTGGAGTTCGTAGCAGAGCTTAAGTTCGACGGCACGGCAATCTCGCTTTGCTACGAGAATGGCGCTTTGAAGCGTGCCGTTACGCGTGGTGATGGTCGTCGTGGCGACGATGTGACGAACAATGTCCGCACCATAGGCGCTATTCCTTTGAAGTTGCGTGGCGAGGGCTACCCTGCTATGTTCGAGATTCGTGGCGAGATTATTATGCCCTACGCCTCGTTCGACCGCCTAAATCGTGAGCGAGAGGCTGCGGGTGAACCTCTGCTTGCTAATCCTCGCAATGCCGCTGCTGGCACTCTCAAGTTGCAATCTTCGCAGACCGTAGCACACCGAGGTCTCGACTGCACTCTCTATCACCTTGCGGGCGACAATCTACCCTACACCACCCACGCCGAGATGCTCTCGGCAGCGCGTGGTTGGGGATTTAAGATTTCCGACCACACGGCGATATGTCGTAGTCGCGAGGAGGTCGAGAAGTTTATCGCTTACTGGGATACCGAGCGTAAGGCGCTACCCTACGCTACCGATGGCGTGGTCATCAAGGTCAATAGTTATGCCCAACAACGCACCCTCGGCTCAACCGCCAAAGCACCTCGCTGGGCTGTAGCCTATAAGTTCCAAGCCGAGAAGGCACTCACAAAGCTCGTTAGTGTCGATTTCCAAGTAGGTCGTACAGGCGCAATAACTCCCGTTGCCAACCTTGAGCCTGTGCAGTTGGCGGGTACGGTCGTTAAGCGAGCATCTATCCACAATGCCGACCAGATAGCGCAGTTGGATATCCGCCTTGGCGATATGGTCTATATCGAGAAGGGCGGCGAGATTATCCCCAAGATTACGGGTGTAGAGCTCTCAATGCGCCCTACGGATAGCAAGCCTTTCGAATATATCACCCACTGCCCCGAGTGCGGCAGTGAACTTGTGCGCTTCGAGGGCGAAGCAAAGCACTACTGCCCCAACCAGAGCGACTGCCCACCACAAATCGTTGGTCGAATCGAGCACTTCGTAAAGCGCAAGGCGATGGATATCGAGGGTTTGGGTGGCGAGACTATCGAACTATTATGGCAGAATGGTATGCTTAAAGATATTGCAGATATCTATCATCTCGACCCCGTGCAGTTGGCCTCTCTTCCACGCCTTGGCGAGAAGTCGGCAGCCAATATTTTGGAGGGTGTGCGCCGTTCTAAGGAAGTGTCCTTTGAGCGTGTATTGTTCGCTCTTGGTATCCGCTTTGTGGGTGAGACCACTGCAAAATATATCGCTACACACTTCCTCTCGCTCGATGCCATAGCATTGGCAAGTGTCGAGGAGTTAGCCGAGGCCGAGGAGGTTGGCGAGAAGATTGCTCGCTCAATCACAGACTATTTTGCTGACGAGAACAATCGTCGCATCGTAGAGTCGTTGCGTGAGGCAGGCTTAAAGTTCGATATGGAGATTAAGCAACCTACCTCCAACGCACTGATGGGCAAGAGCGTGGTTATCTCGGGCAAGTTCGCCGGTCGTTCGCGCGATGATATGAAGGCGTTGGTCGAGGAGCACGGAGGCAAAAACCTCGCTGCCGTTTCGGCGAATGTCGACTTTATCGTTGCGGGCGAGAATATGGGACCTGCCAAGCGACAGAAGGCGGAGAAGTTAGGCGTGAAGATTCTCTCCGAAGAGGAGTTTATGGCACTTATCGAGGGCGCAGAGCCTATTGAGAAGAAGACGGTAGTCGAGCCTAAAACAGAGGCAGAGGCAAAACCCATTCAAGGTACACTATTTTAGAAACTAACTATTACTACAATGGTACAAGATAAGATTAAGGGCGTAGGCGTAGCGCTTATCACACCCTTCAACAACTACAATGTAGACTACGATGCCCTCGGTCGTATGGTCGACTATGTTATCGAGGGTGGCGTAGACTATATCGTGGCTCTTGGTTCAACTGCCGAGACCGCTACACTCTCGCTAAAGGAGCGCGACGAGGTGTTGCGCTATGTCGTAGAGCGCACCAATGGCCGTGTGCCTATTGTGGCGGGTATGGGTAGCAACAACACCGCCGACCTTGTCGAGCAGTTGCACTCGTTCAACCTCGATGGCGTGGTGGCAATCCTCAGCGTAGTGCCCTACTACAACAAACCATCGCAAGAGGGTATCTATCGCCACTTTATGGCTGTTGCCGAGGCATCACCCGTACCCGTTATCATCTACAATGTTCCGGGTCGCACGGGGCTAAATATGGCTGCTGCAACAACGCTTCGCCTGGCAAATACAACACCCAAGATTGTCGCTATCAAGGAGGCTTGTGGTAATATCGAGCAGATGCAAGCGATTCTCGATGGTCGTCCTGAAGGTTTCCTCGTTCTCTCGGGCGATGATGGTCTTACTGTAGAGTTGGTTAAGCGTGGTGGCAATGGTGTTATCTCGGTCGCTGCCAACGCCTTTCCTATGCGCTTCTGCGGTTGCGTACACTCGGCAATGAGTGGCGATATTGCAACTGCCGAAAAGGAGATGGCGGAGCTTGTTCCAGCTATCGACCTACTCTTTAAGGAGGGCAACCCTACGGGCGTAAAGGCGATGACTGCCACTATGGGCATCACACGCTCAGAAGTGCGCCTACCCTTGGTCGAGGGCACAGAGGCGCTTGTAGCCGACATCAAATCTGCTATCGAAAGATACGAACTTAAGTAATTGGGCGTTGTAAAAGAAAAAAGATTATGCGCCAACTATTTATTGCCCTTTTTGCTCTATTGCTACCTACAATGCTCTCGGCTCAGGAGGCAGATGTTAGAGTGCCCTACGAGGAGGATATCATCGACAAGACGATGCTCTCCTCGTCGCCCTTCTACTACACCAACCTTATGCTCAAGTATCGCAACGGTACCGAGCCACTAACCGCCGATGAGTATTACTACCTCTACTATGGCTATGCCTACTCGGAGGATTACCGCCCATTCGTGGAGAATAAGCCTCTTACGGAGATGCTCGATATTCTCTCGCGCGTTAACCCCGAACAGCCCACCGTAGGACAGATGGAGGCTATCATTGAGCGAGGTGCAGAGGCGCTTGAGATAGACCCATTTAACCCCAAGGTACTCAATATTATGGCGTATGCCTATGGTGCGCTTGATGATCCCCAGCGTGAGGCATTGTACTTCGCCCATCTCAACGGCATTCTTGCAGCTATCGAGTCGTCGGGTACGGGTTTAAAGGAGGAGTCGCCGTGGCATATTCTTATGTTCTCGCACGCCTACGACCTACTTGCATCAAAGGGCTATGCCTACCAGGAGAGTCGTATCATCAGCCGTACGGTGGAGTATGTGCCACTAATGCGCAAGACTCACGACCGTATCAAGGGTTTCTACTTTGATTATAGCCGTGTCTATCGCAACAAGCCCGACGATGTGACATTTAAGCGCGACCGAACTTGGCAATTCAACAATCTGAAACCCAGAGATTATAAATAGTTTACCTAAACCAACGATATAATGAAGATTATTCGCAATATCTCATTGCTCTTTTCGCTTATTGCGCTGCTTACTGGCTGTGAGCCACTACCCTCAAACTATGTAACAATCGAGGTGGATAGTAGCATAACATGCACCTACGATGCCCATACCTTCGACCTTAGATACAACATCAAACCCTCGATTGACGGTACGATGGAGGCTCTTGGTCGCTACACCACAGCTGAGGATAGTTGGGTAGAGAGCGTAGATTGCACCGATGAGGGTATTTTGCATATTCAGGTGGCTGCCAATGAGGGTGCTGGGCGCTCGACTAACATTACGCTCAATGGCGAGAACTTCCGCACGGTTACAATCACCATCAATCAGATGGCAGCACCATCGGCAAAGGTAGACCGCACGCTGATTTTCCACTTCTTCGGCACAAGCCTTGGTCGCTACTTCAACACAAATATCGAGGATGCCAAAGATGCAATAAGCAATGGCGCTCTTGGTGCTAACAGCCGAGTTGTATGCATTAAGCAATCATCGGCAACTAACGGCACAATCTTCGAGCTATGCTACGACCCTAATAACCAAAGTGTTATCGAGCGTCACATCAGCGACTTTACGCTACCCTCTTCGCAAGCGTCAACCACTGAGATTGGAGCGATTATTGCCGCTGCCGCAGAGTCTGCGCCTGCAAATAGCTACGCTATGGTCCTTGCTGGTCACGGCACAGGATGGATACCTCGCGTTCTTTCAAGCAGTAGCGCATCAACCCTATCTTTGGGCTACGACCCTTGGATTCCTGCCGAAGGTGCCGAGGTAACACGCCACTTTGGCGAGAGCAACATTAAGTTAAATATCTCGGAGATTGCCGAGAGCATCGAACACTCGGGCGTTGAGCTTGAGTATATCCTCTTCGATGCCTGCTTTATGTCGAATATCGAGGCGGTCTACGACTTGCGCAACGCAGCGAACTATATCATTGCTTCGCCCTGCGAGATTATGGGCAAGGGATTCCCCTATCACCGCACCTTGCACCACCTCTTTGGCGAGAATTTCAACTTGGAGAGGGCTGCCGAGAGCTACTATCTCTACTATCGTGATGAGTACAACGGCTCGGCGCGATGTGGCTCGATTGCGCTCTACGACTGCGCGGAGGTAGAGGCTTTGGCAGATGCCACCAAGAAAGCGATGCAAAACGCTAACTTCGATATCGACCGTTCGACACTCCAAACCTATGAGGGTCAGTCTGTTCACCACTTCTATGACTTTGGTGAGTGGGTCAATAAGGTGGCTACGGACGAGGAGGCGCTTAACGCATTTAACGACCAGCTTAACCGCACCGTTATCGCCAAGTTTACACTCCCCACATTCTACTCGGCGTATGGTGGTTACGGCACCTACAACATCAATGAGGAGGTCTATTCTGGTGTTACAACATCTGCTCCTTCGGAGGCATATCCCGTAGAATGGCAAGAGAGTAATTGGTATAAAGCTGTAATGCAGTAGGATTATTCAAAAATTATTCTTATCTTTGGCGCGTTTTTAAGAAATAATACAAAGTATAACGGAATAATAATACTTCAAAATATGTTTGAGAACTTAACCGAGAAACTCGAAAGGTCGTTTAAGATACTTAAAGGTGAGGGTCGCATCACCGAAATCAATGTTGCCGAGACCCTCAAGGAGATTCGTCGTGCACTTATCGATGCCGATGTCAACTACAAGGTTGCCAAGAACTTTACCGACGATGTAAAGCAGAAGGCATTGGGTCAGAATGTGCTTAACTCGGTTAAGCCTGGTCAGATGATGACCAAGATTGTCCGTGATGAGTTGGCAGCGTTGATGGGTGGCACAGCTACCGACATCAAGCTCGAGGGCAACCCCGCTATTGTGCTTATCGCGGGTCTTCAGGGTTCGGGTAAGACAACATTCTCGGGTAAGCTCGCAGCACATATCAAGTCGAAGAAGGGTCGTCAGGTGTTGCTCGTTGCAGGCGATGTCTATCGTCCCGCAGCTATCGACCAGCTTAAGATTCTCGGCCAGAGTGTAGGCGTAGAGGTCTACACCGAAGAGGGCAACAACAACCCCGTGGAGATTGCCGAGAACGCTATCAAGTATGCTCGTCAGAAGTCTTACAACACCGTGATTGTCGATACCGCAGGTCGTTTGGCTGTCGACGAGGCGATGATGCAGGAGATTACCGCAATCAAGGCGGCAATCAACCCCTCGGAGACGCTGTTCGTTGTCGATTCGATGACTGGTCAGGATGCCGTGAACACCGCTAAGGAGTTCAACGACCGCCTTGACTTCGATGGCGTGGTACTCACCAAGCTCGATGGCGATACCCGTGGTGGTGCCGCTATCTCTATCCGTTCGGTTGTCGACAAGCCTTTGAAGTTTATCTCGGCAGGCGAGAAGATGGATGCCTTGCAGGTATTCCACCCCGAGCGTATGGCCGACCGAATCCTCGGTATGGGTGATGTCGTATCGTTGGTGGAGCGTGCTCAGGAACAGTTCGACGAGGAGCAGGCGCGCAAACTCAAGAAGAAGCTTATCAAGAATCAGTTTAACTTCAACGACTTCCGCGACCAAATCAACCAAATTAAGAAGATGGGTAACCTCAAGGACCTCGCTTCGATGATTCCTGGCATGGGCAAGATGCTCAAGAATGTTGATATTCCCGACGATGCCTTCAAGCAGACCGAGGCTATCATCGACTCGATGACTCCCGAGGAGCGAGAGAATCCCGAGATTATCAATGCCCGCCGCCGTGAGCGCATCGCCAAGGGTTCGGGTACGACAATGGCAGATGTCAACCGCCTCCTCAAGCAGTTCGAGGATACGCGCAAGATGATGAAGACCGTGGCAGGTGGCAACTTCCAGCAGCAGATGCAGCGTATGCAGCGTGGTGGTATGCGTCGCCGATAACCAAGACAATAACAGAAGATACTATAACAACCCAATTTATAGAAAAAGATGCTAAGTAGAAGATTGCTTCGTGTGAAGGTGGCTAAGACACTTTACGCACATCTCAAGTCGGGTTCCGACAGCCTCAAAGCCTCGGAGAACAACCTTGTACAATCTATCGATAAGGCCTACGACCTCTACTTCCAGATGATGGACCTTATCGTCGAGGTGGCACGCTATGCTGAGAGTCGTATCGAGCTTGCCAAGCAGAAGAAGTTGCCTACATACGAAGACCTTAACCCCAACCGTCGCTTTGTCGATAACAAGGTGATTAACCTCCTTGCAACAAGCGACTCGGTACAGGACGAGATTACTCGTCGTAAGCTATCGTGGGCAAACTACCCCGATACCATCAAGGGTATCTACAATCGCCTTGTCGAGAGCGACCTCTACAAGAGCTATATGGAGAAGCCGGTTTGCACCTTCACTGACGACAAGCGCTTTGTCGAGGAGTTTTATACCGCGTTGGAGGATGACGATGCCTTGGCAGACCTTGTTGACGATATGTCGATTATGTGGAGCGACAACCTCAGCTTTGCCCTCTACATGGTTATCCGCACCGTGTCGAGCATGAAGCAGAGCCACACCGATGTTAAGATTTTGCCTCAGTTCAAGAGCGACGACGACCTCGACTTCGCCAAGCAGCTCTTCATCAAGGCGTTGGTTAACTACGAGGACAACCAGGATATCGTTGACCGCTACACCCGCAACTGGGATGTTGAGCGTATCGCCTTTATGGACAACCTCATTATCTCGATTGCTATCGCCGAGTTGATGTACTTCGACTCTATCCCCGTGAAGGTAACCCTCGACGAATGGATTGATATCGCCAAGTACTACTCTTCGCCCACCAGCTCGACCTTCGTAAATGGTGTTCTCGACAAGATTGTTGCCGAGCTTATGGAGAGTGGCAAGATTCAGAAGAGCGGTCGCGGTCTTCTCTAATCGGCTTATCGAATGTCTACCTCTCGCAAGCGCATAATTATTGCTCTGGGCGTTATTGCAGTAGTTGTTGTTGCGCTTTTCGCCTTTCGAGTTTATGACTCAACGAGCGACAACCGCAAGCGTGAGGAGCAACAGAAGGTCGAGTATCGAGGTTTGAGGGCTGAGATAAAGCGTGATTCACTATGTGAAGTGTTGGTTGAGTTGGGCTCGGTAGCATACTCAACAACAGTTGAAAAAAGCATTCGCTTTACTAACCTTACCGATGCACCCTTAGCGCTTCTTGACTTTTCGGCCACTTGTAAGTGCATTTGGTTGGAGTTACCCAATAAGCCTATCGAGGTAGGCGAGAGTGCCGATGTAAAGGTCGTCTTCGACTCGCGTGGCGAATATGGCTCGATAGGCAACTACCTCAGCGTTAAGTGCTCCGACGAGCGAGCAAATATCGCAATCTGGGTAAGCGCCGAAGTGGAGTAGAAAAAGTCCAAAATGGCGACTACACATTGCGCAAACGATAATTTTGGTTACTTTTGCGCCAATGTCCGAAACAAACGAAACAAATTAACTAATTAATAAATTAAGACTATGAATTTACTTTTTATTGACGGCGAGACCGTAATTGAGGCTCCCGCAGTTGAGAATGCTGAGGTTATGACTATTGCAGAGGTTCCCGCTGGTGAGCCCGTAGCAGAGGCAGCAGCTGAGCAGCCCGCAGCACCTGGTGGTGGCTGGTCATTCTGGATTATGATTATTGCGATGATCGCAATTATGTACTTCTTTATGTGGCGTCCCGAATCTAAGCGTCGTAAGCAGATGGAGGCTTTCCGCAAGGGCTTGAAGAAGGGCGACAAAATTATCACTGCTGGTGGTATCTACGGCACAATCAAGGAGGTACACGAGACATCTTTGTTGATTGAGGTAGACAGCAATGTTACCTTGCGCGTAGACAAGAATATGGTTGTTGCTGATGCTGGTTCTATCGTTAACAAGTAATTAGACAACCAACACCAAACAAAATAAGGACAGCTTCGAGGGCTGTCCTTATTCTTTTATACCAATTTTGGCAAACTATCGGCCTGACTCGGCAATCTTCTGACGAATCATAGCGTTTAGGCCGTCTGCCTTGAGCAACTCCTCCAACGAGAGGTGCATACGGTAGCGCCAGTAGTGGCGTGAGTTGGCAGGCACATTGATACGCTCATCGTTGGGGTTCTCTCTACGCAACTCGCCATCCATAGCCACCCAGTCCTGCAAGGGCAAGACGGTGAGCATTGCGGGCGATTTGAGGTGCATAGCCACCACCTGCTCGCAAATCCAAGGCTCGCAGAAGTATGGTGCATCACCCCAAGCGCCAAGCACCTGGTTATAGAAACGCTGGGTAACACCTCTATCCTCCTCCCACCAAGCACGCAACGGGTTCATATCGTGCGTTCCTGTGGTGCAGATAGAGAGGTAGGGATAGTCGTATGTTGAGCCGAACTCCACCTTCGGGTCTTTGGGCATACGCTGAATCTCCAACGAGAGAATCTGCTCGCCAGACATCACCGAGGGTACGCAGTCGGGAATCATACCGAGGTCCTCACCGCAGACCAACATGCGTGTTGCACCAATCAGCGCGGGCAACTTCTTCAGAGCCTCCCACTTCCAGAAGTCGTTGTGACGACGATAGAAGAAGTCGTCGTAGAGGCGGTTGTATGCCTCCTTCTGGTCGTCCGAAAGCCAGCGATAGCAGTCTGTAGAGTATGCCGAGATGCGGGGGTGGTACTTACCCTTCTGCAACTTATCCTCTACAAAGAGCATATTGTCCGTCTCGGCGATATTGCCTGTATGCCAGTGCTCGAAGCGGAAGCCGTATGATGCAATCTCCTCTACGGAGTAGGGCAAGGCGGGGTTGAAGCGACCAAGCAGAGCATTTACAGCATCGAGCGGAATCTCCCAGATGCGGAAGAAGCCCAAGATATGGTCGATACGGTAGGCATCGAAATACTCAGCCATCTTCACGAAGCGAGCCTTCCACCAAGCGTAGCCGTCCTCGGCCATCTTAGCCCAGTTGTATGTGGGGAAGCCCCAGTTCTGACCCAACACCGAGAAGTCATCGGGTGGAGCACCTGCCGAAGAGTCCATATTGAACAACTCGGGGTATACCCAAGCATCGACACTGGTGCGAGAAATACCAATCGGAATATCACCCTTGAGGACTACGCCATTGGCGTGAGCATAGTCGCGCACCTCGCGCAACTGCTTTGAGAGGTGGTACTGCACGAAGTAGTTATAAGCAACCTCGTCGTAGTGCTCCTTCTCATATTTCGCAGCCTTCGCCTTGGTATACTTTGCCATCGAGCCCCACTTCGAAAAGTCGGGTGTAGCATACTTATCACGCAATGCGCAGAAGACAGCATAGGGCTTCAACCACTCCTCGTTAGCCTCCATAAAGGCCTTAAACTCCTTCGAAGCAAGAGTCTTCTTGCCCTCCTGAGCAAATATTGCGTGGAGGTACTCTGCCTTAGCGTTATTCACACGCTCATAGTCGACAGCAGGCAACAGATTAAGCTCCTTGCCAAGCACCGTAAAGCGCTCAGCCTCGGCCTTATCTTTGAGCTTACCCACGGCCTCCAAGTGGAGGAACTGGGGGTGAAGAGCGAAGGTAGAGTTGGCATTGTAGGGGTAAGAGTCCTCCCATGTACCATACATCGTGGTGTCGTTGATAGGCAAAATCTGAATGATAGACTGACCCGTAGCAGCTGCCCAGTCGACCATTAGTTTGAGGTCGTAGAACTCGCCAACGCCGAAGCTATCATTTGAACGGAGCGAGAATACGGGGATTGCAACACCCGCACCACGCCATGGCGCCATATCGAAATGGGGGCGCAAACCATCGATAACAAGAGCCTCGTTATCGGCTACCTTGTCGTCGTAGTAGTAGTTGTCGCCCGACTGCCAAGCAACAACATCGCCCGACTTGGAATCGACAATCACGAACTTATAGGCAAAAGCACGCTTGGGCGACTTGATGCGAGCACTCCACACGGGGGCATCGGCATCACTGAGCTTTACGCCTTTCTGAACATCCCACTCGCCAAGAGCCTTGCCGTCGCCAACCAAGACAACCGACTGGTTGGTGCGAACAACGGGAATCTCGGCACGGATAGTGAGCGTAGCATCCTGAACGCCCTGTGCCTTCTTGGCATTGTGGCGAGCAAAGACGCCATCGGTGAACATCGACGAGCGGAACGATACATCTGAGGGCATAGCGTGCCAGTGGTCCAAAACACGGACATTTGTCGCCTTCTTGTCGAGCAAGAGGGTGTGCTCACCACCCCACTCCTTGCGGACAACATCCTCGCCACGACGCACCTCGTAGCGATAGACGAGCTTGTCGCAAGCGCTGAGGCGGAGTGAGGCGCACCATATGCCATCACCGACATAGGTCATAGGATAGCTCTTGGCACGGGGTGAACCCACAACCACAAAGAGCTCCTCGCCATAGACGGTCTGATACTCCAATCTTAGGTTAAGTGTCATACTTATTTAGTTTTAATTACGGTTACTTCAACAACATATCGCTCAACTCCTTGCAACTATGCTCGGGGTTGTGGTGGTCGAAGAGATAGCCCTCCCAGCCACGCTCACGCGCAACAACGATATTGGCCTCGCGGTCATCGATAAAGAGCGTCTCGGAGGGGTTGAGCTCGTAACGGCTCTCCAAACGGCGGTAAATCTCCTGCTCGGGCTTTACGCATAGCTCTTCGCACGAAACAACCTCGCCATCGAACAACGAGTAGACCTCCTTGTGGCGCAAGAAGTCGATAAACTCCTTCGACATATTCGACAGCACATAGAGTCGATAGCCCTCTGCTTTAAGGCTTTGGATAAGGCTCTTGGTGGACAATACCTCCTCCTGAGTAACGATAGAGCGCTGAACATTCTTATCTGCCAACTCCCTATCGCACTTGTTGTAGGTCATAAGAGCCTCTATCATCTCGTCATACGACACAGCGCCACGGTCGTACTCCTCCCAGAACTCAGGCATCTTCGGCAGGTAGACATACGAGAAGAACTCGATAAATTCGGGTTCGAACTTGCGAGGGTCGCGTGAGAAGACAACGCCACCGAGGTCGAATACTATATTCTTAAATCTCTTCATACCCTACAAATATAGAAAATTATCGGCAAAAAAACAACCCGACAGCCATCATTTATCACCGAGTGGGCAATTTATGGCGACGAGTGGGAGGCATCGCTTCTAAGCAAAAGAGCATTTCAATGGAGAGTCTAAAAAAATCGGAGGATAAGGATAAAAACAAAATTCTTTTTAGTAACTTTGTGGCGTTAAATATATATATTATATATATAAGTATACTTGAAGAATGAGAAAACTACGCAACATTGCAATCATCGCCCATGTTGACCACGGCAAGACTACGCTTGTCGATAAGATGATTTGGCAAGGCAACATTCTCCGCGAGAATAGCGACAATGGCGGAGACCTAATCCTCGACAACAACGACATCGAGCGAGAGCGCGGTATCACCATCCTCTCGAAGAATGTATCGGTAATCTATAAAGACTACAAAATCAACATCATCGATACCCCTGGTCACGCCGACTTTGGTGGCGAGGTGGAGCGTGTGTTGAATATGTGCGACGGCGTTATCTTGCTCGTCGATGCCTTCGAGGGCACTATGCCCCAGACACGCTTTGTGTTGCAGAAGGCCTTGTCGCTTGGCAAGAAACCTATCGTCGTGGTAAACAAGGTAGATAAGCCCAACTGTCGCCCCGAGGTGGTAAACGAGCAGGTATTTGACCTTATGTTTACGCTTGGTGCTACGGAGGAACAGCTCGACTACAAGACCATCTACGGCTCGGCAAAGCAGGGCTGGATGTCGCATGTGGCCACCGAGCGCACCGACTCGATTACCCCACTTTTGGATACTATTATCGACGAGATTCCCGAGCCTGAGGTTGTCGAGGGCACGGTGCAGATGCTCGTTACATCGCTCGAATATTCGCCCTATGTGGGTCGTATTGCTGTGGGTAAGGTTACCCGTGGCTCGCTCTCGACAGGTCAGAGCGTTACGCTTGCTAAGCGCGACGGTACGATGCACAAGACCAAGATTAAGGAGCTTATGGTATTCGAGGGTCTTGGCAAGGCTAAGGCCGAGAAGGTGGAGTGTGGCGAGATTTGCGCCTTGGTAGGTATCGAGGGCTTCGAGATTGGCGACACCATCTGCGACTTTACCTCTCCCGAGCCTCTGCCCCCTATCGCTATCGACGAGCCTACGATGTCGATGCTCTTTACGATTAACAACTCGCCCTTCTTTGGCAAGGACGGCAAGTATGTTACCTCGCGCCACATTAAGGAGCGCTTGGATAGGGAGTTAGAGAAGAATCTCGCACTGCGTGTCGAGCCAGGGCAGAATGCCGACTCGTTTATCGTCTATGGCCGTGGTGTCTTGCACCTCTCGGTGCTTATCGAGACTATGCGCCGTGAGGGCTACGAGTTGCAGGTCGGTCAGCCCAAGGTTATCACCAAGGAGATTGACGGCGTAAAGTGCGAGCCTGTGGAGGAGATGATGGTCGATTGCCCCGACGACTGCGCAGGCACGGTTATCGAGCTTACCACACGCCGTAAGGGTCAGCTGGTGAATATGGAGTCGGCAAACGAGCGCACACGCCTTGAGTTTGTTATCCCCTCGCGAGGCATCATCGGTCTTCGCTCGTCGATGCTTACGGCCACTGCTGGTGAGGCCATTATGACCCACCGCCTAAAGGAGTACGCACCGTGGATGGGCGATATGGAGGTACGCTCCGTTGGTGCAATCATCGCCTCGGAGACAGGTACGGCATACGCCTACTCTATCGACAAGCTACAAGACCGTGGTCGCTTCTTTATCTCACCTATGGAGCAGGTATATTGCGGTCAGGTTGTTGGCGAGCACACCCGCTCGAACGACATCACGGTGAATGTAACGAAGGCAAAACAGCTTACTAATATGCGTGCTTCGGGCTCGGATGAGAAGACCTCGATAGCACCTCCCGTAATCTTCTCGTTGGAGGAGGCATTGGAGTATATCCGTGAGGATGAGTATGTTGAGGTAACGCCCAAGTCGATGCGTCTGCGCAAGATACTACTCTCGGAGGTCGACCGCAAGCGTGCTTCAAAGGAGTAAAGCGAAAAACCTAATAACTAATAACTTAAAACTAAAAACTATGAAAAAAATCGGTATTGCTTGCGACCATGCAGCATACGAACTTAAGGAGTTCCTCGTTGGCTACCTTGCATCTAAGGGCTTCGAGGTTAAGGATTTCGGTTGCCACTCTGAGGAGTCGGTGGACTACCCCGATTTCGCACACCCCTTGGCTGAGGCTATCGAGAGTGGCGAGTTGGAGCGTGGTATCGGCCTTTGTGGCTCGGGCGAGGGTATCTCGATGACACTCAACAAGCACCAGGCTATCCGCGCTGCGCTCTGCTGGATTCCCGAGATTGCAAAGCTTTCGCGCCAGCACAACAACTCGAACATCCTCTGCATGCCCGCACGCTTTATCTCTAACGACGAGGCTTTGGCGATGCTCGACATCTGGTTGGAGACCGAGTTTGAGGGTGGTCGCCACCAGCGCCGTTTGGACAAGATGCCTATCGCGAAGTAAGAGCAAAGAGCAAAAATGAAAGAGCAAAGATTTTCGGGTCTTTGCTCTTTTTCTTTCAATGAGCAATGAGCAATTAGCAATTAGAAATGAGCAATGATTTTTTAGAAGACTTCCGCTGAAAAAGCGTTTTAACTCACATCTATTGATGATGATGAATTGATGAAATACATAGGGAAATTCATCAATTCGTCATCAACAAGCGGAATTTCTAAAAACTAAAAACTAACAACTAAAAACTATCTTTGCTCTCTACCTCGCTCCCTCGTAGGTTACGGGGTACTCGCCACACATAAAGTCGAGCGACATCACTGTGTCGGTAATCTCGCCCGAAAGCTCCGTAATCGTGTACTTCTCGAAGGGGCCACCCATAGCATAGGGCACAATGCCATCGCCCGAGAGGGTTAGCGTGCCATCGGTAGCCTCGATATAATCCACGCCCTCGACAACCATATCGAGCTTTATAGGCATACCATTGGCAAACTTCACCTTATACATCACAAAGTTGAGCTTGCCATCTTTTAGCTCATAATCCACCTCTACATCACTCTGCTTATAGAGAGTGCCGTCGTTCTGGTCAACGGTAAGCAAGCCCTTATAACAGCCCTCCTCTTCGGGTTTATTGGGCAGGTCGTTGTTGTGGCCATTCTCGCAAGCAACACTTAACATAACAAGTGCCAAAAGGCTCAAAATCAAACGCTTCATACTTAAAATATCTTTACAAGTTTATATTCAATCTTACGCCACACTGCAACGGCTTGCCCCACGAGAAGAACTCCTCGCCTACGGACTTAAAGTAGAAGACATCGTAGCGCGTATTCGCCAGGTTGCGCCCCCACAGCGAGAGCGTATAGCGCCCCATACGCAGTTGCAGTTGCGCGCCAAAGAGCGAGTACAAGGGTTGCGAGAGGGTGTTAGCCTCGTTCCAATAGATACGCCCAATGCCACGCCAATCTACCGATAGGCTAACCTCGTTAAGCACCCTATTATCGACCAGCCAGCTATACCCCGCAACCAACGACACGGTATTTTGCGGTGCGTATGGCAGGTAGTTACCCGCATAGTTCTCTACGCCATCGTCGTAGTCGCGGAAGCGAGCGTTCGTATATCCATAGTCGCCCACAAGCGACAAACCACGATAGCGATACTCTGCCGAGAACTCGACACCGAAGCTACGGGCTCTTGCCGCATTCGACATCATACGTCCTGTGCTCATACCCTTCGGCAGAACGGTAACCTGCTGGTCGAAGCACTCAATCCAAAAGAGCGCACCCGAGAGCGTAAGACCCTCGACGGGGGCAAGATGTGTGCCAACCTCGAAGTTCCACGATGTCTCGGGCTTGTAGCGTGTTGCCGAGGCACTATCGTAGGTCGTAGTCGCCGTATCGTCCATATAGATGCCCAACGACTCCATCATACCGTTCATCATCTTCACCTGCAAGATATCCGAAAATATCTGCGTATTGAAGCCTCCCGACTTATAACCGCGTGTAATAGTGGCATATACGCTATTACGGATATCGAAGCGATACTCTGCCGATAGCTTAGGCATAACCTCGAAGAAGTGCTGTCGCTCACGACCCTTAAACTCGGTGGTTAAGGGCTTGAAATCGGGCATCGTGAGCGTAAATCTAAAAGGCACCGTAGCGTGCGAATTATAGCGCATCGACGACATCTCCCAATCGACACGCAGGCCTGCCGAGAGTAACCAACGGCCAAGCCTCCACGAGGATTGATGATATAAAGCAACGCCGTAGGTAGGAATGCGGAAGTCGCTCGCTATAACAAAGTTATCCACGCCAAATTCTATTTCGCCATCTAAGCCTCCCGAGGCGATACCCTTATTGGCATTTGCCAATATTAGGTCGTTGATGCCGTCGGTCTTAAACCTCACGGGCGACGACATATCGAGCCATTTAGCAAAGCCAAAGAGGCCACATAGCCACTGCCAACGCCGACCATTCTCGGCATTGCGGATAACGATATCCTCGGTTAAGGAGTGTTCCAACTGCATCTGTTGCAGGGTGAACATATTGCGAGGCGTGAAGTCTTGGTCAAGGGTCATCTTATCTTTAAGAAGATGATAGCCCGTAACTGCCGAGAGGCGAATTTTATTGCCCCGATACTTCGCCACAAAGCCCTCGCTAAGCGTTAGGCGCTCATACGACGAGGGGTCGTTATAGGCGATAGGCTCATATTCGCCACTCTCCCTCAGGAAGTGGTGATAGGCGTAGCCGCCCTCAGCGGTATAGCCCGCCGAGAGGATATTGTCGAACGACCAACGCCCTGCTAACCACTGCATTCTTAGGCGCACCGAGCCGTTATTTCCCCTGTCGCACATCTTGTCGGTGTAGGTGTTGCGGAAGTGTCCGCCATCGTGCGAATGGAGCGCAGCAACCGAAACGCCAAACCTCTCCGTAGGCTTAGCGTAGTAGGCCACCGATGCCTTGGCCGACGATAGTGTCGAATACTCTGCCACGAGGCGCATACCCTGCCAAGCAAGGGGCGAGAGGGTCTCGATAAGCATCACGCCACCCGAGGTGTTACGCCCATAGAGCGTACCTTGTGGGCCACGCAACAGCTCCACACGGCGCACATCGTAGAAGTCGAAGTCGTAGGCGTTCTTGTTCATCACCACGACATCATCAACGACCATACCCAAGACTGGTTGGTCGATACGCGAGCCGAAGCCACGAACATAGATTGACGAGGTGATAGATGAGCCGTAGTCGGGCTGGTAGAAGTTGGGGGCGAGTGCCGAGATATCCTTCACCGACGAGACTCCACGCTCCTCTAAGCGGTGCATCGAGAGGCGTGTAACGGAAATAGGCTCACGCTTATCGCTCTTTAACGATGCGGTAATCTCCACCCTGTCGATATGTAGCAGGGTGTCCGTAGGCTCGATAACCGTTGTAGGCTCGGCAGCCAAAAGAGATAGTGTCGCCAAAAGAGCTTTCATGGCGACAAAGGTAGATATTTAATATCTACCGCACAACTATAATTTATGAGGGGAAACGACTATTTTTGGAGCATACGGCCAAAATCGTCGAGCGACATAGTCTCTATACGGCAATTGCCGATACGCTCAGGTAGAACAACACGGATTGTGTCGCCTTGGCGTTTCTTGTCGTAGCGCACCTCACGGAAGAGTTCGTTCGTGGCAATATCCGAACGCAACACAAAACCCAAGCGCTCCAAGAGAGCATCGATGCGCTGAGCATCTTCGGCCGACATAATGCCCTTAGCAACCGATGCTTCGGCTATCATCGAAAGACCGATAGCCACCGCCTCGCCATGGTTGTAGCGCTGTGTCGCCTTCTCGATAGCGTGGCCAAGGGTATGGCCAAGGTTAAGCACACGGCGTACACCACCCTCTCTTTCATCACGCTCCACAATGTCAGCCTTTAAGCGAATGGCACGCACCACAACATCGTGCAGTAGTTCGGGCGACTCCTTAATCTCCTCTGCCGAACGCTCCAATAGCCCAAAAAGCTCACTATCGCCAATAACAGCCGCCTTGACCACCTCGGCCAAGCCTGCTCGCCACTCCCTTGCGGGCAATGTGCGAAGCATAGCGATATCCGCAATGACGAAGCGCGGTTGAAGGAATGTGCCCACCATATTCTTATACTGCGCCACATTCACACCATTCTTGCCACCTACCGAGGCATCAACAGCACCAAGCAGTGTGGTCGATACAAAGCCGAAATCCAAGCCTCGCATATAGGTTGCAGCGACAAAGCCCGTGATGTCGGTTACGATACCTCCACCAATACCGAGCAGAAAGGTCGAGCGGTCAGCACCCATAGCCATCAACTGGCGGTAGATGTTATCCACCGTCTGCAATGTCTTATTCGTCTCGCCATTGCCGATAATGATATGCTCGAAGCGCTCCACAACGGGGTGATAGAGCCTATCAATATTGGCATCTGTGATGACCACAACACGGCCTTCGGGGAGCAATCGCTCCAAGTTGTCGGCAAGCGACCCTACGCAAATCTCCGACCTCTGCTTAATATTTATAATGGTATTCATTACCGCAAAAGTACGCAGAAAAAGTGAGATTGTCAAGTACCGAGCGTTTGCAAAAGCGAGAAAATTTTGTAACTTTGCACCCTGGAATGCATACAGTGTTCCACCCATATGAACAACAAAAGATACTACCCCAGAACAACTTATACCATTAGGTCGAAGAATCGACTAACGCGCAATATCTCCACCAACTGGGAGCAGTAATCATCGTAGAAATACTCTAATCGCTTGCCTGTGTTAGACCAACACTAGGCGCATTGTTGTTGTACCTATCAGCTAACAATCAACTTTATATAACTATGCGTAAAACACATTTATTCAGCGCACTACTTATCGTGGTGTTATGCGCTATGCCTCACATAGGCTGGGCGCAACAACGGCTAATGACCCTCGACGAGGTATTCTCGTTGGCCGAGCAAAACTCCGTGGCGATAGATGCCTCGCGCCTTGCCCTAACAGAGGCTGAGCAGGCAATCGTGGAGGCAAAGACGGGTCGCCTACCCGACATCGAGTTGAAGGCTTCGGCAAGTTATCTTGGCAATGGCACACTCACCGACCGTAACTTTAAGAATGCCACAAACATCAAGATGCCCCACTTCGGCAACAACTTCGCCGTGGAGGCGGCACAGCTTATCTATGGCGGTGGCGTGGTATCGAATGCTGTGGCTATGGCCGAGCTTAAGCGCGAGATGGCAAACATCAACCTCGACGACACTCGCTCGCGTGTACGCCTACTGCTTACGGGCTTTATGCTCGACCTGCATAAGATGCAGAGCATTCTGGAGGTCTACGACCGCAACATCGCCCTTCAAGAGGAGTTGATTGCCGATACGAAGGCTCGTAGCCGTGAGGGTATCGCACTTAGCAACGATGTTACACGCCAGGAGCTTCGCCTACAACAGATGCTCCTACAACGCAAGGAGGTGGAGAATACCGCTCGCATCCTCTCGAGCGACCTCGCCACAACCATCGGCATCGACCCCACAACCGAGATTATCCCCGACAAGGCGAGCTTAGATATCGCCCTCTCGGCAACCGACGAGAACTATTGGCAGAGCCTTGCCGAGGAGCACAATGCCAACCTTAAGCGTAGCGAGCTTGCCGTGGCGATGAGCGAGCGTGGCGAGAAGTTAGCAAAGGCAGAGCGCCGACCCAACATCGCCCTTGTTGCAGCCAACCACTTCGATGGTCCTATCACCATCGAGGTCCCCGTTATCGATAAGAATTTTAATTACTGGTATGTGGGTGTTGGAGTGTCGTTCAAGCTATCGTCGCTCTACAAGGCCAACCGCACCATACAGCGCCAAGCAACCGCCACCGAGCGCAGTCGCCGTGAGTTAGACGATACCCGTCAGCGCACCTCGATGGCCATTCATGCCGACTATATCCGCTATGAGGAGGCATACTTTGCCGAGGAGACCAACCGCAAGAGTGTGGAGCTTGCCGAAAGCAACTATCGTGTTGTCGAGCAGCGCTATCAGAACGACATCGCACTCATCACCGATATGGTCGATGCTGCCAACCAGCTACTCGATGCCGAGTTACAACTCTCAATCTCGCGCATCAACATCCTTATGCGTTACTATCAGCTGATGGCAACGGTAGGAACACTTTAATTAAACTACATAATTAGATAATTATCAAAAGAGTAAAAGATATGAAACACCGTACCAAAAAGAGAATTTACAACATCGTTGCCGTAGCCCTTATGGCCGTTGCCATTGTGTGGGTATGCCTCAAATTTGTGCATATTGGCAATGTGGAGTTTACCGAGAATGCCCATATCGAGCAACATATCGTGCCTGTCGATGCCCGTGTTCAGGGTTTTGTTAAGGAGGTGCGCTTTGGCGAGTATGAGCGTGTGGAGAAGGGTGATACGCTACTTATCATCGAGGATGCCGAGTTTAAGTTTCGCTTGGCACAAGCCGAGGCCGACTATGCCAACGCCACCACAGGCAAGAGCGCTATGCACAATGTGATTTCGACCACCGAGAGCAACATTGCCGTTACGGAGGCCACCTTGGAGGAGGCTCGCATCCGTTTGGAGAATGCCGAGCGCAACTATTTGCGTTACAAGAACCTACTCGAAGACGAGGCGGTAACCCGCCAGCAGTACGACAATATGTATACCGAGTACGAGGCTGCCAAGGCACGCTACGAAGTACTTAAAAAACAGCGCGCTTCGGTCGAGGCGGTAGGTCGTGAGCAGAACACCCGCTTGGGTCAGAACGAGGCGGGCATTGCCGTTGCTGAGGCAGCCATCGAGCTTGCCGAGCTCAACCTATCGTACACCGTCGTTATCGCTCCTTGTAGCGGTGTTACAGGCCGTAAGAATATCCACGAGGGTCAGCTTGTTTACCCTGGTCAGCGCATTGTCGATATCGTCGATGAGGCGGAGAAGTGGGTTGTTGCCAACTACAAAGAGACACAGATTAAGAATATCTCGGTAGGTGCCGAGGTAGATATCGAGGTAGATGCTGTGCCCGATGTTAAGTTTAAGGGCGTTGTTCGCACCATCTCGCGTGCTACGGGTGGCAGTATGTCGCTCCTGCCTCAGGACAACTCGTCGGGCAACTTTATCAAGATTGAGCAGCGCATACCCCTGCTTATCGACTTTACCGAGGCGAACAATGCCGAAGATTTGGCAAAGGTTGGCGTGGGTATGAATGTAGAATGTAGCGTAAAGTACTAAGCGATGGGAGGACACCCTATAATGCCGTTCTCTATCCCGCAGATGAAGGATTTCGTTCCCGAAAAACTTCGTCCGTGGATAATCGTCGTGATGGTCATCATCGTGCAGCTCTCGGGCGGTGTCTATATGGCTGCTGCTGGCGAGATGGTTGGCTCTACGGCATTGCTACAAGAGGATATTATGATGGCGGGCTATGCCTCGTTAGTGGGTATGGCGTTGTTCTTCCCCATAATGTTCCGTCTGCGTAGTGCCGTAAGACCCAAGACAGCCTTTGGCGTATGCTTTGCGGTGCTTATCGCCGCCAACCTTATCTCGATGCACACCACCTCGGTGCCGTTGCTTGTTGGCGTATCGCTCGTTGCGGGCTTCTTCCGTATGTGGGCAACGCTCGAGTGCAACTCCACCATTCAGCTATGGCTAACCCCAACTCGCGACCTCTCGGTATTCTTCTCGTATATCTACCTAGTGGTCAATAGTTGTATTCAACTGTCGGGTATCGCTGCCATCTACTTCTCGGTGTGGGCTTCGTGGCACTATATGCACTGGTTTATCATCGCACTGCTTATCGTGGCATGGCTTACAACGACCCTTATCTTCAAGGGTTGCGCCGTTATGCCCCGACTCCCCTTGCTCGGTATCGACTGGCTCGGCATGGCGATTTGGGGCTTCTGGGCGATGTCGATACTCTTCATCTGCCTCTATGGCGAACACTACGACTGGTGGCAGAGCGACGAGATACGCACCGCTACGCTCTTTGCTGTCGTATCGTTGGCGATGAACCTACTGCGTGCTGCCTTTATCCGCCACCCATTTGTGTCGTTCAAGACACTATCGTTCAAGGTGTTGCCTATCGTTATCGGCATCACCATCGTAGCCGATATTCTGCTTGCTCCGTCGCATATCTTCGAGCATGCACTGATGGAGGGTATCCTCGGCTACGATGCCGAGAATATGATATCGCTCAACTGGGTTGCCTTGGCGGGTACTGTGTGCGGTGCAGGATTTTGTTGGCGCACCTTTGCTGTTCGAAAGTGGACCTATCAGCGAATGATGATTATCAGCTTCACGCTCCTACTCTTCTATGTCGCCTACTTCTACTTCGTCATCGACTACAACCTACCCTACAAGGCGCTTATACCGCCCATCTTCGCCCGTTCGGCAGGCTACACGATACTTAGTGCCGTGTTGCTCACCTCGCTTACCCGACTACCCTTCCCCAACCACTTTACCGAGGGTGTCGGCACACTCAATATGTTTAGTGCAGCGTTGGCGGGTGTTATCGGCACAACTATCGTAGGTCGTGTTCTGCGCTATGTCGTGTCGCGAAATGCGATGTTGCTCGGAGCAGAGATTGATGGCGTGAGCGATGCTATTCGCCACCTCTCGTTTGGCGAGATATATGGTGCTGTGCAGGTTCAGGCCCTTATCGAGGCGATGAAGGAGATTTACGGTTGGCTTATTGCCCTTGCCGTAGCCTCGCTTATCATTCTCTCGTTGCGCCAGAGCGACATCCGCCCCACAAAGGTTATCGAGCCTACGCTCCGCCGTATCGCACTGCTTATGCGCCGTGATATCTTGGGTCGTCTGCGTATTCGTCGTCGTACCAACGCCCATAAGTCGCCTACGGCATAATTCTTGAGAATAGGCGTAGAGAATTTCTTAAATCTTTACGCCTATGAAACGAACTATCTTTATCCTTGTCTCGGTCGCTACGATGGTCATCACCGCCTTTGTGGTATCGACCGAGGCACAGGGCGAAGCAGCTGCCACCACAGCTGCCGACCGCTCTGCAAAGCAACAACAACGCCAACAGAAGCGTGCCGAGAGGCTTGCCGCCTACGAAAAGTATGTCGACTCGCTTGTCCTCTCGCGCAACTTCCGCTTCGTGCCACAGACCATGCAGCAGATGCCCGCAGGCATGATGCGCAACCTTCTCAACCCCAACTACGAGGTCGCATTTTGGGATACCGAGGTCGATGTCTGCATCCCCTACCTCAAGGGCTACACTCCGCCCTACTATCCAGTAGTCTTCAACTATGTACTTACATATGTCGATAATCTAACCACCGAGCAGACCCACGATGGCTGGCATGTAACATTCTCCACCTCGATGTTTTCGGCCACCACCTACACCTTCTCCATGGAGATATATTCTCGCTATGGTGGTGCGACCCTATCAATATCAAATCCCTTCTACAATACAGTGCAATATACTGGCAATATCTTCTCGATATAGCCAACCATGTGATATAAAATAGTAGTGGCGTATGATGTAACATTGCGATTACACTCATACGCCACTATCTTAATATCTATACACTCCTTCTAACGCACTCTTAGGCGACGACCGATGCGGAGTGTCGTTGTAGACTTAATGCCGTTTAGACGGCAGATTGCCGAGACTGTAGTACCATACTTGCGAGCAAGAGCACCAAGCGTATCGCCCGAGCGAATGGTGTGGTACTTCATCGCCTCGATTGCCTTACGCTCTGCCTCCTCCTCGTTCTCGGCAGCTATCTCGTCGTCGAAGTTCTGCTCAAACTTAGAATAGGGCGAGAAGTGTCGGCGCTTAAGCAGTAGCTCGGCACGGCGCAAATCGCCTGTTACGAAGTCGATAATGCGCTCAGGGTCAAACGACTTACCCTTGTAGCGCACCTCGAAGTGGAGGTGTGGTCCGGTGCTTCGGCCGGTGCTGCCACCCTTGCCTATCTGCTGACCTGCAACCACCCAGTCGCCAACCTCTACCTCACGCTCCGAGAGGTGAGCATAGTAGGTCTCGAGGCCGTTGTTGTGGCGCACGACGATAAGATTGCCATAATTGCCTGCATACTTCGACACACGCACCTTGCCATCGAAGGCCGAATAGATGGGGTCGCCAGTCTTTAGCGAGAGGTCCAAACCCTGATGAGGTCGACCACGACGCATACCATAGCGCGAGGTGATACGACCCATATAGGGGAAGTGATAGCTCTCCAACGAGTCGACAAGCTTGATTGCCGTAGCTGCGGGCAGCGAGTCGACAGGGATGTCCGAAAAGGCGTGGATAGTATCGGTAGACCAGTGGTCGGTAAATATCGTTGAATCCTCCTTGTAGTCCTCCGAGAGGATATAGCGCCAAGTATTGTTATTGAAGAGAATAATGCTTAACGCCTCGTTCTCGGTAGGGAGCGTATCGATAACCGACACCTTACCCAGCGTGGGCACCGAGCGCACGGGGTGATGCTCTACACGCACCACACTATCGCGCTTTAGGCTATCCTGCGCAACCTTCACAGTATCTGCATCTTGTGCCACGGCAACCGACCCACTGAGCAACGCCACAACCGCAACAACAAAGTTCTGAATTTTCATATCTTAATCTCTATTTTTGTTCTTTGAGCATCTCCTCGGCAAGCTCCATCTGTCGATAGAACTCCTCGCCAAAGGCACGAATGATAGGCTCCTTGAGTCCCTTGTAGACAGGTACACCGAGCGCCTTGCCACACTCTCTTGCCGAGCTACACACCGCCCAACGATGGTAGTTCAAGCCAGCTGAGCCATTGCGGAAACGCTTGACACGAATGGGATAGAGGTGGCACGAAATGGGCTTGATAAAGCCACACTTACCCTCACGGTAAGCACGCTCGATAGCGCAGAAAGTGATGCCATTCTCCTCAAAGGCGTAGGCACAAGCGGCATTATCGACCAAGGGTGTGGTGTAGTCGCCATCGACATCGACAACCATAAAGCCCTGCTCCTCGACAGCCTTACGACCCTCCTCGGTCATATAGGGCGAATAGTTCTCCCACTCCTCCTCCAAGAGGTCCACCTCGTCGATATCGAGGGGTGCGCCAAAGTCGCCCTCGACACAGCAGATACCCTTGCACTTGCTCAAATCGCAGGCAAAGCCTTCGCGCAAAAGGTCGAGGCTCACAATCTTATCATCAATCTCAATCATCGCTCTATGGGTTATAGATATCTTTGTAGCGGAACGACAAAATCTCGTAGATAACATCGTGGAACTGCTTAGCCTCGACATTATCGGGGTTGAGCTGCTTCGCCTTGTTGAAGTCGTTGATAGCCTTACCCCACTCATTGTGGCGGTAGTAGCACTTGCCACGCTCGACATAGAGGTCATCACGCTCGGGGTTGGCATCAATCAACGCATTGAGGCTCACGATACGACCTGCAAGAGTCCAGAGCTGCTTCTCGGTAATATACTTTGCAACCGAGGGCGATACCATAGCCGAAATATCCTCGTTGCGCTCACGCTTATCGCGAATCTCGGTAGACGAGAACTCCACGAATGGTGCATCCTCCAAGATGGTTACCCTATCGGCAAACTTCTCGACCTCATAGCCCTTGCGGGGATATACATATATCTTATACTCGTTCAAGATACGCTCATAATCCTTCCACTCATCGAAGCGAGCCCATATATCACTGCCTGTGATAATGGCAAACTCCATCTCCGCACCACACGACTCTTTGAGGAAGTCGAGGGTGTTGATGGTATACGACGGCTTCTCCAACACAAACTCCACCACCGAGGGCTTTATTCTATCAGGGTAGCGCGACTCCTTGCAAGCAAGCTCGGCCATCTCATATCGGGTATATTCGGGCGTCTGCAATAGAGCCGCCTTAAAGGGATTCTGAGGCGAGATAATCAACGCCACCTCGTCGGCAATGTCCTTATCTAATGCATACTCGGCAAGCGCAATATGACCATTGTGAATAGGGTCAAACGAGCCGAAATATAGCAACATACGCTTTTTCATCTTCACTATTACTTTAAGAAGTTATTGATGATATCCGTAGCCTCGTTCACGGCATCTGCCAACACATCGTTAACCACCGTGTGGTCGAACTCCGATGCCTTCGACAGCTCAAACTCTGCCTTGCCAATACGCTTCTGGATTACCTCCTCAGAGTCGGTGCCACGGCCACGCAAACGGCGCTCAAGCTCCTCGACCGAAGGGGGCATAATAAATATCGAGCAGGCATCATCGCCAAAGAGGCGCTTAAGGCTGATACCGCCCATAACATCGACATCGAAGACGATAACATTGCCCTTAGCCCAGATGCGCTCAACCTCGCTCTTGAGTGTGCCATAGCAGGTACCGGCATAGACCTCCTCCCACTCTACAAACTCATCACGCTCTACACGCTGGCGGAACTCATCCGACGAGAGGAAGTAGTAATCGACGCCGTGTTGCTCCTTGCCACGGGGCTGTCGTGAGGTGGCAGAGATAGAGAACTCAAACTGCGGAAAACGCTGCAAGAGCTCACGGACAATCGTTGTCTTGCCCGAGCCACTCGGTGCTGAAAATATCACCAACTTACCCATATATTATCTAAAAGGCTATAAATTACAAAATGTTGAGTACCTGCTCCTTAATCTTCTCGAGCTCATCCTTCATCTTAACTACAAGGCGCTGCATATTTGCCTCGTTCGACTTCGAACCCATAGTGTTGATTTCGCGACCAAGCTCCTGCGCAATAAAGCCGAGCTTACGACCAGGCGCCTCCTCCTCGGCAGCCACCTCTCTAAAATAGCGACAATGGTTGTCAAGGCGCACCTTCTCCTCAGTGATATCGAGCTTCTCGATATAGAATATCATCTCCTGCTCGAGGCGGTTGTTGTCTACCTCAAGCTGAAGCTTCTCGATATTCTCGCGGATGCGGTTCTTGATGGTATCCACACGGGCGCTCTCGAAGGGCTCTACCTCGTGGCGGTACTGCTCGATAAGGTCGATGCGCTTAAGGAGGTCGGCGATAAGTATCGCACCCTCCTGCACTCGGAAGGCGTTAAGCTCCGCAGCGGCAGTCTTTGCCGCCTCTACAATAGCCGAAATCTCCTCTGCCGACACCTCACGCTCCTCGGTGGTAACGACATCGGGAAGGCGCAACAGCGACTGGACAAGAGCGCTATCGTCAACCTCAAGGCTAACCTCGCCACACGCCTTGCGTAACTCGGCAGCATAGGCCTTGAAAGCCTCGGTGTTGATATGTGCCGAGGTCTCTGCCACAGCGGTCTCCACCGTGATAAAGCAGTCTACCTTACCGCGTTGCAACTCGCGAGTGATGATATTGCGTACCTCCGCCTCGGCTGCTCGGTACTTACCAGGCAACTTAATCGAGAGGTCGAGCTGCTTTGAGTTCAGCGAACGCAACTCTACACGAAACTTTTTGTCTCCACAAACGACCTCGCCCTTACCGAAGCCTGTCATCGACTTTATCATATATCGTTCAATATTAATATACATTAATTCAATCTACAAAGATAGATAAAAAAGATGAAAGAGCAAAGGGAAAGAGAGTTTTTAGTTTTTAGTTGTTAGTTATTAGAAAACTTCCACTGAAAAAGCATTTTAACCCATCGTAACTCATTTTAACTCATTTTAACACATTTTCGAGAGACGAAAGAGACGAAAGGGACGAGAGAGACAACAACGAAGTCGGGTATATCTTTCCCTGTTGTCCCTGTTATCTCTGTTATCTCTATCAACCTTCCAGTCGGCACAACCTGATTTATTGTCAAAAGTCGTGAGATGTGGTGTATCACAAAAGAAGAGACTTCGGGATAGTACCTTAGTACAGCCCGAAGTCTCTTACTTTTAGTGATGCGCCGCAGATTGCGGCTTTTCACAATAAATACTACTCCTCGAATGAGTGAATAACAACACCCGAACGCAACTTAGGCTCGAACCAAGTGGTCTTGGGAGGCATAATGTTGCCAGTGTCGGCGATGTCGAAAAGCTGCTGCATAGATACGGGATACAATGCGAAAGCAACCTTCATCTCACCGCTATCTACACGCTTCTGCAACTCGCCCAAACCACGGATACCACCTACGAAGTCGATACGCTTCGAAGTACGGAGGTCAGCGATGCCGAGAACCTTGTCGAGAACGAGGTTAGAGAGAACAGATACATCGAGAACGCCGATAGGATCGTTGTCATCATATGTACCAGCCTTAGCAGTCATTGAGTACCACTCGCCGTCGAGGTACATTGCGAAGTTGTGCAATGCGTTAGGAGTGTAGATATCAGCACCCTTCTTCTCAACTACAAAGTTCTCCTCGATAGCCTTCAAGAAGTCCTCCTTAGAAAGACCATTGAGGTCCTTAACTACGCGGTTGTAGTCGATAATGCGGAGGTGTGATGCGGGGAAGGTAACAGCCAAGAAGAAGCAGTACTCCTCGTCACCAGTGTGGTTGGGGTTCTTCGATGCGCACTCCTGACCTACGCGGGCAGCAGCAGCGGTACGGTGGTGACCATCAGCAACATACAAAGCGGGAATACCCTTGAAGAGCTCGGTGATGCGGTCGTTGGTCTCCTTGCAACGGATAACCCACATATGGTGGCCAAAGCCATCCTCAGCAACGAAGTCATAGTCAGCCTCGTGCTCCTTAACCCACTTCGAGATGATAGCGTCGATCTCTGCATCGTCGGGATAAGCGAAGAATACGGGCTCGATGTTAGCCTTCTGGTTGCGAACATGGATCATACGATCCTCCTCCTTGTCGACGCGGGTAAGCTCGTGCTTCTTGATAGCGCCTGAGAGGTAGTCCTCGTAGTGGCAGCACATAGCGATACCATACTGAGTACGACCGTTCATAGTCTGAGCGTAGATGTAGTAGTACTCCTCGTCGTCCTGTGCCAACCAACCCTTCTCCTTCCAGATGCGGAAGTTCTCCATAGCCTTCTCGTAAGCCTCCTGCGAGTGCTCATCAGCGATGGGGTCGAAATCAATCTCGGGCTTGATGATGTGGAGCAAAGAGCGCTCGCCAGCCTCAGCCTTAGCCTCAACTGAGTTCAACACATCGTAGGGGCGTGATGCAACCTCCGATGCCAACTCCTTCGGAGGACGGATACCCTTAAAGGGCTTAATTCTTACCATATTAGTTAGATAGTTTTAGCTTGGTTATTTATTCTTTGTAAGGGTGCCAACCGAGATTGACACCCTATAATATATAAATAAGGAAGAGATTAGGATAGTTTGGTGGCTGCTCGAAGATTTGAAAAGCGCAGTTTACTCGTTGTAAATGAGCATTTTCAAAGCAAGGCAGACTCCAAAATATTCAATCTATTACTTATTTACCTGGAAGCGAGTGTTGCCGTTTACGAAGAAGTCAACAATCTGGCGAGCAGCAGCAAGACCAGCGTTTACATTAGCCTCAGCGGTCTCAGCACCCTGCTTCTTGGGAGTGCCGAAGTAGCGCTTGCCAAACTTCTCTGCGTAAACATCCTTAGCCTCGGGAGCAACATCGGTGATGTACTTGAGGTCCTCACGCTCCTCCATAGCCTTCATAAGACCCTCCTCGTTGATAACCTCCTTACGAGCGGTGTTCACCAAGGTAGCGCCCTTAGGCATAGACATAGCGAGGTCGTAGCCGATAGAACCCTTAGTCTCAGCAGTTGCAGGAATGTGCAATGAGAGGTAGTCAGCAGCAGCATAAAGCTCAGCAACAGAGTTCATCTTCTTAACGCCATCACGCTCGAAAACAGCCTCGTCGGTGATGAAGGGGTCGTAAGCAACGACATTCATGCCGAGAGCCTTACCCTTCAAACCTACCAAACGACCTACATTACCGTAAGCGTGGATAGCGAGGGTCTTGCCCTGAAGCTCTGAACCTGTACCAGGGTTGAACTGGTTACGAGCCATATAAACCATCATACCGAGAGCCAACTCAGCAACAGCGTTTGAGTTCTGACCAGGAGTGTTCATAACAACTACACCCTTAGCCTTTGCAGCAGCGCAGTCAACATTGTCGAAGCCAGCACCTGCACGAACAACAATCTTAAGCTGCTTAGCAGCGTCAAGAACCTCAGCAGTAACCTTGTCGCTACGGATGATAAGAGCGTCAACATCAGCAACAGCAGCCAACAACTCAGCCTTATCAGTATACTTCTCAAGGCGTACTACCTCATAGTTAGCCTCCTTCAAGATAGACTCGATACCCTCAACTGCAGTCTTTGCAAAGGGCTTCTCGGTTGCAATAAGTACCTTCATAATTTAGGTGAAATCTTATTTAATTTTTAAGTTATTAAGGTAGCCGTCGGCTTACACCAACGACTACCATTTGATTTGTTAAGTTGATTAAGGATTACTTGTGAAGCTCCTCGAACTCCTTCATGCAAGCTACCAAAGCCTCTACTGACTCCTTGGGGCAAGCGTTGTAGATAGAAGCACGGAAACCACCTACTGAACGGTGACCCTTGATACCTACCATACCACGCTCCTTAGCGAACTCCATGAACTCCTTCTCGAACTCCTCCTTACCGGGAGCCATTACGAAGCAAACATTCATCAAAGAGCGGTCCTCCTTAGCAGCAGTACCTACGAACATAGAGTTGCGGTCGATCTCGTTGTAGAGCAACTCAGCCTTCTCCTTGTTCATCTTGTACATAACCTCTACACCACCGAGCTCCTTAACCCACTTCAAGGTCTGGTACATAACGAAGATGGGGAATACGGGAGGAGTGTTGAACATAGAGTGGTTGCGAGCCTCCTCGGGATAGTGAGTAGCGTAGTCAACCATAGTCTGAAGCTTGCGACCTGACTGGCCAAGAAGATCCTTACGGATGATAACGAAGGTAACACCAGCGGGGCCTACATTCTTCTGAGCACCACCATAGATCATACCATACTTCTTGATGTCGATAGGACGAGACATGATGTCTGAAGACATATCAGCAACCAAGGTTACGGGTGAGTCGATATCCTCATGGATCTCGGTACCGTAGATAGTGTTGTTGGTAGTGATGTGGAAGTAGTCAGCATCAGTGGGGATAGTGTAGTTCTTGGGAATGTAGCTGTAGGTCTTGTCCTCAGAAGAAGCAACAACCTCTACCTCACCGTAGAACTTAGCCTCCTTAACAGCCTTCTTTGCCCAAACGCCAGTCTGCAAGTAAGCAGCCTTAGTCTTGAGAAGGTTAGCGGGAACCTGGAAGAACTGAGTAGAAGCACCACCACCTACGAAGAATACTGCGTAGTCATCGGGAATGTTGAGAAGGTCACGCCAAAGCTGCTCAACCTCTGCCATTACGCGCTCCCAGCCGGGAGTACGGTGTGAAATCTCAAGGATACCGATACCAGTACCGTCGAAATCACGGATAGCCTCGATAGCAGCCTCTACAGCCTGACGGGGAAGTACGCAAGGACCTGCGTTGAAATTGTGTTTCATAAGTTTTAAGTGTTTTTTTTAAGTTTGTATAAAAGTTAACTATTTGTGTTTGTTTGCAATATTCTTCGCTAAGAAGCATGGTGCACAGCCTGATAGCCTTCGACACATCATCCACGCACCAATATATAGACACACAAAGATAAACAAATTTTACGACTTTCAAAAATAAAAGCGCTAAATTTTCACTTTGCTATGCGGAATATCGTGCTTTTTGCACCGCTTATATAAAAGCAGAAGCCCCAACCACCCGTTTTGGGCATTGAGGCTTCGTAAGATTATAGACGACGAGCGCCGTCAGAGATTACCACCTGGTAGACCTTAGGTTCGTGGCCGTACTTCTCCGCAAAGCGCTTCTTAGCCGTGGCGATAAAGTCATCGTAGCGCTCAGCCTTGACAAGGTTGATAGTGCAGCCACCAAAACCACCGCCCATAATGCGTGAACCCGAAACGCCACACTCCTCGGCAACCGTAGCCAAGAAGTCAAGTTCCTCGCATGACACCTCATAATCCTTCGACATACCCCAGTGGGTCTCATACATACGCTTGCCCACGGTCTCGTAGTCGTCGCGCTTCAGAGCCTCGCAGACATCCAACACGCGCTGCTCCTCGCCGATAACATAGCGAGCTCTTTTGTAGTCCTCCTCCGAGATTTCGCTCTTGATAGCGTCGAGCTGTGCCATTGTAGCGCCACGCAAGAACTCCTGACCGAGCTTTGCCGCTACCCTCTCGCACGATGCACGGCGGTCGTTGTAGGGCGAACCCACCAATTCGTGCTTAACAACAGAGTCGAGCAACACTACCTTATAGCCGTGCTTCTCGGGGTCGAAGGGGAAGTACTCAAACTCCATAGAGCGGCAGTCGAGGCGCATAAGGTGGCCTGCCTTGCCAAATACCGATGCGAACTGGTCCATAATACCGCACTTCACACCGCAGTAGTTATGCTCTGTCGACTGGCCGATACGCGCCAACTCGAAGCGGTCGATACCGAGGTCGAAGAGGTCGTTCAGCGCATTGGCAAAAGTTGACTCCAAGGCTGCCGACGACGACATACCTGCACCGAGGGGCACATCACCTGCAAAGGCTGTATCGAAGCCCGCTATTTTGCCACCACGCTTCTGAATCTCACGGCAAACGCCAAAGATATATCTCGCCCAGCTTGCCTTGGGAGCATCTGCCTCCTCAAGACCAAACTCGGCATAGTCATCAAGGTCTACGGAGTAGGCACGCACCTTCTCTGTGCCGTTGAGCTTAATCTCTGCCGCCATACCCTTGTCGATAGCGCCAGGGAATACAAAACCGCCATTGTAGTCGGTGTGTTCGCCGATAAGGTTGATACGACCAGGCGAGGTAAAGAGCTCACCCTTGGTTGCGAATTTCTCAAAGAATTTTTGGTTAATGAGTTCTACATTCATAGTATTGCGAATAGTTTTAGTGTTCAAATTATCTTTACAAAGTTAGAGATTTTATTCGGGTTTTGCAACAACCTTTGCGATAATTTTTCTATTTTTGCGCTATGGAACGCAGAGATAAAGTATTTGCTTGGCTCACCGAGCACGGCATTGAGTACTCGTGGTATGAGCACCCCGAGGCACCCACAATTGAGATAGCACGCCAGTATTGGCATAAGGACGGTTCGAAGCACTGCAAGAACCTATTTTTCCGTAACCACAAGGGCAACCGCCACTATCTTGTTGTTTTCGACTCGGAGCAGTCGATGGCAATTCACGACTTGGAGCATATCTTGCACCAAGGTAAGCTCTCGTTTGCCTCGCCCGAAAGAATGCAGAAGTGGCTCGGACTGATGCCTGGCTCGGTATCGCCCTTTGGTCTTATTAACGACGAGGAGAAACATGTGCACCTCTTCCTCGACGAGACACTCCAACAGCAAGAGTCGTTGAGTTTCCACCCCAACGACAACCGTTTTACGGTGGTTATCAGCCGTAAGGAGTTCGAGAAGTATCTCGAAATGGTGGGTAACTCGTATGAGTATATTAAGTTGTATTAGGCGCAAAGGATAGAAAATTTAGGAAAGTGCAATCGACACTTATCCTTACACTCCTTACACTCCCTAAACTCATTAAATTCCCTAATAAAACCCACTAACTAAAAACAGAAAATTCCCCGAAGAAAACCTCGGGGAATTATTTTTTAGCTGTGCTAAGCCTACTTTCTCTCCTTGAGCAAATCACGAATCTCGGTCAACAAAACCTCCTCCTTTGTGGGCTCGGGTTCGGGTGCAGGTGTGGGCTCGGGAGCGGGTGCCTCCTCCTCCTTCTTGCGAAGGTTCGAAAGCTTGTTGATAAGCTTAATCATCACGAATACGCTGAACGCAATGATGAGGAAGTCAACAACCTGCTGAATGAAAGCGCCATACTTCCAAACAACCTCGGCAACAGCAGGCGCAGTCTCGGTAGCCTCGACGCCCTTCTGGAGAACAACGCTAAGGTCCTTGAAATCAACACCACCCATCAACACACCGATAGGAGGCATAATGATGTCATTAACCAACGAGGTAACAATCTTACCGAATGCACCGCCGATGATAACACCGACAGCCATATCTACGACATTACCCTTCATCGCGAACTCCTTGAATTCTTTCAAAAATCCCATAGTTTTCAGTTATTTAAGTGTTATTTAATTGTTTACTAAACGCAAATTTACAAATATTTTCCGAAACTTCAAAATTTTATTCCCAAAGTTAACGCAAAACGAGGAGTCAAAGACCGAAATCTAAGACTCCACTACCCCACCTTTCGGGGCTCACTTTTACTTAACTATGCAATGGTTAAAAGGTGTGTTAATTTGTTGTGACGACCTCCTCCTCGATAACGATATTCCAGTCGAAGAGGTCGGCAGCGCACTGCTCTTGCAGCGTGGTCAGCTGAGAGTTGGCATTGTCGTTGACCACTGCGTTGAAGAATGCCGTAGTCGAGGGATAGGTGTTGCGCACCTTGCGGGCAAAGCACTCATAGAAGGCTCGCTGTGCCTGATGGTCGAGGTTGGCAGGGAGAATACCTTCCGAAACCAACCACGGATAGGGGTAGATATTGCGCATATTATGGGCATCGGCATTGAGCTTCTTAACAATGGTCGACACCACATATACCTCTACGG
This sequence comes from Alistipes sp., assembly GCA_017465575.1. GTDB lineage: Bacteria > Bacteroidota > Bacteroidia > Bacteroidales > Rikenellaceae > Alistipes. The sequence continues at coordinate 2,941 of JAFTVX010000018.1, read as the reverse complement.
TATCGCCCTTCGAGGGTAGCTCGACGAAGGTGGTGTAGACGGGGTAATCGACCTCGATATAACCCACAACATCGTCGGCAAACTCCTCAAACTCCAACTCGGCAAGGTTGTTCAGATAGGCCATATCGCGATAGGCTCTCACCTCCTCGCGCACAGCACGGCGCTCACGGTCGTTCCACTCTCTTGTCTTTGTCTTGCAACCTGCGACGGCGACCATCACCGCCACGAGCACTAACGAAAGTAAAAATCTTTTCATATCCTGTTATTTTTGGTTTTCGCTATCCTCTGCAACTCTTGTGCCACTCGGCTGTTTTCGGTCAAATAACGATGTTACATAGACCGTAAACACAGGAAACATCGCCATGCCGATAATAGGCAGAACAACACATATCACCTTGCCTAATGCCGTTACGGGGAATATCTCGGCACCCACCGTTGTCATATTCATACAGGCCCACCATAGCGCATCGCCAAAGCCCTTGACCGCACTATTCACAGGCGCCTCGTACTCGTAGAAGAATAATGCAGCAAAGTAGGTGCACACCACCACAGTGGCGATATATGCACCCAAAAGGCGTGATGCTCGGCGTGAGATAAGCCAACGAAGCGTTATATAGATTGCCATCACGGAGCGGAGCATCGCAATGCCGCTCATCACCATCGTGGCGGTATGTCCAAGCACCACGCCCGAGAGCGAGAAGATGGTGTGATAGGGAACGGATAGGATAAGAACGATAATGTTGCGGGCAAGGAATCGCCACGGGTGGTCACTTGCTGCCATAAGCGCAAAGAAGTCGAGACAGAAGATAAGGCATACGGAGAACATCACCCACGAATATAGCTCGGAGAACTCGGCCAACTCCTTGGAGTAGATAGTCTCCACGGATAGCGACAGCAACAACAGTGAGCTTGCAACAAGCGTCAGTATATTTATAAAGCGCAGAAACATCTTATCAAAGGTTTCCACCGCAGAGAACAAAGAGCATACCATATTATATATAGAGAGCAATGAGAGTTGTTAGTTATTAGTTATTAGAAAACTTCCGCTGAAAAAACATTTTAACACATTTTAACACATTATTGAAAAAGACGAAAGAGACGAAAGAGACGACAACGAAGTCGAGTATCATATTACTGTGGGCTCTGTGGTCTTAAAATTCTAACAACTAAAAACTATCAACTAAAAACTCAAAAAAAATAGGGGGGGGTAAAATTTGGCGATTCATATTATTTGCCATACCTTTGTGCCGTATATTTACGTATACGAACCTTAGAACAATCAACATACAATTAAATACCTTTTATGAAAAGACTTTTTACACTCGTTGTTGCACTCGTTGCGCTCTTTACGGTAGCGTGCGAGAACAACAAAACTGAGAATGGTGGCGCTCTTAGCATCACATCGTCTACCGAGGTAACCGTAGGCAAGTATGCCACCGATTTCGAGATTAGCTACAAGGCCGACACCGAGGCCGAGGTAACACTCTCAGCCGATTGGTTGCGTGTGCGCAACCACAAGGAGGGAACAATCACCGTTCAGGTTGGTGACAACGGGACTGGCGGTACTCGTATGGCAGCCGTAACTCTTGCAGTAGGCGCAACGCGCGCTACCGTGGTTGTAAACCAGCTTGGCGTAGCCGAGGAGGCAACTATCGCAATCACCTCGGGCGACTCAATCGAGGTTAAGCGCACTGGTTGCAAGGTCGTTATCGAGTACACCCTTGACGGCAAGAACCCTGAGGATTATATATATGTAAAGAGCGATGCCGACTGGATTTACTCTATGGATACTCAGACCGAGGGCAAGGTGGAGCTTGGCATTGCAACAAACACCACCAAAAAGGCTCGCGAGACCGTCGTTACAATCGGCTACGGCACCGCAACAGCCACCACAACACTCCGTCAGGCTGGCGATGGCGAGATAATGTTCGAGGCGTCCATTCTCTCTGGCGAGTACCTTGGCGATGCCCTCTCTCCCGGTGTAGGCAACTACTGGTTCTTCATCACCGACCGTGGTTTCGATGGCGAGGGTAACTCACTGCCCAATGCTACCTACTACCGTATCGACGCATACGGCCCTATTTCGACCGATGTCGACTACATCAAGATTCCCAACGGTACCTACAAATTTGACCCCGAGGATAGCTGCACCGAGTGGACCTTCACTGCGGAGTATAGCGGTTACTGGGTAACAGACAAGGATGCTCGTCGTGATAAGATTAACCCCTTCGAGGAGGGTACTCTCACAGTCGAGAACGGCAAAGTAACGCTTAGCGTAAAGGTTGCTGGCGAGACACACACTGCAATCTACGAGGGCCCTGTTGCCTTGCATGATGGTCGTGGCGATGTAAAGGTATACTCTACCCTCACCGAGGACTACACCACAGACCTCTCAGACCACTACTTGCTCTATGACTGCTATGGAGACTACTACGACTATGGCGCCTTCAACTGGATGATTCTCATCGCTCCCAACTCAAACGAGGGCGACTGCGTACAGCTCGACTTTATCACTGGCTACAACGACGAGAAGAGCGGTTTCTTTGGCGACTATGTCGCATCGGACTACTTGGCTAAGTGGTCGTTTATCCCCGGTTGGTCAAATATGCAGCAGCTAAATTGTAGCTGGTACTTCACCGTAGACCAGGAGGAGGTAGCGCCCTTCCGTGATGGCGAGATGTCTATCAAGGATAATGGCGACGGCACAATCACCGTTGAGTTCGAGGTTATGGACGACCGCCGTAACACCATTACAGGTTCGTGGACAGGCGTAGCCGAGAGATTCGTAGAGTAATAAGATAAGGCAAGTTCTATAAATTAACCATTTGCTAATCAGTAAATTATTTTGTATATTTGTACAAAATAATATGATTATGAAAAAAAAGGTCACTTATCGTCGCAATCAATCGGGTTGCAGTTTGTTTGAGAATGCACAAACGCT
>JAFTVX010000017.1 GCA_017465575.1 Alistipes sp. | reverse complement strand
TAATAACTAACAACTAACAACTAACAACTCTCATTTCTAATGAGTTAAAATGAGTTACGATGTGTTAAAATGGGTTAAAATGTTTTTTCAGCGGAATAGCTAACAACTAAAAACTAATAACTAAAAACTAAAAATCATTGCTCACTTCTCATTCTAAAAACTAGCAACTGCTTGCGCATTCATTTTTTTTGTCTATCTTTGTGCCTAACAAAGGGGTGCTGACCTCTTTCCTGTCGGTTGGATTCCGGATAAAACCGAGGGAGGGAGCGAGGCTGAGATTACACCCATCGTACTGGATACGGGTAATGCCGAGACCAGGATTGGATACATATCTTATTTGCCCCTTTTCAAACTTAAATTTTAAAAGTATGAAAAGGTTTTTTATTTTATTTGCTCTCCTCGCTGTCGCCTTCTCGGCGTACGCTTCGGAGGAAAACTATCCCAAGCTGGATACTACAAAGGTCTACGAAATGGAGGTTGTCGAGGTATTGACCACGGCAGCCAAGCGCACCACACCCGTGGCGCAAGATAACCTTACAAAGGAGGCGATTGTGCGTTCGAGCTACGGCACCGACCTACCCTCGGCACTCGCCCTTACACCCTCGATGATTGCCACCAACGAGACGGGTATCGGCATTGGTGCTACCTCTATCCGTTTGCGTGGTACGGATGCAACACGCATAAATGTTACTATCAACGGCGTTGCGATGAACAACCCCGACTCCCACTCGATGTATTGGTACGACACGCCCGACCTTATATCGTCGGTGGGTACGGTGCAGGTGCAGCGTGGTGCAGGTGTCTCGACCAACGGCACAGGCGCCTTTGGTGGCTCGGTGGCGATGACTACCGATGCCCTCTCGCCCGATTTCTGTGGCTCGGCATCGCTATCCTACGGCTCGTATAACACCAACAAGCAGGCGGTGCATATCTCTTCGGGATTGATGCGCGACCACTGGGTGGTGGATGCTCGACTTACGCATATCGGCTCTGACGGCTATATCGACCGTGGCTCAACCGACCTTAAAAGCTATATGGCGCAGGTGGGCTACTATGGCGACCAGACCAAGATTAAGCTTCTGTCGTTTGGTGGCTCGGCAAAGACATACCTTACCTACAACGGCGTGTCGCGCGAGGATATGGCGCTATATGGTCGAAAGTACCACGACTCGGGACAATATACAACCTCCGACGGTCCCTTCGTATTGGCAGATGGTACGCATGTCGACTACTACGACGACCAGACCGATAACTATCTGCAAATCAACAACCAACTTGTTTTGAACCATCGTTTTAACAACCACTGGCAGCTCAACGCCACGATGTTCTACACCTACGGCTACGGCTACTACAACCAGTACAAGGAGGATGCTTGGTTGGCGGGCTATCTCAACCTTGCGACCGACAAGGAGCAGGGCGACCTTATCCGCCACAAGATTATGCGTAACCACCTCGGTGGCGCTAACCTTGCAGCGCACTATTCGACATCGGCACTCGACCTTACCTTTGGTGGCTCGTGGAGCTACTACACCTGCCCACATTGGGGTACGCTGTCGTGGGTTGATGGTCTTGACAAGGGCGATATTGGCGGTCGTTGGTACGACAACGATGTTACGAAGCAGGATGCCAACGCCTTTGTGCGTGCCGACTGGTCGGTCTTCCGTGGTTTGATGGATAACTCGTTGCACCTCTTTGCCGACTTGCAGTACCGCTATGTCCACTACAAGGCGTGGGGTACAAACGACAATGCTATCTGGGGCGATGAGGGTGTTACGATGCAGCCTATCGATGTCAATCAGCGCTACAACTTCCTAAATCCTCGCCTCGGCATCAGCTATATCCACCATCGCCACAATGTTTTTGCATCGGTGGCCGTAGCACACCGTGAGCCTACCCGTTCGGACTTTACCGACCGCTATATGTTCTCGGCTGACGATAGCTATCCCAAGCCCGAACGCCTCATAGACTTCGAGGCGGGCTACACCTATATCGCACCTCGTTTGTCGTTGGGTGTCAACCTCTACTATATGCTATACCACAACCAGTTGGTGGCTACGGGTATGGTCAACGATGGCGATGATGCGCTAAATACGAATGTCGACCGAAGCTACCGCTGTGGTGTCGAGCTTATGGCATCGTGGAAGGTGGCGAAGTGGTTTACCTTGTCGGCAAATGCTACGCTATCCGAGAATAAGATTAAGGATTATGTCGATGAGTTAAAGGATAGCCCCACCTATGGCGAGAGGCTTGGCGATATGACCATATCCTATTCGCCCTCGGTTGTAGGCTCGTTGATTGCCGACTTCCATATTGGCGGTTTTAGCGCTATGTGGCATACACAGTATGTTGGTAAGCAGTATTTTACGAATAACGAGATTGAGGCCTTGTCGCTCGATGCCTATTGCGTTACTAACCTTAACCTCGGCTACTCGCTTCGCACCAAGGCGGAGCGTGAGGTGCGCTTTGGCTTGGCCATCAACAATCTCTTCTCGACACTCTATGAGTCGAATGGCTACGGCTATTCGTATATGTGGGATGGTGAGCGCTACGACGAGGCGTTCTTTTTCCCACAAGCGCCTATCAACTTCTTGGCTAATATAACAGTAAACTTCTAACGAAATGGATTTATCGCTTATACTACAGATTATAGGCACAACCCTCGGTTTGTTCTACCTCTGGTTGGAGTACAAGGCAAATATCTGGGTTTGGGTTATTGGCGCAATTATGCCTATGGTACACGGCGTGTTGTACCTTACCAACGGCATCTACGCCGATGCTGCAATGCAGCTCTACTATGTTGCTGCGGGCATCTATGGTCTTGTGGTATGGAAGCGAAAACCCAAGACGAAGAGTGAGGGCAAGATACAGCATACGCCCTTAAAGTGGATTATTCCGCTTACGGCAACCTATGCGGTGTTGCATATTGTGTTGTACTTCCTCCTTACCGAGTTTACCGACAGCCGAGTGCCATTCTTCGACTCGATGTCTACGGCGTTGAGTATCGTGGCTATGTGGATGCTCTCGCGTAAGTTGGTCGAACAGTGGCTTGTATGGCTTGTTGTCGATATGATCAGCGTGGGGCTATACTTCTACAAGGGTATACCCCTTACCGCTGGTCTCTACACCATCTACTGCATCTTGGCCGTTGCGGGCTATCTGCGCTGGCGAAAGCAGGTGGGGCGTTAGTCGTCGTTACCGAGTACTCTGCTCTTCTTCATCGTAAATAGCGCTACGATGGCTATTATGAGCGTAATGAGTCCGTTACAGAGGAAGGCAAAGCGATACGACGAGGTGTGGAATACGCGGTTTGTAGCCTCGATAAGGAATGGTGCAACGACTATCGCAAGGTAGTTTACGGCCATCACCAACGAGAGCGCCAATGTAGCCTCCGAGGGTGGCGAGTTGGTTGCCGCCTTGTCGTAGACGATAGGTTGCATCACGCCATAGCCCAATCCTGCGAGGATAGCACCCGTAGCGAGTTTCGCAAACGAGGGGTGGGGTAGCGACATAAGGAGCAATCCTGCGCCCATAACAATCAACGACCATAGGTTTACGGCGTTGCCCAACCAGCGAATAACGGCATTTAGCACAAAGCCTGGCGCCATTATCGCGAGAAAGAAAAGCGAGATAATAAATCCCGAGCGAGTGGCATCGAGGTGTGCCGAGGCGGCGATATACGAGGTGTTGAAGGTAACGACCAACGAACAATAGGTAATCAGAAAGTAGAAGAGCATCAGTCGTAGTATCATATTGCGGTTGAGGCTCTTCTGTCTATTTTGTGCGCCTGTCGGAGGCTCGGGGTCGGGCTTGGTATGGCTCAAAGCAGGTACTAAAAGGAGCGTTATGGCGGGGAGCAGGTATACGGCAAATGCCAAGTGCCACTCGATGCCCGCAAGATAGCCAGTGAGTGCCGTAGCGACGACCAATGTTAGGTTGTTGATAGCCGAACTTATGCCGAGCTGCCTAACGCGCTCATCGCCCGTAAAGTAGTCGACAATGAGACCTGTCGATAGCGGAATGATGATGCCCGCACCGATGCCCATCAAACCACCTAACACGATAAGTTCGACCAGCGAGCGCGAGAGCATCGAGCCTATGCCACAGATTAGGAATATCGCTGTGCCAAGCACCAACATTCGTATCTTGTTGCCCTTGACCGAGTGACGACCCGCAATCAGCATAAAGGGAATAATCATCAGCGAGGGCAACGACTCCAACATCTCGACCTCCAAGCGCCCTGCCGAGGGGAATATCGTATCCAACTTATCGAGAATCGGCGACACCGCCAATCCAGGCAACGACACAATTGCCGATACCGACCATATAGCAACCAATGCCACAAGTGGCATCGTACCCTTACCAGTATTTACCTTCATAAAAAATTGCTGTTTTCTTGGGGAAAACAGCAATTTCTGTACCTATCGTGCAAAGAGTTTTGCTATCGGCTTAACAATCTCGCTTATTACAAACGGAGCAAACGAGAGCCCTGCAACCCAGAGCCACTCTGTGGAGGTTAGCTCTGCGATATGGAAGATGCCCTGCAATGTCGGCACAAAGAGCACAACGCTCATAAGCACCGCAACAAAGAGTATTGCACCCCACAAGAAACTATTCGAGAATATCGAACGAAGGGCAAACTCCATACCCGAACGAATACTGAAAATCAGGGACATCTGCGAGAAGGCGAGTGTTGCGAAGGTCATCGTGCGTGCCACATCCAAGCCTCGCTCCATACCTATATTATATGCCCAGAGCACCAAGGCAGTAATCATCACACCCTGCAATACGATGCGTAGCGCCAACGAACGAGTGAGGATGCCCTGCTTGGGGTCGAGGGGCTTACGCGACATAATATCGTGGGCTGCGGGGTCTACGCTGAGCGCCAAGGCGGGCAACGAGTCCGTAACAAGGTTAATCCAAAGAATATGGATAGGAAGAAGCGGGGTAGCCCAGTTTGCAATAACGGCAGTGAACAATACCATAATCTCGCCAAGGTTGGTCGAAAGCATAAACTGGATAGACTTCAACAGATTGTCGTAGATGCGACGACCCTCCTTTACGGCAGATACGATGGTGGCGAAGTTATCGTCGGCCAACACCACATCTGAGGCCTCCTTCGAGACATCTGTGCCAGTGATGCCCATCGCAACGCCAATATCGGCAAGCTTCAAGGCGGGGGCATCGTTCACGCCATCGCCCGTCATCGCCACGATGTTGCCACGACGCTGAAATGCCTTTACGATGCGCACCTTATGCTCGGGAGCAACACGCGCAAAGACAGCGACCGTTGCTGCTGCCTCGTAGAGTTCATCGTCACTCATCGCCTCGACCTCCGTTCCGGTGAGTGCCTTATCGCCATCAAGCATAATGCCCAAGGCACGAGCAATAGCCATCGCCGTGATGCGGTGGTCGCCAGTAATCATCACGGGGCGAATACCCGCCTTGCGACACTCCGCTACCGATGCCTTGACCTCCTCGCGTGGCGGGTCAATCATACCGACCATACCGACAAAGACCATATCGCGCTCCACCTCGGCGGGCGTAACGGCCTCAGGCACAGCATCAATATGTTTGTATGCCATAGCCAAGACGCGCAACGCCTGATTTGCCATCGCCTCGTTTTCACGCTTTAGGCGCTCGATATCCTCGGCGGTAATTGCGCGCTCCTTGCCACCATCGACGATGCGGTTGCACGACTGCAACAACTCGTCCATAGCGCCCTTTGTTGCCACCATCAAGCCACCCTCGGGGCGATGAATGGTTGTCATCAGCTTGCGCTCCGAGTCGAACGGAATCTCCGCTACACGCTCTGCCGCAGCCTCCAACTCGTCCTTAAACAACGAGTGCTTAGCGCCAAGGTCGACCAACGAGGTCTCCGTTGGGTCGCCAATGCTTGTTGCGCCCTCTGCGGTGCGGCTAAACTTGGCATCGTTTGCCAATACCGCAATGCGAGTAAGTAGGGTAGCAGTCTCGCTCAAGGTTTCGCTCGAAGAAAGTGTGCCCTCGGTGTAGATATGTGTTACGGTCATTCGGTTTTGGGTCAGTGTACCTGTCTTGTCGGAGCAGATAACCGTTGTGCTACCCAAGGTCTCGACCGAAGGGAGGTTGCGAATAATGGCGTTCTGCTTGGCAAGGCGCTGAACACCGATAGCCAATACGATGGTAGATACCGCAGGCAGACCCTCGGGAATAGCTGCTGCTGCAAGGCTCACGGCGGTCATAAACATCGTAACGATGTCGTTGCCATAGGCGATGCCCACCACGAAGATAATGGCGCAGATAGCCAAGGCAGCGATGGCGAGGAACTTACCCAACTTATCCAAGCGCTCCTGCATAGGTGTCTTGCGGCTGCCCACCGAGTCAATCATCGTGGCAATCTTGCCCACCTCTGTCTTTTCGCCCGTAGCAACTACGATACCGCGACCACGGCCGTATGTTACCGAGCACGAGCTAAATGCCATATTCTCTCTATCGCCAATCTCAACTGTCTGGGCGATTGCCTCGGTCGTCTTCTCCACAGGCAACGACTCACCAGTAAGGGCTGCCTCGCCAACCTTGAGGTTAATGGCCTCCGTAAGGCGCAAATCGGCAGGAACGGAGTCGCCAGTCTCAATCTCCACAACATCGCCAACGACCAGCTCACGAGCCTCGATAACCTGAACCTTACCGTCGCGCACCACCTTGGCGTGGGGTGCCGACATACGCTCCAAGGCCTCCAACGACTTCTCCGCCTTAGCCTCCTGCGCAACGCCGATAATGGCGTTGATAACGACAATTGCGAGGATGATGATAGCATCGGTAAAGCCCTCGCCATTGTGCACACCCACAGCACCCGAGATAACGGCTGCTGCGATAAGCACAATAATCATAAAGCTCTTGAATTGCTCCAAGAACTTTACTATTAACGATTTCTGTTTGCGTTTGGCAAACTCATTGTAGCCATTCGTTGCAAGGCGGCTCTTTGCCTCCTCGCTATTTAATCCACTCTCCACACTTGTGCGAAGCTCCGTGGCAATCTCTGCCACAGAGTACTTGTACATCTCTTTCATACTCACAAAAAAATTAATGTTTGGCTAAAAAAGAGCAAAGAAAAGGTTTGCGCTTACAAAAATCTCTTTGCTCTTTAATTCTATAATGGGTTAAAATGTGTTACTATGGGTTAAAATGAGTTAAAATGTTTTTTAGCGGAATTTTTTCTAACAACTAAAAACAAACAACTAATAACTCTTTTTACTCCTTTACGCAGCGTACGGGAAGAGCATTTGCGCGGTGCATCGCTCGTGCCACATCAATGCCATTCCAAGTGCGTGTTGCGGTGTTGAGGTCGAAATACAATGCTGAGGCATCCTCGCCATCCACCGATGCTGTCCAGTAGTAGCCCGACCAAGGAATAGGCATATCGTAGTCGTCGTTGAAGATATCTAGACGGCAGTCGAGGTAGTTGCGGCGACCCTGAGCTGTGAAGAAGTGCTCGGCACCAGTCGCCGTATCCTGCAACATCCAGCCATAGAGAGGCTGTGCCTCCTCCCACGACATATCGTCGTAAGAGCCTACGATTGTGAGGTTCTCGAATACCGACTTCGAGGGTATGCGCCAGCCTGCAGGGCAGGGGTCGTTGTCGCTCTTTGTCTCTTCAGACCACAGCGTATTGTCGTGACCCTCATAGAGCCAGTCATAATCGTTGTCTTTGTTGCCCCAGATAAGTGTCATAGGGTGGGAGTTGCTCCACTCTGCGGTGCCAACCTTTGCTGACGAGGCCTCATAGGCAAGATATGTGTCGTAGTCCTTGTTGTTGTACAAAACATCGTCGTGGTTGCCAGGGAAGTTATAACGCTGAGGACCTACAAAGGGGTTCTTGTTGCCCCACTGGTAGTACATGCCATACGAACGGAAAATCTCCTCGCCATCGGTCGATGCGTTGCTATTTGTGAATGCTCCGAGGTTGCGGTCCATCATCTCCTCACCATTTAGCGTGATGGTTGCCTCGCGCGGGTCGTCGTTAGTAACCCAGATATGCCAGCTCCAAACGAGATTTCCCGCCTTGTCGTAAGCGCCGATAAGGGCGTTACCCTCAACAACCTTGTTTGTAGGCTCGTCGCTGTCATCTTCGGCCTCGGCCATAGCCAAGTAGAATGATGCCTTGCCATCGCGCAAATCGAGGTACTTAACGAGGCTCTTCTCGGTCTGCCACAAGAGCTCGATGCTCTCGGTCTCGAGCTTTATGCCGTTGCCACCAATGTATGGGTCAAAAAGATAGCGTGTGTTGGCCTTGTTGGCAATATAGCAGTTGGCGGGCGATGAGCTATAATCCACATCCTCGTTCTCCAAAATGGCGAGATAGATTGAGATGCTCTTTCTTGAGCCTTGAGGTGTATAGCCCACAAGTGTGAGGTTGCCCTCCTTGACCTCCTCATTGTCGAACGATGTGGGTGCCTTGACGGTGATGGTGCCGTCGTAGAGGTTGATGTTCACAATCTCCCAGCCCACAGGTGTGGAGCTCGCACCGATAGATGCGATGTTGAAACTATCAAACGAGGTAGTGCCCTCCTCGCCAGGCATCGACACAAGGATACTGCCCGAGGGTACGGTAAAACTGTATACCTCCTCTTTCTTGCACGATGTGGCAAGTAGACCGATTGTGACCAAGGCCACCAAACCATAAATTAGTCGTTTCATATTTCGTTTTCTCTTTTTATCGTTAGTTAAGTTCTATCTCTTTGAGTGTTACCTGAATGTCGCTAAATTGGTCGACGAGCGTAGTGAGCAACATATCGGCCTCGGAGCGCGAGGTGAATGTGCCCACAACAAACTTATCATCGGCCCTTGATACCATCTTGCCAGGTGTCGTCTGGTTAATTGCATTACGCATCTCGTCGGTGAGCATCTCGGCCTCAATTTCGACCATGTAGCGCATGCCGACAACGGGCATATCTACTCTCTCGCCCTCCTCGGTGCTCTCCTCGGCTTCGGTGAGGTTAATCATATCGCCATTCTCCCAACGGCAAATCTCGGGTGCACGGAAGCCCTTCTCCTTAAGGAACAGCTGTGCCTCCTCAGCCTCGGCAAGCGTAGCAAAGCCACCAGCGTAATAGCTGTAAGTCTCGTCGTCGTTTTCGGCAATAAAGAGGGGTTGAACACCCTTGAAGAGTGTCATCGGCTGCTTCGAGCGGAATGTGCCGAGCAAGATGCGATAGATTGTGCCACGCTCAAAAACGCGTAACTCGGGCAGAGGATTTGCCGAACTGTAATAGTTGGTGCGACCTACCACGATAGGTGCAAAGTCGAGGAATAGACGGCGCTCCACCTTGATAGGCTCCAAGCGGTAGTCGGCAAGGTTGAGGTTATCCCTAACGCCCGACAACGAGTCGGCAGCCTCCATAAGTTCCATTTCGCGGGCAAACTCTATCTCGTGGCCAAGCAGTGTGGGGCGACCTACGATATAGCGCATAAGGGCGTCAGAGGCGTAGTTGCCATCGTTAGCAGCACACTGCTGCAACATTGTCGAAAAGTCGCTCGATGCCTTGTCCAGGAGGTCGTAGCGGCGCTCGTGCTCAAGAATATAGCCGTAGGCGTAGTACTTGGTGTCGATAATGTGGTTCCACTTCTGCTGCATCTCGTCGGATAGTTCCTCGGCCTCAATCTCAAGGTCGCCAAAGCGGGCAAGGATGCGCTCGGCCTCCGCCTCCTCGGTGGCATTGCGGTATGCCTCGGCAGCCTCTGCCATGTCGGCGTAGGTCGCCAAGTAGTCGGCCACGATGCCCTCCATCTCCTTGTCCTCCTCGTTGGCAATAAGCAGGTCGTTGTAGTCCTCGCCAGTGAGGATGTCGCTAAAGATGGTGTTCTCAACCAAGTTGCGGTAGTAGATAGGTGCCATAGGTTCAACGACCTCCTCGGCAGTAGAGTCGGGGAGCTCGGCAACCAGCTCTTCCTCCTCCACAGGGTTCATAAGCTGTGCCATAACCCACTCCTGCTCGATAGAGTTGATACGGCTTGTGAGCTGACCACGCTGTGAGCGCAGGTCGAAAATCTGCTGCTCGAGGTCGAGGATATAGGTGGCAAAGCTATCTCGCTCGGCGGTGATGCTATCGGCCATTTCCGCTGCGATACGCTGATACTCGGTGCGTGCCTCGTTGATTAGGAGCGTGATAGAGTCCTCCTTCGTCTGCAACTCCTCGCTGCGCGACATAAGTTCGCGATACTCCTCGTTCGAGGTAAGCTCCTTGATAGGCTTTTGCGCCACCGTAGCCCCCACAAAGAGCGATGCTGCGACGAACGCACAAATTATCTTACTACTCTTTATCATTGTTCTCTTGTCTGTTTCTCCATATTTGGCTCTATCTCCATGAACGCATAAAGAAGAGCTGAATAAATCCAAAAATCTCCAAACGACCTACGAGCATAAGTAGTGCCGAGAAGAACTTCAAAAGCGCGGGTAATGAGGCATAGTTTGCCATCGAGCCCACCTCGCCAAAGCCTGGGCCTACATTGCTGATGCAGGCAATAGAGGCGGTGAAGCCTGTGGTGAGGTCGCAACCAAACATCGTGTATACAATCGTGCCTATCAACACAAGCATGATATATGCCACGATAAAGGTCATAACAAGGCTCAGCGTGCTCTCCTCCTGCACCGTGCCATCTATCTTGGTGCGGATAACGGCGCTGTGGTGCTGTTGAAGGCGCATACGGTTGCCAATCACCTTGCAGGCGATAAACAATCTATCGACCTTCATACCACCCGATGTCGAGCCTGCGCAACCGCAAATCACGGAGCAAAAAACCAACAACACGATAGCCAACGATGTCCAAGTGTTGGTATCTGCCGTGGCAAAGCCCGATGTGGTGGTAATGCTCACAACTTGGAATGTTGCGTGGCGCATAGCCTCGCCAAAGTTTTCGTAGATGCCCTCGGTGAAGAGGCTGATGGCAATCACGATGCTTACCGAGGCGAGCATACCAATATATGTGCGAACGATGGTCGAGCGGAAAATATTGTTCTTTCGACCTGTAATCGTTGCGTACAACACACCAAAGTGGATACCCGACAGGGTCATCGCTACAATGAGGATAGCCTCGATGGCTGCACTGTCGTAGAAGGCAATCGAGAGGTTTTTAGTCGAGAAGCCACAAGTGCCACAAGCCGACATAGCGTGGGTCATACTATCAAACCAGTTCATTCCCGCATACTTCAACAAGAGGGTGGTGATAAGCGTCATACCCACATACACGAAGATAAGGATGCGGGTGATAACCTTTGTGCGGTAGTGGAAGTTGTCCTTGGCGATGGTCGACATCTCGACATTTGACAACATGTGGCGACTGCGCCCCAACGAGGGCAAAATCACAAGGGCAAACATAACTACGCCGATACCACCAATCCATGCCGACGATGCTCGCCAAAAGAGCATACCACGGGGCAAGAACTCGATGTCGTTGAGGATAGATGCGCCAGTAGTGGTGAATCCCGAAACACTCTCAAACCATGCATTTACGGGCGTAAACTCGCCACCCCAGATAAGGTAGGGAAACATACCGACGATGCAGGCCACAAGCCACGAGCCTACGACAATGGCATAGCCCTCCTTGGTCTTAATCTCGTCGACACGGTCTACGAATAATAGCGGAAAGAGACCAAGCAACGCCGTAAGGAATGCCGAGAGCAACAGAGGCGAGAAGCCCGAGTCGTAGTCGTTGAGTAGCGACACGCCGGCAGAAGCGAGCATAAATGCCGCTATAAACTGCATCACCATGCCGATATATCGTATGACTACATTTACTCTCATCGGGTTGCGTTAGTTGAGTTTCGAGATAAGCTGTGCGATATGGTCGCGCAGAGTTTTGAGCTCGTCGCGTGCCTCAATACCCTCGTCAAAAGGCATCTTGTAGGTGAGGTAGTCGCCCAAACTGCGGTTGATGCGCAAAACGGGGTTGAGGTAGTAGACACGAAGGAAGTAGTAGAACATAATGACCACCACCAACATCACCAAGAGCGAGATAAAGACAGGCGTTACGGCACGACGAGCCGTGTGGCTGAGGTTGTTAACCTCGGGGCCAAGGGTGCTGTTCGTACCTGTCATATACTTCGTGATATGGCGCGACATATTCATATACTGCACCTTGTACTGGTCAGCATACCAAATCTGTGTATTGAAAGGTGTGATAGAGTCCGCTGCCTCGGTCTCCAAGATGTGGAGGTGGACACGCTTGTCGAGATAGTCGGTTGCCATCTGGTTGATGCGCTCGGCCTGCATGCGGAGTGAGTCGGCGGCAACAACATTCTCGGTGGTCGACATGCGCTCACAAGCGCTCTCGGTTGCAAGACGGAGGTGCTCGATAGAGTTGAGGCACTGCACACGGCGTGATTCACGCTCATCGCCCACAACGGCCATATAAATCATCGCATCGTTCTGCTCGTTGAGTGCTGCAATCATCTCGCCCGCAATATCGACATTCGACTTGCTGGCCATAAGAATCTCCTCGGTATCGTGGCTGACACGCTCCAACTCCAAGAGCGACATAGCGCCCGAGAAGATAAGCAGCAATATGATACTCGTAAAGGCAACCCTTAGGCGACGAGCCAAAGAGTTGATGCGTAAGTTATTTTTTACTCTGTCGAACATAGTCGTTTAATCGAAAGATAAATTAACTCACAAAAGTAATACTTTTGTAGCAATTATCCAACAATTTCGCAACGAATATCATTCTCGTCGAGTAGCTCAATAAGTCGTACGGTGGTTATCTGGTTGATATATCGCTCGTTGTAGGGGGCACAAACACGGAGGTAGTTATCGGTGTAGCCAAGCATCTCGCCACTGCGGTTGGTGCTCTCAAAGAGTACGGGGCGCTCGGTGCCCAAATAACGGCGTGCAAAGTCGGCATGCAGCCTATTGCTAAGCTCCTCCAAGCGCTCTACTCGCTCGGTGGCAATGCGCGACTGCACCTTGTTGGGCATCTCAACAGCAGGGGTGCCTGGGCGCTCCGAGAAGGGAAAGATGTGCAAGAACGATGCACCCACCTCCTCCAAGAGGCGATAGCTCTCCATAAACTCCTCCTCGCCCTCGCCAGGGAAGCCGACGATGACATCGACACCAAGGAACGAATCGGGCATCAGCTCACGAATCTTCTGGATGCGCTCACGATACTTCTCTGCCGTGTAGCGACGACGCATCGCGCCGAGTAGCTTTGTTGAGCCACTCTGAAGCGGAATATGGAAGTGAGGCATAAATTTAGGTGAGCGTGCGCAAAGCTCTATAATCTCGTCAGTTATAAGGTTAGGCTCGATGCTCGAAATGCGGTAGCGTTCAACGCCCTCAACACGGTCCAAAGCACGCAACAAATCGACGAATTTTTCACCCGTCGTACGGCCAAAATCACCGGTGTTTACACCCGTGATAACAATCTCTTTCTGACCCGCTGCAACAATCTCTTCGGCCTCCTTTACGATGTCGGCAATCGGGATGTTTCGGCTTGCTCCACGAGCATAGTGAATGGTGCAGTAGGCGCACTTATAGTCGCAACCGTCCTGCACCTTGAGGAATGAGCGTGTGCGGTCGCCCGAAGAGTAGGCGGCAAAGAAGCGCGAAATCTTGTCGTAGGAGCAGCCATAAACCTCTGCCTTACCACGATTTTCGAGCTCAGCCACTCGACGATATAAGTCGCCTTTGTCGTTGTTACCCAGCACGATATCCACACCCTCGATAGCGGCAATCTCCTCGGGCTTAAGCTGTGCATAACAGCCCGTTACGGCGATTATGGCATCGGGGTTGCGACGGTGTATTTTGCGGATGATGTTGCGACACTTTTTGTCGGCGTGCTCCGTAACGGAACAGCTATTGATAACCGCCACATCGGTGGGTGCTGAACTATCGACACGCTCATATCCGCCCTCCTCGAATTGGCGGGCGAAGGTCGATGACTCGGAGAAGTTGAGCTTGCAACCTAAGGTGTGAAAACTTACTCGCTTTTTTGTCATTTGCTCTTCGAAAATAAGTTGTAATCAGTGGGGCGAAGTTACAAAAATTTTGTCTTATCACGAAAAAAAAGTAAATTTGCGCGTTTAATAGATAGAATATGGTAAACTTGCTTAACGATATTGTAGCCTACGACTTTCTGCAAAATGCCCTGATAGCGTGTGTGCTGTCGGGTATAACTTGCGGTATTGTAGGAAGTTATATCGTTGCTCGCCGTATGGTGTTTCTCGCTGGCGGTATCACTCACGCCTCGTTCGGTGGCTTAGGCATGGCACTTTGGGCGGGCTTCAATCCCGTGGCTGGCGCCTTGGGCTTTGCTGCTCTCTCGTCGCTCGTCATCGAGTATTTCTCACGCCGTAGCCGTATCCGCGAAGACTCTGCCATAGGCATCGTCTGGTCGGTGGGTATGGCACTCGGAGCGCTGTTTATGTCGCTTAGACCCGGCTATCAGACCGACCTAACGAGCTATCTCTTCGGAAATATCTTGTTGGTCGATAGGGTAGATATCATCGCTTTGGCGCTGCTAACGCTCGTTATTGTCCCTATGGCGGTGCGCTATCTACGACCGCTTTTCTATCTCACTTTCGACGAGGATTATGCCCGTAGTCAGGCTATCCCTGCAACGGTTGTTGCCTACCTTATGGCAGTAGTAATTGCTGTGACCATCGTCTTGTCTATCAAGATTATAGGTATCGTATTATTACTGTCGTTGCTAACCATACCGACGGTCGTTGCTAATGCCCTAACGAAGGACTATCGTAAGATAGCGCTAATAGCCTCGGTGGTGGGTGTAGTAGCTAACTTGGCTGGCTTTGTTCTTAGCTACGCCTACGACCTCCCGACAGGTAGTTGCATAATTTTTATGCTATGTATTACGCTTATTAGCGTAAAATTGCTAACTTTGCGCAAGTAATTCGTAAAATGAAGAAGATACACAAACTCATACTCAAAGCCTACATCGGTCCGCTTATCGTCACATTCTTTATTGTGATGTTCGTGCTGATGATGAACTTCGTGTGGCGTTATATCGACGAGCTCACGGGTAAGGGTCTTGATGCGAGCACCATCCTCGAGCTTGTAACATGTGCCACCGTCAATATGGTGCCCATGGGCTTGCCGTTGGCGATGCTCCTCTCGGCGATTATGGCGATGGGTAACATTGGCGAGAACTTCGAGCTTCTGGCGATGAAGTCGGCAGGTATGTCGCTTGTGCGCATCCTCGCTCCACTAATGGTCGTCGTGGGTGGTATCTCGGTGGGTAGCTTCTTCGTATCGAATAACCTTGTGCCATACGCCAACGAGCGAATGTACGAACTGCTGTTCGATATCCGTGAGCAACGCCAAGAGATGGAGTTTCAAGACGGCATGTTCTTCAACGGTCTGCCCGATATGAGTATCCGTGTGGGTAAGCAAGACGACAAAACAAAGTTGCTTACTGATGTGCTTATCTTCGACACTCGCTCTCGCAATGGCGATATGACAACGACACTTGCCGACTCGGGCTATATCCGTATGTCGGAGGATAAGTCGTTCCTCTATATCACGCTCTTCAATGGTCAGACATACGAGCATACACGAAGCTCGCAATGGTACGACAAAAATACTATGCGACAGCATAAGTTTGAGCGTCAGGATGCCAGCTTCCCAGTGGATAATGTGGCTAAGCCCGAGGGTGATATGTCGCGCCAGTTTACCGAGTCGCAAACGCGAAATATGGTTGAGCTTGAGGAACTTATGGACTCGCTCAATGTGATGATTGAGGAGAGTACCCAGGCATCGTACGCCCCGTTGTTGAAGGAGCGTATCTTTGTGCGCGATACTACCATTGCATTTAGCTACGACACCGCCTTTATCGACCGTAGCGCCTTCGCTCGTGTCAACTACAAGGACTCTATCGAGAAACTTGGTACGCGCGACCGTGCCCGTGTATATAGCGTAGCGAACAACTCGGCTCGCTCGGCGCGTGGCGCCTACTCCTACGACGAGCAGACATCGAAAATTGCTATTACTCAGCTCTATCGCTCTGAGAATGAGTGGCATCGCAAGCTGACACTTCCCGTTTCTATCCTTGTATTCTTTATGATTGGTGCTCCGTTGGGTGCAATTATCCGCAAGGGTGGCTTCGGTACGCCTATAGTTATCTCGGTGATATTCTTTGTCATCTACTATGTCATTTCGGTGTCGGGCGAGAAGCTCTCGAAGGAGGGTACTTGGGAGTCGCTTTATGGTATGTGGTTGCCGATTGTGATACTCACGCCTGTGGCTATCTACCTTACTCGCAAAGCTACCAACGACACCTCGTTGCTCGACTTCGACTGGTACGATGTGCGTATTCGTCGCTTTGCCAAGCGAGTGAAGAGGTGGTACAAGGGTCTGAAATTAAAGTTTAAGCGAAATAATGCCTAAAAATTTACGAATTGTCTTTATGGGTACTCCCGAGTTTGCATCGACATCGTTGAAGCGACTCGTTGAGGAGGGATATAATATTGTGGGTGTTGTAACCACACCCGATAAGCCCGCCGGTCGTGGTCAGAAGGTCCACGAGAGCGATGTTAAGGTTGTTGCCCGTGAGTTGGGCTTGCCAATCTTGCAGCCCGAGAAGTTGCGCGATGAGGCATTCTTGGAGGCGTTACGTGAGCTTCGCCCCGACTTGGGTATCGTTATTGCGTTTCGTATGTTGCCCGAGGTGGTGTGGGCTATGCCTCGCCTTGGCACCTTCAACCTCCACGCCTCGCTGTTGCCCGAGTATCGTGGCGCAGCACCCATCAACTGGGCGATTATCAATGGCGAGGAGCGCACCGGCGTAACGACATTCCTGCTTAACCACGAAATCGACAAGGGCGCAATCATCGAGCAGCAAGCCGTAGATATTCTCCCGGAGGATAATATCGGCTCGTTGTACGACAAACTGATGATGATTGGCGCAGAGCTTGTTACACGCACGGTGGATAAGGTTGCTACGGGCGACTACACGACCACTGAGCAGATGCATATCGATGAGGCAACTCTTAAGCCTGCACCCAAGATTTTCAAGGAGGATGGTCGTATAGACTGGCGACACAGCTGCCGTTCGATTCACAACCTTGTGCGTGGTCTTTCGCCCTATCCCGCAGCGTGGACACCCATCTTCAGCGAAGGTGCGGAGGTCGGCTCAACCAAGGTCTTTGCCACCCACTTTGAGGAGTGCGCGATGTCGGTAGCCCCAGGCTCGATGCGCACCGATGGCAAGACATTTATCGCCGTGGCGGCCGCCGATGGCTGGGTATATCTTGATGAGTTGCAGTTGGCTGGCAAGAAGCGAATGGCAGTAAAGGATCTATTACTCGGCTGGCGATTTACCGAAGTCAATTTCTTGTGATAAGGGGTATCCTTCGAACTATCCCAAAAGTTGAGTGCCTCGGGCTGTACTAAAGTGTACTATCCCGAGGCACTCACTTTATAGTTATTAGTTTTTAGTTGTTAGAGGAGGCTGAATAAAAAGTGTATTTTGTCGTTACGCTCGCCCTCAAAATCCTCATTTACGCCTAAGTAAACTGCGGTTTTTCGGGCTTCGCAAGCCTAAAACTACATCTTTTTATTCAACCTCTGATTTTTTTAGGACCATTATGACTTTAAGACCTTAAGACCGTACGATGTCGAATATCACATTTATTCTTATTGATCTAACTTGTCTAATCTAACAACTAACAACTAATCATAAGTGTCCACTAAAAAATCGAAATAGTTCTTTGAAATGATTGATATTTAATTTGTTATGCAAGTTTTGTGAGCGAACGGATTTGAATTTACTTTTGCAGTCTAAATCAGACAGTTATGCTTAAAGACAAAT
>JAFTVX010000016.1 GCA_017465575.1 Alistipes sp. | reverse complement strand
TGACAACAAATTGGGTTCTTTGCCGTGAAAAGCCGCAATCTGCGGCACCAAACTTAACTCCCCGAATGGGAAATACTTCAAGTATGTCCCATCCGAGGAGTTTTCATTTGGCACCACATCTCACGACTTTTGACGACAAAGAGTGCTGGCTGGAAAGAAATAATAATAGGATTCGATAGGACTCAATGGGGTGCAATAGGGAGATAGGGTTTTGGGGCACGCTGATAGCGCTTTGCCCTATTAAATCCTATAAAATCCTATTAAACCCTATCCGACTGCGCTATGAGATAGAGCTTAGGGATAAATGTCGGTAGCGCTATCCCTAAGTTCACTAAATTCACTAAACTCCCTACATTCCCTAATGACTGCGCAAATCTAATATCTAATATCTAAAAACTATTTCTCTCTTTGAACTTTGCTCATTTTTTTATACCTTTGTGTTGCGTAACGAAAATAACAACAAAACTATAAAACAAAAAATTATGAAAAAGCTATTTCTTATTCTTGTTGCTGCGCTCTCTATCAGCGCGGTATCGGCTCAGGAGTTCGCATTGGGTCTTCGCGCAGGCTCTGGCGCACAGGCCGTAGCACAGCTCAAGTTCTCGAACGACAACTACCTCGAGGCTCGCTTCGGTGCATCGTGGATCAACCCCGTGGTTACCGTTGCTACAACCACCGAGAACAGCATCAATGTTAACTCATCGCGCGTATGTGCCGACTTCACACTCCTCTACAACTGGCATATCTTCGATATGGACTGGACTCCCAAGGCTGGTCGTTGGTTCTTCGATGCTGGTGCTGGTGTAAATGTTGGCGGTAAGGCACACTTCGCCTATGTAGGTCTTGCAGGTATGGCTCGCCTCGGTATCGCATTCAACAACGCTCCCGTAAGCCTCTCTGTAGACTGGACACCCTCATTTGGTCCTCGCATCGCCTATGCTAAGGAGTGGTCAGAGGCGCAGTTCAACGACCTTGCGTTGGCAAACTTTGGTGTTACCTGCACCTTCCACTTCTAAAATTTGTTGAGATAAGGGGCATCCTTCGACGCCTCAATCAAAAGAGCGAATGGGAAATACTTCCAGTATGTCCCATCCGCTCTTTCTCTTTATCGGCGCCAAATTATGCCCCTTCTATCAACAAATTGGCTGAGTGCTGGCTGGGAGGTGGTTTATTAGAGAGTTTAATGAGTTTAGGGAGTGTAGTGAGTTTAGGGATAAATGTCGGTAGCGCTATCCTTAACTTCTCTAAATTCCCTAATTTCTCTAATTTCTCTATTGATTGCGCTTTGCTCTATCTCCTGTGCCAGCAACAACAAAGCCCTCGGCAATCGAGGGCTTTATCGTTAGTACATATTGTCGTACTGCGTGTAGCTCTTGTCGTACTTCAAGTCGGCGAGTGATGCCGCCTTTACACCGATATTAAACGACCAACTCTTATGGTTGCCGAACGGAATCCACATAAACGACATCTGCCAGCAGTGCAGGTCGCGCGTGATAGATATCGAGGTCATCGACATCTTGCGTGAGGCAAAGTCGTAACCCGTCGTGGCCGTAATCATCGTCTTGGGCGTAAGGCGCACACTACCATTGACACTCAGCGTCTGGTTAATCTTCTTGCGGTAGCCCGTCGTGCCGTTATTCACATATTGGGCATTGTAGCTGATGCTATAATTGAAGCCCAAGTTCCACGGTATCGAGAAGTCGTAGTATTGGCCCGCCATCCATTGTCGTCGCATTGCGGGGTTGAGCTGACCATAGGGGTCCGACCATGCGTTGAAGTACTCGGCAGGGTAGGAGGTGATATCGTTACCCGCAACCTGCGACTTATCCTCGCGCGACTTAAACGAGTAGCCGAAGCTCCAGCTAACAGACTGTATACGGCCGGGCAGACCGCGTGCCCACATCAGCTTATTATATCTCACACCCTGTGGCGACACCTCGTAGGGGTCGAGCGTAAGCGAGAGGTTAAGGCCGATATTCTGGTAAATTGTCGTACGCAACTGGATAGGCAAGTTCGACAGGCCCATTGAGTCGGCAAGGAAGTTATACGAGCCGTTAATCGATATCTGGTCGATAATCTTTATCTTCTTCACCGTATCCTTGGTGCGCACCTTAGCCTCCAACGACTGCGAAAGGCCGAAGGTGAGGTTGAACTGCTGACCGCTACCAGGCACACCGTAGGCATTGTCGGTAAATGGCGAGTAGACCTTGAAACGACCCGTGGTATCGGTCTGCACCGTCTCGTAGAAGCCATAGCGCTGACGGCTAAAGTCGGGCGAGTAAGCAAAGCCGATATTGGGTGTAAGCGTGTGGCGCACAGCCTGCAACTTACGCTCCTTCTTCTTCGCTGTATAGGTACCGTAGATTGTGGTATTTGCCGATACCGAGGCGTTGTAGTTGTAGATACGCCAGAAGCCATATTCGGGGTCGAGCGTATCGACGGTCTTAGTCTCGTTGTTCCACTGCTGCTGCACCTTCTTGAAGTACCAGCGCTCGGTGTAGTTGAACGAGGGGCTTACATTGATATAGTTGAAGAGCGTGAGCGAGGTAGATACAGGGATATTATGCTGAATACCATTCTTCATCTTGTTGAGTGTCTCCTTTGTGAAGATGCTGTCCTCCTTGGCGCTTACCGTATTGGTCATCTTCATCGAGTAGCTCATCTTAATCTTCTCGTACCAGCGTGTCTTGCCCACAGCCTCCTTGCGCTTGAAGGGGTTGAAGCTCGCCACATTGAAGGTGATGGTGGGGAGCGTTACCGAGATGGTCTTGTCGCGTGAGTTCTGCGAAGCTGCCAAGTTCAACGACAGCGAGAATGGCGTGCCCTCCCAGTTCTTCGAGTACGAAATCGAAGAGTTGGTCTGCGTAGCAAGAATGTCGTTTACCGTCGTTGCCGAGTAACGGCTATAACCACTTGATGTGAGGTTCACCGATGCCGAGAATGTCGAACCGGGATTAGCCTTGGCATCCTGCGAG
The DNA here is from genome assembly GCA_017465575.1 of Alistipes sp. Lineage (GTDB taxonomy): Bacteria > Bacteroidota > Bacteroidia > Bacteroidales > Rikenellaceae > Alistipes. The sequence continues at coordinate 51,011 of JAFTVX010000016.1, read as the reverse complement.
TGTGACCACTGGATACGGTAGTTGTTTTGGTTGACATAGTCGGGCTGACCCTTCTCACCCGTGCGGATAGATGAGTACGATAGGTTGAAGTTACCACGGAATTTGTAGCGCTTGACATATTGCGATACTGCCGATACCTCCCACGAGCCGAGGGTGTAGATACCACCACGGATAGCGAGGTCCATATGCTCACCAAGCTTGAAGTAGTAGCCCAAATCGCGGATAAAGAAGCCCTTGGCATCCTCACCGTATGTAGGCATCAAGATACCCGACTTAGGACCTGTCTGCACGGGGAAGAAGGCCTCGGGAATACCGGGGAAGTAGATAGGCACATCCTCCATCACGAGGTAGGAGTATCCCGCGATAATCTTCTTGCCGGGGATAACCTTAGCCTGGGTCATGTTGATATAGAAGTGGGGGTGGTCCGTGCAGTCGCAAGTGGTGTAGAGACCATCGTGAATATGGATACTCTCGTCGGGGTGCATCTTCACACGGTTACCGATAAGCCAGCCATCGCCCTGCTGTGTGGCGATGCCCTTGATTAGCGCCTTCTGCGAGTCGAGGTTGTAGGTGATGGTATCCATCGCGTATGGCGTACCGCCGTCCGAGAACTCGGGCTTGGTGTGCGTTGGCTCACCTGTCTCGGTGGTGTCGGCAAAGCCGTGCGCAAAGATATCCTTGGTCTGCATATCGACACGCATATAGTCGGCCTTGAGGTTCATGCCTTGATATGTGACATCGCCATCGCGGTAGCTGTAAATCATCTTGTTCTTGGCATCGAAGACTACCGAGTCGACGGCCTTACCCTCAATGATGTCGTCGAACATCGCGCCACGCTTGGCAGTAGGCTCTGTCGTCTTAGCAGTCTCCGTTTCGGGCTTGGGTGTAGTAGGCTCGATGGAGCGCATACGCGACGAGTCAGACGAGCGATGTGGCTTGGGCGGCAGGTCGTTGCGCATGCTGGGCGCAAGTGTAGTTTTCTCCGTAGAGGTCGAAAGCGAGCCTAATGTGTCCCTTTCGGGGCGTGTGAGCCTTACGCTATCCTGTGCAAAAATCGCACGATACCCCCTCGCACCCACCTCAGAGAGTCCTGAGAGCAGGCAGAAGAGCACTGCCGTAAGCAGTGTCGAAAGCAGATATTTTGCGTAAATAGGTCTCACAATTCAATAATTTTTTGTAACTTTGCCGACGCAGTCGGCAAAAACCCCTGAATGTGCCTCCGTTGCCCCCTTTTTGGTAGTCTCGTACGCACGCGCAGGTGTTTTTACAACCGACAAATATAGTAATAATTTTCGGATTTTATGTGCTTCATACGAAGAAATATCATCGCGGTAGTTTTGCTCATCGCTGGGCTTTTACTTTCGGCTAACGCTTATGCTACGGAAAATGTTGCATCGCCCGAGGGTAGAGTGGTGGTTTTGGATGCTGGCCACGGTGGTATGCGCCCTGGCAAGGTCGTAGGCAAGACCAAGGAGGCAGATATCAACCTCTCGATGTGCAAGGCTATCAAGGCGCAACTTGCCGAGAAGATGCCCTCGTTGGAGGTTATCCTCACGCGCGAGACGGACAAGGCGTTGCACGATGATAGAAATATCGACAATAAGCGCCGTGCAGAGTTGGCAAACGACAAGGGTGCAGACCTTCTGCTCTCGATTCACGCCAATGCTGCGGACAATAAGGCGGTTAAGGGCACTGAGGTCTGGATATTGTCGCTCGATGAGGATACCTTGCGCCAGAACCGCAAGAACTCTGGCTCGTTTGTCGATGAGGGCGAGATGATGCATGTCGAGAATATATCGAAAAGTTCGCTCGGCTATATCATCGCCTTGTCGAACCAGATGACCAACGACCCATTTAACAACACCTTCGCCCGTATTGCCGACGGTAAGTTTAAGTCGAAGGGTCGCCATAGCCGTGGCGTGAAGTTCAACGACTGGACGGTGCTCTACTGGCTCAATGGTCCTGGTGCGCTTGTCGAGTTGGGCTTTATGACCAACGACGAGGAGCTAAAATATATGCTCTCGGAGAGTGGCGAGAGGGCTTTGGCAGATGCTTTGAGCGATGCTATTGTAGAGTTTATTGAGCGCCTCGACAAGATGCAGGAGTACACCGCCGATGGTGGCTCATCGGAGGAGCAGAAGCCCGCAGAGGAGGTAAAGAGCGAAGAGCCGAAGAGCGAAGAACCCAAGGCGGAAGCAGAGCGCTTAGAGTCGGGATATACCATCCAGCTTCTCTCGTCGAAGCACTCGCTATCGCTAAACGACAGCCAGTTCAAGGCCTATCGTGGTCGTGTCGTGGAGCTTATGGGCACGGGTAGCTACTGCTATAAGTATTGCCTCGGCAGCTTCGCATCGAAAGCCGAGGCTCGCGAAGAGTTGGAGCGTGCAAAGGAGATATTCAAAGATGCCTATGTAGTTCATTACGAGGGCACTAAGATAAAGTAATAACAGAAAATGTGATGAATATGAAACTGAGAAGAGAGTTTAAGATTGGCATTTTTGCCGTAATTGTGATTTTGGTATCGTGGTGGGGCATCAAGTGGCTCGGCGGTCAGAATCTGCTGAAGCGCACACAGACCTACTATGTATATTTTGACGATGTAACGGGTCTTATGGAGTCGGCGCGTGTCAACCTTCGTGGCGTTGAGGTGGGTAATGTTCAGACCATCGAGCTCTTGGGCGACAATGTGATGGTAGAGCTCTCGGTTGAGAGCGACTATGCCGACTTTATCCCTGCCAACTCGATTGCCGAGATTGGCTCTACGGGCTTGATGGGTGGTCAGGAGATATTTATTATTCAGGGCGACTCGGAGGCTCGTATCGCTGATGGCGCTACGATGGAGGGTAGAGTGAACGCTGGCCTTATGGGCTTGCTGGCAGACAAGGGCTCATCGCTTATCGATGGCTTGAATACAACTATCGAGGGTGTGAACGATATCCTTGGGGCAAATAGCGCAAATATCGAGGCACTGGTTGCTCACCTTGAGTCGATGACCGCCTCTATCGACTCGTTGTTGGCATCGTCGAAGGGCGATATCGAGGGTGCGGTGAACGACCTCTCGACATTTACTTCGACATTGGCAGCTAACACCGATAAGATTGAGTCGATGATTTCGTCGCTCGATACATTTACCTCGGATGTTGCCGAGGCAGACTTCGTTACGAAGCTCGATACAACGCTTGCCTCGATTAACGACATCGTGGCTTCGTTGGAGAGTGGCCAGGGCTCGGTGGGTATGCTTTTAAAGGATGCCGAGCTATACAATTCGCTCAACAGTGCGGGCGAGAACCTTGCCCTTCTGTTGGAGGATTTGAAGGCTAATCCTATGCGCTATGTTCATTTCTCGCTCTTTGGTCAGTCCGAGGAGAAGATTGCCGAGAAGGCAGCCAAGAGGGCTGAGCGTGAGGCAAAGCGTGCAGCACGCAAGGCAGAGTAAATATTTAAGATTTAGTGATTTAGCGATATGATCTATCCCTCGAATTTCGAGCAGAGAGTGGGTTTTGATAAGATTCGTGCCGACATTGCCGAGCGATGCTCGATGATGTCGGCTCGCGAACTTATCCTTGCCGAGAGCTTCTCGCGTTCGCGCCGCGATGTTGAGGAGCGACTGTCGCTTGCCGATGAGATGCGCCTGATGCTCCAGATGGAGTCGGGTGTCGAGATTGGCGAGCAGGAGGATCTGTCGCATATCGTAGATAAAATCCGTGTCGAGGGCTCATATCTCTTGGCTTCGGAGTGCGCAACATTGAGTCGTTCGCTTGCCTCGGCAGCCACGATAGTGAGCTTCATTCTCTCGCGCCGTGATGGGTCATATCCCCATCTTCGTCGCCTTTCGTCGCGTGTCGAACTCTCGCCAGCGTTGCGTGGCGCTATAGACCGCATAGTCGATGAGAAGGGCGAGGTGCGCTCGTCGGCATCGCCCGAGTTGCAGAGCATCCGCCGTGCCATTCGTGACCACGAGGGTCAGGTGGCAAAGCGCCTCCAGCAGGTCTTGCAACACGCCAAGGCGTCGGGCATCGTTGATAGCGATGCGATGATTTCGATTCGTGATGGTCACGCCGTAATTCCCGTGGCGGCAGCCAATAAGCGTAAGTTGGCGGGCTTTATCCACGATGAGTCGGCTACGGGTCGCACCTTCTATATCGAGCCTGTCGAGGTCGTCGAGCTAAATAACGAGTTGCGCGAGTTGGAGTACGATGAGAAGCGCGAGGTGGTGCGCCTTTTGACCGAACTTACCGCCACGCTACGCCTCGATATCGAGCCTATCGCGCGTATGGAGGAGTACCTCACGCGAATAGATATGTTGCGTGCCAAGGCGCGCTGGGCATCGGATAATCGTGCAGTGAAGCCCATACTCTCCGACGAGGGTCGTATGCTTCTGCGTGATGCTCGTCACCCTCTGTTGCAACAGACACTGCGTGAGCAGGGTAGAGAGGTTGTGCCCCTCAATATGGAGCTTAACGACGAGCACCGCATATTGGTGATTTCGGGCCCTAATGCGGGTGGTAAGTCGGTATGTCTTAAGACTACGGGCATCCTGCAATATATGGTGCAGTGTGGCTTCTTGGTGCCCTGCTTGGAGAATTCCGAGTTTCCGCTCTTCGACTCACTGATGATAGATATTGGCGACCAGCAATCTATCGAGAATGACTTGTCGACCTACTCGTCGCACCTTCAGAATATGAAGGCTATGTTGCAGGAGGCATCACCCCGAACGCTGATTCTTATCGACGAGTTTGGCTCGGGTACGGAGCCTACCATCGGTGGCGCTATCTCGGAGGCTATGTTGGAGAGGTTTGTCGAGCGCAAGGCGTATGGCGTGATAACGACGCACTATGCTAATATCAAGTATTTCGCATCGCGCCACGAGGGTGTAGCCAATGGTGCTATGGCGTTCGATGTCAAGAATATACGCCCGCTGTTTAGCCTTGAGATGGGCAAGCCGGGCAGCTCGTTCGCTATCGAGATTGCCCGCAAAACGGGATTGCCCGAAGATATCATTCGCAACGCTATGGAGAAGGCGGGTGACGACCATATCAACCTCGAAAAACAGCTCCGCGAGATTGCCCGTGACAAGCGCTACTGGGCAGAGAAGCGTGACCGCATACGCCTAACAGACCGTAAGGTCGAGCAGTTGGAGCAGACCTATACCGACCGCTTGCAGTCGATACGCGATGAGCGTAAGGAGATTTTGGCTAAGGCACGCCGTGAGGCTGAGGAGTTAGTGGCAGAGGCTAACCGCACCATCGAGAACACCATTCGCACCATTCGCGAGACGCAGGCCGAGAAGGAGATTACTCGCTTGGCTCGCAAGGAGTTAGAGCAGTTTGCCGAGGGCGTAAACGATGGCAAGGGGGCGCACGATGAGCGCATCGAACGCGAGATGGAGCGCTTGGCTCGTCGTCGTGAGCGCCGTGAACAGCGTGCACAAGATAGGGAGCGAGGTGTAGTACCCGAACAGAAGATTGAAGCACCCAAACCCCAAAAGATTGAGGTGGGCACAAAGGTAAAGATTGATGGTCAGGATGTTCCGGGCGTTGTTCAGCTCATAAAGGGCAAGAAGGCGCAGGTGGCATTTGGCCAGATGATGATAATGGTGGATATCGAGCGACTAAAGGTCGTATCGTCGGCTGAGTACCGTGAGGCAACACGCCCTGTGGCAGCTCGCACGGTCGTCTCGGTCGATATCCGTGAGCGAAAGCTCAACTTCCGCGATACGATTGATGTGCGTGGTATGCGTGCCTCGGAGGCGTTGGAGGCTGTAGAGGACTTGGTTGATGATGCTCTGATGGTGGGTGTTTCGGGTGTTACGATTCTCCACGGCAAGGGCACAGGAGCGCTCAAAGAGGAGATTCGTCGCTATCTGCGCACGGTTAAGGATGTTGCAACCATTGCCGATGACCACGCCGATAGGGGTGGTGCGGGCATCACGGTTGTAACTTTTAGAAGAGATTAAAAACATTCAGTATATGAACTACTTACTATCGGACATAGCCCGTATCGTGGGTGGCGAACATCGTGGCGCAGACCTTCGTGTTCGTGAGGTGGCAACCGACTCTCGCGCCATTGTGTCGAGCTCGGATGTGGTGTTTGCTGCTATCAACGGCAAGAATCACGACGGCCACAACTACATTCCTCGTATGTCGGCTCAGGGTGTTCGTGCCTTTATCGTTGAGCGCGAGGTGGAGCTCCCCGAAGGCTCGGGTATGGTCGTTGTGGAGTCTACGATTGTGGCGTTGCAGCGCCTTGCCGAGCACCATCGTAGCCTCTTTGGTGGCGTTGTTGTCGGCATCACTGGCTCCAATGGTAAGACGATAGTTAAGGAGTGGGCCGCTCGCTCGGTGCCCGATACGGTGCGCTCGTTCGCATCGCCCAAGAGCTACAATTCGCAGCTTGGTGTGGCGCTTTCGCTCTTGATGATCGAGGGCGAGGAGCAGGTGGCTTTTATCGAGGCTGGCATCTCCGAGCCTGGCGAGATGGAGCGTCTGGAGCAGATGATAAAGCCCGATATCGTGGTTATCACATCTATTGGCGATGCTCACTCGGCAAATTTTAAGAGCGAGGAGCAGAAGATTGAGGAGAAGCTAATCCTTGCTCGTCGCGCGCGTACGATAATATATAGTGGAGAGTATCGCTCGCTAAAGCGAATGATAAAGGCTAAGTATGCCGACCGCGAACTTATTGATAGCTCGGAAGAGGATGTTGAGGATGTTTTGGAACTTAACGATGCTCTTACGGTCGATGCTTGCCATGTGGCGGTGTTGATGCGTAAGTTGGGCTTTGGTGTCGATGATGCGGTATTCTCGGCAAATGTCGCTATGCGCCTTGAACTTAAGGAGGGCATCGACGACTCGATGGTTATCGACGACACCTACAACTCGGATATCAACTCCGTAGTCGTTGCGCTTAACACGCTGCATCAGCAGTCGATGGGTAGGCGCAAGGTGGCGGTTATCTCGGATATCCGCCAGAGTGGCATTCCGCGCGAGGAGCTGTATAGGCGTGTTGCCGAGGCAGTTAAGAAGGCGGGCGTAGACCACCTTATCGGCGTTGGCGAGAATATCTCGGCGCTGGCATACCTCTTCGACCGCACAAAGTCGTCGTTCTATCTCTCGACCGATGAGCTTATCGAGAAGTTCGACCGTGAGCGCTGGGCAAAGTCCGTAATCTTGGTTAAGGGTAGCCGTGATAGCCGTTTCGAGCGCCTTAGCCGATTGTTGGAGCGCCGTACGCATACGACAACCTTGGAGGTCGATTTGGCGGCGATGAAGAAAAATCTTAATTATTTCCGTAAGCACCTTCCCGCGCACCATCCTATTGTGGCGATGGTCAAGGCTGGTAGCTACGGCACGGGCGATGTCGATGTTGCGCGTATGTTGCAGCACGAGGGCGTTAAGTACCTCGCTGTGGCCTTTGCCGATGAGGGCGTTACGCTCCGTTCGAAGGGTATCACGATGCCTATCGTGGTGCTAAATGCCGACCACGACTCATTCGATGTTATGGTGGCGCACGACCTTGAGCCAGAGATTTATAGCTTCCGTTCGCTCGATGAGTTCCGCCACGCGGTACACCGTGCTGGTCGTGAGCAGTATCCTATCCATATCAAGCTCGACACAGGTATGCATCGCTTGGGCTTTGTCGACGACGAGGTCGATATTTTGGGTCGTGCTGTGCATTTGGACAATACCCTGCGTGTGGCAACCATCTTCTCGCACCTTAGCTGTGCCGATATGCCCTCGGAGGATGAGTTTACACGCCGACAGATTGAGCGCTTCGACTATATGAGTCAGCAACTTATCGAGTGGCTCGACTACAAGCCCTTGTGCCATATCGCCAATTCGGCAGCCATCGTTCGCTTTAAGCGTGCCCACTTCGATATGTGCCGCTTGGGCTTGGGTCTCTATGGCTTTGGCTTCGAGCATAACGACGAGCTTATCCCCGTGGCAACGCTCTCGACACGCATCGTGCAGATTAAGACTCTGCGCCGTGGCGAGTCGATAGGCTATGGCCGTAGTGCCCGCTTGGAGCGTGATACGACGATAGCGACAATCCCCGTAGGCTATGCCGATGGCCTTGACCGCCACCTTGGCAATGGCCGTTGGGAGGTGTTGGTTGGTGGCGAGAAAGCGCCTATCATAGGTCGTGTTTGTATGGATAGCGCGATGATTGATATCAGCCATATTGCGGGCGTTGAGGTTGGCGATAAGGTTACGATTTTTAGCGCCGAGAAGGGTAATACACTCGAAGAGATGGCCGAGGTACTCGATACGATTAGTTACGAGATTATGACATCAGTTTCGGCACGCGTAAAACGCATATACACAGAGCGATAATGAAGGGAACGATATATATGATTCCGTGTCCGATTTCGGACGAGAGGGCGGTGTGGGATGTTCTTCCCTCGGCAAATCTTGCGGTGATGAACTCGCTTGATTACTTCATTGTCGAGAATACGCGCACGGCACGCCGTTTTCTATCGAAGGCGGGCATCGAGCGCAAGATAGACTCGCTGGAGTTTGTCGAGCTTAACGAGCATACCACCGAGGCACGCGATATAGAGCGTATGTTGCGTCCCGTGGAGGAGGGTCGCTCGGCAGGTGTTATCTCCGAGGCGGGTGTTCCGGGTGTTGCCGACCCAGGTGCCGATATCGTGGCTTTGGCACACCGCAAGGGTATTCGTGTAGTGCCGTTGGTAGGCCCGTCGTCAATCCTTATGGTGATGATGGCATCGGGACAGAATGGTCAGTCGTTTGCCTTTGTGGGCTATTTGCCCGTTAAGGAGCCCGACCGCTCACGCACAATTAAGAACCTTGAGCGCCGAGCGCAGAGCGAACACCAAGCACAGATATTTATCGAGGCGCCCTACCGCAATGTGAAGCTCTTTGAGTCGCTCGTGGCAACACTCTCGCCCAAGATGCGCCTTACGGTGGCGGCAGATATCACCTCGCCCAACGAGCTTATCCAGACCCTCACGGTTGAGGAGTGGCGCAAGCGTGGCGTGCCAGATATCCAGAAGCGCCCGACAATCTTTGTATTAGGCATATAATTTGCCCCATAATATATAGTACGAAATAAAACAAATAACGATATGAATAAGCAAACATCTGAAAAAGAGCAAGATATCAAGAATCAGGAGCCCGAGGTTGAGGCTACGCAGGAGGGTGCTTCAACCGAGGAGAACGCCAATATGGCAGAGGAGGAGCAGGCAGAGACTGACAATATGTCAGTAGAGCCCTCGTTGGAGGAGCAGTTGGCGGTATGGCGCGATAAGTACCTTCGCTTGCAGGCGGAGTTCGACAACTTCCGCAAGCGCACCATCAAGGAGAAGATGGAGCTTGTGGAGCGTGGTTGCGAGAGCGCTTGGAAGGCGGTGTTGCCCATCGTCGACGATATGGAGCGTGCCGTGGCGGCTTCGAAGAAGACGGACGATATCGAGGCTCTGCGTCAGGGCGAGGAGCTTGTGATGAAGAAGTTCGAGAGCGTTTTCCAGTCGGCTAATATCACGGTTATCGACTGCGTAGGCAAGCCCTTCAACGAGGAGGAGCAGGAGGCAGTGGCTCGCTTTGCTGCGGGCGATGATAAGCGTGGCTTGGTCATCGACTGCGTGCAGCGTGGCTATAAGCTCGGCGACCATATCTTGCGCTATGCCAAGGTTGTTGTTGGCGAGTAACTATCAATGTTTTAGAAGATTATGGCAGAAAAGAGAGATTATTACGAGGTGTTGGGCGTCGAGCGCAATGCCGATGCCGATACCATAAAGAAGGCGTACCGCAAGGCGGCTATCAAGTATCACCCCGACAAGAACCCTGGCGACAAGGAGGCCGAGGATAAGTTCAAGGAGGCTGCCGAGGCGTACGATGTTTTGTCGAACGAGGAGAAGCGTGCCCGCTACGACCGCTTTGGTCACGCAGGTATGGGTGGCGCAGCTGGTGGCGGTGGCTTTGGTGGCTTCTCGGGCGGTGGCTTCTCGATGGAGGATATCTTCGAGCAGTTTGGCGATATCTTCGGTGGCGCGTTTGGTGGTGGTTTTGGCGGTGGTAGCCGTCAGCGTAGCCAGCGTGTCAACCGTGGTAGCGACATCCGTGTAACGGTTAAACTATCGTTGCAGGAGATTGCTGAGGGCGTTACCAAGAAGCTTAAAATCAATAAGATGGTCGCTTGCGACAAGTGCGGTGGTTCGGGTGCTAAGTCATCGTCGGCATATGCCACCTGCTCGGCTTGTAACGGCTCGGGCTATGTTGTTACGGTGCAAAATTCGTTCTTTGGCCGTATGCAGACCCAGAGTGTCTGCCCCACTTGTGGTGGTACGGGCAAGGTTATCAAGGAGCGTTGCGACAAGTGCTCGGGCGAGGGTGCCGTTAAGGGTCAGGAGATTATCGAGGTTAAGATTCCCGCTGGCGTTGGCGATGGTATGGCCATCACCGTTCGTGGCAAGGGTAACGCTGCCCGTCAGGGTGGTGTTGCGGGCGACCTGTTGGTCGTAATCGAGGAGGAGCACAACCCTCAGCTTGTGCGTGATGGCAACGACCTTATCCACAACCTCAATATTACGGTTACTACCGCAATCCTCGGTGGCGAGGTTGAGGTGCCCACTATCGATGGCAAGGCTCGTATCAAGATTGCCCCTGGTACACATGCCGGCAAGGTGCTTCGTCTTCGTGGCAAGGGTATCCCCGATGTTAATGGCTATGGTCGTGGCGATATTATGGTTGTTGTCGACATCACTATTCCCGATGACCTCACCCGTGAGGAGCGCGACTTGGTAGAGAAACTCTCCGAGAAGCCCCACTTCAAGGAGGCAGAAGGCGTAGAGAACCAGAATATTTTCGAACGAATGAAAAACTTCTTCCGATAATTTGTTGTGATAAGGCATCATCTACTGCCGCTAACGAAATATGTTGTCAATGGGCAGTACGCCCAAGTACAGCCCATCGACACCAATTTCGCCGAGCGTTGTATCTAATGCCTTCTAACAACAAATTAGGAGCCCTGAAGGTTTCATTTTAGGGAGATTAGGGAGTTTAGTGAATTTAGTGATTAAACACCTAACAACTAAAAACTAATAACTAACAACTAACTATGTCATTTTTCCGTCCGCCAAAGACAAAGCCAAGGCAGTTCAACTACATACCTCGCTACTTTGACCCCGTAAAGGAGGAGCGTGAGAGGCGTAGGCGTGAGCTTCACGGCACATCGACCGATGACGATATGGAGGAGTACACCCCAGGTCGCTATATCCGCACTCAGCGTGAGGCGCGCGATGCTGCGCGTGAGGGTCGTGCCGATGAGGGTACACGCAAGATTATGCGTCTTGCGGTAATCTCGGCGGTTGTCGTCGTGGCGGCTTTGATGCTATATCCCCGTATTATGTCGTTTGCCGAGAGGGCTAACGACGAGAAGATTGCGCGCCAGATGGTTGAGGAGGGCGTAGTGGGCGAATTGGACTCGCTCGCAACACCCACAATCACTCTGCACGAGATGGTCGATGATATCGACTTTTCAGAGTTCGAAAGCCTTGATGCCGAGGCTATCAACGAGATTGAGGAGTGGAACAGACGCAACCGCTCGGTTACTATCTACGACGACGATGTAAAAATCGAAGATGGTAAGCGAGTAAAGTAATAGATTTATAATCAGTAAGATGGATAGGATAAGACTACTGCCTGAGATTGTCGCCAATCAGATTGCCGCCGGTGAGGTGGTTAACTCGCCATCGAATGTAGTGAAGGAGATGATGGAGAACTCCATCGATGCTGGAGCGCGTTCGGTGCGTGTCAACTTCCGCAATGGTGGCAAGGAGCTTATCCAGATTACCGACGACGGCTGTGGTATGTCGCCGATGGATGCCCGTATGGCATTCGACCGCCACGCCACATCGAAGATTCAGTCGATAGACGATGTCTACAAGCTCCACACCTTTGGCTTCCGTGGCGAGGCGTTGGCATCTATCGCTGCCGTAGCGGAGGTGGAGTTGCGCACACGCCGTGAGGAGGACGAGCTCGGTACGCTGACCTCGATTAGCGGTGGCGAGTTCCGTTCGCAGTTGCCCGTGGCAGCACCCCGTGGTGCGCAGTTTACGGTGCGCAACCTCTTCTATAATGTCCCCTCGCGCCGTAAGTTTATCGAGGGCGACAACTCCAAGCTATCGACACAGATTAAGCAGGAGTTTATGCGTGTTGCGCTGTGCAACCCTGGCGTGATGTTCGAGCTTAGGCAGAACGACGCCCCCCTCTTTTCGCTCCAACCTACCAATCGCCGTGGCCGTATCATCGACCATGTGGGCAAGCATATCAAGCAAAATCTGCTTGATGTCGAGGTAGATACCTCGGTTGTGCGTGTCGAGGGCTATGTGGGTCGCCCCGCAGCAGCCAAGAAGCGCAACAACGAGCAGTACCTCTTCGTCAATGGTCGCTACTTCTACTCTCAGGCTATGCAGCGCACAATCTTGCGTGCCTACGAGAAGCTTATCCCCGAGGGTTGTATGCCCTCATACTTTATATATCTCACGGTGGACCCCGAGCGTGTCGATGTCAATGTCCACCCGCAGAAGACTACCGTAAAGTTTGCCGATACGGAGGTTATCCTCCAAATATTGCAGGCGGCCGTTCGTGAGTCGTTGGCAAAGACGGGTGCTGTGCCTATGATGGACTTCTCGGCAGATAACCGTGTAGAGATACCCGTGATGCGCCGTGAGCAGACCGTCTACAAGGAGCCTCGCTCGGCAACCAACAGCGCCTACAACCCATTTAGCGCAGAGTATATCGACCCATCGGCACCTATGCCCGATGTGCCCTTTACGGGCTTCGATGTGCCCTACGACGAGCCCGCTACACCACCCGCCAAGCGTGACTATGTCGAGGAGGGTGGGGCTATGAACTACTCACCAAAGCCGATGGCGCAGCCAACGACGCTGATTGAGTATATCGACGACGAGGGCTTGGAGGAGCAGACCACATTCGACTACATAGAGTCGTCGATGACCACCGTCGAGAAGCGCACATTTAGCGAGGTGATGGCACTGCCTTCGGGCTACGCTATCGCCATCTATGGCTCTCAGAGTGTGGTGGTTAGCCTGCGCCGAGCAAAGGAGCGTGTGCTCTACGAGGAGATTTTGCGCTCGATGACCGCAGGTGCAGCACCCACACAGCGTATGTTCTTTGCCGAGGAGCTGATGCTTTCCGAGGAGGAGTACTCGCTAATGGAGCAACATGCCGAGGAGTTTGCCGCTCTCGGCTTCGAGATAGAGTATCGTGGCGGTGGCGCTATCGCCGTTGAGGGTCGCCCTGCGATGATTGACACAGCAACACCCCTCGACGAACTTATCTACGAGTTGTTGAAGGGCATCGACCTTGGCGAGATGCCTATCGACGAGGAGCGTAGGCGTTTGGCAGAGCTTATGGCGCGCCGAGGTAGTGCGGGCTATGGTCGCTCGGTGCGCTCACAGGAGGCACAGGAGCTTCTGCAACGCTTGGCGCAGTGCGACGACCCGAGCTTTACCGCCTCGGGCTCACCCATTATGGCAGAGATTACGGCCGATGAGCTTCGTGCAAAATTAACAAAGAACTAACGATGACAACATTTCAACAGCGTACCAATACACCCCCTGCGGTGCTTAACTTGCTAATAGCCAATGGTGTGGCATTTATCGCTACACTCTTGCTCAACAAGTATACGATATACGAAAACTTTGCCCTCTTCCCCGTGGGTAGCCCATTCTTTGAGCCTTGGCAGGTTGTAACCTATATGTTCCTCCATGGCGACTTCTCGCACCTCTTCTTCAATATGTTCGCTCTGTGGATGTTTGGTCGCGGTCTGGAGTGGGAGATGGGTACCAAGCGATTTACGCTCTACTACTTCGTCTGCGGTATTGGTGCTGCTTTGGTGCAGTTGGCAATGGCAGAGATAGATATCGCGCGCCTCTCGGAAGGTTCACAGCTCTATTGGCAGTATATGTGTGCGCCTACACTCGGTGCTTCGGGCTCGGTGTTCGGCCTGCTGTTGGCATTCGGTATGCTGCACCCCAACGCTACGATTATGCTTCTATTCCCCCCTATACCTATGAAAGCCAAGTGGTTTGTAATTATCTACGGTCTTATCGAGTTGCTGTTCGGTATCTCTGGCCGTATGGATAATGTCGCCCACTTTGCTCACCTCGGTGGTATGTTCTGGGGCTGGTTGCTTCTTCTTTGGTGGCGCTATCAGGCACGCCGCCGCTACTATCAAAACAACGATTACGATGTCTAAGAAGGATACCTACAACACCGACCTCTATGGCGTAAAGCGCCGTAAGGAGGAGCGCTCGTTCTTCGGCGTGCTCCTAAATATTCTGCTTCTAACGCTGACAATTGCGCTATCCGTAGTGCTAATTTTGGCATACTTCACACCCCTTATCTCGCCCGCTAAGTTTGGTTCGATGACCATTATGGGCATCTTCGCACCTGCAATCTATATATCGGTTGTGATGCTCGCTCTACTGTGGGTGGTGATGCGCCGTTGGCGTATTGCCGGTGTCCTTGCCGTGGTGCTTCTGCCCGGCTTGTTCCTCTTCTCGGACTTCTACCGCATCGACATCAGCCGTGAGATAGAGCCCGAGCGCGACCGCCGAGCATTCACGGTGATGAGCTACAATGTGCGTGGCTTTATGGACGAGAATTTCCGCCACAACCTCGATAACTTCGTTGAGCGCTATGCCGAAGAGCCTCTACCCGATATCGCCTGCTTTCAGGAGTATATGAGCGATGCCCGCGATATAGAGCTTATCGACGAACTCTTCGAGGGCTATCACAAGCGTATGACCTCGGAGTCGGGCAACCTTATGGTCTGCACATATAGCCGCTATCCGATTATCGCTACGGGCGAGATATCGGGCGAGAATCGTGGTACATCGCAGTGGTGCGATGTCGTTATTCGTCGCGATACGGTGCGTGTGTTCAACAACCACCTCTATACCACATCTATAACTTCGGACGATAGCGAGCAGATTGCCGATGGTCGCATCCTTCGTGATGGAGGTCGTATGGCAAGTATTGTTGACCGTATAGCATCTAACTCGGCTATTCGAGCCGAGCATGTTGATACCCTTCGCACCGTGATTGATGCAACGCCCTATAAGCATATAGTTTGTGGCGACTTCAACGATACCCCGATGTCGTATGTCTATCGCCGTATGAGCCGCCATCTCAACGATGCTTTCAAGGAGTGTGGTCGTGGCTATGGCTACACCTTCCGCCCCCTCCACGGCATCCTGCGCATCGACTATATCCTCTACTCGGATGGCTTTGAGGCTCAGCACTATTTTATCGACGAGGAGGCTGAGATGTCGGACCATTTGCCTGTCAGCGCAACATTGTCCATACTCTGACAATAAATTGGGAGTGCTGATTGGGTGGTTTATTAGGGAATTTAATGAGTTTAAGGAGTGTAGGGAGTGTAAGGATAAATGTTGATAGCGCTCTCCCTAAGTTCCTTAACTTCCTTAATCTCCCTAAATTCACTATTGATAGCGCTTCAACCCTATCTCCTTAGCCTCCATTTCTTTTGAAATTTTTCCGAAAAGTTTTGCAGTTTGGATTATTATCATTACCTTTGCGCGCTATGTTTAACTAATTTAACTTTTTACAACAATGCCAAAAATGAAAACAAATGCCGCTGCAAAGAAGCGTTTTTCTTTCACCGGCACAGGTAAGATCAAGCGCAAGCACGCTTATCACAGTCACATCCTGACCAAAAAGACTAAGAAGCAGAAGCGTAACCTCTGCTACTCAGGTATCGTATCTGCAGCCGACGAGGCTAAAATCAAGCAGTTGCTCGTTAAGTAATTGAGCTTTGGGCTTGAAAAGAGTAGCTAACACAAAAATTTATTTTAACAATCGGAGCGCAATAGCCCTAAAGAGTGTGAGAGAATCACACCGCTATCAGCTCTATCAAAAACTTTAAACTATGCCACGTTCAGTCAACGCTGTTGCGTCACGCGCAAGAAGAAAGAAGGTTTTGAAGCTTGCCAAGGGTAACTTTGGTTCAAGGGGAAACGTATGGACAGTTGCGAAAAACACTGTCGAGAAGGGTTTGCAGTATGCTTATGCACACCGTCGTGAGAAGAAGAGAAATTATCGTTCATTGTGGATCGTTCGTATCAACGCTGCGGTTCGTATGCACGGTATGACCTATTCAGAGTTTATCGGTAAGATGAATGTGAAGGGTATCGCTTTGAACCGTAAGGTTCTTGCTGACCTCGCACTCAACGAGCCTAAGGCATTCGAGGCAATTGTTAATGCAGTTAAATAGTATCGTCGCTTAGGTGACGAGTAGGGGTTGACTTCGGTTAGCCCCTTTTTTTTGTGTCTGGTAGGGTAGAGCAGGTGGCTAGTTGTTAGTTGTTAGAGAGTTCTTCGGGGAGGATTCAGAGAGGATTTATGGAGTTTAATGAGCTTAGTGATAAATGTCGGTAGCGCTCTCCCTATCTTCTCTAAATTCCCTACTTTCCCTAATTCCCTATTGACTGCGCCTCTCTTTTCTCTCCATGACCTCTCTTCCTCTGTTCTCTCTCCAATGAGTTAAAATGAGTTATTATGAGTTACTATGGGTTAAAATATTTTTACAGCGGAAGTTTTCTAATAACTTATAACTCTCATTGCTCATTGCTCATTGCTCATTGCTCATTGCTCATTGCTCATTGCTCATTGCTCATTGCTCTCGTCCGTACCCGCCATTTTCAATGATTTTATTATCCCATTTTCTTCTGCTTTTTGTGCTGACATCGTCCTGTTTAGCAACTGCTTTTTTTTGATTGATTTCGTGCTTTTATACTCCAAAATATACCAATCAATTGAGTTCGTAAAATTCGCTGTTATTGCATAAATATGCGATATATTAGTCTAAATTCTCAAACCGACGAATGGTAATGCCTAATGTGGATTGTGTATAACCTATATCGCTGTTTAAAGTAGTTTAATGGCATATTTCGAGTTATGAAAAGTGGACGAGTTAAAATTGAAATATTGGCGATTGGTTGATGAATGGTATAAATCGGGCGGCGAACGGTTATTTTAATTTTGTTTAAAAAGTGTCGATAATGCAGAAAAATCTCAAATAATCCAAAATGTTGATAATTTTTTCACTCTTTTAGAATTGGTCAATATTTCCATATTGATAACCCTCCCTTTTATGTGTTACCCTGCTAAGAATTCTCTTATTTTACTAAAATGTGTTTAGCAATAAAAATATTGTTATTTTATCTCTTTAAAAATATTCTTTTATTTTACTAATGCATTGATTTTATAGTATATACTTTGTATATACTATAATTATATCTATATATCTACATTTTCTATATGTAATATTTATCCTTTTATATCTTTGTGATTCTCATTTTTTGACCATAAAACTCTTTCAACGAATAACCAATTTTACCTAATAAAACACCCTGTTAGTAATTTTGGACATTTTTTTAGATGAGTTATTTATTTATTTCCCTTACTGTCCAAAGCCTGAAAATTGTTAACAAAGGTGTTGATAACTTTTGTTGAAAAAATTTGTTCAGTGAGAAGTTTAGCTCTAATTTTGTGTAACGAAAGTAAGGAAAAGAGTCCTGAAATCTGCCGCCGAAAGCGGTGTAAATAATTAGAAATGAGTGATTTGTAGGTGGGTTTAATGTTCTTAATCCCCGCAAATTGCTGTTTTGTTGATAAAAAACAAATGTTCATTGAAATTTGCGCAATCCAAAATTTGGTTGTTAATAATTGTTAATAACATTTGTTCGTAGTTAATAACTTTGAATTGTTACACTATTAAATTTATATAGCTTATGTATCGAGACAATGCGTATTATGCGCCAAATATCGAAATTATCGAAGTAAAAGTCGAGGAAGGCTTTCAAGGCTCTGGTATTATAGAAATGCCCGAAGAGCAAATGTAGTTAGGATTATTCGTATTTGATAATTAAAAAATGAAGGATATGAAAAAGTTTTTATTCTTAGTATCGTTTGCGGTTCTCTTTGCTTCGTGTGAGAACCAGGTTGAGGTTATTCAGTCTTTGCCTGATTTCGAGACCCCAGATCTCTATGCTTCACTCCCAGATGAGACTCGAACATTCTTGTCTGATTCTAACGCTATTCACTGGAATTTAGGTGATGCTGTGACGGTATTTGCTCAGTCAGACCACAATCTAAAGTATCAGATTGCCGAGATCGCATCTTCTGGCACATATGCTCGTTTTAGCTATACTGGTGAGTTTGTAACCCATTCGGGTACTTTATTTGCTCGCTATATTGCCGTTTTCCCCTATTTGGAGACTACTACTGTAGCAAGCAATGTTGTATCTATGGATATTCCTTCATATCAGGATTATGATGCAACAAACGATTTTAAGCATATTCCTATGACTGGTGCTGCATTCTCTATGGATGTTAATTTTTCAGCGCCTTCATCAGTAGTCCGTGTTCGTGTTAGCAGGGATCCAGAGGATAACAATCCCAACAACTTTACTCTAAAGAAGATTATTCTTTCGTCAAAGAATAATTATATTGCTGGTCGTGTGAATATTAATGTTAAGGAGACTGTACATAAGGCTATTCTTGATCCTTCTCAGGGCGTTCCTTCTAACTCTATTATGGTAGACCTTGGCGATGGTATTCTTTTGACTAATGAGCAGCAGAGCATCTTCGCTGCTGTCCCCGCTATGACGGTTGAGGGTGGCGACTTTAGCATTACTTGCGTATACGATATCAATGGTACAGAATATAAGACCGTAAAAGAGTTCGCAGATCCTATTGATTTCAAGGCTGGTGTAATCAAGGCTACATCTGTTAAGATTGCTACTCCTGATCTCTCTGGTTCTACAGACGGTAATGGCGGTGAGTTTACAGGCGACCTTGTTATTGACGACGAGAACTTTATGCTCGATGAGCCACTTATCGTGCCTAGCGGTGGTACTGCGTCGATTACTTTGGAGGGTCAGACTATCTGTAACTCTGAGGCTAACGCAAACTCTGCACTAATCGTGATTCAGGAGGGTGCTGAACTTACAATCAGTGGTGATGGTGTTATCTCAAGTGCTAGTGCGACTACTGAGCCTCAGGCAGCTGCCTTGAGTGCAACTCGTTCGGATAATATGAATACTGCATTCCCAATCGTAGTTAACGGTACCTTGATTATCGAGGGCGGTGATTTCACTCTAAATTCATATGCATCTAGTTGGCTTAATTGTGGTATCTATGTTGCTCCAGGTGGAAAGCTCGTTGTAAAGGGTGGTAGCTTCCGTTCGACAAATGGTTCGTATCTATTCGGTCGTGACGACTTCTTTAAGGCTATTATCAGCATTATCGGTGGCCGTTTCCACAACTACAACCCTGGCAATAACGGCTTTGAGGGTGATGGTACTGACTATGTAGATGATCCCGATTATGCAAGTTATAGACTTGATGCAACAACATATGAGGTTCTGCCCCGTACAAGCAGTTTTGATGTAGACAATGCATACTTGCTTAAGTCTATCTTTGAGAATGGTGGTACTGCGAATATTATTGCTGAGGATAACTTGTATCTCAGTGAGTCTACAAATGTTCGTTACCCTGTAACTGTAAATCGTTATGTAGATCCTTACGCAATGTCGATTATCGAAATTCAGTATTTTGGCAATGATACCGCAATGCTTCACGCATTTGAGGATATTACACTTAATTTCTACGATTCTGAGAGTGGTGATTACACTTATCAGGGTACACACTTCGTCGCAACAAACGAGATTATCCGTTCTTACGAGGGTGCTACTGTAGCTATCAATGGTGGTGACTACTATTCGTATAATACTACTGCGATTACTTCAAATGGCGGTGATATCGTTGTGAACGAGGGCTACTTCGAGGCTCAGAATGATATGTCAGTGGCAATTAAGTCTATAGATGCAGACGGAAATGAGGTTTATACGATGGAGGACCACTATGTAGTATTTGATAATATTCCTATAAAAGGTATCCAGCTTGCTGAGGCTTCAAGTGGTACAGTTGTTGATACCTACGGAAATATTACAATTAACAACGCATGGATTTATGGTCAGAATCCGAGTGCAGCTTATACCTCTAATGGCGAGGTTAAGAACTATGTACCTTCAACAAGTAAATGGTATTCGTCTGATGAAGACTACTTTGTGGAGTTGAATTAGTTTGACCTAATAATAAGGTAATGATGCAGAAAGTGCCACTTTTTGCATCATTACCATAAAAAATATCCGCCAAACCTCAGTCTGGCGGATATCTTATTATTAACAAATCCGAAGTTACTTCTTCTCGCGTAGGCGTGAAATGCCGTCAATAAAGCACATAGGGTGCGTAGGGGCGCCAGGGAGCCAGAGGTCGACCTTATATTTGTCGAGGAACGAACGGTCGACGGCGGGACTATCGGCAAACAAGCCACCAGAGATGGCCTCAGAGCCGCATACAACGAGTATCTTGGGCTCGGCGATAGAGTTCCAGCAGATGTCCAATGCCTCCGCCATATTCGAGCTTATGGGGCCTGTGAGCACCAAACCATCGGAGTGGCGGGGCGAGGCGGTGAAGCCTACGCCATAGCGACCGAAGTCGAAGTTGACATTGCCCGTGGCGTTAAGCTCCATCTCCACCGAGCAGTCGCCACCTGCCGAGACCTCACGAAGCTCGAGGGTCTGACCGAAATATTTGGCGATATCGCTACGCACGGCCTCGCGGCAGAAGACAGGCTCTGTCTGACCCGCCTTAACCACCAAGTCCTCGCGGCGTGTGGCAGCGATGCGGTAGTTGTTCGTAAAACGGATATTCTTCGGTGCGCAACGAGCACACTCGCCACAGAAGAGGCACCTGCCCATATCGAGTGTCAGAGGCTCGGTGGTTAGTGCGCCTGTGGGGCAGAGCTTCGCTGCACGCTCCAAATCGCCCTTATCCTTGGTCTCGGTAAGGAGCGGGAAGCCACGAAACTCCTCGGTGAGTGTTACATTCTTCAAATCGGGGATATACTGCCAGCCGTGGCTACGCAGAATCTTTATCTTACCAAATAACATAGCATTAGGTGTTAGTAAAAGAAGCTGTTTTAATTTTATTTCGAGATTATTTGAGAGTTATTTTTGTTTAGATTTTTATTTGGAAGTTGCAGGTAATAGCGGGCTATTTTCAAAACTTACAAATCAAAAGATATCAAAAAGAACCTCAAAGAATCCGAAACATTTGTCAGCCTCAATGGTTTAACTTATTTAATAAAATTAAAACATCTTCTTATAAATCATGACCGCAGTACGATAGATTAAAACTCTTGTTGTTAATCGGGAAGTCTGAGATGCCCTCCGAGCGCACGGCGATAGCAAGTCCGAGCCAGTTGTGCACGCTGGGGTCCTTAATCTTATACTTCGCGATATTGCCCTCCTTGTCGGTGAGTGCCACATGGCAAATCTCGCCACGCCAGCCCTCGACAACCGAGAACGATAGCGACTCCGACGAGAGCTTAGCCTCGTAGTCGGGTGCGGAAATCTCGCTCGACGGCTTATACTCCTTGAGCAAGTTCTCGATGTAGTCGGCACTCTGCAACACCTCGTCCATTCGAGTTGCAAGGCGCGACAAAACATCGCAATCCTGCTTTACGACAGGCTCGTGGTTAAACTCCTCGGCATAGAAGCCCGAGGGGTGCGTAGCACGGATATCGCGCTTAAGGTTGCTCGAACGCGCTGCCATACCTACGCCACCTATGCGCCACATCTCCTCGGTAGGCACCAAGCCACACTGCTCAAATCGTGCAAGTAGGGTGGGCGCCTCGAGGATGTCGGTGCGTACCTCGTTGTAGCGACGGCGCACATCGGCGATATTCTTGCGGATAGTCTCAATCTTCGCCTCGGTCAAGGGGAAGTTGCTGCCAAAGGGGCGGATAAGGCTCTTACCAAAGCGGTTACCACACCACGCCTGTGTGGTGTTAATCGTTACGGTACGCAATGCCTCGCAAGCCACCTGATAGAGCTGGAAGCCGATATCGGTAGCCAAAGCGCCAGTGTCGGCAAGGTGCATAGCGATACGCTCAAGCTCGATAGCAACAACGCGCTCACGCTTTAGGTCGCTCGATATTGTCTTGTCCGAGAGTTTCTCAACAAGCTCGGCGTATGCCGTGGCGTGACCTACGGCGGTGTCGCCAGCCGTGCTCTCCGAGATTAGCGTCTGG
The DNA here is from genome assembly GCA_017465575.1 of Alistipes sp. Classification (GTDB taxonomy): domain Bacteria; phylum Bacteroidota; class Bacteroidia; order Bacteroidales; family Rikenellaceae; genus Alistipes. The sequence goes on along the minus strand of JAFTVX010000016.1, from coordinate 28,841 downwards.
CGCAGGCGGTTTTGGTTGCGCACCATCTCGCCCTCGACGCCACGATGCTGATAGCCCAACGCTATCTCAAGGTGCAGCACCTGCTCGCCATTGCAGATAAAGCGGAAGGCGCCAGGCTCGATGATACCTGCGTGGATAGGGCCCACATTCACCTCGTGGAGCTCATCGCCCTCGATGGTGTAGAATGGGTAGCTATCCATTGTAGACTGCTTATCGCGACGGTCGTGGCTGAAGCGCAAGGGCTTGAGCCAGGGGTGGCCGTTGAACTTAATGCCGTAGAGCTCGTGCATCTCGCGCTCGAAGGGGTGGAACTGCTGATGCACAGCCGTAAGCGATGCCAAGCCCTCTTCGGAGTAGTAGTCGGGCTGGAACGATGAGATAAGCACCTCGCTGGTCTCGTCGTCGAGCAACAAGATAAAGAACTTGAGCCCCTTCTCAACCTCCGTAGCGAAGTAGTGGGCTATATGGTAGCGCTGCTCCTTCATACGCTCCACAAGGTCGTTGTAGAGGTCGAGGTACTCCACCGTGGGTATGTCGGCGAGCTTTACTGCCGAGGCTATATTGTTTGTCTTAAGATATAGGTTCATACTATTGGAGGTTTACGATTGAGTCAATAATATCCTTCAGCATATCGGGCTGCCAGATGCCCACCGCAACAGCGATAAGGAGCAACACCGATGCCGAGTACGAGAGGCGACGGTTGACCTCCGAGAGGTGCAACTCGTCCTGATTTGAGTGGTAGTTGAGGCGCAACGAACGCGACCAGATGGCATATAGCACAACGCACATAAGCACCACCATCAAGATAAGCAACCACCAGCGACCCTGCGAGGCAATCTCCGAGAAGAGCATAACCTCGGTAACGAAGAGGGGTGAGGGAGGGAATGCCAAGAGAAGGAGTGTGCCCACAACGATGCCGATAGCGCCGATGCGGTTGATATTCATATAGTTACCGATGCGGTTGATGCTATAACTATCGTAGACATGGCGCATAACACCCACATGGTAGAACATTGAGCTCTTGATAAATGTGTGGCACATAACATGGAAGACGGCAGCCCACAACGCTACACCACCGATACCCATACCGATAGCCACAATACCCATATTCTCCACGGTCGAGTACGACAAGAAGCGCTTATAATTGTTCGTGCGGCGGAGGAACATAGCACCTACCGCCAACGACAAAATACCGATAAGAATCAGCACATTACGCGCCCAAGCAAATACTTCGGAAGAGGCATATAGCGTGTAGATACGCATAATAGACACAAAGCCTGCGTTGACCAACGCCGTAGAGATAAATGCCGAGGCGGGTGCGGGGGCTGCATAGTTGGCATCGACACCCACGGTATAGAGTGGGAAAACCTCCATCTTACAGCTATAACCGATAACGATAAGCAGGAAGGCGAGCTTCAGATATAGGGGGTTGCCCTCCGAGATAACGCTCTTCAGGGCTGCGTAGTCGAGTGTGCCCTCGACAGCCACGGTCGAGAGAAGCAAGATGCCGAGGTATGCCATAGCAATACCCGTAGAGCATACGAAGATATACTTCCAAGTAGCCTCCAACGACTGCTCAAACTCACGGTGATAGATGATACCTGCCGAGCAGATTGTCGTAAGCTCGAGGAATACCCAGGTCATCGCAAGGTTATAAGAGTAATATACGCAAGTGATAGACAATGCCAAAAGCATCAGAAGCGTATAGTAGGCGTTATATGAGCGTGTGGTAACCTTCTCGGCACGCAGGTACGACGACGAGTGGATAAGCGAGAAGATAAGCACCGCGATCATCAACACATGGAACACCACGGCGAGGGTGTCGGTACGGAAGATAGTGAGCAACGCCATATCGAAGCGGTCAAAGACGAAGAGCAGAGCCACCGAGGCAACCTGCACCAAGGCAAAGAGCGTGGCGATAAGGTTGGTCATACGCTCCGAGCGTGAGGCAAGCGGAGCGATGGCAATCAAGAGCGAAACGATGATATATGTCAACATAGCGTTAGTCTTTAATCGAGGTTAGGGCATCGCTCTCGTCGGTGTGGATATCGTTGTCCACACGGCTGAGAAAGGTGCCGAGAATAAGAATCGAGATAAGGATGTCGAGCATAATAGCGAGGTTGATAAGCATCGGCAACTCGACACCGATAGCCATCGAGAAGAGGAAGACACCATTCTCGATAACAAGGAAACCGACCAAATGGGCGAAGATACGCTTACGCATCACAATAAGGATAAGTCCCGAAAGCAACGCATAGAGTGCCACACCGAAGAAAATCATATCGGTGCGCTCGTCTGCCATATAGTAGGTAATAGTACAGCTTGCAATAAGCGCAATGATAGACATCACCAAGGCACCAAACTGCGTCGACGAGGAGTGTATGCGGTTAATCTTCGTGCGGTGGATAACGGTCATTAGGATTGCGGGAATCACGATAGCCTTGAATACAAGGGTCTCGATGATAATCACGGTCATCTCGACGGGGTGGAACTCGTGGAGGCGCGCAATGGCGATGCCAAAGAGCAACAAGCCCTGCACAGCAAGAATTGTGGTGTGGTTGCGGAAACGCTCGGCAATCGAGAGATAGAGGAGCGTAAGCACATATAGGATAATTAGCGATAGAGTCATAAGGCGTTAGATTTCAATGTTTTGGATAAGAAGGAAACCTATGAGCAACACCAAAGCCGACATAGCCACGATGGTGAGAATGTAGGTGATGTTGCGCGAGAGCTTGTTGCGGGCACGCAACGACTCGACAACGCCGATGGCGATACCCGTACCGAGCACAGCAAGCGGTGCTGCGAACCACCACTTGAAGCAGAAGACGACAGCAACGGCATTTGCTGCAATCATCGCCAAGGTGGCATTCTTCAACCAGCCCGCGATATGAATCATCGCAAGGTCGATACCCGAGAAGTCGAGGCACATAACCTCGTGAATCATCGTGAGCTCGAGGTGGGTCTTGGGGTCATCAACAGGCACACGGCCAGCCTCGATAAACATAATGATAACGAATACATAGGCAACCAACAGCAGTACGATAGTGAGGTTGGTATCCAGCTCCTGCGCCATCGAGAAGATGTCGGCAAACGACGAGTAGCCGCAGAAGAGCGCCAATGTTGCCATCGCCATCATCAACGCAGGCTCGACCAATGCGCCGTAGAGCGCCTCACGGGCAGCACCCATACCTTCGAACGAGCTACCTGTATCCATCGCAGCGAGGATAAGAGCTACACGCGAGAGGGCGAGCAAGTATGCAACAAAGACAATATCGCCGTGGAACGAGCAGATAGGCTCAAGATTTGCCACTGGGATAAACAGAAAGGCAATCATCGCAGCACCGAGATAGACACAGGGTGCGATGCGGAACAGAAGGGTAGTGGTGGTAGAGTATACCGAGCCCTTGCGCAGCTGCAAGCGAACATTCATCACATGCTGGAAGAAACGAATACCCTTACGACCCGCCAACATAGCGCGTGTGCGGTTGATAACTCCCGTAATAGAGAGTGCTACCGCAATCATAATCAGAGTGTTAAGTAGTTTGATAGCCATTGTTTCTCTTTATTTACGAAAGTTACATAATACCAAGCAAAGTGAGCACCAACACGGCAACGAGGAATACCAACGCAAAGGTGATGTAGCTATTTACACGACCAGTGCGCAATCGCATAATATACTCGTTGAGGCGGTGCATAAGTGCCATCCACCAACGACCAAGCAACGAGTCTACCTTATCCTTGTGGCGAATGTCGTAGCTGTGGCGGGTGGGGAATATCTCATTTTTGTCGATGGTGCGACCATCCACGGTATCCTTCATAAAGGGCTTGCCGATATTTTCCAACCCCTCAGAGAACGACTCGCCAGTATACTGCATCTTGGTGTTAAGTGTCGTAAAGCCACAACCCCAAGTAGGACCCTCGGTGATGGTGCGTGAGCGCTGTGCTCGGCGCTTCAATAAGAAGAGAGCCACAATAACAGCGATAAGCACCCAAGAAACAAGGCTCATAGTCTGCAAAGTGGGCATCATATGGTCGATAACCATCGTATTGTCGCTTGCCGTAACCGCCTCGGCAACACGCGCGATAGGCAGAATGGCATACTGTGGGAACAAGCCGATAAAGAGGATAAAGACCGCAGGAATCGCCATAGCGCCGATACGGCAACCATCAACCTCCTGTGTCTCGGCAACCTCGTGTGAGCGGGGTGAGCCGAGGAATACCACGCCATAGAGCTTCGTGAAGGCGAGAACAACGATACCACCGATAAGCGATAGGGCGATAATACCAGCAACCGAGTAGAGCACCTCGTGGCCATCGCTGATGCCGTTGAACATACCTATATAAATAAACAACTCCGAGACAAAGCCATTAAGAGGAGGCAGAGCGCAGATTGCCGCCACGGCAAATGCCATAAGGGCAGCCGTAAGAGGCATATGCTTGGCGATGCCACCCATACGGTTCATCGTCGTAGTGTGCATCTTCGAGTAGATATTACCCGCACCGAAGAACAACATCGTCTTGAACAACGAGTGGTTTACGGTGTGAAGCAATGCACCACACATACCGCACATACCGATAAGGTCGCTACCACCAGCGTGACCCACGGCAGCGATGCCCAAACCGATGAGTATCACACCGATATTCTCAATACTTGAGTATGCCAACAAGCGCTTAACATCGTTCTGCATAGCTGCGAAGATAACGCCCCAAAGACCCGTTACGATACCCGACAACAATACGATAAGACCGATGGTGTAGAGTAGTTCGGTGTCGTTGTCAATTGCCTGCATAATGCGCACAATGCCGTAGATACCCGTCTTAATCATCACACCCGACATAATAGCCGATATGTGTGAGGGTGCTGCGGGGTGTGCCTCGGGCAACCAAATATGCATAGGGAACAGACCCGCCTTCATACCAAAACCAATAAAGAGGACTACGAACAGAGGTAGGGGATTGCCCAACTTGAAGTAGTACTCGATAGCATCGAACGACGAGGAGTGCGTAGCGTTGAACAACATTACAAAGCCCGCAACGAGGAACATAAAGCCTATATGCATCATCACCAGGTAGTTGAGTGCTGCACGGCGGGTCTCCTGACGGTTTGCCTCAAACAGAATAAGGATAAACGAGGCGATGGTCATCAGCTCCCACGAGAAGAGGAACGAGAAACCGCCACTTGCCAAGACAACGCACATCATCGATGCCACCATTGTCACCAATGCGGTGTAGTGCAACGAGAAGTGTGCCGACGAGTAGCGTCCGAAGTAGCCGGCAAGATAGCCTCGTGAATAGATTAGCGTAGCAACCGATGCAATGGCGATAATCACAAGGAATAGCGCCGAGAGTCTATCGACTGCGAAATACTCATATCCGAAGATTGCGGTGCGGAATGAGAATAGTTTTACCTCTCCCACCGCAAATGCATAGACTGCAAGGGCGATAGCTCCCACCGCCAAGAGCGATGTGATTGCCGTTGCTGTCCACACCTTCTTACGCTCGGGAGTGAGGAAGATGGCAACAATCGCAACAACTGCTGCCAAAAGCACATAGAACAACATAAACTATTGGGTAGTAATTAATTATATCGTTATTGTAGTGAGTTAATAGTCGACACAATGACCGTTGCAACCACGGCTGCTGTCTCGGTGCGCAAGCGCTGCTTGCCCAACGAAATAGGCTTAAAGCCGTTTTGTAGTGCAAAGTTAATCTCTTCTTCCGAAAAATCGCCCTCTGGACCAATTAAAATTAGCGTATCACGCTCTTTTTTTACCAAATTGCCAAGATACTCCCTCTCGCCAAACGACGAGTTGCAGTGGGCGATAAACTTATCGCCATCGAAGGGCATCGTCAAAACCTGCTTTAGGGGCGTGAGTTCGTGGAGCGTGGGGTGGTACGCTTTTAGCGACTGCTTGACCGCTGCGGTGATTACCTTCTCCTCTCTGTCGTGCTTAATCTGTCGGCGCTCGCTGTGGAAGCTCTCGATGGGGTAGACCTCCGAAACACCCACTTCCGTGGCTTTTTCCAAAAACCACTCGAAACGATCGATAATTTTTGTGGGGGCTACTGCCATCACCAAGCGGTAGGGCAGTTTCTCGTATTCTGCGTGGCTCTCGACAATCTCTACCGTACAGCGTTTTGCGTTGGCATCCACCACTTTACAGCGATGAAGTGTGCCTCGACCATCGGTCAAATGTAGCTCGTCACCCTCCACCATACGAAGCACTCTTACACAGTGTTTCGACTCCTCCTCGGTGAGTGTGTAAAGGGGAAGTGAAATTTCGGGGGCATAAAATAGTTGCATTCCTCAATAATTTTTTTAACTTTGCAAAGTTAATTAAAAAAAGCTATCAATGAAACGACTTTTTCTATTATCGTCATTATTGTTTGTTATGACACTCACTATTTCGTGTTCGAAGAGCGAAAAGCCCGCTACGGGCAACCCTCTTCTTGACGAGTGGAATACCGAGATGGGTATCCCTCCGTTTGATGAAATCAAGGCCGAGCACTATAAGCCCGCCTTCGAGGCAGCTATCGAGATGCACAATGCCGAGATTGAGGCAATTGTAGCATCGGAGGAGGAGCCTTCGTTCGAGAATGTTATCCTTGCTATGGATAACGCGGGTATCAAGCTATCGGAGGTAGGTCTTATCTTCAGCATGCTTTCGTCGTCGGACCTCGACGAGAAGATGCAGGAGGTGCAGAACGAGATGATGCCCCGTATTGAGTCGCACTACAACGCGATTATGCTCAACGATGCCCTCTTCGAGAAGGTTAAGGCTGTCTACGACAAGCGCCTGAGCTTGAAGCTCGACGAGGTGCAGATGCGCCTTGTGGAGAAGACCTACAACAAGTTCGTTCGCTCGGGTGCTTTGCTTGAGGGCGAGGCAAAGGAGCTCCTTAAGGCTATCAACGCCGAGCTTACGGCACTCACCATCAAGTTTGGCAATAACCTCCTTGCCGAGAATGGTGCGTTCTTCTTGGAGCTTAATGCTTTGCAGGTTAAGGACCTCCCCGAGAGCATTCGCAATCAGGCTCAGGAGGCTGCCGCCGCTATGGGTAAGTCAGATAGCTATGTCTTTACCCTCGACAAGCCCTCGATGCTTCCCTTCCTCACCTACTCGCCCGACCGCGACCTTCGCCGTCAGCTTTACAACGGCTATTTGATGCGTTGCAACAACGACAACGAGTTCGACAATAAGGAGCTTGCCAAGGAGATGGCACGCCTCCGTATCGAGAAGGCTAACTTGCTCGGCTATAAGTCTTACTCTCACTATGTTACCGCCGACCAGATGGCGGGTAACCCCACGGCAGTATACAACCTCCTCGACGAGATTTGGGAGCCTGCCTTGGAGTCAGCTAAGGCTGAGTTGGAGGTTATGAACGAGATGTTCCAGAAGGACTACCCCGGCCAGGAGTTCGAGAAGTCGGATTGGTGGTATTATGCCGAGAAGGTTCGCAAGGCGAAGTATCAGCTCGACGAGGCTGCCGTAAGCCAGTACCTCTCGTTGGACAATGTGCGTAGCGGTATGTTCTATCTGGCTAACCGCCTTTACGGCATCACCTTCCGCCCCATTTCTGCTCCCAAGTATCACCCCGAGTGCTCGGTATACGAGGTTTTGGATGTCGATGATTCGCACCTCGGTGTCCTCTATATCGACCCCCACCCCCGCAAGTCGAAGAGCGGTGGTGCTTGGTGTGGCTACTTTACCGAGCAGCGCTACGAGGATGGCAAGCGTGTAGCTCCCGTTGTGGGCATCGTCTGCAACTTCACACCTCCCGTGGGCGACACCCCCTCGTTGCTCTCGTTCGACGAGGCGGAGACTATGTTCCACGAGTTTGGCCATGCACTGCACTTCCTCTTTGCCGATGTTCGCTACCGTGGCTTGGCAGAGGTCGAGGGCGACTTCGTAGAGCTCCCCTCACAGATTATGGAGAACTGGGCATTCGAGCCTGAGATTATGAAGGTCTACGCAACGCACTACTCTTCGGGCGATGTAATTCCTGACAACCTTATCGAGAAAATACAGAAGGCATCGCTCTTCAATCAGGGCTTTATCACCACAGAGTTGGCAGCAGCGGCGCTTATCGATATGGATATCCACACCCTCGAGAAGTGGTCGGATATGGATATCAACGACTTCGAGAAGTACAACCTTGCTACTCGCCGTGGCCTCATTCCTCAGATTGAGCCTCGCTACCGCTACACCTACTTCTCGCACATCTTCAACGGTGGCTACTCTTCGGGTTACTACTTCTACCTTTGGGCAGAGGTGTTGGATAAGGATGCTTTCGAGGCCTTCAAGCTCTCGCACGACCTCTGCGACAAGGAGCTTGCCCACAGCTTCCGCCACGACCTCTTGGCGCAGGGTGGTCAGAAGCCTGGCATGGAGATGTACCGCAAGTTCCGCGGTGCCGACCCCGACAAGACACCTATGCTCAAGGCGCGTGGCCTATGGAAGGAGCCCGTGGTTGAGGTGGACTCAGTAGAGGTTGTCGAGAAGGCTGAGCCTAAGCCCGTACGCCCCGCTATGAGACCTCAAAGACCCTCAAATGCCGAGAAGCCTATTCTAAGACTTCCCGAAAAGCCAGAGGCTAAGTAATCGAAACTAACTAACTAACTAAAAGAATATTACCTAATTATGACTGCAACATCAGTAATTATGTCAGCTTTGACACTCGCAGCTGCTGAGCTGCCAGAGAATGGCGGTGTACGCCTTCCTGAGTCTTTGGTGGGCAACCCTCTCGTTGAGGAGTGGGATACCCCCTACCAGACCCCTCCCTTCTCGGAGATTGAGCTTGCTCACTATGAGCCCGCTTTCGACTACGCTATTGCCGTAAACCGTGCCGAGGTTGAGGCTATTGTGAAAAACCCCGAGGCTCCCACCTTCGAGAACACCATCTTGGCCATGACCGAGTCGGGCGAGTTGCTCGGCCGTATCTCTGGCGTATTCTTCGTTTTGAATAGCTGCTCTACCTCTGACCAGATGCAGCAGATTGCGATGAACATCACTCCTAAGCTCACCGAGTTGGAGAACGATATCTCGCTCAACCCCGAGCTCTTTGCTCGTATCAAGGCTGTTTACGACCAGCGTAAGAAGCTCAACCTCGACGAGGAGGATATGCAGCTTTTGGAGGATACCTACAAGGGCTTTGCACGCTCAGGCGCCTTGCTCGAGGGTAAGGATAAGGAGCTCTATCGTGAGTACTCGTCGGAGCTTTCGCAGCTCACATTGAAGTTTGGTCAGAACGCTTTGGCTGCTACCAACGCCTTCTCGTACAACATTACCGACCCTGCAAAGGTTGAGGAGTTGCCCGACTTCGTAAAGGAGGGTCTTGCTGCCGAGGCTGAGGCTCGTGGCGAGAAGGGCTGGACCGTAACGCTCCACGCCCCCAGCTATAGCCCCTTTATGACCTACTCGACACAGCGCGACATCAAGGAGGCTTTGTATCGTGCTTACAACACCCGTGGTATCGGTGGCGATTCGGACAACCGCGAGATTATCCGTCGTATCGCTGAGCTTCGCCTCAAGATTGCCAACTTGCTTGGCTACAAGTGCTATGCCGACTATGTTTTGGAGGACCGTATGGCCGAGAGCACCAAGACTGTAAATGGCTTCCTTGCGGAGCTCAACAAGGCAACCTTGGAGTATGCCAAGAAGGATGTAGCGGCTATCAAGGAGTATGCTAAGTCGATGGGCTTCGAGGGCGAGTTGGAGTCTTGGGACTTCGGCTACTACAACGAGAAGTATAAAGAGGCTAAGTATGCCATCAACGACGAGCAGATTAAGCCCTACTTGCAGCTTGAGAATGTTAAGAATGCCGTATTTATGCTTGCTGGCAAGCTCTATGGCCTCACTTTCACCGCTGTTGACAACATCGAGACCTACCACCCCGAGGCTACCGTATATGAGGTACGCGACGACAAGGGTGAGCTTATGGCTATCCTCTACCTCGACTTCTTCCCCCGCGAGTCGAAGCGTCAGGGTGCTTGGATGACCGAGTTCCGTGGTGTTAAGGTTAAGGACGGCAAGGAGCAGCGCCCCTTGGTGCAGCTCGTGATGAACTTCACAAAGCCCACAGCTAACACACCCTCATTGCTCACATTCGATGAGTTCACTACCTTCCTCCACGAGTTTGGCCACGGTCTTCACGGCATCCTTGCTCGCGGTAAGTACGAGGCTATCAACGGCACATCTGTTAAGCGCGACTTCGTGGAGCTCCCCTCACAGATTATGGAGAACTGGGCTACCGAGAAGGAGTATCTCGACCTCTGGGCTAAGCACTACCAGACTGGCGAGGCTATGCCCGCAGAACTTATCGAGAAGATTGTAGCTGCGAAGAACTACCTCGCTGCTTACTACAATGTTCGTCAGCTCTCGTTCGGTATGCTCGATATGGCTTGGCATACTATCACCGAGCCTTATACTGGCGATGTCCTCGCATTCGAGGGCAAGGCTTTGCAGCCCACACAGGTGCTTCCCGTTGTTGAGGGTACCGCTATGGGCACCGCATTCACTCACATCTTTAGCGGTGGCTATGCTGCTGGTTACTATGGCTATAAGTGGGCAGAGGTGCTCGCCGCAGATGCCTTCTCTTACTTCAAGCAGAAGGGTATCTTCAGCCAGGAGGTAGCAGGCAAGTTCCGCCACGAGGTACTTGAGAAGGGCGCACACAAGCATCCTATGGTTCTCTACAAGAACTTCCGCGGCCACAAGCCCAAGACTAAGGCGCTTATTGACCAGATGAACCTCAAGTAATTTGCCGTGAAAAGCCGCAATCTGCGGCCTATCCCAATAGTAATCCCCCAAGGGCTGTACTATTTCGTACTATCCCTTGGGGGATTCTCTTGCGATAGACCACATCTCACGACTTTTGACGACAAATTGGTCGTGGTGCTTGGGAATGTGGTTTTTTAGGGAATTTAATGAGTTTAATGAGTGTAGGGAGGTTAGGGATAAATGTCGATAGCGCTCTTCACTAAGTTCACTAAATTCCCTAATTTCCCTAACTTCACTATCGACTGCGCTCTCCCTAATCTCCCTAAAATCCCTATCCGACTGCGCCTCTAACAACTAAAAACTAACAACTAAAAACTAAGAGAAACGACCCAACCGCGAAGGTTGGGTCGTTTCTCTTACACCTCAATAATATGCTTGATGCCGAGGGTTTTGACCTTGGTGAGCAACTCCTCGTTGTTGTCCGACACCACAAGCAGTTTATCGCCGGGGTGGAGTTGTGTAAAGCCCTTGGGCACAAAGTACTTATTGTCGCGGTAGACCAAGACAACAAGCGTATTGCCCGGAAGGTGGATATCCTTCAGCGTGTCGCCACTATGGAGCATCGATGCCGTAACGCCAATCTCGGTAAACTGGCTGCGTATATGGTCGGGCACGGTGAGCTTAAAGGTGGCATCGGGCTCCTCATACGAAAGGCCGAGCCAGTTGGCCATACCGCTGACCGTAGTACCCTGAATAAGTAGCGAGACGATGGTTACGAGGAACACCACATTAAATATATACTCCGCACCCTCGACACCCTGCGTGATAGGGTATATGGCGAAGATGATAGGCACAGCGCCACGCAGACCTACCCACGACACATATACACGCGCCTTGCCGCTAAACTTGCGGAAGGGGAGCAACGATATTACCGTGGCCACGGGGCGGGCGAGGAATATCATAAAGATACCTATTGCAAGACCCATAAAGAGCACCTCGGGCTTAATAAGCTCGTGGACATCGACAATAAGGCCGAGGCAGAGGAAGAGGATAATCTGCAGCAGCCAAGTGAACGAGTCGAAGAATGTACCGAGCATATTGCGGTAGGCGATACGGTGGTTACCCACAACAAGACCTGCGATATATACCGCCAGGTAGCCGTTACCATGGGTGATGGTCGTGAACGAAAAGGTGAAGAAGGCACACGCCAAGAGCAATACGGAGTAGAGCGAGGGTGTGCTACGAATGTTGATATGGTTCATAATCCACACCGTGACTCGACCAAAGCCGTAGCCATAGATAGCACCGAGTGCCATCTGGATAAAGAAGGTGCTAAGAGCCGACGAAATTTCCAACTCTGCACCATCCTTAACAAGGCTAACAAGCACAACAGTAAGGATATATGCCATGGGGTCGTTACTACCACTCTCCAACTCAAGCAGAGGGCGTAGGTTCTGCATAAGACCCTGTTTCTTGGTGCGCAGGATGCTAAATACCGAGGCAGAGTCGGTAGATGACATCGTGGCAGCAAGCAACAGCGCCATAGTAAAACTAATCTCAACACCGAGCCACGGGGCGAGCAGGTAGATAAAGCCTCCGACGATAAGGGCGGTGAGTGCTACACCCAGCGTTGCCATAACAACGCCGGGTGCTAACACCGGCCGAATCTCCGAAAACTTGGTGTCCATACCGCCCGAGAAGAGGATGATACACATCGCAACCATACCGATGAAGCCCGCAAAGTCGTAGGAGTGGAACTCAACGAAGTCGTTGTAGCCAAACAACACACCTACACCAAGGAAGAGCAACAGGGCTGGCGCTCCCAGACGATATGCCGCCTTACCTGCAAGCACGGCAGCAAAGAGCAACAAAGCTCCTACAAACAGAAAGTTTTCGTTCATACTGAAACTGTTTAAGACTTGCTTAACAAGTTATACTGAAACACAAAATTTTACTTGTTACTTGCCTGACAGTATCTTTACCTCGCCATAGAGGCGGTTTGAGAAATCGACATACTCATATATCGCCCACGCCGTGCGGTTAGTGCCGGGTGTGCGGTACTCGACAAGGGTCAGACGAGCAACATTTGTTGTGGGCATCGAGTCGATAGCCTCTCTATCGCCACGCGCCACAGCATCGCTCAGAGGCTTGAGCAATTCGTGGTCGAAGTAGCGCTCACGGCGCACCATATAGCGGCGAGCCTCCGTATCGTAGGGAACACCCTCGCTATCGGCAAAGCGTGCGATAATGGCAAAGATACCGTAGGCAACAAGAGATATGCCACACACCATAAGCAACATACCCAATGCGCCATTCTTATCCTCGACAGCCACAAAGTTAATAATACACAGAACTATGCCCAAGCACAAGTAGATGATGGGTTTCATCATCGAACGGCGGCGTGCAACAACAACACCGCCAGGCAAGGCATAGAGTGCCTCGCATATATCCAATCTCATACTATTCTTTTTTGAAATATAGTGCCACGACCTCCGCCGAGGCACTATATTAGGTTAAAAATATTATTTAGTTAAGTTACTTTATAAAAACACACACTGAGCCTATAAAGCACTAAATAATAAGTCTTACCAACAGCATCAGGTAGTAGTGACGAGGGTAAGCAAAGAATAATATTTTGTGGTTATACAATCCATAACGATAAGCCGCCGTGGTGGAGTCTATCGAGCGTACTAAAGCACTGAACGATAGCTCGTTGCGCTCCGAGTGGCGGGGCGCTCGATGTATGGTGCGCACCGCAGGAAGTATCGTCTGCGCCGAGCCTGTGGTGGGGCTGATAAGGGGCATCGAATGACTCTCTACGAACTGCGCCTCCTCGACAGGCGAAGACTTAGCGACGGGCATCTCGATATATAGCGACTCGGTGGCGGCATCGGCAACGAGTGATGCCAACATCGCAACGAGGGTTAGGGCTATATGTTTTAGATGCGTCATTGTGCTACAAATGTGTAAGTTATCGTGCCACGATGCGACTGTGGCGCTGTGTTGTCGATGCGGAAGAGCGTTCGACTATGCTTTGCCGCTGCAAGTGCCTGAGAGTTAAGCTCGGGGTTGGTCGACGATGCTATGCGGGCATTCGTCACCGTGCCGTTGCGGTCGAGCCAAACATCTACCACAACAACACCTCCACCCTTGGCACGATAGGCTGGCACATAGAGGTCGCGGTGGTGGCGCACAGGGTCGGTAAACGAGTAGTTAACCGTTACGGCACCCGAGAATTTGCCCTTCTCGTCTGTGCCCTTATCTCCACCCGTGCCCGAGCCGTTACCCGTACCCTTGCCCATACCATTTATCTGGCGCATACCGCTCTCATAATCACCACGATTGGTCGCCATATCCGAGGCAATCTTATCCATCATCTGCTCGGTCTCCGAGTCGTAGCGCATCTCCGACGACGAGGCACTGCTCTCCGAGGCATCGTTCGACTGCAAGTTCTGCACACGCTGAGCACGCGCCAAGCGCTGATTTATCTCCTCCTGCAAGGCATCACGCTTACGGCGCAACCGCTCCAACTCCTCCTTCGTGGGCTCCTCCTCGACAAACTCAATGATATACTCCTGGGGCTGAAGCTCGACATTGATGCGTGTGGTGGCCACGACGATGATGCCGATGATATATGCCGCCAACATCGCAACAAGTCCGATGCGGTGGTTGAAGAGCCACTCGCCAAACGACTCGGTGCGTGTGTCGCCAAGGTCTATCGACATACGACGACGGGGTGCAACGCCTCTTGCGATTGGTCTATTTGGGATATATGTTTTGCGGTTGTCAGACATTTACTTTGTAATAATGAGCAAAAATAGTAATTTTTTTCGAATTTTTTGTATATTTGCAGTTGATAACAAAATAATTTATTCAATATGGCAACAAAACAGAGAACTTTGACCAGCGCCATCTCTTTCGAGGGTAAGGGTCTGCACACTGGTTTGCAGGTGAAGATGACCGTAAATCCCGCGGAGGACAACCACGGTATTTCGTTCCGTCGTGTAGATTTGGAGGGTGCACCCGAGGTGCCCGCATTGTGTGAGTATGTGAGCGATACATCGCGTGGTACGACTATCGAGCGTGGCGAGGCAAAGGTGAGCACCATTGAGCATATTATGTCGGCACTCTGGACCTTGGGTGTAGACAACGCAATAATCGACATTAACGCCCCCGAGACCCCCATTATGGATGGTTCGGCAAGAGAGTACGCAGCACGCATTGAGGAGGTAGGCACCGTAGAGCAGTCGGCCGAGCGCCGCTACTATGAGGTTACCGAGAAGCAGGTATATACCCTCCCCGAGAAGGGTGTTGCTATCGTGCTCTATCCCGATGACGAGTTCTCGGTATCGGTTCATGTGGATTACAACTCAAAGGTCGTGGGCAACCAGTATGCTGTCTACAACCCCTCGGATAACTACACAGAGAAGATTGCGATGTGCCGTACCTTCGTCTTCCTCCACGAGTTGGAGCCTCTGATGAAGATGAACCTTATCAAGGGTGGCGACTTGGATAACGCTATCGTAGTTGTTGAAAATGCCGTGTCTGACGACCAACTTGACCACCTCAAGCAGATTTTCGGCAAGGAGGATATCCACATCACGGGTGGCTACCTTAACAACCAGCAGTTGCGTGCCAACAACGAGCTTGCACGCCACAAGCTTCTCGACCTGCTTGGCGACTTTGCTCTCTTGGGTATGCGTATCAAGGGTCGTGTATGGGCCACTCGCCCCGGTCACTTCGCCAATACGGAGTTTATGAAGGAGCTTTCGCGCACTATCCGTCGTAGTGGCGACCGCCCCTCGTTCAAGTATAGCTCAAAGGAGCAGCCCTTGATGGATATCAACCAGATTAAGGCTACCTTGCCCCACCGTCCTCCCTTCTTGCTCGTCGACCGTGTCTTCCACATGGAGGAGAATGCTATCGGCGGTATCAAGCAGGTGTCGATGAACGAGCCCTTCTTCGTGGGTCACTTCCCCGAGGAGCCTGTGATGCCTGGTGTGCTTATCATCGAGGCGTTGGCGCAGTGCTGCGGTATCTTGGTGCTTAGCAAGGTTGAGAACCCCGAGTCGTACTCGACCTACTTCCTCAAGGCCGATGGCGTAAAGTGGAAGAAGAAGGTTGTTCCGGGCGATACCTTGCAGCTCGAGTGCCACATCACGGATATGCGCCGTGGTATCTGCACCGCTGAGTGTAAGGCATTTACTGGTGGTACACTCGCTTGCGAGGCTGTGCTCACCGCCCAGATTGCCAAGAACCGCTAAAAGGATTAGTTAGGACACAAACAAAAATTTGGATTATGATTAGTAACTTAGCTTATGTTCACCCCGATGCCAAGATTGGCAACAATGTGACCATCGAGCCTTTCGCATATATCGAGGGCGATGTTGTTATCGGCGACGACTGCTGGATTGGACCTCACGCCTGCATCTACAATGGCGCTCGTCTGGGTAAGGGTAACAAGGTACACCCCGGCGCTTGCATCGCTTGCTTGCCTCAGGACTTGAAGTTCGCTGGCGAGCAGACAACTGCCGTTATTGGCGACTACAACGACATCCGCGAGTGCGTAACCATCGCACGAGGCACGGCATCGCGTGGCACGACCGTTGTTGGCGACCACAACCTGCTTATGGCCTATGTGCATATTGCTCACGACGATGTTGTTGGTAGCCACTGCGTTATCGCAAATCGTGTGTCGTTGGCTGGCGAGGTTGAGGTTGGCGACTGGGTAGTTATTGGTGGCCACGCAGCACTCCACCAGTGGATTCATATTGGCGACCACGCTATGATTCAGGGTGGTGCGCTCGTTACGCAGGATGTTCCTCCATTTATCATCGCAACAAATGGTGAGACACACTATGCGGGTATCAATAAGGTAGGTCTTTCGCGCCGTGGCTTTACCTCGGAGCAGATCGACTCTATCCACAACACCTGCCGCATCTTGTTCCAGAGCGAGCTTAACTACCTGGCTGGTTGCGACAAGGCGGAGGCAGAGGTTGCCGAGACCCCCGAGCGCAATAAGCTAATTGAGTTTATTCGTGCATCGAAGCGCGGTGTAATCAAGCAGTATATGTCAAGACGATAATCGTTGAAGCTGTCTAACAAGGCTACTTTGTCGTTACGCTTGCCCTCGAAATCCTCATTTACGCCATAGTAAACTGCGGTTTCTCGGGCTTCGCAAGCCTAAAATTAGCTCTTGTTATACAACTTCATAAGTAAGGTAAAGGGCTGTCCCACGGGGCAGCCCTTATGCTTTATTCTTTGCTAAATATTCCGCGCGATATTTGGTAGCGCATCGTAAGAAGATAGCGCGACTGCGCGGGGCGGTGCACAAGGCATAGGAGAAGTGTGGCAACCCACTTGGCGCACTCCTTAATATAGAGCATAGGTGTGCGGTGGTGTAGCTCGGCACGGCGCAGTTGGCTACGGCCATTGTTGAAGTTAAGGCGACGAAAGTAGTCGAGCGAGAGTTTCTCTTCGGGGATAATATGATACATCACGGCACGGGGGACATAGTAGCACGCCATTTCGTGCTTTGCCATTCGCTCAAAAAGGTCGCTCTCCTCGCCACCCGTAAGGCTCTTGCCCGTGCGACCAAGCGAGGTGTCGAACAAGCCTACGATATCGAGAGCCTTGCGCCTAACAGCCATATTGCCACCACCGGGGATGCGACCCTTGGGAAAGAGTCTAATGTGCGAGCCAAACGACATAGGGTTGGCTATCGGCTCTTCGGCATAGCGCGACATCCAGCGGGGGCGACCAAAGGGGTACTCGGCGATGATTTCGCCACCCGCCGACATAGCATCGGGGTGGAGGTCAAAGAGTTCAATGTATGCCGAGATGAAATCTGCCACTATGCGCTCATCATCATCGATAAATGCTATGATATCGCCCTTTGCCTCACGAATACCACCATTGCGGGCAAACGACAACCCCTGCTCCTTGACGAACTTATAGCGGAAGTTTTGCGCAGTATGCTCCGAGATAAACTTCTCGACCACAGAGCGTGTGTTGTCCTTAGAGTTGTTATCCACAACGATACACTCCCACTCCTCTGCCTTGTGGCTCTGCTGAGCCACCGAGCGTAGGGTGGTGAGCAACTGCTCCGAGCGATTGAAGGTCGCAACTATCAACGAAAGGCGTATCATACCACAAAATTACGCATTTTTCTCGAAAAATATTATCTTTGCCCTATGAAATTCGATATTGTAATCTTCGACCTTGATGGCACGCTGCTCAACACCATAGGCGATTTGGCAGCGTCGGTAGACTATGTTATGCGTTCGCGCAACCTCCCCGAACACACCGATGCGGAGTACCGACAGATGGTAGGTGGAGGTATCAAGCGCTTGGTAGAGAGGGCGTTGCCCTCGGAATTGGCAAAAGATGAGGGCTATGTTGATGATTGCGTGACGCAGTTTCGTCGCTACTATGTCGACAACATCGACCGCCACACCGTGCCCTACGAGGGTATGCACCAGTTGTTGCACGACCTTCGCAAAGAGGGTGTAGCGGTGGCTGTGGCATCGAATAAGTTTCAGCACGGCACCGACCGTCTGATACAGAAGTTTTTCGCCGATATCGACTTTGTTGCCGTTGAGGGCAACCGCGAGGGTGCACCCCTAAAACCCGACCCCGAAATCATCTTCAACATCTTGCGTAAGGGCGACTTCGACACCAGTCGTGCTATCTTGGTTGGCGACTCTGGCATCGACATCCGTACCGCCGCTGGCGCAGGCATCGCCTCGGTGGGTGTGGCGTGGGGCTTCCGCTTTGCCGAGGAGCTTTATGAGGCGGGCGCAACAAAGGTGGTAACGACCATCGATGAACTCCGCGAAGTGGTGCTCTAAGCGTGGCAATAGAGCCTTACGGCATTTGCCGTGATGCGATCGTCGCTAAGGATTACGAGGCGTTCGACAACATTGTGTAGCTCGCGGATGTTGCCTGTCCACGGCATATCGCTAAGCATCGCAACGGCCTCGTTGTCAATATGCTTGGTGGCAACGGAGTGGCGCGAACATACCTCCTCGATAAAGTGGTCGACAAGCAAGCCGATGTCGCTTCGCCTCTCGCGCAGGGGTGGCACATCAATCTCAATAACGCTAAGGCGGTGGTAGAGGTCTTCACGAAAGTGGCCGAGGGCAATCTCGTGGCGAATATCTTTGTTCGTAGCCGCTACAACACGCACATCGACAGGTATATCTCTATCGCCACCTACGCGCGTAATCTTATTCTCTTGCAATGCTCTTAGTACCTTGGCTTGTGCCGATAGCGACATATCGCCAATCTCGTCCATAAAGAGTGTACCACCATCGGCCAACTCAAACTTTCCTTTGCGCTGTTTCACGGCCGAGGTGAACGACCCCTTTTCGTGGCCAAAGAGTTC
This sequence comes from Alistipes sp., assembly GCA_017465575.1. Lineage (GTDB taxonomy): Bacteria > Bacteroidota > Bacteroidia > Bacteroidales > Rikenellaceae > Alistipes. The sequence continues at coordinate 9,734 of JAFTVX010000016.1, read as the reverse complement.
GCTTTCAATTAGTTCGGCGGGTATAGCGGCGCAGTTTACCTCGACAAACGGAGCATCGCATCGGTGGCTTTTGAGGTGTAGCCAGCGTGCTACAAGCTCCTTGCCTGTGCCATTTTCGCCCAAGACCAAAACACGGGCGTTCGACGGCGCTACACGACCAATAAGTTGCCTGACACGCTCTATGGCCTCGGATTTGCCGATGATAGGTTGCGTGGCACAGTTCGTGCGACGAGTGTGGTGGCGTGGGCAACGATGCGCTATTTGCTGTGCATCGTCCGGGGTGAGGGTGCGCAGTCTATCGAGGAGCATATTCATGTCGATAGGCATCGATAGGTAGTCAATAGCACCCGAGCGTAGAGCCATCACTGCACTCTCCAACGCTGGCTTATCCGCCACGACAATCTTCGGTAGGTGGAGCGCCGAGCACTCAATGTCGCTACCCACAATCGCAGCATCGTAATCCGTGGCCTCGCACATCTCGCGTGCTTGGCTCTCGTCGGATGCCTCATCTGTTGCAAAGTTCTCGAAACGGAGGCGTTCCGAAAGCGAATTTCGCATGCTTCGCTGATGAAAGAGGATTAAAATTTTTGTCATAGTTTGCTTATGTGAATAATTTGCATTTACTTTGCATTATCAAATGTTGTTATGCGTAGCATAAAGCGGCATAATATCTGCGAAAGATGCGGCGTTTTAGCTTGTTGTGCAAGTGGTCGAAGGAGTTTGAGCCGATGCCGACATCGATTAGAGCCGAAAGTGATATTCGGCACATATCCATTTTTTAACCTTGTATGAGAAAGAACTATAACTACACGCGCCGAAAGCTCTATTTGCCAGAGTACGGACGCCACATCCACGAGATGATTGACTCGCTGCTCCTTATCGAGGACCGAGCAGAGCGTACACGCCAGGCCAAGGCTGTGATTGCCGTGATGGGCAATCTCAACCCTCTGTTGCGCGATACCGCCGACTTTAAACACAAGCTCTGGGATCATCTCTTCATTATGTCGGATTTCCAACTCGATGTCGATTCGCCATACCCACAACCTTCACGCCAAGAGTTGGAGCTGAAGCCCAAAAAGTTGCGTTATCCCCAGTCGCATATCGTCTTTAAGCACTATGGCAAGTATGCCCACCAGATGGTGCGCAAGATTGCATCGCGCCCGGGCGGCTTCTCGATGGATGATGCACTCTGCGTAGCGCACTTTATGCGCTCGAAGAGCTATGAGTTCAACAACGAGCACCCCAATAATGGCTCTATTGTTCGCGATGTGCGCATCATGTCGGAGGGTGGCATCAGCCTCGACCCTGCACTGCTCCAATCTATGCGCCACGACTATCATCGTCGTCCGCAGCAGCGTAATCAGAAGGGTCGTAACAACTCTCGCCGCAACAACAATAACCGTGGCAAGTTCCATGGCAAGCAACGCCACTACCATAACAACAATCGTAAATAAGTCAATACATAATATGAAGAAACTTCTTTTGGCGGTTGTAGCCTTTGCCGCCACCTTTGCATCATGCAGCACCGATAAGGGTGTTGCTACCACCATTTCGGGTCGCTTTGTTGGCAGTGGTGTCGACACGGTATATTTGGAGCGTGTTAGCGATAACTTCACCTCGCCCGAGACTATCGACCGTGTAGCGTTGGCTGATAATGGTGGCTTTGAGTTTGAGTTTGGCATCGACGAGGGCACATCGCCCCGCTTCTACCGCCTTGCTTTCGAGGGTGGTCGTCGCCCCGTAACCTTAGTTGTAGCACCCGGTGACGAGATTAAGTTGGAGTCGGCAGGCGATATCTTCCTTAACTACGAGGTTGAGGGCTCGGAGGAGTCGGCACTCATCAAGGAGTTCAACCGCGAGTATTTTACTGCCGTGGACCGTGTGGCACGCATCGCCGAGGGCATCGACACGGGCGAGGGTATGCACCGTCGTGCCTACGATGCTGCGTGCGAGGCTATGCAGGCGCAGTTGCGCTTTGTGGGCACCCACCGCGACCGCTTGGCAGCGTTCTACGCCATTCGTCATACGGCTGCCGAGCGCTATATCCCTCAGTTGGAGGGTATGGGCATCACCGTGGCACATCGTCGTGCCTTGGTTGAGGGTCTTATGGAGCGTTATCCCGACTCGCCCTATATCGCTATCTTGGAGCAGGAGATATCTACCGACGAGACTATCATCGACCTTAGTCGCAATGTAGCAGAGATTTCGTACCCCGATATCGAGCTTAAAGATATCTACAACCGTGCGCACCGCCTATCGTCGCTCGACGGCAAGGTTGTGTTGCTCTACTTCTGGTCGGCCATAGACTCGGTGTCGAACAATGTAAATGCCGAACTTAAGTCGCTCTACGAGCGCTACCACGACAAGGGTTTCGAGGTATATCAGGTGTCGGCAGATTCGAATATCTCGACATGGATTGAGGCTGTCCGTCAGCAGAAGTTGCCTTGGATTTCGGTCTATGGTGGCACATCGCCCGAGGTATTCTCGACCTATAATGTTGCGGGTGTTCCCTCGGCCTTTCTTATCGACCGCGAGGGCAATATGTCGGTGCCTTCGCTGGTAATGTCGTCGTTGGAGGAGGAGATTAAGAAGCATATCTAATGAGATATTTCGTATCGGACATACACCTTGGCGCAGGGTCGAAGGCTGAGAGGCGGAGGGTAGAAGATGCCTTCTGCCGTTGGCTCGATATGGTTGCGAGTGATGCTACGGAACTATACCTTATGGGCGATATCTTCGACTTCTGGTTTGAGTATCGTAGGGTGGTGCCTCGTGGCTTTACGCGCGTCTTGGCTCGCTTGGCTGAGCTTAGCGCTCGTGGCGTTAGGGTGGTGCTCTTTACGGGCAACCACGATATGTGGTGCTACGACTACCTTGAGGAGGAGTGCGGAGTGGAGATTGTGCGTAAGCCCCGTGTTCAGGAGTTTGATGGCATAAAGCTACACCTTGCGCATGGCGACAATCTCAATATCTCGGGTCAGCCGATGCTTAAACTTATGAACACCATCTTCCGTTCGAGTGTTGCACGAACGCTTTTTAGTTGGCTCGTTCATCCCGACTTGGCGCTGAAATTCGGCCTATGGTGGAGTGGTAAGTCGCGAAAGTCGCACAACAAGACTCTTATGGGCGTCGACAACCTTCGTCCGTTGGTGGAGTATGCCCGTGAGCATAACGCCAAGAATGGCGATGTCGAGCACTATATCTTCGGCCACATGCACCTTGCGCACTACACGAAGGAGGAGCGTTTCGAGGTCTTGTTCCTTGGCGACTGGTGTGGCTCGGAGGCGGTGTATGCCGTGATGGACAGCGATAACAACCTGAAACTTAAAACTTTCGCAATAGATGAAACAGTATCTTGAACTACTCGATAAGATATGCCGTGAGGGCGTTGTGCGTGATGACCGCACAGGCACAGGCACCAAGGGTATCTTTGGCTACCAGATGCGCTTTAACCTCGCCGATGGCTTTCCTCTCTTGACGACAAAGCGAGTCTTTTTGAAGGGCGTAATACATGAGTTGTTGTGGTTCTTGAAGGGCGACACCAACATCAAGTATTTGGTGGATAATGGGGTGCATATCTGGGATAGCGATGCCTTCCGCTACTATAACGAGCTATGTGTTAAGCACGGCGTACTGCCCGTGGATAAGGATACCTTCCTCTCGGCTGCGGGCGTAGAGTCGCCTATCGAGGGCTACCGCTTTGGCGACCTAAATAATGTCTATGGCTATCAGTGGCGTAGCTGGCCCAAGCCCGATGGTGGCTCTATCGATCAGATTCAGGGCGTTATCGACACCATTAAGAAGAACCCATCGTCACGCCGTATCATCGTCTCGGCGTGGAATGTGGCAGATGTTGGCTCTATGGCTCTGCCTCCGTGCCACACAATGTTCCAATTCTTCGTGGCCGATGGCAAACTCTCGTGTCAGCTCTATCAGCGCTCGGCAGATACCTTCCTCGGTGTTCCGTTTAATATCGCATCGTATGCCCTGCTTACGATGATGATTGCCAAGGAGTGCGGTTTGCAGCCTGGCGATTTTGTTCACACCTTGGGCGATGCTCACCTCTATCTTAACCACTTGGAGCAGGCGGCAGAGCAGCACTCGCGTGAGCCACGCACGCTACCTAAGATGCACCTTCGCGATGGCGTAGCGAGCATCTTCGACTACACCTACGACGACTTCGAGTTGGAGGGCTACGACCCCCACCCAGCAATTAAAGCACCCTTATCTTTCTAAACTATGGTAAGCATTATTGTCGCCATCGCACAGAATGGCACTATCGGAGATAAAAATGCCCTCTTGTGGCATATCAAGGAGGATATGCGCTTCTTCCGCACCACGACATCGGGACATGCCGTTGTGATGGGTCGCAAGACCTTTGAGTCGCTTGGCTCACGACCCCTGCCCAAGCGCACAAATATTGTAATCACACGCCAGGATATCGAGTTTGAGGGTGCGCTCACTGCTCACTCGTTGGAGGAGGCTATCCGTATGGCAGATGGCGACGAGGAGGTGTTCATCATTGGCGGTGCGCAAATCTACCGCGAGGCACTCAGTGTTGCCGACCGTATGTATATCACGCGCGTGATGCACGACTACGAGGGCGACACCTCGTTCCCCGAGATTGACTTCTCGAAGTGGAAATTAGTTGCCGAAGAGCATCACGACCGTGGCGAGGAGTATGAGTATCCCTTTGCGTTCCTTACTTACGACAGAAAGTAGAGAGATTTTAAGACGATAAGACAAGTAAGACGATAAGAAAAAATCTTATCGTCCTAAGGTCTAAAACTAACAAAGGCTAACCTTTTGGGTTAGCCTTTGTTCTATCTAATAACTCTTTTATAGATTCTCCAAGCAGTAATCAACCATCTTTTGGCGGATGTTGATCATATCGTTGGGGCGCATCGAGTGGTTCTGGTCGGGGTAGACCATCATATCGTACTGCTTGCCCGCACGGTTGAGCGCTCGGCACATCTCGATGGTGTTCTGGAAGTGTACATTGTCATCTGCCGTGCCGTGGATGATGAGCAAGCGGGTGTTGCTCGAGAGACGGTCGGCAAAGTTGATAGGCGAGTTGTTGTCGTAGCCTGCGGGGTTATCCTGAGGCAGACCGTTGTAAATCTCGGTGTAGATAGAGTCGTAGTAGCGCCACGAAGTTACGGGGGCTACGGCGATTGCCATCTTAAATAGTCCATCACCCTTCAAGGCGCAGCCAAGAGCCATAAAGCCACCATACGACCAGCCGTAGATGCCGATGCGTGAGCGGTCGATGAAGGTCTGCTTTGATAGGTGACGAGCAAACGATATCTGGTCCTCTACCTCGTTGTAGCCGAGGTTGCCGTAGGTCACCTTCTTGAATGCCTCGCCACGGTAGCCTGTACCACGAGCATCGCAGCAAGCCACGATATAGCCGTTGCGTGCCATAGTCTCCTCCCAGTCTGTTGTGTAGCGGTTCTCGATCTGCTGTGAGCCAGGGCCCGAGTACTGGGTGATAAGCACGGGGTACTCCTTGTCGGCATTGAACTTCTCGGGATAGATGAGGTAGTAGCGCAACTCATCGCCACGCTCCGTGACGAACGAGTAGTAGTTACGCTGATACTTGGGCTCGCCAGCGGTGGGCTTCTCGAGCATCAACGAGCGTACCTCCTTGCCCTTGGCGTTGTAGACAGCAGCCGTGGGGTAGCAGTTGGTTGCCGAGTGCTCGGCAGCGAAGTACTTCATATCTGCCGAGGGGTATACACGCCAGTAGCCAGGCTTCGAGAGCAAGCACTCCTTCTTCTCGCCCGAAAGGTCGATAGCATAGAGGTGGCGCTCCTCGGGTGACTGCTCGGTAGACATATAGTATACGGTCTTGTTGTTTGCCGAGAGACCGACAAGCTGTGTTACCTCCCACTCACCCGAGGTGATAGCGTTGAGGCGACCCTCCTTTGTAGAGTGCAGGTAGAGGTGGAACCAGCCTGTGGTGGTCTCCTCACGCACGATGAAGCGCTCGCCATCGATAAAGGTGATAGTGGCGTCAGATGGGCGCTCGACATAGCGGTTGTCCTGCTCGTCGTAGATTACACGCTGGTTGCCATCGTTGTCAACCAAGACAACCTCGAAGTGGTTCTGAAGGCGGTTGACACGGTAGAAGAACAACTCGCCAGCGGGGGTGTAGCCGATGCGAGGAATATACTGGTCGGTCTCCTCGCCGGTGTCTACCTGGCGGGTCTCTTGAGTGTAGAGGTTGTAGATGTGGAGCGTAACAACGGAGTTATCCTCGCCAGCCTTGGGGTACTTGAACTTGTATGCCTCGTTGTAGAGCGTGCCATCGAAACGCATCATCTCGAACTCCTTGACACGGCTCTCGTCGAACTTTAGATAGGCAATCTCGCGACCATCGGGCGAGAAAGCGTAGGCCTTCGTAAAGCCGTACTCCTCCTCGTAGACCCAGTCGGTGGTGCCGTTGATGATATGGTTCCACTCGCCATCGTCGGTGATGTTGTAAATCTCGTTGGTCAAAAGGTCGTAGACGAAGATATCGTTGTTGTAGCCCATAGCGAGGAACTTCGAGTCGGGCGAGAACGAGATGTCGCGTACATCGTCAATCTTGATTGTCGAGCCATCGGGGCAAGCGATGTAGTAGTCCGAGGTGAACGAGTGGCGGTAAATCTCACGGCGTGGTGAGCCCTCGTCCCACAACTCATAGATTGCCATAGTGCCGTCGGGCGACTTGTCGTAAGACATAATTACGCCCTTAGCCTTGAATACTACCTCGCCCTCCGACTCACGGTTGTAGTCGTAGAGCACCACCTGCTTGCCATCAAGCTCCATATACTGGTGGCTGTCGGCAACGGGTGTGAGTGAGGCGGGATGAATATAGCGAGCGTTCTGGCTACGCTCCTCGATCATCTGCATATAGCCTACCTGCGCCATTGCCGAGGCAGCGATTGCAAATGCGGTTAGAGTTAGGATAAGTTTTCTCATTGGAAGGTGTGTTCTATAAATTAGTAAATTAGTTTTAGGCTGTTGTCGGTTAAATATCGTCCATCGAGAAGTCGTAGCTTAGGCGCTTACCCGTTGTGAACTTCGAGTTGTCGAGCTTTGAGTTGAACTGGTCTACCGTAACACGGATATTCTCCTCGTAGGGAGGCATCAGAAGGTCGAAGTTGAGCGAGTAGTGAATAGCAGTCTCGATGATTGCCACCAACGCCTCGCGGTCAATCTTGCGCGAGCCAAATGCCATAGGGCGTACCAAGGTTTGGCGCTTGCCCTCGACCCAGAAGCACTTCTCGCGGTTGATGAAGATGCGACCAATGAGGTAGCCCTCGTCGGCATTGCGGTTGTACTTCATAGAGTCCGAGAGGAAGTTGTAAATGTTGATAACGCCCGTGTAGCTGTTGTCGCGGTCGGTCTGAACATAGCCATTCTGCCAGATGATATGGTTGGAGTCGAACTCAAAGACATCGGTGTGCATCTGGAAGATGAGGATGTCGCTTGCCACCTGCAACTGCGCCTCGAACTTACCACGGTCGCGGTACTCGATGCGTACACGGCGGTCGAGCTTGCCATCGAGCTCGTCGTCAATCTCCGATGCCATCTCAAAGAGTGTCTCCTTCAGGTCGTTGAAGGTCGAGAAGGTGTTGTCGAAAATCTGCTGTTTGAGGGTCGACTTCTTGACTATGGCGTCAAGTATCTTGGTGCGTAATGCGCTGCTCATAACTATATGGTTGTTAGGTTGTTATCGTAGTTTGATTGTCTGACCATCCGCCAAGGGGTCGGAGGTGCGTATGCGGTTGAGCTTCGATAGCTGGTCGAGGCGTACGCCGTAGGTCTGCGAGAGATAGTGCATCGTCTCGCCACGCTTTGCGGTGTGGAATGCAGCCTCGCCCTTCCAGCGTGATGCCTTGCGCTCGATGTAGACAACATCACCCTCGGAGAGTTGTGCGCCCGACGATACATCGTTGTAGCGACGGAGCGTAGATGTCGAGAGTTCGAAGAGCTTTGCCAACGCCTCGTAGCTGTCGCCAGCCTTTGCCACGATGTAGTGCGAGCCATTGGTGCGGTAGACATTGTAGCCGTGGTGGGCATTTATTGTCACGCGGAAGTTGTTGGGGTCGATGCCATTGTCGGCGTAGGCTGTGCCCTCGCCGTAGCGGTGGGTGTCGTTGTCGCGCTTAGGCTCGGTAGGCCCCTCCGAAGGCTCCTCGGTGGGGACTGAGGGGGTAGGTACGATGCCCAACTTCGAGGCGATATAGTCGTCGTAGAGCTTTATGCCGTCCTTCTGGTCGAGCAAGTAGAGGTGCTCATCCTCGATAAGCTTGATAAGGCGCTCGGCATAGTCGGGGGCTGTGGCATAGCCCGCAGCCTTCAAGCCCTTTGCCCAACTGCGGTAGTCGTCGGTGTCGTAGGCGAAGAGCGACTCGTAGCGCTTATTAGAGTTGAGGAACTCGGCGTGGTCGGTGTACGACTCGGCGATTGTGGGGTAGGCACGGAAGCACTCGCCCTTGGCATCGTCGTCGTGGTATACCTTGTCGCCTGTCCACGAGGACTTGCACTTTATGCCGAAGTGGTTGTTCGAGGTGCGTGATAGGTGGCTGTTGCCAGCATTCGACTCAAGCAATGCTTGCGCCATAGTGATACTTGCGGGAATGCCATAGACCTCCATATTGTCGATAGCGAGGTGTCGCCACTTTACGACATACTCTTCGCGTGTTGTGCGCTCCTGTGCAGTGGCTGTACCCAACGACATAAGGTAGCCCACAACTGCCACAGCGAGGATATTTCTTACGATGCTCTTCATAGATGTATATTTATTCACGCAAATATAAGAAAAAAATATCAATGAGCAAAGAGCAATCTTCCTTTTTTAATGAGCAATGAGCAATGAGGAATTAGCAATGAGCAATCTTTTTTAGCAGGCGGAACGCCTGCAACTATTGCTAATTTCTCATTTCTAATTTCTAATTTCTCATTGCTCATTAATGCAAAAAGACCACCCCGAAAGGTGGTCTCATGCGTTGTCAGTCGGTTGTTTAGAACTCTACCACGGGGGCGTTCTCTGCGCCATCCTGAGCCTCAAACATTGTCTTGAGGTCGAAGCCGAAGATGCCAGCGAGGAGGTTCATAGGGAAGCGACGGCACTTAACATTGAACTCCTTGACAAGCTCGTTGTAGCGCTTGCGCTCGGTAGAGATGCGGTTCTCGGTACCCTCCAACTGCGACTGAAGCTCCAAGAAGTTCTGGTTAGCCTTCAACTCGGGGTACGACTCCGACACGGCGATAAGACGACCGAGAGCTGAGCCTACCTCCTGCTGTGCCGCCATATAGCGCTCCATATCCTCGGCTGTAGCGGTCGAGGGGTCGATGGTGATAGATGTAGCGCGGGTGCGTGCATCGGTAACAGCCTGCAATGTCTCCTGCTCGTGCGAAGCATAACCCTTCACGGTGTTCACCAAGTTGGGGATAAGGTCGGCACGGCGCTGATATGTTGTCTCAACATTTGCCCACTGCTCCGATACCTTCTCGTCAGCCGACACAAGACCATTATAGCCACCGATAGCCCATACAACGACTACGGCAACAACCGCCAAAATAATAAGTGTGCTTTTTTTCATAGTTGTTTGATATTAAGTTTTTAGTTATTAGTTGTTAGTTGTTAGAGTTGCGCTTGGAGTAAGCATCCTCTACCATCGTGAGCCGCCACCGCCGCCGCCGAAGCTACCGCCACCAAAGCCGCCACCAAAGCCACCTCC
>JAFTVX010000015.1 GCA_017465575.1 Alistipes sp. | reverse complement strand
TAACAACTCTCATTTCTAATGGGTTAAAATGTTTTTTTAGTGGAAGTTCTAAAAACTAACAACTAAAAACTAAGAACTCTCATTTCTAATGGGTTAAAATGTTTTTTTAGTGGAAGTTCTAAAAACTAACAACTAAAAACTAAGAACTCTCATTTCTAATGGGTTAAAATGAGTTACGATGGGTTAAAATGTTTTTTCAGTCGAAGTATTCTAATAACTAAAAACTAACAACTAACAACTCTCATTGCTCTCTGCATATATGCAACTTTTTTTGCACTTTTTACTTAAATATTTTCTTTACCGAAAATTTTCGTTATATTTGCATCTTGAGAAAGTACGAATAATTTTAATTTTTTAAAAACTATGAATAAGGGTAGAATTTTATTGTTTGCCTTGGTGGCTCTCTTCGCTTCGTCGTGTGTGAAGGATATCACATCGGAGCCCGCTGTTCAGCCTGAGCAGAGCGTTGCCAAGAAAATTATGAACACCTCGGATGGTGCCGTTGCTGGCGAGCTTATCTTGTTCGTCAACGCCGAGACTGCAGATTTGTGGGCTCAGGCCGACTCTGCAACTCGTTCAGGTATCGATTCTCTTGATGCTTTGGCTGTCGAGTATGGCGTAGAGTCTATCGAGCCAGTATTTAACCTTAAAATCAACGCCGACAAGAAGCGCGAGATGAACTTGCATCGTTGGTTCGTCGTTAAGTTCAACGAGGAGGCAGAGCTCGATGTTGTTGCCGAGAAGTTCGCCGAGATTCGCGAGGTATCACGCATCGAGTTTGCTGTGCCTATGGCTCGTCCCAAGGTTCAGGCTGTTCCTGCTCCCGAGGTTGCGTCTACTCGTGCCGGCGAGATGCCCTTCAACGACCCTATGCTCGAGCTTCAGTGGCACTACGACAACCAGGGTTACAAGTCTATCTACCCGACTGCAAAGAAGGGTGATGATATCAACGCCTTTGCAGCATGGAAGTACAATACCGGTAATCGCGATGTCGTAGTTGCTGTTGTTGACGAGGGTGTCAAGTACAACCACCCCGACTTGGAGGCTAATATGTGGGTTAACGAGGCCGAGAAGAATGGTGCAGAGGGTGTCGACGACGACAACAATGGCGTCGTTGACGATATCTATGGCTACAACTGTATCGACGACAATGGCGATATCTCTTGGGATGTCGAGGCTTGGGTTACTGTTAAAGGCGAGACTGTCTATGATGGTGATGCTGGCCACGGTACCCATGTTGCAGGTACCGTAGCTGCTGTTACCAATAATGGCATCGGCGTAGCTGGCGTAGCAGGTGGCGATGGTAGCGGCAATGGCGTACGCATTATGTCTGTCCAGATTTTCGATGGTAAGGATAATTGTAACAAATATCAGTCTGCAAGAGGTATTGAGTATGCGGCGGATAATGGCGCTTGTATCCTCCAGAACTCTTGGGGTTACAGCTCTACTACTCAGTGGACTGACCTTATTTACGAGAGTAACATGAGTGTTGAGCTTGATGCATTGCGTTACTTCGTGAATACAAGCGGTTGCTCGGCAATGAAGGGTAATGTTGCTATCTTCGCAGCGGGTAACGCGACTACTCCTTATGCCGACTATCCTGGCGGTTACAACGAGTTTATTGCCGTTACAGCCTACGCTCCCGACGGTCTTCCTACAACCTACACCAACTACAACCTTGGCTGTAATGTAGCAGCTCCTGGTGGCGATATCTGGGTTAATAGCAGTAATAGGTATGACTGGGAGGGTTGTGTGCTCTCGACAGTGCCTGCTGAGACCTACAATGGTGTTACTGGCAGCGAGTATGGCTCAGACTACGGCTATATGCAGGGTACATCTATGGCTTGCCCCCATGTTTCGGGTATTGCAGCTCTCGCAGTGTCGTATGCCCTCGATAATGGCATTACACTCACCAACACAGAGCTCTACGACATTATCACCTCGTCGGTGCGCGAAATCGACTCTAAGCTCACTGGCTCAAAGTCTTATGGCGACAGCGCTGGCTATTTCATGCAGCTCAGTGGCTACAAGGGTGGTATGGGTACCGGTAAGCTCGACGCTTTGATGGCTATTATGAATGTTCGTGGTACTATCTGTATCCCCGTGGTTGTAGGCCAGGAGTTTGAGCTTAATACCAACAAGATAATCGGTAACGGCGACATCTCAACCGTCAAGGGCTTCGACTTCGATATGGACGAGGAGACTAAGAACCGTCTCGGCATCGATAAGTTTGACTTGTTCGGTGGCAAGGTATACTTCACCTGCAAGAACTCTGGTATCGGTGTTATCAAATACAGATATATCGCTGGTGGCAATGCCGTAGGTAGCGGTAACACCACAGGCGGTAAGCTTATGGAGAAGGAGATTGTTATCGTCGCTCGCGATGCTAACGACAACGGTGGCTGGATGTAATAATTGTCTAACGAAATAATATGTTCGAGATATGAAAAGTTTGAAGATTTGGTCGCTAGTAGCATTGATTGCTTTGGCAATGACAGCATGCGGTAAGAAGCCAGGTCCTGGTGGTGAGCCTCAGGTTGGTGGTTTCGATAAGATTGAGCAGGAGTGGAAGCTTGTGTCGGTGAATGGCACTAACGCAGATTTCAGCGTCTATATGAGCTTCTCGTCAGGTATGTTCGCTATCTATCAGCAGGTTTATACCATCGACTATAAGTTCTTCGAGGGTGAGTACGAGGTTAGTGGCAACACTCTTTCGGGTAGCTACTTCGATGGTGGCGACTGGAAGTGCGACTACACGGGTGGTATCACCGATGATGGCAAGACCATGACCCTCAAGAGCACCGATGAGCACCCCATGACCTTTGTCTACGAGGCTTGCACAATTCCTCAGGATATTAAGGATGAGGCGTTGGGCACTCGTGCTGAGGAGGCGGTGGTTCCCTTCTTGTAAATTTCTTGTGATAAGGGGTCTACTTCGGCCTCTCAGTCAGAAGCCCGAATGGGAAATACATCAAGTATGTCCCATCCGGGCTTCTTCGTGTCGAGACCAAATTAGACCCCTTCTGACAAGAAATTAGGGTAGTGCAGGTCGAAAGGTAGTTTATTAGGGAGTTTAATGAATTTAAGGAATGTAGGGAGCTTAAGGATAAATGTTGGTAGCGCTATCCCTAAATTCTCTAAATTCCCTAAATTCCCTATCCGACTGCGCCTCTCATTTCTCATTTCTCATTTTTTTGTATAGTTTTCCCCTATTTATTTCTATTCCCGAAATTTTTCGCTATATTTGCATCTTGAGAGATTGTGAATTAAGCATCACTTATTGAATATTAAAACTTATTAACTATAACTTATGAACAAGACAAAACTTTTTCTTCTTGCATTGATGGCAATCGGTTTTGTGGCGTGTGCTACCGATACCGTTGATGAGGGTGGTCAGATGTCGTCAGAGGCGACTATCGCCAAGAAGTTGATCAACACATCGTCGAATGCTGTGGCTGGCGAGTTGATTATTCATGTTGATGAGGCTACTGCCGAGCAGCTTATTCAGGCCGATATGGCTACTCGTTCGGGTGTTACCTCTATCGACGCCTTTGCATCGGAGGTAGGCGCAACAGATGTTAAGCCTGTCTTCAACCTCAAGGTTAATGCTGAGCTTAAGCGTGAGCTCGGCATGCACCGTTGGTTTACGGTCTATTTCCCCGCTACTGCCGACCTCGATAAGGTTGCTGAGCGTCTTGCTAAGTGCGAGGATGTTAAGAGTGTGCAGTTCTCAACCAAGGTTGTTCGTCCCAATACCTTGGTATCGGAGATTGACCCCTCGATGGTGGCTGCTACTCGTGCCGAGGGTCTGCCCTTTGACGATACCTTGCTTTCGAAGCAGTGGCACTACAACAACGATGGCACCGTGGACTTCCCCGAGGCTAAGGCTGGTGCTGACATCAACCTCTTCTCGGCATGGGAGCTTACCACAGGTCGTCCCGATGTTGTTGTAGCAGTTGTTGACGAGGGTGTATGCTATACCCACAAAGACCTTCAGCCCAATATGCTTGCTAACGAGGCAGAGCTTAATGGTTCGGAGGGCATCGACGACGATGGCAATGGCTATGTAGATGATATCTATGGCTACAACTTCGTGGATAATGGCCGTGTAACATGGACTCGTAATGGCGATGGTGGCCATGGTACTCATGTTGCAGGTACCGTAGCTGCGGTGAACAACAATGGCATCGGCGTTGCTGGTGTTGCTGGTGGCTCGGGCAATGGTGATGGTGTTCGCCTTATCTCTTGCCAGATTATCTCTGGTGGTAATGCGGCGGGCGTGAGCGCTACCGCTGCTGCTGTTGAGTATGCTGCCGACCGTGGTGCTTGCGTTTTGCAGAACTCTTGGGGCTTTGGCTCAGGTCAGATTGCCAACGACAATATGTTCGAGAGCGGCTCAACAGGCGTTGAGTGGAAGGCTTTCGAGTACTTTATGCAGAAGCAGAACCACCCCAACCTCGAGGGCGGTATCATCATCTTCGCTGCGGGTAACGATGGCAAGGCTGTTGCAGGCTATCCCGCTGCTTACAACAAGCTTATCGCAGTATCGTCTATCGGCCCCGATGGCAATCCTACCTACTACACTTGCTACGACCGTGGCTGTAATGTTACAGCTCCTGGTGGCGAGCTCTTCCGTCGCAGTGGCTCGGCTGTAGAGAGCGGTTGTGTTGCTTCGACAATCCCTGGCGATAAGTATGGCTTTATGCAGGGTACCTCTATGGCATGTCCCCATGTATCGGGTATTGCGGCTTTGGCAATCTCTTATGCGGCGGACAATGGCATCGTGCTCACCTTGCCTGAGCTTAAGGATATCATCGTATCTTCGGCAACAGGCCTCAGCTTCGATGGCTCTAAGGCAAACTTCGATGGTGGCACCATGAACCTTAAGAACTACAACAACAAGATGGGTACTGGTCTTATCGATGCTTACCGCGTGTTGATGGCTGTTCGTGGCACAACATGTATCCCCTTGCCTTTGGGTGAGCAGGCTATCATCGATATCAACAACCATATTGGCAATGGTGGTCTTCAGGTCAAGATGCTTGAGACGGAGATTCCTGCCGATGTTGTGGAGAAGCTTGGCATCACCGACTACCGCTTCATGGGTAGCAAGCTTGTTATCACATGTACCAAGTCTGGCTCGGCACTCGTAACATTGAAGTATGTTGCTGGTGGCAATACCGTGGGTGGTGGCCAGATTACTGGCGGTATGGAGGCTGAGCAGGAGTTTGCTTTTGTCGTGCGCCCCGGTGTTAAGACCGACGATGGCACAGGCTCACCCCTCAATCCTGGTGGCTGGTTGTAATCAAGTGAAGTATAACGCTAAATAGTATTGAGATATGAAATATTTGAAGATATTGTCGCTTGTCGCTCTCTCGCTTGTGTTGATGACAGCGTGCAAGAATAAGGATAACAACAAGGGCGATAAGGATGCTGTTGTTGGCGAGTGGTCGCTTATGAGCTGGAATGAGGAGACACCTGAGTTCCATGTATATATCAGCTTTGCTGCCGATGGCTCGTTTGCTATCTATCAGCAGGTGTGGTCGTTGGACTACGAGCTCTTCACAGGCACCTACACCATTAAGGGTGATACCTTGAAGGGTACCTATGCCGATGGCTCGAAGTGGGCTTCGGAGTATAAGTTTGCCAAGACGGATAACACTCTTACGCTTGTGGATAGCGTCGATGTAACGAGTGTTTACGAGAAGTGCGCTATTCCCGAGGAGATTATCACCGAGGTAAATACCACTCGTTCTGAGGAGGTTATCCCCTTCTTGTAGAGCATTTTTTTCGGAATGATGATGGGGTAATTTCGCAACAGAAGTTACCCCTTTTTTATAAGTTATATGAGAAAATTTTTGCTTTTAGCACTCCTTGCCGTTATATCTATCGGTAGGGTGGTGGCCGATGAGATTACATCGGCTACTGCGTTGAGCATAGCCTCCGAGGTGTTTGACGATGCTACGCGAGGTGGCGAACTATATGTTGCTTGGGATAGCAGTAGCCTTGCTACAACGCGCTCGGGTAACAACCCTCCGTCGTACTATGTCGTAGCTGCGGAGTCGGGTCGTGGCTTTGTCGTCGTTGCTGGCGATGATGTATTAGCGCCCATCTTGGCCTACTCGTTCGACTATCCAGCACCCGATGTAGACTCTATGCATCCCGCCTTGAAGGGTTGGTTCGGCTATGTGGATAGTGCGGTGAGGTATATGCGTCTAAGAAATATCTCACCCGATGCGTCGACAGCTGAACTGTGGGCTAAGCCCTCTGTTGCCACCGAGAGTATTCGTCTGAATACTGCGCGTTGGAGTCAGGCTGAGCCCTACAATCGCTACTGTCCCAAGGACGGCAGTCAGCTGAGCCTCACGGGATGTACGCAGACGGCGATGGCCGAGATTATGCACTACTATCGCTGGCCCGAGAGGGCACAAGGCATAACCGAGGCATATACCACGCTTACTAAGGGCTTTGAGGTCTCGGCGCGTGACCTAAACCACGACTATGAGTGGGGCTCGATGCTCGACGAGTATGCCGAGGGTAGATATAACGATGCTCAGGGTAATGCTGTGGCTATGCTTATGGCCGACCTTGGCCACTCGTTCAAGGCCGACTATGCTGCCGAGGCTACGGGTGCTCTTCCCGATGCTGTGGCTATGTACGAGAACTACGGATATAGCCCTTCGTGCCACTATGCCATGCGTGATTACTATACCGAGGAGAGTTGGAACGACCTTATGCGCTCGGAGATAGAGGCTAATCGCCCCGTCTTTTATAGCGCTTATACGAAGGAGAATTTCGGCCATGCCTTTGTGCTCGATGGTGTCGATGATAGCGACTACTTCCATGTCAATTGGGGCTGGGGTGGCGTTGGTGATGGCTTCTTTGAGCTTGGTAGCCTCGTCTTGGATAGCTATGTCTTCGACTCTACACATTGGGCGTTCTTGGGTCTTCACCCCTTGCGTGATGGCGAAATCGATAACTGGCTATACCTCTCTGCACCAGGCATCTCGACTTCGGCAACGGAGTTTTTCAGCGACGAGGAGTTCTTTGTTGATGGTGTTTCTATTGCCAATCTCTCGGTTTTGGACTTCGAGGGTGAGGTGCGCTTGGGTGTTTGCGATATTAACGGAGAGTTTAAGTCGTGGGCAAGCGATGCTATCAGCTTCTCGCTTCCTGCGGGCTATGCCACTTCGATTATCGATATTGTGGCTAAGGTCAAGGAGGATATCGCATCGGGCGATAGACTTCGTGTCTTCTATCGTAGCAAGAGTAGCGATAAGTGGTTCTGGATGATGTCTGCCGTTGATGGCACTCGTTGGGAGGTAGTGTTGAAGTATCCCTCGATTGGCGATACCACATCGCTACGATATGATAAGAAGTCGGGTATTATCACTGTCGCTTTTGACGATAATGTTGAGGCTGAGCTACACCTCTTGGGTGAGTCTATCGAGAGTGGTGTTGAGCATGCCAAGGGTCGTATGATTATCGATACAAGCTACCTAAAGCAGGGTACTACCTATACGCTATATTTCGAGCGTGAGGATGGTGAGGCTAAGATTGTTATGTTTTCACTTAACGAGATGTAAAAATGAGAAGATACCTTTTTATTATTGTTTCGCTTTTGGCTCTGGTCGGCTGTCGTAATAGAGATGTCGTTGAGCCTACAATCTCGGTGGAGCAGAACGAGATACATCTCGGTTTCGAGGAACAGGATGCTGAGATTGTTGTCGAGAGCAATGCCGAGCTCTCTGTCGATGTTGATGCTGAGTGGGTTGCGATTGTGGCTGTCGACTCGGGCAAGAAGAGCCGTGTTAAGCTACATATCGAGGAGAATATCTCTTTCGAATCCCGTGTTGCTAAGGTAGAGATTAAGGCTGGCGATAAGAGCCTTACGGTTACTATCTATCAGGCCAAGTCGCCAGAGCGTATCTATCTAAAGGTTGTCCATAGCGGGGCATCGCTAAGCTCTCCCATTTGGTATGGCGACGATGTTCGTGGCACTATCGACTGGGGTGATGGCTCTCAGGAGAGGTATAGCGAGGGCATTTCGCACGACTACTCAGACGATGGCTCGCATAGGGCGTCGTTCGATATGGCAGGCCCTTCGTCGTTCGAGATAGAGCGCTTGGGCGAGATTAGTTTGTTGGAGATTAGATGTCGATAATCTATAGTAAAGGCGAGGTGCGAACCTCGCCTTTACTATTAGTTGCGCACAAATGTTATTCGCTCCCAGAGGCATCGTGGAATAAGCCTCCAAAATAGCGTGAGTAGCTTAAATCGCCAGTCGAAGGTGATGATGCGACGGCGGTGGCGTAGCCCTCGACGGATATGCTCTGCCGCCCTCTCTACCGAGATAAGCATGGGGTAGCGCTTCTCGGGGTTGAGGATTTCGGTGGCTACGAAGCCTGGGCGTATATCGCTAAATATTGCGGGCATGCGCTCCATGCGGGCGTGTTGTGCGAGAGCCACCAGATAGTTACTCTGCATGCTCTTTGTTGCCGAGTAGGCGGGTGCCGAACCCATGCCCATAGTGCCAGCTACCGATGTAATAACGGCGATATGTGCCTTATGCTTAGCGTTGTAGCGTGGCTCGCGCTTAACATAGTTTAGAAAGTGGTCTACGATGCGCACCATGCCGAGCGAGTTGGTCAAAACCGTCTGGCACTCTATCTCCTCGTTTAGTTCTGGATTTTGCTTGCCTATGCCCGAGGCGTAGAGGAGCAGGTTGGGCGCACCAACCTTGCGGATAAGGGTGTCGAGGGCCTCGGTGGCGCTCTCCTCGCGCACATCCATCACGGCGGTGAAGATGCGCTCCGAGCCAAACTCTGCCACAAGCTCTTCGAGACGCTCTGCACGACGACCCGCAATGCCGAGCACCACGCCCCTCTGGGCTAAAGAGCGAGCTACCTCACGGCCAATGCCCGAGGTAGCCCCTATGATTACTGCACGAAAACCTGCCATGGTTATTTTAAGATAGCATCAAGGCGTTCGTAGATTGATGTGCGAAGCTCGCGTAGAGTCTTGATGCGACTCTTGTTCTTAGGCCAAACGAAACGGCACGAGCCTACGAATTTGAGGAATAGTCGCATATAGTTCCACGCTAAGATAAACATTGCGGGGAAGGCCAAGAAGTAGCCCAATGCCCACCAGAAACCTGCGAATACCCACAACAAAACAACGGGGATAATAAGGCAGATAGGCACCGAGATAAAGGCACTAACGCCAATATTGAACGAGCTAATGAACATATTATCCTTGATAAGTTTGCGGATAAAGAGCTCAGGGATAATAAACATCAGACAGGTCGGAATTATCGATACGATGAATAGTGGCAGTAGTACAATAAGACCCAAGCCACGCAAGATTGCAGCCTCGATACCTGGGTTGTGCTTAAATAGCCAGTCGCGAATACCGAGGTGCTTGATACCCAAGGCATACTCCTTAACATCGTCGTAGATGCGCTCCATCTCCTCGGGGCGCTCGGCTGTTGCGCACTGCATCTTATCGACAAACTGCTGGTCGGAGAGTAGGCGCGAGGGTAGATAGTTGGGCTTGAAGCCATTTCGGCGTGCATACAGACGACCATACTCCGTCTCGCGAAGGAAGTCTATCTGGTCGTAGTGCTCCAAGTCATCAACATGGAGCATAAGCGCCTGTATCTTGCTGCGGATAAGCTCATTAACCTCGACCATCACCTCGCGGGGCGACTCCTTGTAACGCTCATAGTAGGGTTTGAGCGATACGGGGCGGTCGAACTTGATAAGCATATCGGTGCGCGCGTGGAAGTAGTTGGAATAGTGGTTGCACGAGGGGAGAATCATCACATCCTGCTCGAAGTTCATCTTCTCGGCAGCCTCGAACGCAATGCGCAGGTAGCCGAGCTTGAAGGTGCCCAACCAGCGCTTATCTTGGTGGTCGGCCTCGGGGTAGAGCATCAGCGTCTCACCGTCGGTAAGTGCATGACCCGCAGCGTCCATTGTCGAGCGATTCTTGTTGATGGCCGAGAATCCCTCGTGGCTCATACGGTAGGCGGGCAATAGGCCCATTGCGCGCAACGCCTTGTTGAACACAGGATTTTTGAAGACATTAGCACGCGCGATAAAGTTCATGCGGCGGTCGGTGAGCTTCAAGCAGACACAGAGGGGGTCGTTCAGGCAGTTCTGGTGGTTAGATACAACCACGCAGGGGGTGCCGTCGACGGGTACATTCTCCAAACCGATGATATGCTCCTTGCGGAAATAAAGGCCCGAATTTACATATTGCAAATAGACTCTAAATGCCTTTAAAACAAGGGAGTGATCTCTTGGGGTTTTAGTTTGTTCCATTAGGTTTCTTCTCATTTATAGTTCAAAGATAGTAATTTTTTCTATAATTCCATAATATAAACGATGATTTTTTCGATTTTGGCTTTTTAATTGGTTGAAAAACATTGTTTTATGAATATAGAAATTTGGTGTAAAAATCCACTAAATAGGCAGTTGGCTTCGTAGAGTATAAAAAGTCATAGTGTGAAGATGAGAAAAAGGGGGTGGATTGTTCTTTTTGTGAGAAAAATTTTATAAATTTGCCTAAATTTACTATTGTTATGCCAATATTCGACTTCAACAACGAGGCTCTTAGAGAGCGTTACAACCCCGAAGGCTCGGCTCTGCGCCGTAACCAGTTGGAGTTGTTGGAGTTGTTGGACGAGGTGGCAAAGATTTGTGAGGAGAATAATATCCAGTGGTGGCTAAGCTCTGGTACGCTTCTTGGCGCTGCTCGCCACGAGGGCTTTATTCCGTGGGACGACGATATCGACATCGTGATGCTTCGCAAGGATTTCAAGCGTTTCGATAGGTTGATGCGCAAGAACGAGCTTAAAGATTATGTCTACCACTCGATGTCGACCGACATCGACTATGTCTACCTCTTCTCGAAGTTCCGTCGTCGTCAGGGCGAAGTCGACGAGGGGCACCGCCGTAGCCACTACTATAAGTACAAGGGCCAGTTTATCGATATCTTTGCTATTGAGCGCACAAGCTACTTTGCAGCGCGAGCATCGAGCATCATCTACAACAACCTTCAGCATCTGACATCGTATATCCGCTGTAAGTGGTTGCGCCGCCCCTTGATTTTTATCATCAACCTGCTCTGTCTTGGTATTATAGTGCCGATTTTGCGCCTTGTGGGTCTTATCAACCCTCGTAAGGAGTACCACTATGTCTTGGGCTCGGGCTGGGGTCGTCACCGCTTCTTTGCCCGCTACACCTTCCCGTTGGCGAAGGCGAAGTTCGAGGGCAAGGAGTATCCAGCACCCAAGGATACCGATGCCTACCTAAGGACCGTCTATGGTGATTGGCGCAAGTTGCCCATCGACGAGCAGATTCGTGATGCGATACACTGCCCCCAATATATCGAGGAGATATATTCGAAGAAGAACCCTAATGAAGACTAACCCTATATGATTGTACAAGAGGAGCTTAGGGCTCGTTACAGCCCCGAAGGCTCGAAACTACGCTCAACCCAACAAGAACTTGTCGAGATACTTCTCGACTTAGCTAAAATCTGCGAGGAGAACAATATCCAGTGGTGGCTAAGCTCTGGCACGCTGCTCGGTGCTGCCCGCCACAAGGGCTTTATCCCGTGGGACGACGATATCGATATCGTGATGCTCAAAAAGGACTATCGCCGTTTGGAGCGTGTGCTCCACAAGATGCAGAGCGACGAGTATGTCTACCAGTCGATGCGTAGCGATATCGAGTATGTCAATACCTTTGGTAAGTTCCGTAAGCGCGATGGCGAGGTGCGCATCCTCGGTGGTCGTTATAAGTACCTTAACTTCAAGGGTCAGTTTATCGATATCTTCTGCATCGAGAAGACCAACTATATCGCGGCACGCGCTGCCCGCGTAACATATATGAACCTGCAATACCCGACAATATATGTCGAGTGTCGTTGGTTGCGCCATGCGCTTATTCGCCTTGTCGAGGTGCTCTGCTTGGGTATTATCAACCCCATCTTGCGCCTTGTGGGTCTCTTTAATCCCAAGGGCGAGTACCACTACCAGATGGGTACGGGTTGGGCTAAGCATACCTTCTATATGAAGGATACCTTCCCCCTTACGACCATCGAGTTTGAGGGACACCGCTTCCCTGCACCCAAGGATGTCGATGCCTACCTTAGGAATGTCTATGGCGACTGGCGCACCATGCCTTCCGAGGAGGTAATACGCCAGAGTATTCACTCCGAGGAGTATGTCGAGGAGATTTACGGAGAACCAAGAAGATAGCAATGAAAAAGGTTATTACATACGGCACTTACGACCTTCTGCACGAGGGCCACATCAACCTCCTGCGCCGAGCAAAGGCCTTGGGCGACTACCTTATCGTGGGTGTCACGAACGACAGTTTCGATAGGGAGCGTGGCAAACTCAATGTGCGCAACAATGTCTTGGAGCGTGTTGAGGCGGTCAAGGCTACGGGCTTTGTCGATGAGGTTATCATTGAGGACTATATGGGTCAGAAGATTGATGATATCCTAAAATACGATGTCGATATCTTCGCCATCGGCTCCGATTGGGAGGGTAAGTTCGACTACCTGCGCGAGTTCTGCGAGGTGGTCTATCTGCCACGCACCGAGGGTGTGTCGTCGACGATGTTGCGTGCCAAGAGCGAGATTGTCGTTAATCTTGGCGTTGTGGGCTGTGGCCGTATTGCCAAGCGCTTTGTTTCGGAGAGCACCAAGGTCGATGCTGTGCATATCGAGGCGCTATACGACACCAATCGTGAGGCTTCGGAGGAGATAGCCCCCGAGGGCGCTTATATCGCCGATAGCTTCGAGGAGTTGGTCGCAAGGGTCGATGCGGTATATATCGCTACGCCCCATTTGCAGCACTATCCTCAGGCGAAGTACGCCTTGGAGCATGGCAAGCATGTGCTGTGTGAGACACCTATGGTGCTTAGCGGTGCTCAGGCCGAGGAGCTCTATCGCATTGCCGAGGAGCAGGGTGTGGTGCTGTTGGAGGCGAATAAGACGGCATATTGCCCCGCCTTTAACCACCTCATTACGCTTATCAAGAGCGGTCTTATTGGCGATGTTGTGGGCATCGATGCCTCGGAGTCGAAGCTCTGGGGTAAGGATAAGCTACGCCGAGAGCTCGACCCCAACGAGGCGGGTGGCTCGCTCTATGAAATGGGCTCTTATCCGCTGTTGCCTATCGTGCGCCTGTTGGGTACGAAGTACGAGAATATCAATATTTATAGCCGACTTAATGCCGATGGCGTGGATGTCTATACCCGAGGCATTATGCGCTTCGAGAGCGCTGTGGCATCGTTCCAGTTGGGCTTGGGCGTAAAGACCGAGGGCAACCTCGTTATCTCGGGTACTAAGGGCTATGCCTATGTCCCCTCGCCGTGGTGGAAGACCGACTATTTCGAGCTTCGCTACGAGGACCAGAACCAGAATAAGAAGTACTTTTATAAGTGGGACGAGCACGGCCTACGCTACGAGATTCAGGAGTTTGTTGCCTGCATCGTCAATCGTCGCATGACCTCGGCTCGCCTTACACCACAGCAGAGCATCGCCATGGCGTATGTTATGGAGCAGTTCGCCGAGCGCAAAAACTTCTATAAGTTATGAAAAATGCGATAGTTACAGGCGCTACTAAGGGTATCGGCCTTGCCATAGCGCGCCGACTTTTGGAGGAGGGCTACTTCGTAGTCGTTACCTATGCCCACGATGAAGCGTCGGCCGAGGCGTGCCGTGAGGAGTTGGCAAGGATTTCTCCTGCCTTCGAGGTTGTGCGTGCCGACCAGAGCGATAAGGAGTCGATGAGGGTATTTGCAAAATCGATGCTCCAAAAAGAGCATATCGACTGCATTGTCTGCAATGCCGGAACTACGCTACGCCGTGATTTGAAGGATATAACGGACGAGGATTGGGAACGTACGATGCAGGTAAACCTCAATAGCAGCCTCTATCTTATCCGCGACCTCTATGATGCTATACCTCGCAATAGCCGTATAGTCTTTATCGGCTCGTTGATGGGCGTACACCCCCACGGGACATCGCTGGCCTATGGCGTGTCGAAGGCGGCGGTTCATGCCCTTGCGCTCAACCTTGTTAAGTCATTCGAGGCGACCGATACCACCGTAAACGCCATCGCCCCAGGCTTTGTCGAGACGGAGTGGCAAGCATCGAAGCCTGCCGAGATTCGCCAAAATATCTACTCGAAGAGTGCCATTAAGCGCTTTGCATCGCCCGACGAGGTGGCCGATGCTGTAATGTTCTGTGTTCGTAACGCCTTTGTCAATGGCTCTGTCTTGGAGCTTAGCGGAGGTTATAGCTTTAAATAAGTGATGAAGTCGCCCCTAATTTCTGTTATCGCACCGATGTATGGCGTTGAGCTATATATCGTAAATTTTGCCGAGAGCCTTCTCTCGCAGAGCTATCCGCATATCGAGTTTGTCTTCGTAAACGATGGCACGAAAGACCGCTCGGTGGAGCTCTTGGAGGAGGTTATCGAGCGTAAGTTTGCGCACCTCAAACCCCAAATCAAGATTGTGCATAAAGCGAATGGTGGCCTTCCTGCTGCTCGCCTAACAGGATTAGACAATGCCACGGGCGACTATATCTACCACGCCGACTCGGATGATTGGCTCGAGGAGGGTGCTATCGAGAAGATTGCCCGAAAGATTGAGGCTACGGATGCCGATATCGTCTACTTCGACTTCTACAAGGAGTACCCCTCGAAGTGCAAGCCCAAGCGAGAGCGCGACTACGCCATAGATGCACAGCGAGAGTATGTCCGCAATATGTATAACCACCGTTCGTATGCCAGCGTGTGGAATAAGTGTGTAAGACATAGCCTCTATAAGGAGCACAAAATCTACACACCGCAGTATGGCTATGCCGAGGATTGCTACCTTATGTCGCAGTTGGTGGGCTACTCATCATCTATCGTGCACCTCGAAGAGTACCTCTACCACTACCGCAAGGGCAACCCCAACGCCCTAACGGGTCAGCAACGCCGTAAGCGCAAGCGTGAGTATGCGCTCAACTTCCTCGACCTCTACGAGCGATACAAGGATGTGCCCTCGGAGGAGAACCCCGTGGCTGTAATCTTTGATGATATGCATATTCAGGCGGGGTGGTACTCGATATTCTATCGTCTCGACCTCTTTACGCAGTACCCTTGGTTGGCTGCGGCTGTGCGCAAGGCGAAGATGCACCGCAAGACCGATGTCTGGTTGCCCTCACAGCTGATAACTAAGATATATTGCTTGTTCAAATAACGAAGAGAGTGAATAAAAAGTGTATTTTGTCGTTACACTTGCCCTCAAAATCCTCATTTACGCCAAGTAAACTGCGGTTTTTCGGGCTTCGTAAGCCTAAAACTACATCTTTTTATTCACTCTCTTAGGTTTCAAGGGCAGGCTAAGTTACTTTTTAGTCAGCCCCATTCTTATATCTCATACTTCGATTTCTTGGGGAAGACCCTCTCAAATGAGCTATGGAGCGCTGTTCGCATCTTTTCGTAACGCTCTTCGCTGAGCTTTACATCGTTGATGCATACCAACTTACGGTCGGGGTTAAGCAGGTACTCCGCGATTTTCTCTACCGAGGCAATGCCTACAGAGAAGTGGCGGCGTGGCTGTCGGCGAGCAATGATGCGACCCTGCAAATAGAGAAAATCGGTAAACAGATATTGCGTGATATTGCGCTCGGTGCGTGTTGCGGTTAGCGAGGCGAGGATATCCTTTTCCAAGGCGTTGTAGACACGCTGGCACTCGCTACGAAGCATCGGCGCACAGATATGCTGTGGGCGTAGGAAGTGGAGTGGCGAACGCATACCGAGTGCCTTGCGGGCTGCACGGTCGGAGTTGCGACATATCTTCTTGAACATATCGGGGGCAAACCAGTGGCGACTCATACCGATAATGCCCTTGCCATCACGGAAGAAGTCGGTGGGCTGGCAGGGTAGCATCGGAAATATGTCATCGTTGAAATAGAGGAACTCCTCGTCGAGACCCTCGATGCGGTGCATATGTAGCTCGATGGTGTTGCTACAAAATGTCGGCAAGTGATCGACTGGGATAATGTCGCGGTGCAGCACGATGTTCACCTTCTCGCGGTTTATCCATTCGGGCACCTGACTCTCGCCCGACACCACAAGATGTACCTTGCGGATAAAGGGCATATTGCGCTCGATGCCACGGAAGAGGTACTTTAGCGTGCCCCAATCACGAAAGCGCTTTTCGAGAATCGGGGTGTTGGTGTGCTTTGCATACTCCGCCTGCCACACGGGGTCGAGCCCATTAACATATGTTATTACTATATCCATCTACTCTTTCAATGTCGATTTTCCAAAACGCTTTGCCTGCTTTGCGGGTGTGTGGCGCCAACGGTTGTGCGACCATAGCCACATCTCGGGCTTGCGGCGTATCATAGCCTCCAAGCGCTCGGCATAGCGGCGTGTTATCTCCCACTCGGCGACCTGCTCCTCTCCATCAAATACCTCCTCGAAGCTTACGGCATAGCGACCCACCGCCACGCGGTCGATGCGGACAAAGTAGGCGGGGATGTGAAACTTCATCGCTATCTTCTCGCCACCGTCGATAAATGCTGTGGGCTGACCGAAGAACTCTATCCATTCGGTGTCGGCACGGAGTATGGGGCTCTGGTCAGAAATAAGTCCGAGGGCGATAGGGCGCTCCTCGCCACGATGGTGGATATAGTGACGAATACAACTCTTCATCGCCACCTGGTCGATATTGGGTGCAAGGTTGCGGAAACGGTGATACAACTCTTCGAATATTGCGCTACGCAGGGGGTGGTAGACACCCAACATTCTGCAATTGGGGTTGCTCCAACTATAGAGCATAAAGTACTCCCAGCAGCCGTAGTGCGAGGCGAGAGCTATCCAGTCTCGGCCATTGGTCTGCTTCTGGTGCTCGTCGAAGTTGGACCAGGTGATAAGGTCGCCATCACGCTTGGGGTCGACCGAGGCGAGCATAATGGTGCATACGGCAATCTCGGCAAGGAAGAGGTAGTTTTGGCGCATAATACGCCTACGCTCCCTCTCGCTTAACTCGGGGAAGGCGTTGCGCAGATTGCGCAAGATGACCTTGCGGCGATAGCGGATAAGCCAGAAGATAGATGCAAGAAATGGGCGCAGACAGTAGAAGCGAAACCATCGTGGTGCGAATCCCACAACACGGCAGAAGCCCCAAAGAAGCTCCACGGCGATACGCTGATACCAGCGCAGATTTGTGTGTGATGAACTATCGCTACCCATTATTGTTGCTATTATTCTACAAAGGTAGCAAAAAAAGAGCAAAGAGAGTAAAAGTTTTTAGTTTTTAGTTATTAGTTTTTAGAAAACTCCCGCTAAAAAAAACATTTTAACTCATTTTAACTCATAGTAACTCATTTTAACTCACAAGGAGCAAAGAGAGCTAATTAAGACGATAGGACAAGTAAGACGATAAGACGATAGGAGAAAAATCCTAAAGTCTTAAAGTCCTAAGGTCTTACGGTCTTAAAACTAAAACTCTAACAACTAACAACTAACAACTCTCATTAAACGCAAAAGGGGCGGCATCTGGCCACCCCTTAGCGTTTAAAGTATATTCTCCGTAAGTTCTATCGTCGAGTTGCCGTGGTCGTCGACCACCACCGAGATAAGGTCAAACTGTATGATATGCCTTAGGCGGTGTATCTGGCGGTAGAGCATAGCGCCACGGCGTAGCGTGCGTCGCTTCTGCTCATTGATGCTATCGAATGTCGACTGCCAACCCGAGATATGGCGGGTCTTGACCTCCACAAAGTGCATCGTGTCGAAGTGCTGGGCGATGATATCTATCTCGTAGCTACCTGCTCGCCAGTTGCGCTCGACGATGTAGTAGCCTCGCTCACGAAGCCACTCCACGGCGGCATCTTCGCCACGGTTGCCTATATGTGTTGCAAGACCGCTCATCTGATGCTTAGCGCTTTACAAGGAACGAGATGTCGTCGCCGGGCTTCACCTCGTAGGTCTCGATGCCCTTCTTGAAGATACGCATAGTGCGTGAGCCGATAAGCTCAATCGACTCGCCCTCGATACGAATCATACAGCCTTCGCGCAAGCCAACGACATAGCGGCTGCGGTTAGCCTCCAAATACTCCAAGATGCGCTGCTCACGGGTCTCGCCAGCGTGACCTGCGGGGTTGGCATCGAGGTAGTGGGGGTTGATCTGGAACGGCACAAGACCGATAGCACGGAACGACTGAGGCTCTACGATGGGCATATCGTTTGTGGTGCAGATGGTGGGGCAGGTGACATTGCTACCAGCAGACCAACCTACATAAGGTACGCCCGCGCGCACGCGACGGAAGATTACATCGAGCAAGTCCTCCTCCTGCATCTTCTTCAAAAGTGCGAAGGTGTTGCCACCGCCGATAACGATAGCCTGGGCGTGGCGAACGAAGTTGCGCTTGTTGAGGGCACGGTGCACCGAGCGCACCTTGATGCCGATCTCGTCGAAGCGCTCCTGCACCTTGCGCTCATACTCCTCGTAAGAGAAGGTTACGGCTGCATAGGGAATAAAAACAACCTCCGTAACGCCAGCGAGTGTTTTTTGAATCTCGGCAATGGGATACTTCAAATAGGCCTCACCAGCATTGGTGGAATTGGAAATTAGCAAAAGGTTCATAATTCTTTGAATATTAGAGTTTTAAGGTATATTGTTGAAAATTCGTTGTTAATTTTTTTTGGAGATAATGTCAAAGATAATAAAAAAAGTGTTACTTTTGCATCGTCGCAAAGAATTTTTTTGCGAAAAATTTATTACAGTAGAGAGAAATTTACTACTATAATGTTTAACTAAAACTTATTTATTATGTCAGAAATTCAGTCAAAAGTTGTCGAGATCATCGTTGACAAGTTGGGCGTTAAGGAGTCAGAGGTAGTACCCGAAGCAAGCTTCACCGCACACCTTGGTGCAGACTCGTTGGATCAGGTAGAGCTCATTATGGAGTTCGAGAAGGCTTTCGATCTTCAGATTCCTGATACTGAGGCAGAGAAGATCCAGACTGTAGGTGATGCTATCAGCTACATCGAGGCTAACAAGTAATAGACCTTTCTAATTTCCGCACAGGGCGTAGTAGAAGATGGAGTTGCGCAGAGTTGTAGTTACGGGTATCGGCACTATCAACCCTCTTGGCCACAATGTCGAGGAGTACTTCTCGGCACTTGAGGCTGGTCGTTCGGGTGCTGCACCTATCACCAACTTCGACGCTTCGAACTACAAGGTACGCTTTGCGTGTGAAGTAAAAAATTACGAATGGGAGCGATACTTCGACCGCAAGGAGGTTCGCAAGTATGACCGCTTTGCGCAGTTTGCGCTTGTGGCAGCCGCCGAGGCTGTAGCCGACGCCAACTTTGGTGACGATGTCAACCGTCGTCGCTGTGGCGTTGTGTGGAGCTCGGGTGTGGGCGGTATCGACACCTATTACCACGAAGTGATGGACTATGCCAAGGGAGGAGAAATCCCTCGGTTTAGTCCATTCTTTGTACCTCGTATGATTGCCGACCTCGCCGCAGGTCACATCGCTATGAAGTATGGCTTTATGGGCCCCAACTATAGCGTTACCTCGGCGTGTGCCTCGTCAAACCATGCCCTTATCGATGCCTTCAACCTTATCCGCTTGGGCAAGGCTGAGGTTATCGTTACGGGTGGCTCGGAGGCTCCTATCATTCAGGCGGGTGTTGGTGGCTTCAGCTCTATGCAGGCGCTATCGACACGCAACGACGACCCCGAGCACGCCTCACGACCCTTCGACCGCGACCGCGATGGCTTCGTTATGGGCGAGGGTGCAGGCGCTCTGGTCTTGGAGGAGTATGAGCATGCCGTGAAGCGTGGTGCCAAAATCTACTGCGAGGTGGCCGGTGGCGGTATGTCTGCCGATGCCCACCATATGACTGCTCCCCACCCCGAGGGTGAGGGCGCTATATTGTCGATGGAGGAGGCTTTGCGTGATGCAGAGCTTACGCCCTCGGATATCGACTACATCAATGTCCACGGCACATCTACGCCGTTGGGCGATATCGCCGAGCTTAAAGCACTCGACCGTGTCTTCGGCGATCAGCTCCCGTCAATCAGTATATCGTCGACAAAGTCGATGACGGGACACTTGTTGGGCGCTGCCGCAGCCATCGAGGCTCTCGCCTGTGTTATGGCAATCACCCGTGGCACAATTCCGCCCACTATCAATGTCGAGAACCTTGACCCCGAGATTCGTGCCGACCTCGACCTTACGCTCCACACAGCGCGTAAGCGTGAGGTGCGTGCAGCACTCAGCAACACCTTTGGCTTCGGTGGTCACAACTCGACAGTCATCTTCCGTAAGGTTAAGGAGTAATCTATATTTTTTATGTTCGATTTTTTGATTCGTCCTTTGCGTCGTCGCTTTGGTCGCGATAAGGCTTTCTATGCCGCTATCGACGATATGTTTGGCATCTTGCCTCACAACATCGAACTCTACAAACTCGCCCTTATCCATAAGTCGGCATCTGTGGAGTTGGATGATGGCAGCCATATCAACAACGAGCGCTTGGAGTTTTTGGGTGATGCTGTTATCGAGAGCATCACTTCGGACTATCTCTTTATTGAGTTTCCCGACCGCGACGAGGGCTTTATGACACAGATTCGCTCGAAGATTGTGTCACGCCAGTCGCTCAATGCCATAGCCTCGAAGATAGGCCTCGACCGCTATGTAATATCTAATGCCGTAGGCAATATGTCGCAGAAGCATATCTATGGCGATGCCTTTGAGGCTATGATGGGTGCCATCTACCTCGACCAGGGCTACGACTTTGCCAACCGTCTGCTTATCAACGAGATATTTGGTCGCTACCTCTCGCTTGACGATGTACTCCGCTCGGAGACCGATTTCAAGAGCCGCCTTATCGAGTGGTGTCAGAAGAAGCACTACACCATCGAGTTCCGCACCGACCACGACCGCTCATCATCGTCGCCCCACCCAGGCTTCTACTCGGTGGTATATATCGATGGTATTGCCGTGGGTCACGGCACGGGTGACTCGAAGAAGGAGGCAGAGCAGCACGCCGCCTACTCCGTATCGCAGGGTACACCGCAGAATCTCAACGACGAGAGTAGTGCTAAGATACTTGACCGCTACGACAAATACCTGTAATTTGTTGTGATAGTGGCGCTACTTCGACGCTTCAGTCGTGAGGGCGAATGGGAAATACTTCAAGTATGTCCCATCCGCCCTCACTCGTGTCAGCGCCAAATTAGCGCCACTCTGACAACAAATTATGGTAGTGGGGCTCTGGAAGAGAGCGGATTAATAAGACGATAAGACCTTAGGACTTTAAGACGATAGGATTTTTTTCTTATCGTCTTATCTTCTTACTCTCTTATCGTCTTAGAAATCTCATTGCTCTATAGTTTTCACTCTTCCCCAATTTCCCTATTCTCCCAAAATTTACTCTATCTCCGCGCTTAGAGCTAAATTACTCGCCCTATTATTTAGTTATTTCCCAAAAATATATTAACTTTGCGCTAAGTATGTGCATGTAAAATCTAAAATATCTAAACACTATGAGAAAATTACTCTTTATGGTCGTTGCACTTGTTGCAATGGTCGCTTGTAATGACACACCTGATACCCCCGACACCCCCGAGGCAACAGGTACAATGACTATCACCTCAGAGTCGCCTATTAACTTCTCGTTCGTAGGTGGTGAGGGTGAGATTGCCTTCACCCTTGAGGGCGCTAAGGAGGGCGCTAAGCCCACCGTAGAGTGCGCTCAGGAGTGGATTACCAACATCACGGTAGCTGAGTCTATCACCTTTAATGTTGAGCGTAGCAACGAGCAGGAGGAGCGTACCGCGATTCTCATTGTAACCTATGGCGAGCAGGAGGAGCAGGTATTCGTTAAGCAGGCTAAGGCCTACGAGCCCGCAATGGTGGAGTTCGAGGCTAAGGCTCTCAATGGCGAGTTCCAGCGTGTATCGAAGAGTGGCAATGGCTACAACTACTTCATTATCCTCTCTGAGAAGGGTACTACAGGCTGGTATGACCTCTATATCGATGCCTACTACCGTATCGACCTCTACTCGGAGGTTGCTCCCGAGGATTTGACAGAGAATAGCGCATCGGTACTTCCCGAGGGCGTTTACTACTTCGATGACCTCTCGTTGGAGGATAATGGTACATTTGCTCAGAACCAGAGCGCTCGCCTCGAGTGCTTCGAGGATGGCTCATTCAAGGAGGATTGGTTCTCAGATGGCGTGCTTATCGTTACAGAGAATAAGGTTGAGCTCTATGTAACAACCGTTAGTGGCGTAGTACACCATGTCGTTTATGAGGGTAGCCTCGAGATTGGCTGGATGGAGATTCCTGCTCCCGACCACTACACATCGCTTACCGCAGACTATACCTTCGAGCATAAGGGCTTCGTATCACAGATCTACTACTATGGCGATTTGGAGAATGTAGGTCTTGGCAACTGGATTATCTCGGCAGCTAACTCATACGACGAGAAGATGAATGGCGACTACCTCAAGGTAGATGTATATCTCGATAGCCTTGAGTACAACCCCGAGCTTATCTATGGCGAGTATACTGCTGTGGCTACCTCTGCCGAGCTTAAGGGTGGTAACTTCCTCGGTGGCGTCTTTGGCTCATGGCTTTATGGCGTTGAGGATGGCTACCTCGTAAATGGTACTATTGCACCTCTCGCAACAGGTAAGGTGAAGATCGAGAAGAGTGGCTCTGGTGCTCTTATCACCGTAGACTGCGTTGATGACCTCGGCTACAAGGTACAGGGTACATTTGAGTGTTCTACTGTGGAGTTTTATGATCTCTCAGACGCACAGTAATTTCTTGTGATAAGGGGTCTACTTCGGCCTCTCAGTCAGAAGCCCGAATGGGAAATACGCCAAGTATGTCCCATCCGGGCTTCTTCGTGTCGAGACCAAATTAGACCCCTTCTGACAAGAAATTGGGTCGTGGTGGTTGGAAGGAAGTATATTGCGCTCCGCTGGAGCGCCTGCTACGCAGAGGGGTCTGAGAGGTCTAAGGGGTCTGAGGGGTTGCGCTTTTTCAAAGCGCAGGCTATGCCTCTTTTGCCCCATATACCTCTTTTACCCCTTGGGGCGTTAGCCCGCAGGCGGAACGCCTGCTACCTCTTTGCTCTCTGCTCTCTGCGCCCTCTCACGATGCGAAAAACTGTCCAATTTATTTAGGCTTTCCTGAGAGCAATATGCCTATAATTCGTAGTGTTAAAAAGTTAACATCGATTTTTCTATGATATCTCGCTCAAAATTCCTATCTTTGCCCCCGATTTTTGTTTGGCAGAGTTTTGCCCCATGCGAACTATCAGCCAATCTAAATCATAGGGCTCAAGAGGCCACCCCTTTAGGGGTAGTTTGGCACTCCGATTGCCCACCCAATAGATGAGAAACTATAATTTTTTGATGTAATATGGCAGAGAAGAGATTTATCACTTGTGATGGTAACTACGCCGCAGCGCATATCGCATATATGTTCTCGGAGGTAGCAGCCATCTATCCCATTACCCCCTCGTCAACCATGGCAGAGCTTGTAGACGAGTGGTCGGCACAGGGCAAAAAGAACATTTTTGGCGACACCGTAAAGGTTGTTGAGATGCAGTCAGAGGCTGGTGCAGCAGGTGCTGTTCACGGCTCATTGCAGAGTGGCGCACTTACTTCGACATTCACCGCATCGCAGGGTTTGTTGCTTATGGTGCCCAATATGTATAAGATTGCTGGTGAGTTGCTCCCCGGTGTATTCCATGTTTCGGCGCGTGCTCTCGCTGCACAGTCGCTCTCAATCTTTGGTGACCACCAGGATGTGATGGCTGTTCGTCAGACAGGTTTCGCGATGCTCGCTACATCATCTGTTCAGGAGGTAATGGATCTCGCAGGTATTGCACATATCGTGTCGCTCAAGGCACGCATCCCCTTCGTGCACTTCTTCGATGGCTTCCGTACATCACACGAGATTCAGAAGATTGAGCTTATCGACGAGGCATCGCTCTCGGCGATGTTCGATCGTGAGGCGTTGAAGGAGTTCCGTATGCGTTCGCTCAACCCCAATGCCCCCGTTACACGCGGTACAGCGCAGAACCCCGATATCTACTTCCAGACTCGCGAGGCATCTAATAAGTTCTACGATGCAGTGCCCGATATGGTTGCTGAGGCTATGGCTAAGATTTCGACCATCACAGGTCGTGAGTACAAGCCCTTCACCTACTATGGTGCAGAGGATGCCGAGGATATCATCATCGCTATGGGCTCTGTTACCGAGACTATCAAGGAGTGCGTAGACTACCTCCGCACACAGGGTCGCAAGGTGGGTGTTATCACCGTTCACCTCTACCGCCCCTTCTCGGCAAAGTACCTCTTCAATGTGTTGCCTAAGTCGGTTAAGCGCATCTGCGTTCTCGACCGCACCAAGGAGCCCGGCTCAAATGGCGAGCCTCTGTTGCTCGATATCCGCGATGCATTCTACGAGTGCGAGAACCGTCCTATGATTATCGGTGGCCGCTACGGTCTTTCGTCAAAGGATACCACTCCCGCACAGATGTTGGCAGTATTCGAGAACCTCGCTTCGGCCACTCCCAAGAACCACTTCACCGTAGGTATCAACGACGATGTTACGATGTTGTCGTTGCCCGTAGGCGAGGAGATTTCGATGGCTAAGGAGGGTACCTTCGAGGCGTTGTTCTTCGGTCTTGGCTCTGACGGTACCGTAGGTGCTAACAAGAACTCTATTAAGATTATCGGTGGCTCTACCAACAAGTATTGCCAGGCATACTTCTCATACGACTCGAAGAAGTCGGGTGGTTACACCTCGTCGCACCTTCGTTTCGGTGATAACCCCATCACTTCGCCCTACTTGGTTACTACTCCCGACTTCGTGGCTTGCCATGTGCCCTCGTATGTCGAGAAGTACGATGTGTTGAAGGGCTTGAAGCGTGGTGGCTCATTCCTTCTCAACTCGGTAAACGATGTTGAGACTACATTGGCTACCTTGCCTACCCACATGAAGGTATACCTTGCAAAGGAGAATATCAACTTCTACATCATCAACGCAACAAAGATTGCTGCCGACCTCGGTCTTGGTTCACGCACCAACACCATTATGCAGGCTGCATTCTTCAAGATTGCCGACATCATTCCTATCGAGAAGGCTGTCGAGGAGATGAAGAAGGCTATCTACAAGTCTTACGGCAAGAAGGGCGAGGATATCGTAAATATGAACTACGCAGCGGTAGATGCTGGTTGCGAGGCTGTTCAGAAGGTTGAGGTTCCCGCCGAGTGGGCAGAGTTGGAGGATGTTGCCGAGAATAAGGAGGTAGCAACCGATGTTCCCGCTTTCGTTCGCGATATCTGCAAGCCTATCGATGCCTTGAAGGGCGATATGCTCCCCGTATCGGCATTCAATGGTCGTGAGGATGGTACTTGGGATAATGGCACCGCAGCTTACGAGAAGCGTGGTATCGCTACCGCAGTTCCCGAGTGGAAGATCGAGAACTGTATCCAGTGTAACCAGTGTGCCTATGTATGTCCCCACGCTGCTATCCGTCCCTTCCTCGCTACCGAGGAGCAGGCTGCAGCATCGGGTGCAGAGTGGAAGCAGGGCTTGGGCGAGACCAAGGCTTTGAAGTTCCGCATTCAGGTGTCGCCTATGGATTGTACTGGCTGTAACAACTGTGTCGATGTATGTCCCGCTAAGGAGAAGGCTCTCGTTATGCGTCCTTTGGCCGAGCAGGCAAAGGAGGCTAAGAACTGGGATTACATCACCAAGAATATCGGCTACACCGAGCATGTAGACAAGACCAAGTCTGTTAAGAACCTCCAGTTCTCACAGCCCTTGTTCGAGTTCTCGGGTGCTTGTGCTGGTTGCGGTGAGACACCCTATATCAAGGCTATCACACAGCTCTTTGGCGACCGTATGATGGTTGCTAACGCTACGGGCTGTACCTCTATCTACTCTGGTTCGGCACCCTCTACCCCCTACTGCACCAACGCTAAGGGTCAGGGTCCCGCTTGGGCTAACTCACTCTTCGAGGACAACGCTGAGTTCGGTCTCGGTATGCGTGTCGGCGTAGAGAAGATTCGTCAGGGCTTGGAGGATGTTATGCGCAAGGCTATCGCTGAGTGCAACTGCTGCTCAGATGAGCTCAAGGGCGTAATGCAGGAGTGGATTGATGCTCGTCACCTTGCTGCCGCTTCACGCGAGGTTACCGCTCGCCTCTTGCCTTTGGTTGAGGCTTGCGACTGCGACTACTGCCGCACTATCCTTGAGTACAAGGATTGGCTCGTTAAGCGTTCGCAGTGGATCTTCGGTGGTGACGGCTGGGGCTACGATATCGGCTTCGGTGGTGTAGACCATGTTTTGGCATCGGGCGAGGATGTAAATATCCTTATCGTCGATACCGAGGTTTACTCTAACACCGGCGGTCAGTCGTCGAAGTCTACCCCCGTGGGCGCTGTTGCTAAGTTCGCTTCGGCAGGTAAGCGCATCCGCAAGAAGGATATCGGCGCTATTGCGATGACCTACGGCTATGTATATGTTGCACAGGTATCTATCGGTGCTTCACAGCAGCAGCTCTTCAATGTCTTGAAGGAGGCTGAGGCATATCCCGGTCCTTCGCTCATCATCGCCTACGCTCCCTGTATCAACCACGGTATCAAGGGCGGTATGACCCGCACCCAGACCATCGGTAAGCAGGCTGTTGAGTGTGGTTACTGGCACCTCTGGCACTACAACCCCCAGCTCGAGGCTGAGGGCAAGAACCCCTTCGTGATGGACTCTAAGGAGCCCGACTGGTCGAAGTTCCGTGCATTCCTTATGAAGGAGGTACGCTACACCTCACTCCAGAAGGCATTCCCCGAGGAGGCAGAGCAACTCTTCGAGGCAGCAGAGGAGAATGCTAAGTGGCGATATAACTCGTATATCAATAGAACGAAATAATTTTCGATTATAAGGCAGACATCTACTGCCGCTAACAAAAAGTCCCGACAATGAGCAGTACGCCATAGTACAGCCCATCGTCGGGATTTTTGCCGAGCGTTGTATATGCAGCCTTCTAATCAAAAATTTAATTTCTTGTGATAAGGGGTCTACTTCGGCCTCTCAGTCAGAAGCCCGAATGGGAAATACGCAAGAGTATGTCCCATCCGGGCTTCTTCGTGTCGAGACCAAATTAGACCACTTCTGACAAGAAATTGAGTCTTACCGCTTGGAAGGTGATTTTTTAGGGAGTTTAGGGAGTTTAAGGAGTGTAGCGTGCTTAGGGATAAATGTCGGTAGCGCTCTCCCTAACTTCCCTATATTCCCTAATCTCCCTAAATTCTCTAATGACTGCGCCTAAAATCTCTTTGCTCTCCTACCTCTTCCTATTTAGTGCATCTTCGGCGGTCATAGTCGTAATAAGGATTACGCCATTCACGCCTCGGAAGCCATACATATTAGAGCCCTTGACAATCTCTACGGACTTAACATCGTAGAGGCTGATAAGCTCGGGGCGGGTCTCGATGCCGTCGCACAAGATAAGGGGTGCCGACGAACTGCCTATTGAGTTTTGTGTCATTAGGCATAGCTCGCCATTGATATATCTAAGGCCAGGGTAGCACATCTGGATAGCCTCGATAAGACCCTTGGCGCCCGTGGCACGCAGTCTGTCGCCAGAGATGCCAGACGAGTAGTCGGTAGACTCACGGCGCTTGACATAGCCATAGCCAAAGTTCATCAACTCCTCAGACTCCACGGCACGGTAGCTAATGTTTTCGCCCTCCGTGAGCCATACGATATCGATGCTCTTGCGACCCTCGACAGGGATAAGCATCGTATCACGGCGCGAGATAATCATCAACACATCATCGGCCTTGATATCCGTAAGTCCAAAGCGACCCTTGCCGTCCGAAAAGGTCAGCTTATCGCTATCCTTGACACGGATGCGTGCCTTGATGCCCTTGCCATCGATGCGTGTGATACGACCGTTGAAAGGCTCCTGCGCCTCAGCTCCAACGAGAACGAAGAGTGCAACAACGAGTGTAAATAGTCTTCTCATATCCTAAAAGTTGTAGGTTTCTACTCTCAAAGATACAACTTTTAATTATATTATAGAGAGGATTGGAGAAAAATTGTTGTTTCTAAAAATTTTTATTATCTTTGTGGTATCAAATGCGAAGTCATTAACTAACTAAATATATAACATTATGAAAGAGGCTATTGCAATTCTCACAGGTGGCGGTCCTGCCCCTGGTATGAACACCGTTGTTGGCTCTGTTGCCAAGACTTTCCTTGCTAAGGGCTACCGTGTTATCGGTCTGCACTATGGCTACTCGGGCCTTTTCAACCCTAACCCCCGCTACGAGGACCTCGATATGTTCCGCGTAGACTACATCTTCAACCAGGGTGGCTCGTACCTTACAATGAGCCGTTTCAAGCCCTCGGAGGAGGATTTCGAGAAGAACTTTAATCTTGACTTCTTCAAGGAGAACAACATAAAGTTGCTCGTAACCGTGGGTGGCGACGACACCGCTTCTACTGCTAACCGCATCGCTAAGTTCTTGGAGCGCAAGCAGTATCCTATCGCCAACATCCATGTTCCTAAGACTATCGACAACGACCTTCCCTTGCCCGCAGGTATGCCTACATTCGGCTATCAGTCGGCAAAGAACGCTGGCGCGGTAATCGGTCGTGCCGTATATAACGATGCGCGCACCTCGGCTAACTGGTTTGTTGTTGCAGCGATGGGTCGCTCGGCAGGTCACCTCGCCTTCGGTATCGCTTCGGCATGCCACTATCCTATGATTATCATTCCCGAGATGTTCAACAAGACAAAGATTACTATCGAAAAGATTATCAATCTTATCATCTCGGCTATCGTTAAGCGTAAGCTTATCAATATGGACTATGGTGTAGCAATGGTTTCGGAGGGTGTATTCCACGCTCTCGACCAGGAGGAGATTCTCAAGTCGGGCATCAACTTCTCGTACGACGACCACGGCCACCCCGAGCTCGGTAAGGTATCTAAGGCCGAGATGTTCAACACCTTGCTCGAGAAGCGTTGCAAGGCTCTCGGTCTCAAGGTTAAGTCGCGCCCCGTGGAGATTGGCTACGAGGTACGCTGCCAGACACCTTGCGCCTTCGACCTTGTATACTGCTCACAGCTCGGTATGGGTGTCTACAAGCTCTTCTCAGAGGGCAAGACCGGCTGTATGGTATACATCAGCCAGGAGGGCTATGTTTCGCCTCTCTACCTCAAGGATTTGCAGGATCCCGAGACAGGCAAGATTCCTCCTCGCCTTGTTGACATCAACGCCGACAAGATTCACCAGGTTATCGACAACTTGATGCACTACATCACACCTGCTGACTATGAGGCAGCAAAGGCATACCTCCCCAACCCTGAGGAGTATGACTTCAAGAAGATCCTCAACTGGTAATTTCTTGTGATAAGGGGTCATCTGCGACCTCTCAATCATTGCCCTGAATGGGAAATACTTCAAGTATGTCCCATCCAGGGCAATTTCTTTATCGAGGCCACATCTAACCCCTTCTGACAAGAAATTGGCAGAGTGCAGAGCTGGAAGGAGGTAGACTGCGCTCGTTCCGAGCGCCAGCTATCGCTGAGGGGTACATGTGGCACGAGTGGCACAAGGGGAGTTAGAGCGTGGCGACTAACCTCAAGGTGGGTAAGACCAGCGATGCTTTTACTAACCTTACCTCCCCTTTTACCCCTTAGACCCCTTTTGTCCCTTGGGGCTATAGCCCGCAGGCGAACCGCCTGCTCTCTAACAACTAAAAACTTACAACTAACAACTAACAAAAAAGAGCCCCGAAAGGCTCTTTTTTTGTGCTGTCGTTGCGCCATTAGTCAAACGGATAGGCAGCGACAAAGCAGTCGGCGGTGCGGAGTTCCTCCTGGTGTGCCTTGAGGTTGGCTACAGAGACATCGCCAACAACGTAGTTGTAGTCCTCCGAAGAGTACTGCTCGCGAATCTTGAGGAAGTTGAGCAAGTTGCGCTGCTCGGCGGTCTTATAGCGGAAGTATACGCGGAAGATATGGTCGGTGGTATACTTAGGCAAGACAGAGTCGTTGCGCTTCTTATACTCATAGCGGTAGTTGTATGAGCAAGCCGTAATATCGCTCAACACTGCCGAGCCTGTGGGGTGGCCACCAGCACCACGACCGAACATAAACTGCTTGTCGTAGAACAAACCCTTGATAACCACGCCATTAAACTCATCCTCGACACTATAAATATACTTATTGCGCGAGATAAGCTGAGGAATTACGCACATAATAAGTCTATCGTCAAACTTCTCGACATGTGCCACAAGCTTAATTCTGCGATCTTTCTCCTTAGCAAAGCGGATATCTGCATCGTTCATTGTTGAAATGCCGTAGGTGAAGATTTCGTCGGGCGATACATATACGCCAAAGGCGTGCACCGTAACGATGATAAGCTTAAAGAGTGAGTCCCAGCCGTCGATATCGAGTGTGGGGTTGCTCTCGGCAAAGCCGAGGTCTTGCGCCAGCTTCAACGCCTCCTTATAGCCCATATTCTCGTTGAAAATCTTCGAGAGGATAAAGTTTGACGAGCCGTTGAGGATACCCTTTACCGAGCAGAGGAGGTCGTTGTCGTAGTACTCCTCGAGGTTGCGGATAACGGGGATAGAGCCACACGCCGAGGCATCATAGAGCAGGGCGGTGTTGTACTGCTCCTGAAGGTCGATAAGCTCGGGAAGGTGGTGACCCAGCATCTTCTTGTTGCCCGACACCACAGGTATTCGGCTCTTCAGCGCACGCTTCACGATATCGTATGCTGCATCGGCATCGTCGATAACCTCCACGATAAGGTTGATATCCTCGTCGGCGAAGATATCCTTGGGGTTGGTTGTAAACTCAGCCTTCACGCCACGCTCCTTGTCGGTATGGCGCACGCAGATACGCTTGATAGATACATTTGTTGAGTTGATGCGCTTCAAGACATCGTAGAGGCCGTGACCCACATTGCCAAAGCCAAAAAGACCTATGTTCAACTTTTTCATTCTCTCGCTATTTTTTGTTTATAAAATTCTGAATTATAGTGTTTAGTTTTTCGTGCTCGACGAGAAAGCCATCGTGGCCAAACTCCGACTCGATAAGGTGGTACTCGACATTGGCGATATGCTCACGAAGTGGTGCGTGTGCCTCGACGGGGAAGAGGATATCCGACGAGATAGCTACAACCAAGGTGCGAGCCTCAATCTTTGCCAAGGCATCAGCAATAGTGCCACGACCGCGCGCTATGTTGTGCGAGTCGACAGCCTCGGATAGGCGGTAGTACGACAGAGCATTAAACCTGCGGCGTAGCTTCTCGCCCTGATACTGCTGATAGGTGTGTGCTCGGCGCTCAAACGATGCATCGAAGGGGTTGCTCAACTCCTGCTGTGTGGCGTTGTATGCCGCACCGCCACGATAGCTGATAAGGGCAATCGAGCGTGCAACAGCCATACCATCGAGTCCAGCATCATTACGCTCCTCACCCCAAGTGGGGTCAAGGCGGATTGCCATACGCTGCGACTCGTTGAATGCCGCAGCCCACGGCTCGGAGTAGGTGGTGGTGGCGATAAGGGCAAGGTTCTCCATAAATCGTGGCTCCATAATCGCCCACTCCATACACTGGAAACCGCCAATCGAACTGCCGATAAGCAACTTAACTCGCTCTATTCCAAGATGCTTGGCAAGCAACTGATGACAGCCTACCATATCGCGAACCGTAATGCGTGGGAAGTCGTAGTACCACTTCTTGCCCGTTGCGGGGTTTACCGAAAGTGGCGATGTTGTGCCATAGTGCGAGCCAAGGAAGTTGGCGCAGACAACGAAGTAACGCTCGGGGTCGAGGAACTTATCCTTCTCCACGGTATGAGGCCACCAATCCTTAACATCGGAGTTTGCCGTAAGTGCGTGGCACACCCAGATAACATTATCCTTCGCCTCGTTGAGCGTGCCGAAGGTGTCGTAGGCAATCTCCAACGAGGGTAACACCTCGCCCGATTCCAACTTAAAGGGGGCGTTATGTCGATAAAGTTTGCTCATCGTTAGATATTGCTGAGTGCCTCCTCATAGTCGGCGATGATATCCTCGACATTCTCCAAGCCGAGCGATATGCGCAGTAGGGTAGGTGTGATGCCTGCTGCACGCTTTGCCTCGTCGGAGAGTTGCTTGTGCGTTGTCGATGCGGGGTGTGTAACAACCGATATAGAGTCGCCAATCATCGTCATATTGCCCGAAAGCTTGAGGCTTTCGACAAACTTCACGGTAGACTCCAAGTCGCCCTTAAGCTCGATGGTGAGGACTGCCGATGCACCGTGGCGGAAGTACTTCTTTGCCAACTCGTGGCTTGGGTGGTCCTCAAAACCTACGAAGCTTACGCGCTCCACCTTGGGGTGGTTGCGACAGAACTCTGCCAACTTGTATGCCGACTCCACCTCGTGCTTAACACGCAACGATAGGGTCTCCAAGCCGAGCAACATCAGGTAGGCATCGAATGCCGAGGGACAACAACCGAAGTCGCGCATGCCATCGACACGGCACTTTACGATAAATGCCTGATTGCCAAAGGCATCGTATAGATTTAGACCGTGGTAGCCCTCCGAAGGTCCATCAATCTCGGGGAACTTGCCAGAAGCCCTCCAGTCAAACTTACCGCTATCGACGATGATACCGCCCATCGCCGTGCCGTGGCCGTTAATCCACTTTGTTGCCGAGTCGGTGATGATGTCAGCGCCCCACTCAAAGGGGTTGCAGAGATAACCGCCCGCACCAAAGGTGTTGTCTACGATAAGCGGTATATTGTTGGAGTGAGCAACCGCCGCCAATGCCTCGATATCGGCAACACGGCAGGTGGGGTTACCCATCGACTCCACGAAGATGGCGCGTGTGCGCTCATCGACTAACTTTGCGATATCCTCTGCCGAGTCGCTCTTAGCCAAACGGCAGTCGATGCCCACATTGCGCAACGAGATAACAAACTGGTTGTGCGTGCCACCATAGAGGTAGGGCGAGGCTACGATGTTGTCGCCTGCCTTGGCTAATGCCGTCACGGTAAGCAAGATAGCTGACATTCCCGATGCTGTTGCCAATGCGCCAACACCGCCATAGAGTGCTGCGATGCGCTCCTCGTAGGCTGCCGTTGTGGGGTTGTGCAGACGGGTGTAGATGTAGCCCGGCTCGCTCAAGGTGAAGAGGTTGGCGGCATACTCGCAAGTGGGGAAGTGGTATGCTGCGGTGGGGTGGATGGCGATGCCTCGCGACTGCGAAGCGTCGATATGATAACCACCGTGTATCTGTAGGGTCTCGAAGTGTAACTTTTTGCTCATATAGCTTGCTTGTTTCGTTCAACAAAAAAATTAGTCTGTGCGCCCACTATTTCGTGTGCGTATATATAAATATAGGTAAGGTAAAGGTGCGGTGGAGCGTATCCACCAAAGGAAAAGTAGTGCCTAACGGCACATTCGCATAGACATAACGCGCTCAAGCGCCATCATTGCCGATGCCGCAAACAGGTAGTTGTTATGCATTAACTCTCTCATAGCATTACAAAATTAAATATTTTTTTTTAATTCTGCAAATATTTTAGAAAGAGAGTGCAGGTAGAGAGGAAAGAGCAAAGAGGAAAGAGAGAGCAGGCGTTTCGCCTGCGGGCTACGCCCTAAGGGTTAAAAGGGTTCTAAGGGGCACAAGAGGCCAACGGCAGAGCGCTAATTAAGCGTCTCGGAAAACACTACCCCTTGTGCCCCTTGTACCCCTCAGACCCCTCAGCGTTAGCTGGCGCTCCATCGGAGCGCAACCAACCTCCCAGTCAGCACTCCGCCAATTTCTTGTCAGAAGGGGTCTAATTTGGTCTCGACACGAAGAAGCCCGGATGGGACATACTTGGCGTATTTCCCATTCGGGCTTCTGACTGAGAGGCCGAAGTAGACCCCTTATCACAAGAA
Organism: Alistipes sp.; assembly: GCA_017465575.1. Classification (GTDB taxonomy): domain Bacteria; phylum Bacteroidota; class Bacteroidia; order Bacteroidales; family Rikenellaceae; genus Alistipes. The sequence continues at coordinate 71,324 of JAFTVX010000015.1, read as the reverse complement.
ATTACTTGTTGTAAGCCTTCATCACTGAGATAAGATCAAGCACCTTGTTTGAGTAACCCCACTCGTTGTCGTACCACGATACAACCTTCATAAAGGTCTCGTTGATAGCGATACCAGCGGTAGCGTCGAAGATTGAGGTGCGAGCGTCGCCCAAGAAGTCTGAAGATACAACAGCCTCGTCGGTGTAGCCAAGGATACCCTTGAGCTCGTTCTCCGAAGCCTTCTTCATAGCTGCACATACCTCCTCGTAAGTAGCAGGCTTAGCGAGGTTTACAGTAAGGTCAACAACCGATACATCGAGGGTAGGAACACGCATTGACATACCAGTAAGCTTGCCCTTAAGCTCGGGGATAACCTTACCTACAGCCTTAGCAGCACCTGTTGATGAGGGAATGATGTTGCCGCAAGCAGCACGGCCACCACGCCAATCCTTCAAAGAAGGACCGTCAACAGTCTTCTGGGTAGCGGTTACTGAGTGAACGGTAGTCATAAGACCGTTTACAAGACCGAAGTTGTCGTTCAACACCTTAGCGATAGGAGCCAAGCAGTTGGTGGTGCAAGATGCGTTAGATACGATCTGCTGACCAGCATACTCCGAGGTGTTTACGCCGCATACGAACATAGGAGTGTCGTCCTTCGAAGGAGCTGACATAACTACATACTTAGCACCAGCAGCGATGTGAGCCTGTGCCTTCTCTGCGGTGAGGAACAAGCCAGTAGACTCAACTACATACTCTGCCTCTACCTCGTTCCACTTCAAGTTTGCGGGATCCTTCTCTGCAGTTACGCGGATAGCGTTGCCGTTTACGATAAGAGTATTCTTCTCCAAGCAGTAGTCTACAGTACCCTCGAACTTGCCGTGCATAGTGTCGTACTTAAGCATATAAGCCAAGTAGTCTACGGGGCAAAGGTCGTTGATACCTACAACCTGATACTTATCTGCCTGATTGCAAGCAGCACGGAAAACCATACGGCCAATACGACCGAAACCGTTAATACCAATCTTAATCTGTGACATAGTATTGTTATTTTAGTTAATGAATTAAATTTGTCCAAAAAATTGATGGCGATGATACCACCGTTTTAACCTCACAAAATTATGCAATTTTGGTTGATTAAGCAAGCATTTTTCAAATTATTTAAAAATTTTGTGTTATTTAGCTACACTCTTGGCTCGTTTTGCCATCGCCGAGGCGAAGACAAAGTCGTTGAGCTCGCGGTTCTCCGAGAGCAAGATATCATCTTTGGTGCCCTCCCACCACTTGTTACCTTCGTGGATATATACAATCTTTTCGCCAATCTCCATAACGGAGTTCATATCGTGGGTGTTGATGATGGTGGTGATATTAAACTCCTTGGTAATGTCGTGGATAAGGTTGTCGATGACCACCGAGGTCTGGGGGTCGAGACCCGAGTTGGGCTCGTCGCAGAAGAGGTATCGGGGGTTGAGCACGATGGCGCGCGCAATGGCTACTCGCTTGACCATACCGCCACTCAATTCCGAGGGGTATAGGTGGTCGGCACCCTGCAGGCGTACACGCTCCAAGCAGAAATCTACTCTATCGCGCTTCTCGCCCTCCGACATCTCGGTAAAGAGGTCGAGCGGTAGGCGTACATTCTCCCTCACGGTCGATGAGTCGAGCAGTGCGCCACCCTGAAAAATCATACCGATATCCTTGCGTATCGCCTTGCGCTCACGGAAGTTAAGGTCGGTGTAGCAGACATCGTCATAGAAGATTTTGCCCTGGTCGACATCGTGCAGACCGACTAACGACTTGAGCAACACGGTCTTACCCGAACCGCTTCGACCGATGATAAGGTTGGTCTTGCCTGTGTCAAACTCTACCGTGATATCCTTCAGCACGGTGCGACCTTCGAAGGTCTTTGATATATGGTCGGCTCGTATCATACGCGCATAATTTGTGTTAGGATAAGGTCAAAAATCATAATCGTTACGGAGCTTGCTACCACGGCACGGGTCGAGGCACGACCTACCTCCAGAGAGTTGCCCTTGGCATAGTAGCCGCAGTAAGCCGAGATAGAGGTTATGATAAAGGCGAATACTGCGCCCTTGACCAAAGCATAGGTGATAGAGAATGGCTCGAAATAGTAGAACAAGCCCTCGATATAGTCGCCCGGAAGCATAAGACCGCCCCAACGAGCGATGACATAGCCACCGATGATACCTACAAAGATACTGAAAAGTGTGAGGATGGGGAAGAAAACTACCGTTGCCACAACCTTCGGCAAGATAAGGTACGAAGCGGAGTTTACGCCCATAATCTCGAGTGCATCAATCTGCTCGGTGATACGCATCGTGCCAATCTCCGAGGCGATATTTGAGCCTACCTTACCCGCAAGGATAAGCGCCACAACCGTAGATGAGAACTCCAAAATCATCACCTCGCGTGTTGCGTAGCCAATCATAAACTTGGGGATAAAGGGCGACTCAAGCGTGATTGCCATCTGCAGTGCCACAACGGCACCGATAAATGTCGAGATAATCGCTGTGAGCGAGATAGAGTTGAAGCCGAGAGCCTCCATCTCGAACATGATTCTTCGGCGATAGATGCGCCCCTTCTCGGGTCGCGAGAATACCTTTGCAAGCAACATAAAGTACTTGCCGATATGTTCAAAAAGCTTTATCATCTGGGTTGTTTTCGTTTACCGTGGTTACTCGACCTCCTCAAAATCTACATAGTCGCCCACCTTGTCGCTCACCTTCTTCTGTGTTGAGCCTGAGGTTGTCGTTGTTGTCGTGGTCTGACTATTTGCGTTGTTTGCCGAGTTGCGCTTTGCAGCATCTGCCTGTGCGTGCATCTGTCGTACAAGCTCCTCGAGTGTCATACCGCCAGTCGAAAAGCCGCCAAAGCCGTTGAAGCCACCCGCCGAGCCCGAGCCGTTGAAGCCTGCGCCCGAGGCTGTCTGGCGGAACTGGTTGTTAAGCTCTCGTTGCATCTTGCGCATACGCCACCAGCCGATGCCGAGGATAGCAAGAAAGAGGGCGATGATGCCCAAAATTATCCAGCCCACAACCTTGAAGAGTGCGGGTGCCATAATTGCCACAAAGAGCAGAAAGATGCAGAAGATAGGGTTGCGCTCGATAAAGGCGAGCAGACCAAATATGATTATTCGTAGTATGTTCATTTCTGTTTGCTATATTACATATAGAGCCACAAAGTTACGAAAAAATTGGGGAAATAAAAAATCGCAGAGATTTTTCGGATTTTTAGGATAACTGTACCGCCCAAAAGACAAGTGAGCGCCAATCGTCGCTTGGCACTCACTCGTTGCTATTCTGCCTTTCGTGCGTAGTTCGTCTTGAGGTAGTCCTTGGCGGTAAAGCGTGTGGGTCGCTTCTCGCCGTCCCACATCGAGGCATCCACCACGGTGCGTTGTTTGCGACCCTCGACGACATAGTCCGTGATAAACTGCACGATAAGGTCGCACTGATAGATTAGCGGTATGCCCGCCATTGCGTGGTCGACATACTCTGCCGAGTAGAACATATATGGCGACTGCAACTTATCCAACTGCTTTGCGATATACTTCGAGCCATAGAATCCCACGCCCAACACCGATGCTCGGTTGTAGGGTACATTGCTATCCGACGAGCCGTGGAAGAGGAGAATGGGTGCGGGAGCGCTCTTGAACTTGGGTCTGCCGTTGGTAGAGTAGATAGCGCCAGCACACGATATTACGGCAGCGTAGCGGAAATCCTCGGGTAGCACCTCTGCCAATTTGTGGTCGTTGCAGCGCATATACTCGGCTTGCAACGAGGCGATAGCGCCCGCACTCGAGCCGCTAAGCATAATCTTTGTGGGGTCTACGCCCCACTCCTCGGCATTGTCCAGTACGAAGAGCGTTGCCGAGTAGATATCCTCTGCGGCAATGTTCACAGCATTGGTCATCGCATCAATTACGCCACGGATTCCGAGCTTCTTGCCTCCCGCCTTCTTGCCTAAGTCCTTGAGACCTAAGCGGTAGTCTATCGTTACTACCACGATGCCCTCCTTTGCGAGGTGCTCGAAGTAGCGATGGTAGTATTCGTGGTTGCGGTCGCCACGCACAAAGCCTCCGCCGAAGACAAAAATCATACAGGGGCGCTCGTCGTCGGTCGCTATATTTGTTGTGTGGCGGTCGAGGTATAGCTCCACGCCATCGTTTGTGGCATAGTGAAATGTTTTGCACTCAACCTCTTGTGCCGTAGCCATCGCACAACACATCACCAAACTCAACACTAATAGTGCAATCTTTTTCATAGTCAGTTAATGTATCTTTGCTTTGTTTTTTTCTCTTTCGCTTTGTGGGTTAAAATGGGTTACGATGAGTTAAAATGTTTTTTTAGCGGAAGTTCTAATAACTAACAACTAACAACTAATAACTACTTCTCCCACTCTCCAATCTCCATATTCTTTATCTCGCCTGCCTCGATATCAAACCTTACGGCGGTGCGCACCTTGTGAATGCCATACTTGCCCGCAGCACCGGGGTTGATATGCAGAAGATCGTACACGGGGTCGTAGATAACCTTCAAGATGTGCGAGTGTCCCGCAACAAAAATCTTGGGGCGAGCGCCGTGGATATGTTGCAGAGCCTTGGGTGCATATTTGCGAGGGTAACCACCGATGTGTGTCATCAGCACCTTGACGCCCTCGACCTCGAAGAAGCAAAATTCGCCATACATACGCCTGACAATATCGCCATCGATATTGCCATATACGGCACGCAGAGGCTTAAACTGGGCAATCTTATCGGCAACCTCCGTTGAGCCAAAATCGCCTGCACACCATACCTCATCGCAAGGCTGTAGGAAATCTTGCAACACCTTGTCGAATGTTCCGTGCGTATCAGAAATTATGCCTATCTTCATTCTCTTGCTAAATCAATGCCATTTGTTAGGCAAATATACAAAAAAAATTTCTATCTTTGCACCGATGAAAGAGTTGTGCACATATACCAAATTCGACCTCAATGACCGTAAGTTGTTGAGGGGGGGGGTACTTAGCGCAGTGTAGTGTGCGAGAAGCCGTTGTTGCGGCTCGTCATAAATAGTCTTTTTTTAACGACAAATTGCATCGGAAAAGGGGTGCGATTTGTCGTTTTTTTTATGATAACAACTAATTTATATTATAACAACTATAAAATAGAGTATGAAGAAACAGTTTTTGTATCAAGCTCCCGAGTTGGAGTTGATTAAAGTAAATGTAGAGCAGGGCTTTGCTGGTAGCATTGATCCCAACCCGAACGACCCGACCGATGATCCAATCATCCCGGACACCGATACCGAGTGGTAAACCTAAAGCGAATGTGTGCAATGAAGAAGATTTTTACCCTTTTTATCCTCCTTTGTGCCTTTACCTCGTGCTCCGAGGTGTCGATTACGGAGGAACATTTTCTCCTTACGGATGAGGTGAAATATTATGCTACAATTACCGAGAGCGACCCGGCGAGCCGCACCTATCTTGACGAGCAACGCAGACAGTGCTGGCATGCCAAGGATAGCATTTCGGTATTCCGCACGACGCGCAATGAGCGTTTCAACTTCGATGGCGATACGGGCGCTTTCGAGGGTAGCTTTACGCGCGATGAATCCGAGTCGGCCGACACTTCGGTAGGCGATGCAATCTCTACGACCTATGCGCTCTATCCCTGTGATGCTGCCGCTACGCTCGATGCAGAGGAGAAGATTTCGCTGACCATGCCCGCTATGCAGTACTATGCCAAGAACTCTTATGGCCCGAGTGCCAATGTCATGGTGGCTGCTGCCGAGAGTGCTCAAAGCGATATACTCCCCTTCCGTAGCGTAGGTGGCTACCTGGTGGTCAAACTCTATGGCGAGAACACGACCATTGCGTCGATCACCCTGGCCGGCAATAACGGCGAGGTGTTGGCCGGCAACGCAACGGCAGAGGCTCGCTATGGTTACACCCCTTCGCTGATGATGGCAGAGGGTGGAAGCCGAGAGGTGACGATTGACTGCGGTGAGGGTGTGACGCTCAGCAACGACAAGGAGAACCCCACCGAGTTTTGGTTTGTGCTCCCTCCCGTAACCTTCGAGAAGGGTATTACCATCATGACGGTCAATTCCCAGAATCAAATGGATACCCAATCCACCAACAAAAAACTGACGGTTTCACGCAATACAGCTAAGCTCATGGCGGCTTATAAGCCTATGTTTAACGGTCCGGCAAACAATGAGCTGTGGTATAAATCGAAGTCTCCAGATACCAATCAGTTTATAGATTTCTATGTGGAGGGTTATGGAACTCGCGTTTTTGGTACTAACGCTGACGGTACAGAATCGATTTTCGAGTACGATTACAACCCTGGTGGATGTTGTCGCGTGAAGCACTTTAGTGGCGAAGTGACGCAGTTGCCTTATCATATCTTCTATGATAAAGATAATCTTGAGGAGGTGGCTTTGCCGAACTCGTTGCGCACAATTTGCGAAGGTGCGTTTATCGCTTGCGATGGTTTGAAAGGCATTATAATTCCCGAAAATGTATACCAAATTGACGCATATGCTTTCCGCGCTTGTACGTCGCTCGAAACGGTGTTGATCAAGGGTCAGCTAACGAGCCTGGGGGGAATGATTTTCTACGACTGTACCAGTCTGAAAATTGTGGAGTTTGCCGAGGGCATCACCCGACTTACGGATCGTATGTTTGGTAATTGCGTCAGCTTGGAGACCATTACATTGCCTGCATCGATTGGGCAAATCGATTCGCAGATTTTTGCGGGTTGTACCAACCTCAAAACCGTCTATGTGAAGGCAACGACGCCTCCCGATATGAGTTATTGGGTATTTACCGACAACGAGCACCAAAATCTGAATTGCAAGATTTATGTACCTGTCGAATCGGTGGAGGAGTATAAGAAAGCAAGCAATTGGTTGACCTATGCAGACCAAATCGAGGGTTATAACTTTTAAATAAGTGATTCTCGAATTTAATCCCCAAAGTTTGTCCTCGGACACGCTTTGGGGATTAATATTTTGGCAGAAAACAATTATTTTTTAGCGAAAATTTGATTAATATGCTCCAAGTGTAACAGACCGTTCTCAATATTGACCCGTGCCTAGTTAAATGGTTTAACTCATTGGGCTAGTGGGAATTAGCGAATATTATGAATAATGCGTTTGACCATTAAGGTACTGATATAGAATAGATTAGACTATCTGAAAGATTTTTTAGGTTACACCTGTGATATATTAATCAAATACTTTGTATCTTTGGCATCATAATGATGCACCTTTAACAGCTACCTTTTGCAAGAAATATCCTCACAAGTGATGAAAGCTAATTTCTTTTTCGTACCTTTGTTTGAAATATATTAGTAAAACGACTCTAATATCGCTTTTATTATGAAGAGACTATTTTCGATTGTGGTTGCGCTATGCGTGGGCGTAATGTCGCTCTCGGCACAGCAGAATTTATGGCAGGGTGAGGGTCTGAGGTCACCCGAGGTAAATGCCGATGGCTCGGTAACATTCCGTTTGTTTGCACCCTCGGCAGAGAGCGTTAAGGTTACGGGCGACTTCTTGCCCGAGGTGAAGCTCAAGTGGGAGCATGGCGAGGCTATGGTGGCTGGCGAGGCAGAGTTGGTGCGCGGAGAGAATGGCGTATGGGAGTTTCGTTCGGAGCCTCTTAATTCGGAGCTATATTTCTACTCGTTTATCGTTGATGGTATGCGTGATGTGCGTGACCCATCGAATATCTATATGATGCGCGATGTAGGCTCGCAGATGAACTACTTTATTGTACCCGGTGAGCGTGGCAACCTCTACTCGGCACGCAATGTCAAGCACGGCACGCTCTCACGCGTATGGTGTCCTGCGGGTGGTGTTGAGCGCCGTATGGTGGTCTATACACCTGCGGGCTATGAGTCGTCGTCGGAGCGTTACCCCGTTCTCTACCTCTTGCACGGTATGGGTGGCGACGAGGAGGCTTGGGTGGCTACGGGTCGAGTAACCGAAATTATGGACAACCTTATCGCCGAGGGCAAGGCAGAGCCTATGATTGTGGTGATGACCAATGGCTGTACGAAGCATCGCTCAGCCCCTGGCTTCTCGGGTGAGGGTATGTGGCGCCCCTATATGAGTGGCTCGATGGATGGCTCGTTTGAAAAGATGTTCCCCTCGATTGTCGAGTGGGTAGATAAGACCTACCGCACCGTGTCGCGTAAGTCGTCGCGTGCTATTGCTGGTCTCTCGATGGGTGGCTTCCACTCGATGCAGATATCGAAGGAGAATCCCCAGATGTTCGACTATGTAGGTTTGTTCTCTGCTGCAATCTTCCGTGGCGATAGCTCTAAATCAGCTATTTATGGCGATTTCGAGCGCAAACTGAAGAAACAGTTTGCTGCCAAGCCCAAGCTATATTGGATTGCTATCGGCAAGACCGACTTTTTGTACGATGAGAATGTTCGCTTCCGCGAGTTGCTCTACGAAAATGAGTATCCTTATGTCTATGTTGAGAGCGAAGGAGGGCATATTTGGCGCAATTGGAGGGTCTATTTATCGCAGTTTGTACCATTGTTGTTCAAGTAATTTGCCGTGAAAAGGGGTCATTCTCGACCCATCCCAAAAGTTGAGAGCCTCGGGCTGTACTAATGTGTACTATCCCGAGGCTCTCCCTTTTGCGATGAGCCAAGCCTAACCCCTTTTGACGACAAATTGGGTTCTTTCTTGTGAAAAGCCGCAATCTGCGGCACCAAACTTAACTCCCCGAATGGGAAATACGCTCAGTATGTCCCATCCGAGGAGTTTTCATTTGGCACCACATCTCACGACTTTTGACAAGAAAGTGTGCTGGGTGGAAAGTAGTTTATTAGGGAGTTTAATGAGTTTAGGGAGTGTAGTGAGCTTTGGGATAAATGTCGGTAGCGCTTTCCTTAACTTCACTAAATTCCCTAATTTCCCTAAATTCACTATTGACTGCGCTCATTAGTATTATTCAATATTATCAGCGCTGCCAATACGCCTGGCACCCAGCCGAGGAGCGTGAGCAGAAAGACGATAACAAACGAGCCACAGCCCTGGTCGATAACCGCCAAGGGTGGAAACAAAATCGAAAGAATAACTCTGAAAAGTGACATATCTCGTTGCAAATTAAATTAATATTTTAGTGCCTTATCCACAGCCTCGATGCGCTCTCGGGTAATCTCCGTAAGGCGGTCGATAGCATCGTCAAATGACAATCGTTCGTCGCCATTGATATCTGTCGATATTCCCCACATCGAGAAGTTCTTACTCCACGAACGCTCGATATACTCCCTTTCTTGTTCGATAAAGTCGAAAACCGTCATAAACTTTGGCTTCAGCACTGCCCAGCGCTCACGCGCCAAATCCCAAAATGCGGGGTCTTCGAAGAGGCGGTTGTACCACCACGCCCAAGTGATAAATAGTTTGCCCTTGGCGTGTGGCGAGGCGTTGTAGGAGAATGTGCCCCAGTCGAAATCCCAGACAGGACCCGCAACGAGTTTGCCACCTCGGTCTTTGGTGAGGTATACGCTACCCGGGTTGCCCAATTCGTGGTTTACGCAAAGCTCATATATCAGCCAGTAGTCGATAAACGATTGAGCATCAATATATTTTGTATATCCGCTTGTCGTGTTCGTAAAGTTGCTACCATAGATAGCGCTCTCCGCCTCAGCGATATGGCTCTTTATCCAGTTGAGTTGCTCCGAGGTTAAGTCCTCCTCGTCGGGGAACTTTACGGCGAAGGGTGTGCCGTGGTCCGACCACCACTGCCACTGATTGTCGAAGTGGAAGTCAAGCTCCAACAGGTAGCCTCCCGTGATGGCATCGCCAGAGTTGTCCGAGGGTGTCATCTCTGTGATTGCTATGCGGTCGTTATCAACACGCACCTGCTCCGAGAGGAGATATTGTCCGAGGTGCTGACCGTTGAGGAATAGCTCGACAAACTCGGTGCGGGGTGTCCACGCTAAGGATGTCTGCTCCGCGAGGAAGAATGCAACACGGTTGCGTATTAGCGTGCGGTCCATATAGTTGGCGAGCAACACCCAGCGCTTATGCTTGGGCATCCCCATCACCTTCTGCTTCTCTGTGAACTTTATGGCGTATGGCTTCTTCTCATATCCCCAAGTGGAGTTGCCACGGCCACGGATAGCCATCTCCACGCCCTCGATATTGTCGAATCTGCCCATGCCGTCGAGCCATAGGGTAGAGCCCTCGACCCACACATCTTTCGACCATACGCCCTGACCGCCAGGGGTCTCAATGCGCAGTACGGGAAGTCCCGTAAAGCAACCGAGGTGCAGGCTATATTCGTAGGTTGTGCCCGCAATATCTGCCGTGAGCGTTGCATCGTGCTTAAAGTCGATAACCGTCTCGTTATTCTCGACAGCTACGCCTTCAACCTTTAGGTTGTCGATGCCGTCGGTCTCAAAGCGTACCTTAAAGCGCCTATCGGCAATATACTCGTCGATATGTGCGGTGTAGCTCTGCGCTTTAGGGTCGTAGGCGAAAAGGATATCCTTCGTTAGCGAGGGGTTGCTCCGCTTCTCAATAGCGATTGAGTTTATGCCACTTACATAGTTCGATGATGCTATGCGCACGGCGTTAGACAGCACCAGTTCGCCACTTTGGCGCTTGATTGCGATATGCACCCTCTGGCTATACATCGCCGACGAGCCATTGTCGGCAATCGTGGCACGATACAGCCCCTGCTCCTCGTCGTCTGCCACCACGCGCACCAGCTCAAACTCGGTGGGCGACTGCGTAACCTCGTCTTCCAAGCGCAACTGCACCTGAAAACCTATGGTCGATATGGCGTAGTTAAATAGCGCCTTGCTATCCTCGACACGAAAGGGTATTTCGGTTGTGCCGAGTGCATCGAGCGTATAGCTACGATTGGGGCACTCAATAGAGCGTAGCGTGGCCGAGGTAGGAGCTGTGGGCTCCTCCTTGGCGCACGCTACGAACAAAAATAGTAGGGTAGCGACGATATATCGCAATCGCAACATTTACCAGATGATAGATGTTACCGAGCGACCAGCAAGTGTCAATACGAAGTCGCCCTTGGGGCTTCGTACAACGACCTGCTTATCTTCGTCTTTGTCGTTGAGAACGACTGCCGAGAGTGTACCATCGGGGTTCTCGAATGCCGAGAGTGTTACACCCGAAGCCGACGACTTAATGCGCTGAGCGCCACGCTGTACGACCTTCGACATATGACCTATGGCGTACCAGTGGCTACGATAGGTAAGGGTGTTGTAGGCATACGAGCCGTCGCAGTCAACAAAGCCGTAGCAGGTCTGGCAACCACCGGGGCGGTTGGGGCCTCGCTCGGCATCGAGCATAAAGTTCCAGAGCACCACGGCACGGCAGTAGTTGTTGATAGTGCCGAGACATACCTCGCGGATGTGCCAGAGGAGGTTATCGCCAAAGTTGGGACACCAGGTGCCGATGCTCTGCTCTGTAAAGTAGATGCTCTTCGTGGGGTCTGCCTTGTAGATTTGTGCAAGTGCCGACGAACTGCCACCATAGGCGTGCCAAGCCGAGCCCTCGACATACTTCGATGCCTCCTTGTCGGCATAGATGTTTTTCACAAAGTCCGTAACATCGAAGTTGTGATCATAAATCCAAATCTTGGTCGTAAGACCCGCCTCCTCGAATGCAGGGCCAAGGTTGTTCTTGATAAAGTTGCGCTGCTGCTCCCACGACATATAGGTAGATGCCGAGTTGCCATCGTGCAGAGGCTCATTCTGCGGTGTGATAGACTCAATCTTGAAGCCGTTAGCCTCCATCTCCTCGACCCACATAACGAGATACTGGGCATACTCATCGTAATAGTCGGGGTTGAGCTTACCACCAGCCCACTTGTTGTAGGGGGTGTTGTTGTAGCGGTCAATCTTCATCCATAGGGGTGCTGTCCAGGGTGCTGCGATAATCTTTACATCGGGGTTGATAGCCAAAATCTCGCGCAGGATGGGGAAGAGATAGGTTTTGTCCTCCTCGTGTACGCCGAAGAACTCCAAGCCCTCCTGGTCGCACCAAGTGAACTCCTGAAGCGAGAAGTCCGAGCAACCAATCGAGATGCGGATATAGTTGTAGCCAAGACCCTCGGTGGGGTGGAAGGCATCCTTCAAAATCTTCGCTCTGTCAGCCTCTTTCATCTTCGAGAGGTTGTAGGCTGCCGAGCCTGTGATTGCGGGGCCAAAGCCCTCCATAGACTGATAATGGGTCTTGTTGTCGATGGTAATCTCCACTGCATCGGCTGGCAACTTACTTGTGTCGCTTGCTGCTACCTCCTTGAATAGCATCGACTTCGATGCTGTTGTGGTGATTGCCTTAACGCCCTCGTCGGGGAAGTTGTAGTCAATCTCGCCCGATGTGCGAACCTCGATGCCCACAACATTGGTATATACCGAGTTGCGAGCAGCAATGCCGTAGACCTTGTAGGTGTAGCCCGACTCCAAACCATCGAATGTGAGGGTAGTGGACTCGGTGAGCTTCTCACCCTTCATCATCGCCGTAAGTTGAGGTGTCGCGGAGTCGGCATCGAGAAGTAGGCAGTAGGCAACATCGGCATTCTGGAGCGTAACTGCTACCTCTACCGTGTTGTCGGTAGCATTTGCCTGTTTAAGCTCGATAGTCGTCTTATTCTCATTAGGGGTAGGCGCTGGTGCTGGCTCCTTGCCACAACCGCTAAAAAGCGTTGCAAGTGCCACAATAAGTGTAGTTGCGAAGTTCATTGCCATAGTATTGATTTTTTAATTATTTTCACTTTCTACAAAGGTACAAAAAAATTACAGAACTTTGACAATATTACCTATATTATGTGGCTATAATATAGAATGTAGATAGGTAAATATACTGATTATTAGTTCAGTAGCATATTTATAAAGTGGTCAGTTTGCAATATTGCGAAAGATTTCATATCTTTGTACATTATGAGAACTACTACACGCCTATCTACAATATTGCTCCTCGTTGCGGGAGTATTTACCTTTAACGCCACAGTTGCGCAAAACGCAGTATTCGAAGAACTCGACCGAGCGTTGGAGAGTGCCCAAGAGTATATCGATGTTCGTGAGACGAAGATCGCAGGCTACGAAGCGATGCTTCAGCAGGAGACTCTTTCTCCCATTCAGCGCTACAATATCTACAAGAGCCTCTACGAGGAGTACAGCTCCTATCAGCTCGACCGCGCAATGGTGATGCTCGACCGCCGTTATGAACTCTCTACGACAATGCGCGACAAGGAGTTGATGGCAGATGACCAGCTCGACCGTGCGATGCTCTATACCGTATCGGCGATGTATCTCGAGGCGGAGCAGATGCTCGACAAGGAGATTGATACTCTGCATCTTACGCGCGAGCAGTTGGTGCGCTACTACGCCACACAGCAGCGTTTCCACTCTGATTTCTGGCACTACACCAGCGATGAGGAGGTGCGCAATCGCTCGGGCGCAAAGAAGACATACTACCGCAACCGCATACTCCAAATCACCGACGAGAATCACCCTATGCACCGCGATATGGTGCTTCGCAACCTTACCGAGGGTGGTCGCTGGGCAGAGGCGGAGTTGCTCAATATGGAGCTTTTGGAGGGCTTTACACCCGATGACCACGAGTATGCGATGTATGCCTACGACCGTGCCCGCATCCTTGAGGCGTTGGAGCGCCGTGACGAGATGCGTGAGTGGTTTGCCCGCTCGGCAATATCGGATATCCGCACTGCTACGAAGGATAATGCCTCGTTGTGTAGCCTTGCGCAGTCCCTCTTGGAGATAGATGATATCGACCGAGCGTTCCGATATGTAACAATCTCGCTCAACGATGCCCTCTACTACAACGCCAAGTTGCGCCCATGGCAGATTTCGGCGGTCATCCCCGATATTGAGAAGGCGTATCAGAATAAGCAACAGGCTCACCGTGAGATGTTAGAGAAGCAGGAGGCATACTCACGCAACCTTGCAATGATTATCTCGGTGCTTGCAGTGCTGTTACTCGCCATTTGTTGCTATATGGCATATCTGCTTCGTCGTTCGCTGAAGTCGTCGCGCAAGATTCGCGAGATGAACGAGCATATCGAGGAGACGAATACCAAACTACAGAAGCTCAACGAGAAGTTGGAGAGCGTAAATAGCGACCTTCGCGAGGCAAATGCCGTGAAGGAGGAGTATATCGCCCTATTCCTCTCGATGTGCTCGGACTATATCGAGAAGCTTACCACCATGCAGCGTAGCGTGCGCCGTAAACTCTCGCAGGGCAAGGCGGCAGAGTTGGAGCGTGAGTTGCAGTCGTCGAGCCTTATGGACGAGGAGTTGGATAACTTCTACCAGATGTTCGACAACGCCTTCCTTAATCTCTATCCCAACTTCGTTGAGGAGTTTAACGCCCTGCTCAAGCCCGATGCCCATATCGAGCCTAAGCGAGGCGAGAGACTCAATACCGAGCTTCGTATCTTCGCCCTTATTCGCCTCGGCATCCACGACTCGTCGCGCATAGCATCGCTATTGCGCTACTCGGTAAATACTATTTACAACTACCGCGCCCGCACCAAGAACTCGGCAGTGGGTGATCGTGATACCTTCGAGGAGCGAATCAGGACGATTGGAAAGTAGTGTGTTTGAAAGCCATTGCTCGTTATGGATATCCTACGCAAAGAGTTAAACGCCATTTACTCTTCACAACGGCTCGATAGCGAGGCACTTGATGTTTCGATACTTGATTCATTTCGCTCCAAGATTGAGGCTATAGCGCCTTTTAGTAGTGTGTGCTATGTCATTACCGATGCTTCGGCCGACTCGTGCTACATATATGCGGGCTCTTTTGCTCGGCTTCTGGGCATCTCTGCAGATGTAACCTATGCGGAGGAGTATAGCTCTAGTGATGAGGATGTTATCTACAACTGTATACATCCAGAGGATTTGGTCGAAAAGCGAATGTTGGAGTACGACTACTTCCGCTATGTAGACTCTCTATCGGCCGAGGATAAACTGCACTATGTGGCTTGTTGCCGACTCAGGATGCGTGGTAGTGATGGCATCTATCGCTATATTTATAATACTACGCGCATACTTCAGCCATCACCCAAGGGTAGAATATGGCTTATCATATGTAGTTATGAGTTATCTTCCGACCAGACCCCATCATTGGATATAACACCCAAGATCATCAATATCATCACCGGACAGATTGAGCCTATCAAAATGGTTGAGAGGCGAGCCAGACTCCTCTCGGAGCGAGAAAAGCAGATTCTCACTCTCATACGCGAGGGTATGTCAAGCAAGCAGATTGCTGATTTGCTCTCGATAAGTATCCATACGGTCAACCGTCATCGTCAAAACATCCTCGAAAAACTGAGCGTTGGCAATACCTACGAAGCGATAACTGCGGCAATGGCAATGCGACTATTGTAGGGTAGTTTGGTTATAAATCAGTATTGCATCGAGGTTTTGTATGGTGTAACTTTGCACTATCAAATAATATTATTATGAAGCGTAATCTCTTGATACTGATTGCAACGCTGTGTGCTGTTGGTGCATCGAGGGCACAAAGCCCCGATAGTTTTGAGTGGCGCAATGCCACTGTCTATTTCGTTATTACCGACCGTTTTGCAAATGGCGACACATCCAACGATGTTAACTATGGTCGTTGTGTGGATTATGGCTCGGAGCAACTCAATGCTGCGACATTCCATGGTGGCGACTTTTGTGGTATGCTCCAAAAGGCCAAGGAGGGTTACTTCACTAAACTCGGTGTCGATGTGGTGTGGATGACCGATGTTTATGAGCAGATTCATGGCTGGATGTCGGGAAGTGGCGCAGTCAACGACTTTCCACACTATGGCTATCATGGCTACTATCCTCTCGATTATACGCAGATTGACAAAAATTTCGGCACCGTTGAGGAGTTTCGTGAGTTGGTGGATTATCTTCACTCGCAGGGTATTCGAGTGATGCTTGGTGCCAACCTCAATAATCCGGGATACCCCACATTGCTCGATGCCGCGCAGTATGGTTTTGCCGATACAGGCTATACGGCTGTGGAGTCCGTGGAGCATATCCGAGAGTGGAGTTATGATGAGTTCTATGCTTCTCGCCTGTCGTGGCGCGGATGGTACGATAGAGGTTGGATAAGGATGCCCGATGAGGGTTGGGATGAGAACAATCCGTTTGAGGCTACACTTTTTGGTATGCCCGACTACAAGGATGAGAGTTGCGAAGAGGTGGATATTCCCGATTTTCTTCACCGCAAATGGCGAATTGAGCGTGGTAGCAACGATGCGTGGGTCAATCCGTCTGCCCGACCATTGCGCAAGAATCATAAGTGGGCGCCTTCGGAGTATATTATCGCTTGGATTGCATCGTGGGTCGAGGAGTTTGGCATAGATGGCTTCAGGTGTGATATTGTTGAAAATGTCCATCTCAATCGCTGGCAGGAGCTAAACGAGGCGTGCAACGAGGCACTTACGAAATGGCGCATGGCACACCCCGATGACCCTGCATCGAAGTGGAACGAAGACTTCTATATGACTGGCGATTACGACCGTGCCACTATCGACTATAAGGCCGACTACGCCTCAGCTGGATTTTCTAGTATGGTGAACTTCTACTTCCCTAAGCACGGCGACCTTGATGGCATAGTCTACCTTTGGCAGGCCTATTCCGAAGCTATGGTCGAGCATCCCGATTGGCACCCATTTAGCTATCTAAATAACTCATATCATCGCGATACCGATATGGAGAATATGATTGCGTGTGCTACAACATTGCTCCTTGCCCCGGGCGCGGTGCAGATATTCTATGGCGATGAGACACTTCGTGGGTTGAGCGATGCGCAATACAATGTTGATAGCGACCAAGCATTTCGCTCCGATATGAATTGGGAGAGCATAGATGGCGCAACGCTCGACCATTTTAGATGTTTAGGCACCATACGCCACAACTATCCATTCGTGGTGGCTGGCAGGCAAGAAACCATAGATACTCACACCTGTGCTCGCATAGATGGCGATAAAGTGGCAATTATCCGTGTACGACCCGAGGAGTGTTCGGCAATACCTACGGGTGGATACTTTGCCGAGGGAGAGGAGGTCGTTGACTTATGCACAGGTAACAGAGGTGTAATTGATGCGGGGAGAGTGCGTTTCGAAAGGTACAAAAACAATGTGGCGGTAATAGTGGCAGCACAAGAGTAGATGAAAATGAGAGTGAATAAAAAGTGTATTTCGTCTTTAGGCTTGCCCTCGAAGTCCTCATTTACGCCTTAGTAAACTGCGGTTTTACGAATTTCGTACGCCTAAAATTAGCTCTTGTTATACAACTATTGCTCATTTCTCATTGCTCATTCCCCAAAAAAGTAGAGTGTGCCTAAAACTTAAGCACACTCTACTTTTTTCGTTGTCTTTATTGGCTACTCAACCACAAACTCGATAGGCTCGCCCGATGCCGAGTCGCCAGCAACCCATATCTGGAACTTGCCGGGCTCTACCTTATACTCCATATCGCGATTCCAGAACGCAAGGTCCGAAACGGGCAACTCAAAGCGGCAATGCTTCGTCTCGCCAGCCTTAAGCTCAACACGCTCGAAGCGCTTAAGCTCCTTGACGGGGCGTACAACCGAGCCTACAAGGTCGCGAACATAGAGCTGTGCAACCTCCGTAGCATCGTAGTTGCCTGTGTTCGTAAGGTCGTACTCAACAACGATGGTCTCGCCCTCGGCATACTTCTCCTTGTCGATAGCGATGTTCGAGTACTTGAAGGTGGTGTACGACAGACCATAGCCGAAGGGGAACAACGGACCATAGCCAGTGTCGAGGTAGTACGATGTGCAGCCCAATGATGTCTGACCCGCCTTCAAAGGAATATCGTTGAGCAGGGTCTCGGTGCCACTATTGGGGCGACCTGTCATCGGGTGGTTGTAGTAGAAGGGTGCCTGACCTGCATCGCGCAAGAATGTTACGGGCGACTTACCCGAGGGCACTGCACGGCCAGTGATAAGGTCTGCCAAAGCCTCGCCACCCATAGTGCCGGGGTGGAACGAGTAGAGCATAGCATCGCAGTTCTCGAGGTCGCGCTCGATGGTGAGGTTACGACCAGCGATAACAACGACAACCACGGGCTTGCCAGTGGCCTTCAACGCCTTGATAAGCTCGCTCTGCGCACCCTGAAGGTTAATCTGCGAGAGTGAGTGTGCCTCGCCAGAGAGGATAGCCTCCTCGCCCACGAATGCCACAACAGCATCTACGCCACGGGCAGCAGCAACGGCAGCGGGGATACCTGCGGTAGAGGCATCACGGCTATAAGCCAAGGCGGGCTCATAGACTACATCGTAGTCCTTGCGAAGTGCCGTAAGAGGTGTTACGGTGTATGCCTCCTCGCCATCGAAAGCCCAAGTACCGAGCTGGTCATAGGGAGCATCAGCCATAGGACCAGTAACAAGGATGCGCTTTGCCGACTTTAGGGGCAATACATCGTTGTTGTTCTGAAGCAAGATTGCCGACTCCACGGCGCTCTGCTTAGCTGCCTCCAAGTGCTCGGGAGCGTATGCCACCTGACGAGCAAGCGACTCATCTACATAGGGATTCTCGAACAGACCGAGGCGGAATTTAAGTTTGAGGATATTGCGAACAGCATTATCGATGGTCTCCATCTTAATCTTGCCCTCGTCAACAAGTGCCTTGACATACTGAACATAGCCAAACGACATCATATCCATATCGACACCTGCGTTAATCGAGAGCTCGGTAGCGTGCTTTAGATCCTCGGCAAAGCCGTGAGCTACCATCTCGCCCGACGAGTTCCAGTCCGTAACGACCATACCGTCGAAGCCCCACTCCTCGCGCAAGATATCGCGCAAGAGCCACTCGTTACCAGTTGAGGGCAAGCCATCGACATCGTTGAACGAGGTCATAAGCGTAAGCGCACCAGCCTCGACACACGCCTTGAAGGCGGGGAAGTAGGTGTTACGCAATGCACGCTCCGAAATCATCGTGGTATTGTAGTCACGACCACCCTCGGCAGCGCCATAGCCTACGAAGTGCTTGATACAAGCCGCCATAGAGGTGGGGTCGGTGAAGTCCTCGCCCTGATAGCCCTTAACCATCGCTACGCCCATCTGTGTATCGAGGTAGGGGTCCTCACCCGAGCCCTCGGCGATACGACCCCAACGGGGATCGCGAGCGATATCGAGCATAGGCGAGAATGTCCATCTTACGCCCGATGCGGTAGCCTCGACAGCAGCAACACGCGCGCCCTGCTCAACAAGTGCGGGGTCGAAGGTGGCTGCCAAGCCGATAGGAATGGGAAAGATGGTGCGGAAGCCGTGGATAACATCGCGGCTAACGAGCAACGGAATACCGAGGCGGCTCTCCTCGACAGCAACACGCTGTACGGCGTTAATCTCAACGGGGTCTACGATATTCAGAATCGAGCCTACATTGCCCTTGGCAATCTCGCCAGAGAACTGATAGCCTCCCGACACTTGATTCATCTGACCAATCTTCTCCTCGAGGGTCATCTGGGCTAACAACTCATCAACCTTGCGGTCGATTTCGTCGCCAGCAGGTGCTGCACAGCTCGCTGCGAACAAAGCACCGAAAATTAGTAAGTGTTTGAGTTTCATAATAGTATCTGTTTTGTTTGTTGTCCTTTTGCGCTACTCAATCTTCTTGAAAACACGCACATAGTCAATCTCGTAGGTTGCGGGTAGGCACGACTCGTCGATGCCCATAGCACCGCCCCAGTTACCGCCCCACGCAAGGTTGAGCTTGAGATAGAAGGGGTTGTCGAAGGGCCAAGTGTTGTAGTCGCCCTTGCCGTCGTTATTGAAGCTAAAGTGTAGCTTGCCATCGAAGTAGAACTTCATATATTCGGGTGTCCACTCTACGGCGTAGGTGTGGAACTCCGAGGTAGCAGTCGGGATATGTATCTCGTTGGTCTTCTGCGTGCCGATAGAGTGGTAGTAGGCCTTGCAGTGGATTGACGACGATACATAGTTCTCGTGGTAGCCTACATGCTCCATAATATCAATCTCGCCATCATCGGGCCAAGCACGGAAATTCTTAGGCATCATCCAGAATGCAGGCCAGGTACCCTTGCCCTTGCACAATTTGAGGCGACCCTCGAAGTAACCGTATGTCCAGCCCTGTACGGTGTTCATACGAACAGAGCGCACCTTGCCGTCAATCTTCTGTGCCGTAATCTTCAGTGTGCCGTCAGATACCTCGGCGATGCGTGTGCCGTTGTACTTACCGCCCGACACATAGTCCTGAAGCTCGTTGTTGCCCCAGCCACCATCGCCAGTCTCGTACCACCAGTTGTCGGTAGAGGGTGTTGATACGCCCGCGGTGTCGAACTCGTCGTGCCATACAAGCTCATAGCCCTCGGGAGCAGCGATTGCGGGCTCTACATACTCCGCACTATCGGGTTTCGAGAAGCCCTCGGGAGCCGAGAAGTTGAACCATACATAAATCTTCTCGAGGTTGGCGTTATCGGTGCAGTCCAAAGTCGCAAGCTTCTGCAAACGCTGAATATCCAACTCCTTGAGGTCGTTGCCCGAGCAGTCGAGATACTCCAACTTGGTGAGTTTCGTTACATCAAGTTCGGTAAGAGCGTTATCCGAGCAGTCGAGATAGGTGATTTCGGTAAAGTATGTCGAAAGCTCGCTCATATTTGAAATGCTCTTGCCCGAGCACTCAATCTTGCGAATCTCGCCAGCCTCCTTCGTAGATAGTATGCCATCGCCATCCGCATCGTGCTTCTCAACGAGTGCAGCAAGGAAGTTCGCGTCAGCAATCTCCACCGCCTCGATATCGTAGTTCTGCTTAACCTTAAGCTCCAAGGTCTTGCTCTTGCGGCGGAACTCCACGACACCCTCACGCACATCGCCCGTCTTGTTCTCCTCGATTGAGAGCTTCACGGTTGTTGTGCCCGAAACACCACCACTCGGCTGTGCCTTAACCCAGTCTACTTGTGGGTATACGCCCCACTCGCCATCAGCCTCAACAGTGATATTTTGTGTCTGCTTCTCGTAGCTAACATTCAAAATCTCAGCGCTGAGCGTGATGTTGCCCTCTGTCTGCTGTGGCTCCTCCTTACTCTCTCCACACGCTGTCGCAACCAACGACAGGGTCATTGCCAAAATGCTTATAAGGTAGTGTTTTACTCTCATTTCAGTAAACTCAATAAGTTATGTTTCGTTAATTAGTAAAGATAATAAAGGCAAGCAGAGCAAGTGTTGCCCTGCTTGCCTTTATGGTTAGAAGGTTACTCTACATGCTCCTGAAGAACGATGTCACGAACCTCTACTACGCTACCAGGAACGCAGCCACCGAAGTCGAGAACAAGCTTCGCAGGAGTACAATTCTTACCAGCGAATCCCCACTGCAAGTAGGTGAACTCCTCGAATGAGGTAACGCCTACCTTAGGATCGAAGTAGAAGGGATCATCAGCAGCACCCTCCAAGCCGTTGCAAAGCTTGATGGTGATAGCGTCAGCCTTCTGGTCAGTCTCAGAGTAGAGCTTAACCTGGAAGTCGTATGACTTGCCCTCCTCAGTGTTGATGTCGGTGAGGATAGCCACCTGACCCTGCCACTGAGCACCACCGATACCCTCGGGGATAGTGAGCTTGAAGTTTGCACCGTCGAACTCTACCTCGGGATCAGCAATCTGTGCCCAACCACCATCAGCGAACCAGTAGGTTACGGGGTAGCCACCCTTCCAGAGGTTGGTAGCAGCTGCGGGGTCAAGCTCCGAAGGCTTAACAGCAAGCTTCTTAACCTCCATATCGAGGATGCCGTCGTTGTCGGTGAAGTAGAATGTGTAGTAACCGGGCTCTGCATTGCCAGTCTTTATATTACCGTTGTCGGTCTCGCCCTCATTTACATAGAAGAGATCGTTTGCATTGACAGTGCCGTATTTATCATATGTCCACTCAACGCCCCAGTCTGCCTGACCGAATACCTTAACCGAGCCACCCTCAGCCTTCATGGCCAAAGTGATACGATAGGTGTTCTCGCCAATCTTAGCGCAAGGAAGTGGAGCCTCGCCAGTGTTCCAGCCGATAAGGTTATCAACAGTAGGCTTACCACCACCGTCGCCGATGATCCACAAAGCCTTACCATTCTCATAGGTAGCCTTCTCGCCGTTGAACATAGGAACAACCTTGAACCACTTGCCGTCCCACGATACGCGGTAGTCGCCAGTCTCTGCCAAGAACTTTAAGTTCGCAGCATCAACAACCTCGAAGAAGTCGGGGTCAATCCAAGCCTCCTCAAAGTTAACACCAGTAACGGGGATAACCTGATCCTTGGCGATTGTAAGCTCTGCGAAGCTAGAAGCAACATCCTGACCGTCGAAAGTAACGGCGGGAGCCTTGATATCGCGAGCCTTGAAGATCATCTGCCAGTAGCAACCAGGATTCTCGGCTACAACAACAAGCTTGGTCTCCGAAATCTCGGTTACATGGAATACGGGATTATCCCAAACATAATCCGAAGGTACATATACCATAGGAGTATTAGCTGCAAGAGTGATAGTCTCACCATCGAAAGTATAAGTGCTCTCGGTGAGCTCCCAATCGATGTCGATATCGGGCTCTGCACCAGGATTAGGACCAATCTTGGTTACACCCCAGTTGATATACATCTTGCCATCAGGACCAGGATTGTAGATGTACTTACCATCAGGAGTGAAGGTAATCTCATCATCGTACATACCGAAGCCAGCCTTCTCATCAGCACCTGCTGACCACCAACCAGCGGGATTTGTAACAGAATCACCACAACCAAGGTGACCGGGTGCCATATTATCCATTACCCATACCTTACCTGCAGCATCGGTGCCTGCGAGCAACTCCTCAGGACCTGCAACATGTACGAAGGGAACAAACTGATACTTCCAAGCGATACCGCCACCGCCATTCTCTGTGGGCTCCTCATTTACCAACGACAAGGTCTTGCGAATGTTACCTACATTGGTCTCAAGGAAACGATAACGAGGATTGTCGATAGCAGTCTGGTGAGGAATGTACGAGAGGTTGTGACCAGGCTCAAGAACGAGGTAGATCTCCTCGATACCTGCTGAGTTCCAGTTGTTCTCGATAGAGTAAGCACAAGTGAAGGCCTCGATAGGAGCCTGATAGTCCTGCTCATCGTCAGCATAGTTGCCAGGATAGTTGCCACCTGCAGCCATACCCCAGTTTACATATACTACACCGTCCTCGCCAGGATTGTAGGTGTACTCACCAGCCTCGGTGAAGGTGATAGTATCGTCGTACATACCTGCGCCATCCTTGCCGTTAGGACCGCACTTCCACCAGTCGGTACCGTCGGTAGTAGCCTGACCAGTCTCAGCGTTGATAGAACCGCAACCAAAGTGGCCGTCAGTCTCCTTATCCCACTGCCAAGTGTTAGCCAACGCCTTCATATAGGGCGAAGCATCGAATGGATCACGATAGGTGTTCTCCAAGGTAAACTCATAAACCTTTGAGCCTACCGATACACCGTGTGCGTTGTATGCCTTAACCTCTACTGAGTAGGTGCCAGCATCACGGAAGCGCAACGAAAGACCATTGCCTGTGTAAGCATATGTCTTGTTTGCCTTACCATCAACAGCCTGATCGCCGAAGATAAACATAGGAACCATACCCTTGTTGTTGAGGGTGAAGGTAACATAGTTTGTCGACTGGTCGGCAACGATGGTAACATCAAAATTCTCTGCCGAAGGCGCCTTGTCCTGGTCGGGCTCGATATAGTCGGGAGTACAACCGATAGCGAGCGTCGACACAGCTACAATCGCTGCGGCCATATATTTAAACAATCGCTTCATAATTACTTCAATTTTTAAGTTATTATTTGATCGCCAAGTGATTAGTAACCTACATTAGGTGTAAGGTTAGGATCCTTGTCAAGCTCTGCCTGAGGCAATGGCCAGTACTTCTTGCCTGCGTGCCAGCCCTCGGTACGCCACTCGTGAGTACCTGCTGCCAAAACTGACTCTGCCATACCAGTACGAACCAAATCCCAGTAACGCTTACCCTCGCCCAAGAACTCCTTACGGCGCTCGGCGATGATAGCCTCCTGATCAGTACCAGTGTCCTTGCAATTTGCACGGTCGCGAACCTGCTGCAAGTAGCGTGAGCCATCCTTGCCAGTGAGAACTGCCAACTCTGCTGCGTTGAGCAAAGTCTCCGCATAGCGGTATACGCGGACATTGTTGCAGTGGTTCATATCACCATCGGCAATCTGGCCGTGGTTGCCATTACGACGAGCTACATACTTCAACAAGTAGTAACCAGTACCCTGCCAACGCATCTTCTCCTCGGGAATAGGATCGTAGATAGCGTTGTAGTTGAGGATACCACCATCGCGACGGATATCGTCCTCAGCATACATCTCATAAGCGTGCTTAGCAACAGGACCGAAGCCCCAACCATCAGAGAAACCGCTCGCCTCGGTAGCACCGGGGATACCGATAAGCATAGGATAAACAGTACCACCAGTTGTCAAAGGCGAACCCCAAGAACGGGGAGCACCCTCAGAGGTGTAGTTGATCTCCCAAACTGACTCTGAGCCCCACTCACCAGACTCCAACCAGATACCTGCGAAGTCCGAAACAAGAGCATACTCGCCAGAGTTGATAATCTCCTCCATATAACCGAGTGCCTCGTCGTAACGCTCCTCGTCGTTCTGGTACATAACCATCTCGGCATAGAGCATATAGGCCATAGCCTTGGTTACGCGACCCTCCTCGCCAGCAACAGCCTTCATAGGAAGTGCATCCATCTCGAATACCGACTCAAGGTTCTCTACGCACTTAGCGTAAACCTCGTCAGCGGTGAGCTGCTTGGTGAAGTAGGGAGCAGTGAGGTTCTTATCATAGTAAGGAATATTACCCCAATACTTCCACATAATGTTGTAGTAGAACGCCTTCAAAACTGTAGCCTCGGCGATGTAACGATTCTTCAAAGCCTCGTCCATACCAGGAACTTTGTCTACATACTCCAAAACGATGCAAGAGCGATTAACACCCGAGTAGCAGATAGTCCAGATACGGTCGAGCTGCTCGGTAGAGGTAAGTGTATAGTAGTGAGTCTTAACGATAGAAGGCTGGTCACCCTCGTTAGAACCACCACAGTAGATATCGTCGGCCATTACATCGGGTGTAAGGGTCAATGCGTTTACATACTGATCGAAGTAGTCAAGCCAGTTGAGTGAGTCGTAAGCTGCAACCAACGACTGGTACATACGCTCCTGGTTGATGAAGTACTCGTCCATCGGCTCCGAAGAGTTGTGCTTGACGGTAACGAAATCCTTACCGCAAGACGAGAGCATTACAGCGATGGCACAAAGTGCAAAAAATATCTTTTTCATAGTCATACGGTTTTAAATTAGAATGTGAGGTTTACACCAACAGAGTAGGTGCGTGACTGAGGATATACACCACGGTCGATACCTACCTCAGTGCCGAAGCCGTTACCACCGGTAACCTCAGGATCGCAACCTGTGTACTTTGTGAGAGTGAAGAGGTTCTCTGCCATCACGAATACGCGGAGACGAGAGATACCTGCCTTCTTTGTGAGGTGCTGGGGCAAAGTGTAACCCAACTGCACATTACGGGCACGCAAGAATGAGCCGTCCTCCAACCAGAGGTCAGAAACGCGGTAGTTCTCATTTGCCGAGTCGAACATAAAGCGAGGATACTCGTTGGTAGAACCCTCACCAGTCCAACGGTTAAGGATAGACTTGTTGAGGTTCACATAGTAAAGGTCGGTACGACGCGATACATTGAAGATCTGGCAACCTGCCTGACCCTGCAACAACATATTGAAGTCGAGACCCTTCCACTCGAAGCCGAGGTTCAAGCCGAAGGTCCAGTCGGGCATACCCTTACCAATCATAGTACGGTCGTTATCGTCGATTACGCCGTTGCCATCCAAATCCTTGAAGCGAACATCACCAGGAGCTGCCTTGGGCTGCAACAAAGCGCCGTCAGCGTTCACATAAGAGTTCACCTCGTCCATATTCTGGAAGATGCCATCAGACTCATAACCATAGAAGTAGGGGAATGGCAAACCGATAGAACCACGGGTAAGCTGACCAATCTTGTGGTTAGAACCGTAGAGGTGAGTAGAGTCGTCACCGAGGTAAGTAAGCTTGTTCTTATTCCAAGTAGCGTTAGCCGAGATGTGGTAGTTGAACTCGCCTGCCGAGTCGCGCCAGCCAATCTCAAACTCGATACCGCTGTTCACCATATCGCCGAGGTTACCAGTAGGTGCTGAGTCACCAGCATAACCGGGAACGGGCATTGAGAGAAGCATACCAGCGGTCTTCTTGCTATACCAGTCGAAGGTGAAGGTCAAGCGGTTCTTGAAGAAACCAGCGTCCAAACCGACATTAGTCTGACGAGACTCCTCCCAACGAGCATTGGGGTTAGCAAGACCAGAGGGCTTAGAACCGAGAGTGATAGTCTCCGAGCCGTTGCCACCAGAGCCGAAAGGATAGTTGTTACCAGAGTTCATATATACGGCATATACGAAGTTACCGATAGCGTCGTTACCGTTGATACCCCAAGATGCACGGAGCTTCAAGGCTGACAACCACTCAGCGTTATCCATAAATGCCTCGTTCTTGATGTTCCAACCAACAGATACTGATGGGAAGTTACCCCACTTGTTGTTGTCACCAAAGCGGCTTGAACCATCACGACGGAAGGTTACCTCAGCCATATAGCGCTCATCGTAGTTGTACGATACACGACCGAAGTAAGAAGCCAAACGATAAGGAATTGAGTTCCAAGAGCCCCAACCGTTGCGGTCGCCATCAGCCTGCTGACCGAGGGTGTTGTTTACGGTAATCTTATAGGGATCATAAGGATACATCAAACCGCGAGCATTAGCGCCCACATTCTGTGATGTAGAAGAGATAGCTGACTGACCAACGAGGATAGCCAAAGAGTGCTTGCCGAAGGTCTTGTCATAAGAGAGGACATTCTCAACCTGATACTGGAAGCCACGGTTCATCTCCTGTGAAGCAGACTCAGCGTAGTTGGTCTTCTCGGTAACGGTCTCGTTGCCGTCCTTGTCATAAGTAGTCTCCGAAGCAACAGTGTTGTAGCTGTAACGCTTTGAAGAGAGGAAATACTGCTTTGAGTAGCCATGGTTGCCCCAGAATGCGAGGTCGATACCTACCGATGAACGGAACTTAAGACCGTCGATAATCTGAAGCTCGCCAGCGAAGTTAGCGATGAACTTATCAGTCTCATACTTTGTGCCGGGCAACGAGAGGAATGCCAAGGGGTTGGTCTGCTCGTTGTAAACACCACCATCAACTACTGTGTAAGCGCGACCGTCAGCATCGCGAACGATGTGCTGGTAGCCCTCGGGGTAGAGAGTCTTGTAAGCCTCCTCCTCCTCGGGAGTTGCGTAAACATCCAACAGCGGCGACATTGAGATAGCCGAACCAAGGGGTGAGCCATACTCAGAGTTGGCGTCGATACCTGTTGCTAATATACGCGCGTAAGAAGCAGAGGTCTGAACGGTGAGCTTGTTGAACCAGTTGCGCTCCTTAGACTTATCCCAAACGGTTACGCCGATGTTAGAGCGAACGGTGATACGCTCGTAGTTAGAACGACCGAAGTTACCACCTACGGTACCCTCGCGAGTAAGATAACCTGCCGAAAGTGCGTAGTTGACATTGTCGTTAGCACCCGAAATCGAAAGGTCGTGCTTCATAATGGGGGCGTTGTGGTTCAAAACCTCGTCAACCCAGTCGGTACCCTCGCCAAACTCATAAGGATTGTCGTAGATGGGAGCCTGACCTGCGTTGATGTAACCCTCGTTCATGATGATTGCATACTCCGTAGCATTCAAGACATTGGGCTTGCGCCAAGGATTCTGCCAACCATAAGAGAAGTCGTAGTTAACGGTTGCCTTACCCTTCTGACCCTTCTTGGTAGTAACAAGGATAACGCCGTTAGCTGCACGAGCACCATAAACAGCACCCGAAGCGGCATCCTTCAACACCTCGATACGCTCGATGTCGTTGGGGTTGAGGTAGTCGATACCACCCGAGATTGCCATACCGTCGACGATGTACAAGGGCTCAGAGTTGTTGATTGAGCCGACACCACGCACGCGTACCTGAGCCGCTGCATCGGGAGCACCCGAGGGAGCAGTTACGGTAACACCAGAGGTCATACCCTGAAGTACGCTCTCGATACGGTTGTTCGACTGAGCCTTAAGGTCATCAGCCGTGATTGAAGAGATAGCGGCAGTTACCACGCTCTTCTTCTGCGTGCCGTAACCCACGACAACAATCTCGTCGATGTTCTGAGTATCCTCCTCAAGAACAATGTCGTAAACGGTCTTTCCGCCAACAACCTCTACGGTCTGGGGAATGTAACCGATGTACGATACCACCAGCGACTGACCTTCGTTAGCGTTGATGGTAAAGCTACCGTCTGTGGCTGTAGTTGTGCCGACGGTTGTACCCTCGACAACAACAGCCGCGCCGATAATCGGTGAGCCTGCCGCGTCATTTACGGTACCCTTCACTTGTTGAGCAAATGCCGAAACACTGCCCGCGCACAAGATCGCAAGGATCAAGGCGATTCTGTAAGTCAAGTTTTTCATAGGCTTTTGTTGTTAGTTAATGATATTTTAAGTGTTGTTTTGTGTCGTAAAAGTTTGCATCAGTCGGGCAGGGTCAGCTGAATTTGGTTAAAAAAGCCCGATTTTGCCCATTTTTGGGCATAACTATTCCTATTTTTCGCATTATAAAGGTAGAGTTTATTTTTGAAAATAACAAACTTTTTCACGATAAAATTTTACGCAAAATAGACGAAATATAAATGGGTGCAAAATTTAAAGTGTTGATTATTAATGGTAAACGCTATTTTGCGTTTGCCGAATAAGTGGAGGGTAGAGTGGGAGTTTTTTCAATGCTGAAATTGGTGTTAATTACGCATCGCTTAAAAATGCAAAAAAAGTGGATTGTATAAATCTTATAAATTGTTTATATTGTTGAATATTAGTAAGATAATATATTTTTATAGATTTGTTTTAGGTGGATAGTTATAGGCGTTTTTTTGCTGATTTATTGCATAAAAAAAAGAGAGCCTAAGCCCTCTTTTTCTCTTAAAAATAATCTCGTTTTTCCTACTCCAAAATATATACCGTTTCGCCCTGTCGCTGCATATGATATTGCTCGCGGGCAACCTTCTCCAAGAACTCGGGCGAGGTGTTGAGCTGGTGGATAAATGTGCTATCGGCCGAAATCTTCTTCTCCAACTGCTCTATCTTGGTGCGAAGCTCACGGCTACGCGCATTCGTACGCACCATGTCCGTGAGGGTGCGTATGCAGATAAAGGCGGTAAAGATGCCGATGGTGAGCGTTACACCCAGCCAGAAGAATTTTCCAAATTTGCCCTTCATCGTTAAGGTATATGCATAAACTTATGGGTCTGAATAGAGATATTCCACACGGGATTCTCCTTGACCCACTCAACAATCGTAGGTATAATCTCTTCGTAGACACTCCACTCGGGTTGCAGATAGAGTCTACACTTCGACTTTACGCGCTTGCTACACTCCACAGCCCATTGCAGGTCATCCTCGCTCTGGATGATAACCTTCAGTTCGTCGGCACGGCGGAATGCCTCCTCCAACGGCGGAAGCTGGCGCTTGGGCGATAGGCACACCCAGTCGAACTCGCCACTAAGGGGCTGAGTACCCGATGTCTCGAGGAATATCTCCAAACCTCGCTCGTGCAGACCGCGCGTAAGCTCGCCAAGAGGGTAGAGCAGAGGTTCGCCACCCGTGATGACGATAGCCTGTGCCGAGCACGATGCAGCGCGCGTGATGATGGTCTCCACCTCTGTCGGAGGATACATCTTGGGATTCCAGGTGTACTTGGCATCGCACCAACGGCAACCTACATCACAGCCACCAAGGCGTATGAAGTAGGCTGGCTTACCAGAGTGGTAGCCCTCGCCCTGCACGGTGTAGAAGTCCTCGACAAGGGGGAGTAGTCTGCCCCCTTTGAGTATCTCCAAGTCGGGATTAATCTTCATCGAGCACATAGATATCCTTGAGGTTACGACCAATCTGGTTGTAGTCCAAGCCGTAGCCTACGATAAACTCATTGCCGATAGGCATCGCCACATAGTCGATGTTGTACTCATAGAGGAACTTATCGGGCTTGAAGAAGAGTGTGCAAATCGAGATGCTTGCAGGGTTACGCTCCTTAAGGTAGTCGAGCAAGTAGTTCATGCTATGACCAGTCTCGACGATATCCTCGATGATGATGATATCCTTGCCCTCGATGTCGAAGTCGATGCCGAGGTGCTGCTTGATTGTGCCTGTCGACTGTGTGCCGTTGTACGACGAAATCTTTACGAATGCCAAACGGCAGTCGAAGGTGGTCTTACGCACCAAGTCGCTGAGGAAGAGGAAAGCACCGCTCAACACGCCAAGGAAGATAGGTGTCTTGCCCTTGTAGCGCTCGTTGAGCTGGTCGGCAACACGCTGAACAGCCTTGTCAATCTCCTCGGCGGGGATCATAGTCTTGAACTTACGGTCTAAAAGTTTGATTCTTTCGATATCTGCCATAGTCGTTAATAATTATATTTTGTCCAAAGTTACATATTTTTCTTGTAATCACAAAAACTACTCGGTGCGCACGCGGTCGAGGATGCCTGTTAAGGCTGCGAGTATCACACCGTAGTTTGTTATCGCAACACCCTGACCTCGAGCACGCTCCACACGACTCAACACATGCTTGCGATTGAACATACAAGCGCCGCAATGTATCACAAGGTCGTACTGCGTGAGGTCCTCGGGGTAGTCGTTGCCACCTACGATGTCGATGTTTAGACTCTCGCCAAACTTCTTGCGTAGGATGCGGGGTAGCTTCACACGACCAATATCCTCGTTTTGTGGCGTATGGCTACAAGCCTCGGCGATAAGGATGCGTGATGTTGGAGTTAGTCTGCCTAACGCCTTTACGCCCTCGGTAAATAGCTTAATATCACCCTTATAGCGTGCAAAGAGTATCGAGAACGAGGTGAGCGTCGAAGCTTCGGGCTTTAGGCGATATACCGCCTCGAATGCTTGTGAGTCGGTGATTATAAGTCGGGGTGCTTGCTTTAGCCCTGCCAACGCCTCTGCCATATGGTCGGGGGTCGAGCAGATAGGTACACACCCTCTGTCGAGCAACTCACGAATGGTCTGCACCTGGGGCTGGATTAGTCGACCCTTTGGAGCAGAGGCATCCTGAGGCATAACGAGCATAACGATATCGCCCGCCTCGCAGAAGCCCTCCGTTATTAGCCTTTCGTCGCTTGGTCGGCACCTAACGATTGCATCACGCAGAGCATCAATGCCCTCGCCCGTAGTCGAGCTTATGCGGATTACCTCCTTGTTAGTGAGTAAGTTAATGTGCTTTGTCAACGCCTCGCTATCGGCTATGCGGTCGCTCTGCGTAAGCGCTACAATCGTGGGAATCTCCCTTACTCGGCACTCCTCCAAGAGTTTAAGTTCGGTATCTGTGCCAGCATCCGTAAATAGCACGATGGCGATATCGGTCTTATCTAACATACGCGCTGTGCGTGCCATGCGCTCCTTGCCCAACGCTGTGATGTCGTCGAGACCCGGGGTGTCGATGATAAGCGCTGCGCCAAGGCCGTTAATCTCGATGGCCTTCTGCACTGGGTCGGTCGTAGTGCCTGCCGTAGCCGATACTATCGCAACATCCTGACCCACAAGCCTATTGGCGAGTGCCGACTTGCCAGCATTGGTGCGACCAAAGAGCGAGATATGTACCCTCTCGGAGGTGGGAGTTGTCTGCATAGGCTTAGAATCTAAAATCGCGCTTGCCGTTTACGATAGCCTCCAAATTACGCTCGGTAATTTGGCGAACCTTCTCCGAGGGGATTATCGGTGTCTGGCTTGCAATCATCTGCTTGCCAAGGAGTTTCACGCGGGGCGATGCGTAGTCCTCGAGGTACTCGGCAAGTGTCATCAGCGCGTTAGGTGCGCAACAGTTGCCTATTAAGCCACGCTTTGCCAACGACATAAATCTGTCGCCCGTGCGACCCTCGCGGTAGCAAGCTGTGCAGAAGCTGGGCAGGTAGCCCAACTCCAAGAGCCAAGCGATAATCTCGTCGAGTGTGCGGTTGTCCGAGATATCGAACTGCGCCGAATCCTCGGCATCCTCGATGCCCTCGGCATAGCCACCTACCGATGTCTTTGAACCACCGCTAAGCTGCGATACGCCAACATCGAGAGCCAGCTCACGGCAACGCTTCGACTCACGAGTCGAGACAATCATACCGGTATATGGCACGGCGATACGCAACACGGCAACGATACGGCGGAAAACCTCGTCGGTAACTGCATCAGGGAAGTCCTTGGGGTCGATATCGTCAGCAGGGCGGATGCGGGGTACGCTGATTGTGTGAGGGCCTACGCCAAAGCGAGCCTCGAGGTGCTCGGCGTGCATCAAGATGCCCACAACATCGTAGCGGTAGTTCGACAAGCCGAACAAAGCACCTACGCCAACATCGTCGATGCCTCCCAGCATAGCACGGTCCATAGCCTCGGTGTGGTATGCCCAGTCGCTCTTGGGGCCTGTGGGGTGAAGGCGCTCGTATGCCTCGCGGTCGTAGGTCTCCTCGAAGAGGATATATGTGCCGATGCCGGCATCCTTCAATTTTGTATAGTTCTCTACGGTAGTTGCCGCAATATTGACATTCACACGACGGATTGCGCCATTCTTGTGGTGGATAGAGTAGATGGTGTCGATAGACTCCAAGACATACTCAATGGGGCTCTGCAACGGATGCTCGCCAGTCTCCAGCGCCAAGCGCTTATGACCCATATCCTGAAGGGCGATAACCTCACGGCGAATCTCCTCTTGTGTAAGCTTACGGCGAGGAATGGTGCGGTTCTTAGCGTGGTAAGGACAATATACACAGCCATTTACGCAGTAGTTCGAGAGATACAACGGCGCAAACATCACGATACGGTTGCCGTATATGCGCTCCTTGAGCTTGCGGGCAATGGCGAAGATACGCTCCTCGACCTCCTTGTCCTCAACCTCGATAAGCACGGCAGCCTCGCGGTGGCTGATGCCCTTGCCCTCCTCTGCCTTTGACAAAATCTCGTCGATAAGAGCGAGGTCGTTGCGATGCTCACGACCATACTCCAGGGTGGCACGAATCTCGCCATCGTGGATAAACTCGGCGGCGTGCTCCGACTTTACATCATATTTAATATTACTCATTGACACTTATATTATTATTTGGGATTCTCACTTTTGGGGTAGTCACCTCTCGAAAAGTCGATGTGGTAACCTATGCTCTCCAACTCGCTCTCCAAAGCTGCCAAACCCTCGGCAGCCTCCTTGCCCCACGATGCCTTATTCTCATAAATGGCATACTTCGCCCTAACATCCGAGGGTGAGAGGTTGGGCATCACGACATTAGCGCCCGAGAGTATACCCTCCAAACGCCCGCGTGGCGTAAGCGTGGCGAGTGCCGTGGTGGCTGGTATCAGTGCCTTAGGTAGAAGTAGTCGTGCAATGGCTACGGCAGCGAGTGTTAGTCGTAGGTCTCCCGCTGGCTCACCACCCAATGGTGTGGCGCTATGCGGAAGGAAGGGCCCGATGCCAACCATCTGGCAATCGTACTTCTTAACGAGCAACAAGTCTTCGGCGATATGGTCGATGGTCTGACCCTTAACGCCAATCATCATGCCCATACCCACCTGATACTCTGCTCGTTGTAGTGCTTCGATACAGCCAAGACGGTGTTTGATGCCTCGGCCATCGGGGTGCAACGAGGCGTATAGCTCCTCGTCGGCAGCCTCGTGGCGCAGTAGGTAGCGGTTGGCGCCCGCGCGCTTTAGACGGCGGTACGACTCCTCGCTACGCTCACCCAACGATAGGGTGATAGCCACATCGGGGTAGAGGCTACGGATACGGCAGATAAGCTCCTCGAGCCACTCGTCGGAGTGGGTGCCATCCTCGCCACCCTGCATAACGAAGGTGCGGAAGCCGAGCTTATAGCCCTCCTTGCAACACTCCAAGACCTCGTCGGCCGAGAGGCGATAGCGCTCTGCCGAACGGTTGCTGCGCCTAAGACCGCAGTAGAGGCAGTCGTTGCGGCAGTAGCTCGAAAGCTCGATTAGGCCTCGTATATATATGCCAAGTCCGAACTGCTGGCGAGCAGTTCGGACGGCATAGTCGCGGAGTAGTTCGAGCAAAGAGTCGTCCAAAGTACACTGCTTGAGCAGTGCACTGAGGCTCTTGGTGTCGAGCCTTTGACCTTCGGCCAGTCGCTCAACTAACTCACGCATAAACAATCTGTTATCAGCTTTTAGCGCTTGTTAAGCTCCGAAGCAAAGGTCTTCTTGCCGGTGTCGTAGGCGGTGTGAACGCTAGGACCAGAGATACAGCCACCATCGCAGACCATAACCTCGATGAACTGTGCGGGAGCCTTGCCACTCTTGCCGTAAGCCTTCAACAGAGCGACATTCTTCTTGTTGAGGCCTGCAATCTGCAAGGTAGTGAAGTCAATCTTGCCATTTACGAACTCCTGAACAGCAGCTGTTACACCACCATTCTCTGCAAAGCCGTGTGCCGAGCGGCGTGATGCGCACTCAACGGGCATAACATTAGCCTCGCCAATCTCGATGCCCATACCGCCAAGGATAGCGTGAATCTCCTCGTAGGTGAGAACGAAATCAACCTTACCCTCGAGACCCTCACGGCGAACCTCCTTACGCTTAGCGATACAAGGACCTACGAAGACGAGCTTAGCGTTAGGATACTTCTCGCGTGCGATATCTGCGGTGTAAATCATAGGTGAGTAGGTCGAAGAGATATACTTCTGCAACTCGGGAGCGTGCTTGCGTGCCATCTCCATATATGAGGGGCAGCAAGAGGTGGTCATAAAGGGCTGACCCTCCTCCATCTTCTCGGCAAACTCGTGAGTCTCCTTCTCGGTGGTAACCTCGGCACCACGCGCTACCTCGATAACATCCTTGAAGCCGATAGCCTTGATAGCACCGTAAACCTGCTCGGTGGGCATATCATACTGCGAGAGGATTGAGGGAGCAACCATCGCTACAACCTCCTCGCCACGGCGGATAGCCTGCAAGATGTCGAATACCTGCGAAATCTCGAAGATAGCACCGAAGGGGCAAGCATTCATACACTTACCGCAGTAGATACACTTCGACTCGTCGATATGCTCAACGCCATACTCATCCTTCGAGATAGCACCCACGGGGCAAGCCTCCTCGCAAGGAACGGGGATGTAGACGATAGCGTGGTAGGGACAAGCAGCGAAACACTTACCGCAGCTGATACATACCTTGTGGTTGATTTTGCCCTGCGATGTCTCGGGGTCGAACTCGATAGCGCCCTTGGGACAAGCGTGCTCACAAGCACGAGCAACGCAACCACGGCAAAGGTTGGTAATATCGTAGTTGGTGCGAACGCACGACGAACAAGCCTCGTCGATAACGCACATAATGTTGTCCTTGATCTTCTTGCGGTCGAGAGCACTCTTTGCGTAGTCTGAAAGGGGAGTGAGCTCGTCAGCCTCGTCGGTCATATCGTAGCCCAACAAAGGCAACGACTTGTACTTCCATACCGCACGCTCCTTGTGGATGCAGCAGCGGCCACGAACCTGTGAGTTGCGAGGACTAAACTCGATGGGTACTCGGTCGATCTTCTCGACAAGCTGACCCTCGTTCCAGAGGCTTACAAGCTTGGTAAGCAATCTCTGGCGAACAATCATAACATTATTCTTAATTGCCATATCGTAAAGTGTTTATTGAATGCTGATAAATTAAGTTTTCGGTTAGTCCAGCAAAGATAACATATTTTTTGTATTTTACAAAACAATATGCCACATAATATCCAAAAAAGACCAATCGAGGGTTGTGTGCTACTCCAAGACAAAGCCTTTGCGAAGGCGGATATCGTCGGATGCCGAGCCAACCAATACCTCAAATTCGCCACTCTCCGAGCGCCACTCGCCCTTGCCACTATCGTCGTAGAACGACAACGCCTCGGGGCTAATGTCGAAGCTGACAACCTTGCTCTCGCCAGCCTCCAAAGCCACCTTCTCGAAGCCTTTGAGCTCCTTTACGGGGCGAGCAACAGATGTCTCTTTATCAGCGATATATAGCTGAATAACCTCCTTGCCCGAGCGCTTGCCACGGTTGGTGATAGTTACGCTTAGTTGGAGTGTCTCGCCCTTGGCAATGCGCTCCTTCGATAGGCGGATATCGCTATACTCAAACTCGGTGTAGCTAAGGCCGTGACCAAAGGCGAAGAGGGGCTTTATGCCACGCTTCTCGAAGCCACGATAGCCGACAAAAATATCCTCGCTATAATACACCTTATCGGGGTTGGGGAAGGTCATACCCTCGGCATGTGAGGGGTAGTCCTCGAGTTTGTAGCCGAAGGTGAAGGGGAGTTTGCCGCTGGGGTTTACCTCGCCCGAGAGTATGCGAGCAAGGGCGTTACCCGCCTCCGAGCCAAGATACCAAGTCTGCACTACCGACTCTACATCATCTAACCACGGCATCGCCACAGCATTGCCCGAGACGAGAACCACCGAGAGGTGCTTTGTGGCCTTTGCCAACGCCTCGATAAGCTCATCTTGGGCGTAGGGTAGGTCGTACTGCACACGGTCGAAACCCTCGGCATCCTGCCTATCGCTCTTGTTAAGACCGCCGATAAAGATAACATGGTCAGCATCTTTTGCCAATGCGACAGCCTCCGAGATAAGCTCCTCAACAGAGCGGTCATCGGCAAGATTTTGACCCGTTACCACGCCATTGTAGTCGCCCGTAATATCGCCGACATAGCCACGAACCCAGATAACCTCTGCCTTGCCCGCATAGTAGCGCTCGATGCCCTCCAAAGGCGAGCACTCGTGCTTAACTTTTAGCGACGAGCTACCACCACCTACGGTCATCATCTTCACAGCATTCTCGCCAACAACCAAGATGCGCTTTGCATCGGTTGCGATAGGTAGGTTATTGCGCTCATTCTTAAGCAGTACGATGCCCTCCTCGCCAATGCGACGGGCAGCCTCGGTATGCGCCTCCGAGCACATCGCGCCATATGGTTTGTAGGGGTTCATCGCGGTGCGGAAGGTGATGCGCAATACTCGGCGCACCTTGTCGTCAAGCTCCTCTGTGCCCACCTCGCCACTCTCGATAAGGTCGAGATAGGGCATGGCCATATAGTACATATCGTAGGCATTACTTGCCCCCTCTCTCAGACCATCTGTCCACGAGCCAAACTCCAAGTCAAGGCCATTGCGGATAGCCTCGATGGTCGAGTGTGTGCCACCCCAGTCCGAGACGACTACGCCATCAAAGCCCCACTCCGACTTGAGTATCTGGTTGAGCAGGCGGTCGTTGTGGCAAGCATAGGTGCCACGATACTTGTTGTAAGAGCCCATAATGCTCCAAGCGCCACCCTTCGTCACGGCAGCCTTGAATGCGGGGAGGTAGATTTCGTATAATGCACGGTCCGAGAGGTCTACATCGACCTGATGGCGATATAGCTCCTCGTTGTTTAGCGCATAGTGCTTAACGCAGGCAGCAACGCCCTGTCGCTGAACACCCTGAATATATGGCACAACCATCTCCGATGCAAGGTAGGGGTCTTCGCCCATATACTCGAAGTTACGACCGCAATAGGGTGTGCGATAGATGTTTACGCCCGGGCCGAGCAAGATATCCTTCTCGCGGTAGCGTGCCTCCTCGCCGATGCTCACGCCATAGAGGTCGGCAATCTCACGATTCCAAGTCGCAGCCAAGCAGGTAAGGGCGGGGTAGGCTGTGCAAGAGTCGTTTGTCCAGCGTGCCTGCTCCCACTCGTCCCACAACACCTCGGGACGGATGCCGTGAGGGCCATCGGTGCACCAAAGCTCGGCGATACCGAGGCGAGGTACGCCTGGTGATGAGAACTTCGATTGTGCGTGGATAATGGCAATCTTCTCGCGGAGTGTCATTCGACTAAGGGCATCCTCCACACGCTCCTCTATGGGTGCGTCGGGGTCGAGGTAGATGGGGCGAATGGTGCGTTCGGGCGATGATGCTACAACGATAGCTGTTACGAAGAGTGCAACCAACGATAGAACAATGCGTTTCATACTTGATATGTTTTTAGATTATTTGTCGATATTTCGACAAATTTAGGAATTTTTTGCTAAAAAAGCAAATCGCCTTGGTGGTAATTGTTTTGCTCCATTCGCTCGATGAGCCTTTGTCGCAGGGCATAGGGGTGTTCGCCACCCAACGGCGAGTGAACAATAAGGTTGCGTGGGGCGAGGGTAAAGAGGCGGTCGATGGCGGTTGTGGGGTGCAGACGGCGTAGGATATCTATCGCATGGTCGATATAGTCGTCTGCCGAAAAGTTGCCCGAGAGGAGGAAATCTTCGGGGTGTAAATAAAACTCCTCGGCCATTGCCGTAGAGCGATAGATTTGCAGTTGATGAAGTTTTATGTAGTTGAGGTCGAGCGAGTTGATAGCATTGGTTTGAGCAACAATATCCTCTCGTTTTTCGCCTGGAAGGCCGACGATAAAGTGTGCTCCAATCTCGATATTTCGGCCTTGCGTGAGCTCCACGGCACGCACCGCATCGGCAAACGAGTGGTGGCGGTTTACGCGCTGCAAAGTACGGTCTAAGGTGGACTCAATGCCATACTCTACGGCGACATATTTGCGTGTGGCGATTTCTGCTAAAATATCGACTATTTCGGAATTGATGCAATCGGGGCGTGTGCCGACGATTATTCCCGAGATTTTGGGGTGGTTGAGGGCTTCGTTGTAGAGTCTACGGAGATGCTCTGCCGAGGCGTATGTGTTCGTACCCGACTGAAAATATGCAAGATAGTGTGCGCTTTGGCGGTTGCGTTCGGTGTGAAACGCGATGCCTTGCTCAATTTGCTCCGTTATGCTTTGTGCCTCACGGCAATACGATGGCGAAAATGCCTCGTTAAGACAAAAAGTACAACCGCCCCAACCGAGCTTTCCATCTCGATTGGGGCAGCCTAAATGGGCATCTATCGCAACTTTCTGCACACGACCACCGAGCCTACGGCGTAGGGCTGTGGCGTGGTCGTTGTAGGGGAGGTGCGAGGGGTGCATTTTATAAGTCTTGAAGTCGTGCTACGGGCGACACATCGAGCGACGAAAGCTCGCCCGCCATATAGCGGTAGTAACCCGCCGTGGCAATCATTGCGGCGTTGTCGGTCGTAAACTTTAGCTCGGGGAGGAAGCATTGCCAACCACGGCGTTTGCCCGCCTCCAAGATGCCGTTACGCAAGCCAGAGTTTGCCGATACGCCACCCGCAATGGCGATATCCTTGATGCCCGTAGCCTTCGAAGCCTTGATAAGCTTGTCGAGCAAAATGTCGATGATGGTCTTCTGCAACGAGGCGCAGAGGTCGGCCTTGTGCTTCTCGACAAAGTCGGCATCCTCCTTAACAGCATCGCGTAGAGTGTAGAGGAACGAGGTCTTTAAACCAGAGAATGAGTAGTCAAACTCGCCCTCGACATGGGGTTTTGCAAACTTGAAAGCCGAGCTATCACCCTCCTTTGCCAGACGGTCGATAACAGGTCCGCCGGGGTAGGGCAAGCCCATCACCTTGGCACACTTGTCGAAGGCCTCACCTGCGGCATCGTCGATGGTCGTGCCGATAATCTCCATCTCGGTGGGCGAATCAACACGCACAATCTGCGTATGTCCACCGCTAACCAAGAGGCAGAGGAACGGAAAGTCGGGGTGGGGTAGCTCCCTATCGGGAAGGTCGACAAAGTGCGAGAGGATATGTCCCTGCAAGTGGTTGACCTCGACCAACGGAATGTTGTTGGCAATCGACAGACCCTTGGCGAAAGATACGCCAACGAGCAACGAGCCAAGCAGACCTGGACCACGGGTAAAGGCTATGGCATCGACTTTGTCGATGGTGATGCCTGCCTCTTTGAGTGCGGTATCGACCACAGGGATAATATTCTGCTGATGAGCACGCGAGGCAAGCTCGGGGATTACGCCTCCGTACTTCTGATGTACTGCCTGTGAGGCAATTACATTCGAGAGCAGAGTGCGATTTCTGATTACGGCAGCCGAGGTGTCATCACACGAGGACTCAATACCCAATATCGTAATATCCATATAAAATAGTTTATTTGCGGTTTTTTAGCAATTTTTTTCTATTTTAATAGAAAAATTATTACTTTTGTAGGTTAATTGCTGTGAACTATAGCACGCTAATCAACACTATTCAATGCGCAAAGTTACAAAAATATTGGGAATGGTGCTATCGACAATCATTTTGTTGTCGATATTTTTGCCTGTTTCTATATCTTTGGTGCTTAGCTTGAAGAGTGTACAGAACTATGTGGTGGATAAGGCTACGGCGTTTGCTTCGGAGTATATCGGAGCGCCAGTCGAGATAGGCCGTATCGATATCGACATACTCTCGCGTGTGCGCGTTGTGGACTTCTTGGTTCGTGATTACGACCAAGATACTCTTTTGTACGCGCGCGAAGCACGAGCATTGTTCACTGGCTTCAACATCGCTCGCGATGGTCTGCGTATCGCCTCGGCTGAGGCCACCGATGCCGAGTTCTGTCTGCGTGAGCTTAAGAATGGCGAGCTGAATATCAAGCCTATCGTTGCCCGCCTCTCGAATCCCAACGGCAAGGGTAACTTCCAACTCTATATCGACCATATCCATGGCGATAATCTGCGCTTTGTCTATGAGCGTCTGGAGCATCGTGACCCTGAGTACGGTATCGACTACTACGATATGGATATCCACAATATCGATGTCTGCATCAAGGACTTTGCGGTGGTAAAGAGCAAGGTGTGGGCAGATATAGTGTCGCTATCGGCACGCGAGAAGAGTGGCTTCGAGATTGGGTCGTTGGCCACCTACTTCTTTGTCGACAAGGGTATTATCCGCTTCGATAACTTCGATATCTCGACCGCCAATTCGCATATCTTCCTACCTCGCTATACCATCGAGGGTGGCAGTTGGGAGTGTTATAAGCACTTTATTGACGATGTGCGTATGACGGGCTCGGTAGAGCACTCGTCGCTCTCGACCGAGGATTTGGGCTACTTTGCCCCTGGACTTAGGGATTGGAACTTAAAGATTGAGAATGTCGATGCCTCGGTAGATGGCGTGGTGCGCGATTTGTCGGGTGTGGTGAATAACCTCGATATGGGCTCGGCTACCAACCTCGAGGCGACAATCCGTATGCAGGGCTTGCCTGAGTGGCAGACTACGAACTATACGGCAGGTATCAAGCACCTTGCGACCACTTCGGAGGATATCCTCTCGATTATCGGCAATGTCGTTAAAGAGCCGTTGCCCGATAAGGTTACGGATATTATCCGCAACGCATCAACTGCCGATTTGCGCGCCACATTTGGTGGTCGTCTCGACTCGTTCCGTGTGGTGGGTAACCTCTCGACAGCCGAAGGTGCGGTGTCGGCAGATGCCACAATCAAGAAGCTGGCAAAGAGTCGCTACTCGATTGATGGTGTGGTGAATACCTCGTCGCTCGACCTTGGAGGTCTGCTCGACATAAAGTCATTGGGCAAGGCAGATAGCCGTATTGTGGCCAAGGCTACGGTGGGTGGTGGCGACCTTGTGGCAGATGTCGATGCTAAGATTGATGGCCTTGGCTTTGGCAAGTACCGCTACCACGATATCGCCGTGGATGGTGCGGTTGAGGGCTCGGAGTACTCGGTGGTAGTAAACTCAGCGGACAAGAACTTGGAGTTCGACCTCTTTGGCGCTATGAGCCTCGGTACGGAGAGGCCTTCGTATGACTTCTCGCTCGATATGCACCGTGCCGACCTTAATGCCTTGGGTATTAACCGTCGTGACTCGGTATCGGTAATTTCGGCGATGCTCGGTGCTCGTGCCGAGGGCAAGACCATCGACGAGATGGACGGAGGAGTAAGTATCGCCGATGTGGTATACCGCTATGCCGACAAGGAGCTTACTACCGACCGCCTCACCGTCGAGCTTAGCGGTGGCGATAATTCGCGCT
Organism: Alistipes sp.; assembly: GCA_017465575.1. Lineage (GTDB taxonomy): Bacteria > Bacteroidota > Bacteroidia > Bacteroidales > Rikenellaceae > Alistipes. The sequence goes on along the minus strand of JAFTVX010000015.1, from coordinate 29,250 downwards.
CGGTGGTGCTTGCGTCGGAGTTCCTTGATTTGCAGTTCCAGAGCCGTCTGGGCTATCGCGACATCTTCAAATATCTCTACAACTCGCTGAAAACCTATGTGCCGTTGCTCTACGACGATATTGAGCGTAGTCAGGTGGTAGCGGGCGCTTCGGCTGGCGACTACTCGATGCTTAAGGTGCGTGCTGGCGAGAGCATCAACGACTTGCTCGATGCTATCTCTGGCGGTATGATGATGGCGCCCGAGACGGAGTTGAGCCTTATGTTCAGCCCCTCGAGCAACCTTATCTCTATTCAGGCCGAGAGCGAGGCGTTGGAGTATGGCGGTGTGATTATGGCAAATGCCGAGATAGATATCAACAACCGTAGCGATTCGCTCTCGATGTGGATTAACTCGTCGGGCATCTATATGGGCTCGCGCCTCGTTATGCCCAACTTCTCGGCTACGGGTGGTGCGCGCGAGAATCGTATCTCGCTTACAGCGGGCTTCCGCGACGAGAAGGATAAGCAGTCGGGTATGCTCGGCCTAAGCGCTAAGTTTAGCCGTAATCAGCAGACCAAGCGTCGCTCGATACATGTCGATATCACGCCCTCGCACTTTACGACCGATACCCAGCAGTGGAAACTCTCGGCAAAGGGCATCGACATCGACTCGTCGCGCATACAGATTAATTCGTTCCAGATTGCTCGTCCCGAGCAACAACTTATCGTCGATGGTGTGGCATCGCGTTCGCGTAACGACTCGATACGCCTTACTTTGAAGAATTTCGACCTTGCACCACTCTCGGCGTTTACCGAGCGTGTTGGCTACAACTTCTCGAGCCGTGCCAATGGTTATGCCTCGATGAAGTCGGCACTCAAAAATCCAGAGTTTGAGGTAAACATCGACCTCGATGATATAGCGGTTAACGATATAACGGCACCGCCACAGCGCATCACCTCAAATTGGGATTTCGAGGCTAACCGTGCCCGTGTCTTCATTGCCGACCGAACTACGGCCGATACCGTTATCCGTGGCTACTATCAACCCTCGGAGAATCGCTACTATGCCCGTGCCAAGATGGGGCGTGTGAAGTTGGCGTTGTTGCAGCCATTCCTTAAAGGCATTATCTCCGATATCGAGGGTACGGCAGATGTCGATGTCAATATTATGGGTCGTGGTCGTGAGGCAAAACTCAACGGTGGCGCCACGGTGGACTCTATGGCTGTTAAGGTCGACTACCTCAATACCCGATATAATGCCCCAGGTGGCAGGGTTGAGGTGCGTGATAACCACTTTATCGCCGACAATGTTGTGGTCTACGACTCGGAGGGTAACGACGGTAGCTTCTCGATGGATATCAGCCTTGAACATCTGTCGAATGTAACCTTCGATATCGATATCGAGGCGCACGATATGCTCGTTCTGGATACCGACAGCAAGGATAACGACCTATTCTACGGCCATGTCTATGCCTCGGGTGGTGCAAGCTTCCGTGGCGATAAGCGAGGCTTGAAGATGGATGTTGAGGGCACAAGCTCGGATAACTCCCACTTCTTTATGCCGCTTACGGGTAAGGGCGATGCCTCGTTTGCCGACTTTGTGAAGTTTACCGAGCCAGCGACCGAGGAGCGTGATACCTCGGCATACCTCACTCGCCGTATGATGGCCTACGAGCGCAAGAATAGGCCAGTCAATACGATGGGTAGCGTGATGGATATCGACCTTGCGCTAAACATCCTGCCCAATATCGATATTCAGCTTGTCATCGACCCCACCGTGGGCGATGTTATCAAGGGTAAGGGCTCGGGACAGTTGGCTATGCACATAGTGCCTAAGGCCAATATCTTCGAGATGCGTGGCGACTACACCATCACGGAGGGTACCTACCTCTTCACCTTGCAGAATATTCTAAACAAGAAGTTCGATGTCGTGCCTGGCTCGTCGATACATTGGACTGGCGATCCGTTGGGCGCTACGCTAAATATCGATGCTATATATAGCACCAAGGCGTCGCTAAGACCCTTGCTCGGCAACTCGTTGCAGGGTATTGATATGTCGCGTGCTGTGCCTGTGGATTGCTATATCAAGCTTACCGACGAGTTGATGTCGCCTACCGTAACTTTCGATGTTCAGGTGCCGAATGTGGCTCCCGAGATTCAGACCGTAATACAGTCTACGCTCAATGACCAGCAGGCAATCGCCACGCAGATGTTGTGGTTGTTGGCTGCCAATAGCTTCTCGGCAGAGGATACTGGTGCTATGGGTGCTTCGTTGTCAGCAACGACAGGCTTCGAATTGCTCTCTAACCAGTTGAGCAACTGGCTCTCGGGCGACAACTACAATATCGTCTTGCGCTACCGTCCGCGTACCGAACTTTCGGGTGACGAGGTCGACTTCGGCTTCTCAAAGAGCTGGTTTAACAACCGCCTTATCGTCGAGGTAGAGGGTGGTTACCTCTCGGATGCCTCGATACAGTCGGCCGAGAATGCCTCGAACTTCGTTGCCGAGGGATTTATCACATGGCTTATTGACCCTGAGGGCACTTTCAAATTTAAGGGCTTTACGCAGACCATCGACCGCTATGGCGAGAACCAAGGTATGCAGGAGTCGGGCGTGGGTCTCTATTATAGCGAGAGCTTCAACACCTTTGGTGAGTGGGCGCGTAGTATTCGTCAGCGCGTCGAGAACAACGAAAACCGCAAGGCTCGTCGCGAGAAACGCGAGAAGAGGCGCGAGGAGCGTGCCGAGAAACGAGCCGCAATGGATAATAGTACCGAGGCAGAGAGCGTTGATATAGTAGACGAAGAGCCCGTGATAGCCGAGGAGGATATCGTATTGGAGTAGAACGAAAACAGAGAACAAACAAAATAATAATAACTAAAACTTAACTCAAATTATGACAACACTTGTTACTGCGGCTGCGGCCCAGACTGTCGAGGGCACAGAGGTGATGCCCCAGCTCGATTCACTAACCCTTGCTCAGCAGGCCGTGGAGGCTGCTGCTCAGGCCGAGGCAGAGACCGTATCTATCGGCTTTTGGGATTTGTTCCTTGGTGGTGGCTGGCTTATGTGGGTGCTTGTGGCACTTGCTGGCGTTATGATTTTTATCTTCGTGGAGCGCTTCTTGGCTATCCGCAAGGCTACGACCATCGACAACAACTTTATGAACCGCATCCGCGACTATATCTCGGAGGGCAATATCTCGGCGGCTATAGACCTCTGCCGTCGTACCGACTCTCCCGTGGCGCGTATGATTGAGAAGGGTATCGAGCGCATCGGTCGTCCTATGGGCGATATCCAGAACGCTATCGAGAATGTCGCAAATGTCGAGGTTGCAAAGCTCGAGGTTGGTCTTCCCACGCTTGCATCTATCTCTGGTGGTGCGCCTATGATTGGTTTCTTGGGTACGGTAGTAGGTATGGTGCAGGTATTTATCGATATGTCGGCTAACCAGTCGGGTGCTATCGAGTTGGAGCAGTTGGCAGGCGGTATGTATGTGGCGATGGTAACTACCGTAGGTGGTCTTATCGTCGGTATCCCCGCATACTTTGCCCACAACTACCTCGTTGCGCGTATCGAGAAGCTTGTATTCCGTATGGAGGCTACCTCAATCGCCTTTATGGATATTTTGAACCAGCCCGTAGTAAAATAATCTAACCCATTAAGACTATGGCAATTAAGAGAAGTTCGAAAGTTGATGCTTCGTTCTCGGCTTCGTCGATGACCGACCTTATCTTCCTTCTGTTGGTCTTCTTCATTTTGGCAACGACGCTTATCAACCCCAATAATGCAGTGAAGCTTACGCTTCCCTCGTCGTCGAGCGATGAGGGCGACCCCTCGGTGATTTCGCTCTCGGTGGTGGCTGCTACGGACGATGTGTCGGAGTACCTCTACATCATCAACGGCCGCGAGGAGTATCGTGAGGTTGGCGAGGTGGCTGCTGCGTTGAAGTTTAAGTACGATGAGTATGCCGACCGTCCCGAGGAGGAGAAGCCCTATATCTCGTTGCGTTGCGACGAGAAGGTTACGGTGGATGCCCTTGTCGAGATTATAGACCTCACACGCGAGGAGAAGTACAAAATGGTGCTTGCAACCAAAGAGAAGAGGTAATGGAGTATTACGATTCAACAGATAGAATGCCACGCCGTATTGCCGCAGGTGTAACGCTTGTGGTTATGGCGCTGTGGTTCTTGCTGATGGGTCTTCTGTCGTTCGAAGTTGTCTCGAAGCCCGCACCGCTGCCACCTATCGAGATTGTTATCGAGGAGGAGGTTGCCGAGGAGGAGCCTAAGCGACCTCTGTCGCAGAGTGCGCCTACGGATGTGCGCCGTGATAAGGCGCCTGCCCATGAGACTACGGCACGCCAGGAGTCGAGTGTCGAGACCTCGGGCGAGGCAGAGCGCACCGAGACGGTAAACCCCAATGCCCTCTTTAAGCCTACGGTAGGTAATGCAGAGTCTGTGGCTGCGGGCAACCGTCTTGCCCCCGATGGCGAGGAGGAGACAAACCGTGGCGAGGGTGCTGGCTACAACCTCCAAGGCACCGACCAGCTCGATGCTGGATTGCAGGGTCGTGGTCTAAGAGAGGGACTGCCCAAGCCTTCAAGCTCGTTCCAGAGTTCGGGTCAGGTGGTGGTCTATGTTACTATCGACAGCAACGGCAATGTTACCTCAGCAGAGATACGACAGCAGGGCACAACGACACAGGATGCTACGCTCCGTCGTTTGGCGTTGGAGGCGGCACGCAAGGCGAAGTTTAAGCCCTCGACACGAACATTGCAGGGCGGTACGATTACCTATAAGTTCAATTTGAAGTAGTATGCGACGACTATTTGCGATTGTGTTGGCGATGTTTGCTGTGGCGGTGGTTCAAGCTGCCGAGCCCGAGGGTGCGAAGATTGCGCTCTCGACACAACTTATCGACCTTGGCGAGTTGTCGCAGAAGGCGCCGAAGCAGAGGGTAGATGTCGAGTATACCAACACGGGCGACCTGCCGTTGGTGGTGTTGGAGGTGCGCACAAGTTGCACTTGTACCACCACGCGCTACGAGCGTAAGAAGGTTATGCCTGGTGAGAAGGGCATCATCACCATCGAGATGGAGCCAAAGAAGGCTCCAGAGGGTAGCTTCTACCGTGTGTTGCAGGTGCTCTCGACAGCGAAAGATGGCCCTGCGAACATTGTGCTTAAAGCAGAGATTACAAAGTAACGAACGAAAAAAAAGCGAAATATGAATATTGCAAAACTTGTGTTCAACCCTATTATGGAGAACACCTATATCGTGTGGGACGATACGAAGGAGTGTATCATCATCGATGCGGGTAACTTCTCGGCAAGAGAGGATGCTGCCCTAACCGACTTTATCTCGGAGCGAGGTTTGAAGCCTGTGATGGCGGTAAATACCCATGGTCACTTCGACCACTCGATGGGCGTTGGCTATCTGAAGGAGACCTACGGCGTTAAGTTTGCCTGCTCGTCAAAGGACCAGTTCTTGGTGGATAGCGCACAGCAGAGTGGCGCTATGTTTGGCGTTAAGTGCGCACCTGTGCCTGCCATAGATATCGACCTCGATAAGATGGATAAGATAGTGTTTGGCGAAACGGAGTTGCGTGTTATCAAGACCCCTGGCCACACCCCTGGCCATATATCGCTCTACAACGAGAAGCAGAAGGTGCTCTTCACTGGCGACACACTCTTTCGTGAGAGCATCGGCCGTACCGACCTTCCGGGTGGCGACTACTCGTGGATTATGACCTCGATTTTGGAGCAGTTGGTGCCTCTGGGCGACGATGTGGAGTTCTATCCCGGCCATGGCGATAAGTCTACTATCGGCCACGAGACCCTCTACAACCCCTTCGTTACCGAGGTGCTTAACAACGAGATTAACTACAAAGGCTAAACCCCAAACGCTATGCGTATAGATATTATTACGGTTGTCCCCGAGCTGTTGGCATCGCCTCTTAACGAGTCGATTTTGAAGCGTGCGCAGGAGTCGGGACACGCCGAGATATATGTTCACAACCTTCGCGACTACACCGACGATAAGCGTCGCACGGTCGATGACTACCCCTTCGGTGGCGAGGCGGGTATGGTGATGAAGATTGAGCCTGTGTATCGCTGTATCGAGAAGCTCAAGTCGGAGCGCGACTACGACGAGATTATCTTCACCTCGCCCGATGGTATCACCTACAACCAGCACGAGGCCAACCGCCTCTCGCTGATGAAGAATATCATCATCCTGTGTGGCCACTACAAGGGCATCGACTACCGCATCCGCGAGCATCTTATCACTCGCGAGATTTCGATTGGCGACTATGTGCTGACGGGTGGTGAGTTGGCAGCTTGCGTTATTGCCGACTCGGTGGTGCGCATCATTCCTGGTGCTATTGGTGATGAGGCTTCGGCACTTACCGACTGCTTTCAGGATAATCTGTTAGCACCCCCTGTATATACCCGCCCTGCGGAGTTTAACGGCTGGAAGGTGCCCGATGTACTGCTCTCGGGCAACTTTGCCGAGATTGAGAAGTGGCAAGACGAGGAGGCGTGGCGCCGAACAAAGGCATTGCGCCCCGACCTAATAGAGAAGTAAGATGAGGTACTATATCATCGCTGGTGAGCCCTCGGGAGACCTTCATGCCGAGAAGTTGATGCGTGGTATCCGTAATGAGGATACCGATGCACGCTTTCGCTTCTGCGGTGGCGAGCGTATGCTTGCGGCTGCGGGTGGCGAGGGTATGCTCTTTCACTACCGCGATATGTCGTTCTTCGGCTTTGCCAATGTGCTACGAAACCTACGCACTATCTTTCGTCAGATAGATGCCGTTAAGCGCGATATTGAGGAGTTCAACCCCGATGTTGTGATATTGGTAGACTATCCATCGTTCAATATGCGTATCGCCAAGTGGGCGCATGAGCGAGGCACAAAGGTATTCTACTACATAGCACCCAAGGTGTGGGCGTGGAAGGAGTGGCGTGTTAAGGGCTTGCGCAAGTATGTCGATAGGCTCTACACCATCTTTCCCTTCGAGAGCGAATATTTCCGTGGCCACGGCATATTGCCCCACTTCGAGGGCAATCCGTTGGTTGACGATATCGCCGAGCGACACGCTAAGTTGCCATCGCGTGAGGAGTTCTTGGAGCGCAATGGTCTTGACGAGCGACCTATCGTAGCCTTGTTGGCAGGTAGTCGCCGTTCGGAGATTAAGGAGAATCTGCCGAATATGGTCGCTATCTCGCGACTTTTCCCCGATAAGCAATTTGTCGTTGCGGCAGTAGATTGGCTCGACAAGGCGTTGTATGATGAGTACCTTGCGGGTAGCGATGTTAGGTATGTATGCTCGCAGACCCACGAAACCTTGGCTATGGCAGAGGCTGCAATAGTGACATCGGGTACGGCAACCCTCGAAACGGCACTTATGGGCATACCCGAAGTGGTGCTCTACCGTGTGCCAAAGCTCTATGAGATTTTGCGCCCCTATGTGCTGAAGATACCATATGTATCACTGGTAAATATCAACCTCGACCGTGAGGCGGTGCGAGAGTTGGTATGTGCTAAACTCGATATGGAGGAGGTGCGCCGTGAAGTTGAGGCTATCTTGGAGGGAGGAGCAAAAAGAATAAAAATGCTCCAAGACTTTGGGGAACTAAGCCAGATGATTGGTGGCGAGGGCGCAAGCGAGCGTTTTGCTAAGGATATGGTAAAGAGTCTAAAACGATGAAACTGATAAATATAATAAATAGCTACTCGGCAGAGGGAGAATCGCCCCGCTTCTATCTCAAAGCCGATACTGCGCTACTGCGCAACAACGACGCATTCTATATCCCCGATGGTGTGGGTCGTATCGTTGCCGAGCCACATATCGTGCTTAAAGTTGCGCGCTTGGCAAAGTGCATAGGCGAGCGCTTTGCTCCTCGCTGCATCGATGGCGTTATGGCGGGCGTAACATTTACGGCGATAGATAGGTTGGAGGAGGCACGCCGTGAGGGCCTGCCGTGGGATGAGGCTGTGGGCTTCGACCACTCGTCGGCTCTGTCGCTCGATACGCTCCAGCGCGATGATATGTTGCAAGGGGCTACCTTATATATAAATAATATAGAGCGCCTGCGCTGGTCGGTCGACACGATGCGCTTTTCGGCGGATAGGGTAGTGAGCCACCTCTCGGATAAGATGACCCTCCGCATTGGCGACCTTATCTTCCTCGGCTCTCCCGAAAAGTTCGATATCGCTGTGGGCGATAATATCAAACTAAAGATAGGCGAGCGAACGATGCTCGACTTTGATATAAAATAATCTGGTGAAAAATTTGCAAAGTTACCAAATATTGGTAACTTTGTGAAAAATTATATCACTATGAAAACGACATCGGTTGCACTCGGAACATATTTCGAGAACTTTATCAGAACCAAAATTGAGCAGGGTAGATACAATAACGCTAGTGAAGTGATTAGAGCCGGGTTGCGCTTATTGGAGGAGAATGAGAGCCACATACAAGAGTTGAAAATGGCGATTGCCGAGGGCGTTGATAGCGGTATTGCCTCGGATTTTAACCCAGAAGAGCACCTCAAAATGCTAAAAGCTCGGAGAACTAATGGCTAAATACTATCTGACCCATAAGGCAGTTGAGGACTTAGATAATATTTGGAACTATACACAGACTACTTGGTCGGAGCAGCAAGCAGATTTATACTACAATATGCTTGTCAATGCTTGCCGTAAGATTACGGAAAATCCTCGACTTTTTGGCTTAAAATATGAAGAAATAGTTGATGGGCTTTATGGCTTCAGGGCAAATAGGCACATTATCTTCTATCGTATTCTTGCTAATGATGATATCCTGGTTATTAGAATATTGCATCAGATGATGGATCTGAAACATAGAGTTATGGAATAAGATAAAAGGCAGACCTTCGGGTCTGTCTTTTCTATTTGTACTTCTTGCGGTATTGGGCGGGGCTGATGCCCTCGATGCGGGCGAAGTATTTGCCGAAGAACGAGGGCGAGGGGAAGTTGAGAGTATAAGCTATCTCTTTGATTGCAAGGTCGGTGGAGGTGAGGAGCGTAACGGCATCGAGCATCACATAGCGCTCTATCCACTCCGTGGCACTCTTGCCACTCGCCTGCTTGATGGTAGTGGAGATATATTTGGGCGTAAGACCCATTTGCTCGGCGTAGAACCTTAGGTCGCGGTGGTCACGGTAGTTCTCCTCGACAAGGCGCAGGAAGTCGTCGGTAAGGCGTGTGCCTCGGTCGTCGCTCTCCTTTTTTGCGCTATGCAGAAAGTAGCCCATACCGAGAAAGAAGGCGTGGGTCAGAAGGCGCAAAATCTCCAAGCGGTGGGGGTTCTGCTCCGTAGCTATCGTATTGCAACTCATCGAGATATAGTCCTCCAAGGCGCGCTGTGCCTCTGCCGAAAGTTGGGTGTAAGGGCTTTCGGTAACGACATTGCGAAGGTTAAAGCTATTGCCTATCGTGAGCGAAGAGGTAAACTCCTCGGACATAAGGATATAGCTCGCCTCGAAGTCGGGGCTGATATCTACCATCTCGGTAATCTGCCCGGGCAACACGATAAAGAAACCCCCCGCCTCGAGGTCGAAGGTCTTGGCATTGATGCGCCCTGTGCCACGACCACCACGGCAGTATACCGCAGCAATAAGTGGCGAGCGGTGGGGGTGGTTCGGTAGTATGGCAAACGATGGGTTGTCGATAACGGAGAACTCATCGCCCATAGAGTGGATAGTGCCACGATGGCCACCACGAATGTAACTTTCGATTGTCTGTGATAAAGTCATAAATACGCCTTTTACTCCACAAAGATACGACTTTTGGGTGATATGTTGCAAGCCTATCGGAATAATAGTCCACTAAATCGGAATTTTGGCACTTTATTCGTGTGGCTCGATGCCCTACCTTTGCACCATCGAAACAAAGTTAAACTATAAAAGAGTAAGAATTATGACAAAGAAGACGGTTAAAGAGGTTGCAGTAAAGACCTATGTAACGATTGAGAATGCGGTTGTTGGTGGCTACAAGGCGATTGAGAATGCGGTGGTTGATGGCTACAAGGCTGTGGAGAATGCGGTGGTAGATGGCTACAAGGCTGTGGAGAATGCCACGGTGGACTCTTACAAGTCGGTCGAGGAGACTGCGGTAAACATCGGCAAGAGCCTGATGGAGGAGTACAACAAGCAGAAGAAGTAAAGTGAAGGGCTGACCCGCGGGTCAGCCCTTGCTTTTTAATGAGCAATGAGAAATTAGCAATTAGCAGTTAGCAATGAGATTTTTAAGACGATAGGACAAGTAAGACGAAAAGACGATAGGAGAAAAATCCTAATGGTCTTAATGTCCTAAGGTCTTATTGGTCTTAAAACTAACAACTAACAACGCACACTCTCTCTAATGAGTTAAAATGGGTTACGAAGAGTTAAAATGAGTTAAAATGTTTTTTTAGCGGAATTTCTCTAATAACTAATAACTAAAAACTAACAACTAAAAAAGAGCAAAGACCCGAAAATCTTTGCTCCTTTTCTTTGCTCTTTGCTCTCTACACTCCCATCTCCTCGATAATCCACTTGGCGCCACCGACCTTGTCGATAACGAACAATACATAGCGGATGTCACAGATGATGTTGCGGCAGAGGGTCTCGTCGAACTCGATGTCGGACATCGTTGAGAGCCAAGTGCGGTCGAAGTTGATACCTACCAACTCGCCATACTTGTTCAAAACGGGCGAGCCTGAGTTACCGCCTGTGGTGTGGTTGGTGGCGATAAAGCATACAGGCACGGTGTACTTGCCGTTAAGCTCAACGCCCCAGCGACCATAATCCTTCTTGGCATAGGCATCGCGCAACGACTGTGGCACATTGTAGTCGTAAATATCGGGGTTATCCTTGGCGATGATACCCTCCAAGGTGGTCTGTGGCAAGTGGTACTCGCCATCGGCATACTCATAGCCTGCAACCTTGCCATACGCAACACGCAAGGTGAGGTTGGCATCGGGGAAGAAGGCGCGCTTCTTATCCCACTCCATCAACGCCTTGACATAGGGGCGGAACCAACGCTCGATATCGGGAATGTTGCTGAAGTTGCGGTAGGTGTAGGGGCGGATGCGCTGCTGGATAGGTGCTACGGCATCGACAAATGCGGCTACGGGGTCGCTCTCGATAGTTGCGAGGTCGAAGCCCTCGATAGTGCCCAACTTGGTGTTGTCGTAGAGCCACTCGGCATAGCCCTCGGCACCGCCGTGTGCCTCGAACAAAGCCTTCAACTCCGCAGAGATAAATGTGCCCATCTCGGCGTATGCCTTAAGCATCGCCTTTGCCAAATCGCGGTCTACGGCAACGACAAAGTCCTTGTAGAAGAGTTCGGCAGCTGCCATCTTCTGCTCATCGCTAAGGCGTGTTGAGCGGGCGATATTCACCACCTGCTGAAGCTCGATGCCACGCAAGGTCTCGGTGTAGAGTTCGTAGTTGAAATAGCCCTCGCGGTTACGCTCGTAGGCCGCAGCGAGTGAGTCGAGCAAGTATGCCTTCTCGGGATTCTCCTTACGGAAGCGCTCCTCGTATGCCACCTTCTTTGAGTAGGTGCCGAGGCGGTTGATGCCCTTGACCTCACCCTGCCACTTCTTCCAAGCATTGGCGATATTGGCGTGCTTGGCAGCATACTGAATACGCACTGCGGGCGACTGCGCCTGTGCAGCACCGATGATATCGAGGCGCTGGGTACGGAGTGCAATCTTCGTGGGGTCAGAGGTCTCGGCGATATACTCCACGGCATCCGAGGTGATATACTCCTGGGTGTTGCCGGGGAAGCCGTAAATCATCGTGAAGTCGCCCTCGTTGATGCCCTCGGTCGAAATCTTGAAGTGGCGTGCAGGTTTGTAGGGCTTGTTGGCGGGGCTATACTCTGCGGGCTCGTTGTTCTCGTTGGCATAGATGCGGAAAACTGAGAAGTCGCCAGTGTGGCGTGGCCAAATCCAGTTGTCGTTGTCGGCACCAAACTTACCGATAGTGGTAGGAGGTGTGCCCACAAGGCGTACATCGGAGTACTGGCGGTAGATAAAGAGGTAGGCGATATTGCCGTAGTACATCGACTCCACCGTTGCGCGGTAGCCTACGCCCTCTGCCTCAGCCTTGGCGATGATGTCGGCCTTCGTCTCGCCTGCTGCAAGGCGGTCGGTAACCTCCTCCATACGCACGAGGATGTCTACTTTAAGACCTCGGCAGGGTAGCTCCTCGGCGATAGACTGCGCCCAGTAGCCATTGGTGAGGTAGTCATTTTCGACAGACGAGAGCGCCTGAATAGCGTCGTAACCGCAGTGGTGGTTGGTGAGAAGCAAGCCCTTTTCGGATACAATCTCGCCTGTGCAACCGCCGTCAAACAACACCACGGCGTCTTTCAACGATGCTTGGTTAATAGAATAAATGTCCTCGGCAGAGAGTTTGAAGCCCTTAGACTTCATATCCTTGATGCGCGACGAGATAAGCGACGGCAGCCACATACCCTTGTCGGCAAATGCCGAAAATGTCGTTGCAAAGAGCAACGCGATGATAAGTAAGGTTCGTTTCATATAGTTTTAGATTAAATGTGCGGTGTTGGGAGGTGGATGTTTTGGGTTACTATGAGTTAAAATGAGTTACTATGGGTTAAAATGTTTTTTCAGCGGAGGTATTCTAACAACTAACAACTAATAATTAAAAACTCATATTAGTAGCAGCAGCACGATGGCAACTCCTCGATAAATGCCTCAATCTCACGGCATAGGCGCTGTATCGGTAGACCCATAACATTGAAGAACGAGCCCTCGATACGCTCGATACCTACATAGCCTATCCACTCCTGAATGCCGTAGGCACCCGCTTTGTCTAATGGGTGGTAGTTCTCGATATAGTAGTTGATTTGGTCGTCCGTGAGGTCGGTGAAGCGCACTACGGAGCGTGCCGAGAAGGTCTGCGCACGGTTATCCATACGGAGCGTAACGCCCGTAATCACGGAGTGTTCTCTGCCCGATAGCTTGCGAAGCATAGCCTTTGCCTCCTCCTCGTTGGCGGGCTTGCCAAGTACCTCGTTGCCGAGGATTACCGTTGTGTCGGCGGTGATGAGCAGCTGACCGTAGCCAAGTGGCGTGGGGTAGGAGTGGCTCTTGAGCAACGAGAGATAGGGTGCAACCTCCTCGGCAGGAAGCGTTGCAGGGTATGTCTCGTCGCACTCAAACTTTTCGGCCAAACGGTATGTAATTCCCGCTGCCTTAAGCAGTTCACGCCTTCGTGGCGATGCCGAGGCGAGTATTACGGTGTATGATTTTAGTTTATCTTGTAGTAGCATTTTTGCCTGTGTTCAATATATGGGCAAAGATACGCAAAATAATTCAATAAAAAAAGGGCTAACCCCGTTCAAGGTTAGCCCATCACATTTTGGCTTAAAGGATATCGAGTAGGTAGCTGTCCAACATTAGCAGTTCGTGGTCGTTCTGCACCACCTCGCTCATAAAGAGTTCATCTTCAGCCAACAATTTCAAAAGTTTCGTGTCAATTTCCCCCATAGGCAACTCTCTGTTAGATGTTTGTTTGACTATCTAACGCTGCCCTATGGCGTAATATTGCGTGGAGTGTAAAAAGTTTTTAGAATGAGCAATGAGAAATTAGGAATTAGCAATGATTTTTTAACTTCCGCTAAAAAAATATTTTAACCCATTTTAACCCATTTTAACTCATTTTAACTCATCGTAACCCATTAAAGTGAGTGTGTGTTGCTAGTTCTTAGTTTTAAGACCATTAAGACCTTAGGACTTTAAGACCATTAGGATTTTTCTCCTATCGTCTTTTCGTCGTACTTGTCCTATCGTCTTAAAAATCTCATTGCCAACTAAGATAGCACAATATTTTTCTCTGCAATCATCTTACGCAGGTTGATTAGCGCATAGCGCATACGACCCAGTGCGGTGTTGATGCTTACGCCAGTCTCGTCGGCAATCTCCTGGAACGAGAGCTTAGCATAGTAGCGCATCTCAACAACCTCGCGCTGCTCGGCGGGAAGTGCTGCAACGAGCGAACGAATGGTCGCCTGCATCTCGCTCAACACCATACTATCCTCGACAGAGCCCTCCGAGAGCTTGATAGTAGAGAACATATCGTAGCCCGCCTCCTTCTCGTTGATGGTGCGGCTGTGCTTCTCGCGACGGAAGTGGTCGAGTACACGGTTGTGCGCAATACGCAACACCCACGACAGAAACTTACCAGAGTCGGTATAGCGTCCCTCGTCGATAACCTTTACGGCCTTGATGAATGTCTCCTGGAAGATATCGTCGGCGATGTCGTCGTCTTTGACCATCATCGCGATGTAGCTGCGCACACGCTGACTGTGGCGCTCGATAAGCTCAGATATAGCACTCCTATCTCCCGAAAGGTAATTATTAAGCAATACACGGTCGCTCAATAGATTCACATTCGCGTTCATACTCTCTAATATTTAAGTTAGTTCAAGAGCAGAGTTTAATCGATAGGCAGTACAATTTTTTTAGTTAATAATTTTGTTTCTATTGCAAATATACGACAATAATTCTAATCTGCAAAATATCCGCTGTTTGCCCATTTATGCTGTTTGCCCACCGAAAAGACTCGGTATATTATGGCAAACTGCGTGCCAATCAATGAGTTGTGTTTTAGATTGAGTTTGTTTTGGACTTTTTGGGCTATCGGCGAAACGACTATAATGGGCGGTGAAACGACACAATAAAAATGAGCAAAGATTTTTGTCTTTGCTCATTTTATGAGTTTTTAGTTTTTAGTCTTTAGTTGTTAGCGCGTTTCTAAAAACTAACAACTAAAAACTAACAACTATCTACAGCGTCGACTTCGACTCAGCCTTAACCTCACGGCTAACCTTTGTTACCAAGCCCTGAAGTACGGTGCCGGGACCTACCTCGGTGAACTCTGTAACGCCATCGGCGAGCATCTTCTCGACAATCTGTGTCCAGCGCACGGGGGCGGTGAGCTGTGCGATAAGATTCTTCTTGATAGACTCAGCATCGGTGTAGGGCTGAGCATCTACATTCTGGTATACGGGGCACGAGGGTGTCATAAACTCCGCCTCGGCAATCGCAGCCTCCAACTCCTGGCGTGCAGGCTCCATAAGGGGTGAGTGGAACGCACCACCTACGGGCAAGCGCAATGCACGGCGAGCACCTGCCTCCTTAAGCTTGGCACAAGCCTCATCTACGGCAGCATCAGCACCAGAGATAACGAGCTGACCAGGGCAGTTGTAGTTAGCACCAACGACCACGCCATCTACCGATGCGCAGACATCCTCTACGGTCTTATCGTCGAGACCCAACACGGCAGCCATACCACCAGGCTGCTGCTCGCAGCACTTCTGCATAGCCATAGCGCGCTTCGACACGAGCTTCAAGCCGTCCTCGAACGACAAGGCGCCAGCTACGACCAATGCCGAGAACTCGCCAAGTGAGTGACCAGCGACAGCATCGGGCTCTACGCCCAACGCCTTAGCCAAGATTACAGAGTGGAGGAATACAGCGGGCTGCGTAACCTTTGTCTGCTTTAGCTCCTCGGGGGTACCCGAGAACATAATATCTGTGATGCGGAAACCGAGAATCTCGTTAGCCTTCTCAAACATCTCCTTTGCTACGGGCACATTGTCATAGATGTCCTTGCCCATACCTACGGCCTGTGAACCCTGACCAGGGAATACATAAGCGTGCTTCATACTTTCAAGTATTATAATGTTTTACGGCGCAAAGATAGTAAAAAAAAGATGAAAGAGCAAAGAGAGTTTTTAGTTATTAGTTGTTAGTTGTTAGTTTTAAGACCATTAAGACCTTAGGACTTTAAGACCATTAGGATTTTTCTCCTCTCGTCTTATCGTCTTACTTGTCCTATCGTCTTAAAAAACTCTTTGCTCTTTGCTCTTTGAACTTTGCTCTTTACTTGAACCTATCCAAAAACGCAATCAGCGAGACATCGCTATCCGTCAAGCCGAACTTCTGGCGGAGGCGTGAGCGGGCAACATTGATGCTACCTGTGCTCTGGTGCGTGATGTTGGCTATCTCCTTGGTCGATAGATTCATGTGGATAAGCGTGCATAGCTTGCGCTCGTTCTTCGTAAGGTTGGGGTACTCATTGAGGAGCTTCTCGAAGAACATATCGTTCGAACTTACCAAGGTCATCTCGACATCTGCCCAGTCGCCACCCGTGCCAGCGCTCTGCTGCAACTGGCGTATTATGCGACGAAGCTCGAGGCGTAGCTCACGGCCGTCCGAGAGGTTGATTGCAGCGTTTAGCTCCTCGGTGAGCTTGTCGATGTTGTTCTGCTCCTGGAACTGCTGCAAGCGCTGAATCTTTATTATCTCGTTCTTGTGGCTCAGCTCCTGCTCGGCTTGCTCCTTATGCAGAAGGCGGTTTTTGCGCTCAAGACGATAGCGCGAGTAGATTAGCGCACCGATAAATATTAGCGACAAGACGCAGAATATGCAGAAGTAGATTGCTGCACGCCCGTGTCGCTGTCGTAGTGCGTGCGCCTCCTCCAAACGACGGCGCTCCTCGGCAGCCTGCTCAAGCTCCATATCGTTGATTAGCTGCGAGAGCTCGACGATATTTCCCATGTTGTGCTGTCGGGTGTAGGTCTCGGCAAATGCCATCAGCGCATCGTAGGCCTCGCTGTCGCGACCCATAGAGTGGTAGATATCTTGCAGCAGGAAGTAGGAGTGCACATTTTTCGAATCGAAGTCGCCATCGCCAAGTAGCTCGATAGAGCGCTTTAGCGACTTGATAGCCTCGTCGTTATCTCCTGTATAGAGGTTGTGGAAGCCCTTTGCCGAGTAGTAGTAGCCCTCATCTTTATAGTTGTCGACAAGTGGCTCAGCCTTTGCAAGATAGCGTGCCGAGGCCTCGGTATCCTCGAAGCTCAGCTCCTGAAACGAGGCGTTGAGGTAGATGTTTATCAGTAGGTCGTCGAAGCCATACTCCTCGCAGATAGCCTCCGTGCGCTCTATGATATCGCGAACATCGTCGGGTGAGAGATTGTAGTTGAAGCGGTTGTTTAGTGCACGCACGCTCTGGTGTGCCTGCTCACGGCTATCCCAACTATCCGCGACAAGGCGGTTGTAGGCCATTGCGAGAGAGTCGTTGCCATTATAGAAATAGGTAATCTGCTCGATAGCCAAATATGCCTCGCGCACCGAGGTGGAGTCGCCCAAGACTCTCGCTTCGCTAAGGGCTTTTGTGCTGTGGCTGAATGCGTTGTGGTAGTCGCCATTGCGCAAATATAGCTTGCCGAGTAGGGCATTTGTGCGTGCTACACAGGGTCTGTCGTCGAGCTCCTCGAAGATTGCCATCGAGCGCAGACGATAGCCCAAGGCCTCGCTATAACGGAACAACTGCTTCTCGCTATATTCGGCCATAAAGTCGTAGACCATCGCCGCATCGAGGGTCATCGTCGTGGAGTCTAAGTCGTTGAGAATAAGCTTGGCATAGTCCAATGCACGCTCCCTATCCGTGGTGCGGTACTCCTTGAACTTCTCGATATTGCGTTTTAGCGTAATAGAGCCCACCTGCTGAGCTGATGCCGTGGGCAGAATGGCTACGATAAATGCCAATATTACAAATGTAAGTACGGCCTTCGATAGTCGAAATTTGTTATAATATCTAAAATTCATTGTATCAGAAGTTTGAGTCAAAATGTAATACAAATGTAATATATTTTTTTTGAATTGTTATAATAAAATAATAGATATTTTTGCGTAAAAACAATTCGTTTGACTTAATTTTGTGTAACGGTTGAGCCGAAATAAGAATATTACTCAATAAACAACTATGAAAAAATCACTTCTTTATCTGTTTGCACTTGTTGCGTTTGCAGCATGTAACCCCAATGAGAAACCCGAAGTTGATAAGCCTACACCTCCCGAGCCTGAGAAGCAGGCTATCGAGATTGTGGTCAATCAAGAGCGTCTGACAGCTTTCCAAGTTGGATATAGCATATATCCTAACGATAAGGAGGCTATATACTATTTCGAGGTAATGTCGAAGGCACGCTGGGCTACGGCAGATGTTGCAGCCATCAAGGCCGAACTCGAAGAGTCACTTCAGAGCTTTGCCGATATGACTGGCGCAACCTACGAAGAGGTGCTTGAGCAGATGTTGCAGAAGGGCGACTTGGTAGACTATGTCGATATCGCTGGCTATCGTGGCGATACCGACTATGTTATCTTCGCCTTCTACTGGGATGGCGACATTAGCGATGTGTCGATTGCCGAGTTCTCGACACCTGCCCCTGTCCCCTCTACCGAGAGTATCGAGATTGCATTTAGCGATATCGACCCCTATGCTATGACCGTTAGTTGCACCCCTTCGGAGGGCATCACCGACTATTACTACTACTTTGCAGAGACCACTAAGGCAGATGCTATGCTTGCCGAGTTGGAGGACGACAACGCCTTTATGTCGTATCACGCGATGAATGTCGGCACAAAGAAGAGTGGCGAGCAGAGCATGGAGCAGAAGGGTCTTAAGCCCGAGACATCGTACACCGTAATGGTTATGGGCATCGACGATAAGGGCAACCGTATGCAGGCACGGAAGGAGTGCTCGACAGAGATGGTGCAGCAGAGCGAGCGTGTTGAGTCCGAGCTCTTCGAGACTCTCGTTGGCGAGTGGAGCGGTACGCAAACCATCTACGACGGCTTTGCCGAGCCCGAGGTATCGGAGTTTGCGGTAACCATCGTTCAGAGTGTCGAGGATTACGACTACGACTATCGCTCATGTAATCAGCTTGTTGCATTGGTTGATGGCTGGTGCCGTATCCCTTACTATGGTATTCAAGGCTTGGTAGACTCCGAGATTGAGAATCCTGAGGATAAGTTTGGCCCCAAGTGGATTTTGGATATTGCCGAGGGCGACAAGGTTACTATTGACGGCTATGCTCGCCACTCGACAATCGGCTGGATGTTTATGGGCGACTGTTTCTTGGTTAGCGCCGATGCCGATAGCCAGAATATCAATGTGGCATCTACACTCTCGGTCGATGTTTCGGCCGATGGCAACACGCTGACTATCTCTTCGCCTGTTGAGGATTGCTACCCATCGTTGGTATACTTCTTCGAGGGCTTTGGCTGGATGTCTTACTACTATGGTCAGTCTGATATTGTTCTTACACGCAAATAATAAACTAAAAATCAAATAATTATGAAAAAGTACGCTTTTCTTCTTTTGGCCGCTATGACCTTTGGTCTTGCAGGCTGTAACAACGAGCCTACTCCCGACAATAAGCCTGAGGCTCAGCCCACTATCGCTTTGGAGAAGGGTTTCGAGGAGGTCGATGCTGTGTCGTTTAGCGTAACGACCACCAATGCTACCGAGGCACGCTATATGGTTTTGGAGGATTCGGCAGAGTCGCCTACTTTGGAGAGCATCTTGGCCGATGGCGTGGCTGTTGAGCTCGACTCAGAGGGTAAGGCAGAGGTTCGTGCCGAGGGTCTTGATGCCGAGACAAGCTACAAGGTTGTTGCCGCTGCGAAGAATATCAAGAAGTTGGCTGGCTCCAACACCCTCTATGTTAAGACTACGGCTCAGGCAGAGCTTCAGCTCGAGGTTGAGATTGTGCAGGTTACACACGAGTCGATGAACTTCCGTGTTACTTCAGCTGCTGCCGAGAAGATTTCGTACCTTGTGCTCTATGCATCGAAGGAGACCCCCGACGAGAAGTATGTATTGCTCAATGGCGACGAGGTGGAGGTTGGCTCTAAGGAGTCTGTCGAGGTTACAGGTCTTGAGTGCGCTAAGGAGTATCAGTTAGTAGTCGTTGCCGAGGGCAATGGTCAGACTCTTATGGCCGAGCCTGAGAAGTTTACCACCGAGGATGACCCCGAGAATGTTATCAAGCACGACTACACCCGTGCTCGCGGTACGAAGTATGGCTCAAGCTACTTTATGATGTTCTCATACGAGGATGCCAACGAGGAGGATAACTTCGCCTACAACGACAAGACCCTCTCGCTCGATATCTATGCCGACCCCGATAAGGACTACCTTCCCGCTGGTACATACGAGGTTAAGGAGACCACCGACCCTGGCTATGTTAGCTCTTACCGCTACTCAACCTATGGCTACGACAATGGTGTACAGCTCTCGTCGGGTCGTGTAATCGTAGCTATCGACGACGAGACAAAGGCCTACTCGTTCGATATCGACCTTATGCTCAAGGATGGTCGCCACTTGGTTGCTACCTACACAGGTGATGTAGACAATATGCCCGTTATCGACATTGTTACCGTAAAGACGACCTTCACCGAGGCTTCGGCAACATCTGAGAATGGCATCAACTGGACTTTGAAACTCGCAGATGATGCTGGCAACTCGGCAAAGTTCGATATCGTAAACGCCTTTAAGGCCGACTATATCGTCAATAACTCTTACACCATCAGCACCTCGGCCGAGGAGTTTGCAACCCGTGCCGTGGAGGCTGGTCAGTTTGATGGCGAGACCTCGACATTCACCGTTGCTGGCGAGGAGGCTTCAGAGTTCCTTACTGGTACACTCCATGTAGATATCGACTGGGACAATCAGCGATATATGCTCTCGTTCTACGGCACATTGCCCGGAAACTATGTTATCGAGGTAGAGTATGAGGGCGCTATCTCGGGTATCTCGCTTGCTCCAAGCGAGGAGATTATCGAGGCTGTGTTCGACACCGCAACAGCTCGTTCGTTCGAGAACAACACCAACTGGTATGTTACATTCACTCAGTCGGTTGATGGCGAGGAGCAGTACCGCCTTGTGCTCGATGCCTATTGCCCCGCTTCGGAGTATCTGTTGGCTGGTTTCTACTCAACCAAGGGTGCTGAGGAGGGTCGAAGCCTCAATGTCGACGGCACATCGTTGCGCGTGGCGGGTGAGGGTCAGTACTACCCAACCGAGGCTCGCGCCAATGTAAATATCGATATGGCGGCTAAGACCTACTCGTTCGATATCTCGTTTAGTGTTGCCGATGGCCGTATCTTCAAGTTCTCTTACACTGGAGAGGTCGAGGGTATGGAGATTACCGAGGCTGAGGATATCGAGGGCGATATTAGCTGGACTACATTCAAGGCCAAGAAGTGGTACTCGGATAACTGGGAGTTTACCATTGCAGATGCCGATGCGAAGTATACTCTTGCCTTCGATATGCGCACTGGCGATAGCTCGTTGAACTATATCCCCTCGGGCGTCTACACCCTTGATGGCACAACGCAGTATGTCGACTCATATTATAGCACCTTCAACGGCTCAAAGAGCGCCTATAAGGCTGTAACTTTGACGCTTACCTACCACGAGGATACCAAGACCTACGATGTAGAGTTTGATGCCACACTTACCGACGACCGTCAGCTTAAGGGTACCTACTCAGGTGCTGTTGAGGGCACTCCTGCCGAGTAATGGCTGTAACCTAACTTTAAGACTTTACGAAAGATGAAACATATTTGGTTAATGTTTGCGTCGGCTCTTAGTCTTACACTCTTTGCGGGGTGTAAGACCGATGAGCCAATCAATGAGCCTGAGCCCGATGCTCCGGTGCTCACTCTCTTGCAGACCGAGGTTGATGCTACGGCCGATGGTGGCCACTTCGAGGTGGGCTTTGAGCTTCTCAACCCTGCCGAGGGGGCAGAAATTAAGGTTAGCGCCGAGCACGACTGGGTGAAGAATATCGAGGTTACGGAGGGCTCTATCAACTTCGATGTTAAGGAGAGCTACGAAGCCGAGGAGCGCACTTGCCGCTTGGAGGTTATCTATCCTGGTGTCTATCCCAACCCCACAATCAAGGTTAGGCAGGCTGTGGGCAAGGAGCACTCTATTAAGTTGGAGCTTATCTCGGCTGCGGCTACGACCATCACGCTAAATGTTGTGCCTAAGGATAAGAGTATGCCCTATGTCTTTATCCTCGGCAATGGCGACTATATCAAGTCGAACGGTCTGATGGATGATGACGAGGCGTTGTGGGCTTCAGATATGGAGATATTCCAGAGCTTTGCCGATGCCTTTGGTAGCGATATTTCGATGGCCGTTACCGCCTTTATGTACGAGGGCGACCGCCTGCCTCACCAGTTTACTGGCGTTACCCCCTCGACATCGTATGTCGCATACGCCTACGGTTTCGACCGAGAGACAATGACCCCCACAACCGAGATTTCGCGCTTGGAGATTACCACCTCTACGGTCAGTGACTACACCCTCCACTTCGACTTCAATGTCGATGTCGATGGCCCGAATGTCGATATTAGCATCACACCCCAGGGCTACGATGGCTACTACTATTATGGCGTATTCTGGAAGAGGGATATCGAGGGTGCTTCGGCCGAGGAGCTTCGTGGCTTCTGCGAGGCCGACTGGGAGCAGCAGAAGGGACTCTACTCTTCGTTCTTCGATTCGCCCGAGGAGGGCCTTCACTTTATCTTCAACGAGTTGGCCTATACGGGTACTACCGAGCTTAGCGCCGAGCTGGATGCCGACACCGAGTTTGTCCTCTGGGCATTCGGTATGGACGATGAGGCTCTGTTGAATACTACGCCTGAGTTCTACGAGTTCAAGACGGGCAGTGTTGCCGCTTCAAAGAATGAGTTTACCCTCTCGGTTACCGAGCTTTATCCCCGTAAGGCTACCGTAAAGGTCGAGACCACCAACAACGACCCCTATGTCGCTACCTTGGTTGCGGGTAACCGCTTCGAAAATAATAGCGACGAGGAGATTATGGCTTATATCCTCCAAAACTTCCGTGTTCAGTATGCCAACGGCACTATGAGCGATACGGCTACGGGTCTTACACCCAATACCGAGTATGAGCTGTTGGTATTTGGCGCACAGGCGGGTGCTCCGACCACCAAGTTGCACCGCTTGAAGTTCACCACCGAGGAGGTTGTATATGCCGACCTTAGCTTCTCGCTCACCATCGGCGACTATTATAGTGGTGCCGAGGTTGCCGCTATCGACCCCGACTATGCGGGCTACGAAGATATGATTTTCGTGCGCATCACCGCCAATGTCGACGAGGAGGCTGTCAATGCCTACTTTAACGCTGCTAACGCTCTCGACTTCCCATATTACGAGTATGAGCAGATTGTTGAGGGTCTTACTGCCGAGGGTGCGTTGAAGGAGCTCTCGTCGGTCTACGCCTTCGACTACGACGAGCCATATGTATTCTTCGGTATCGCCGAGGATAGCGATGGCAACTTTACGGAGGTGTGGGCATCTAAGGAGACCACCTTTACCAAGGAGGGCTGCTCGCCTGCCGAGGAGTTCTTCACCTCTGGCGCTACGGCTATGAGTGCCCGCGAGGCTGTTGCCAAGCGCTTAGGTAAGCTCAGCTACGAATAGCCCACCCCGACCAAAGAAGTAGGGCAGACCCGCAAAAGGTCTGCCCTACTTCGTTATAGTATGCACTGATACTCCAACTCGTCTGCGTAGCCGTCCGTTCGCCTAAGCCACTCCTTGCGCCTTCCGCACTCAACGAAGCTACAACCCTCGAACAACGCCTTGCTCGGCTCGTTGTCCTCGGCTACCGTTGCCCATATCTGGTGCAGGGCGAGGTGCTCACGGGCATACCCCTTGACCAGCTCTATCGCCTCGCGGGCATACCCCTTGCGGCGGTCGCCCTCGGCGTAAATCATTATGCCGATGCCCATACGCCCATCGCGTGGCTCAAGGTCGAAGCAGTCGACGGTGCCTATGGCGATGCCCTCGACCTCGATGACGAGGCGCATACCGCGTGTGGCGTATATGTCGTAGCTCTGCTCCTCGATAAAGCGTGCTATGCGCTCACGCGATAGTGGTGCCGTTGTGCCACTCACACGCCATACCTCGGGGTCGTTCTCCCAGCGATATACGACCTCGATATCTGCGGGCTCCAAGGCTCGCAACGCCACTCTCTGCCCCTCGATTAGCATTTCAGACCGATAATCTTGTTGCGGATAAGCATCGCCACACCCCACGCACTTGCGCTATCCGACATCTTCGATACGCGGAACTTGGTGTCCTTATATACAAGGTTTAGCGAGTACTTGTTTGTCGACGACTTTAGGGGCAACATCAGATATTCGCCCGCCTGTGCAAGGTTGCCACCCACGATTACAGTCTCGGGGTTGAAGGTGTTGATAAGGAAGGCTACCGCCTTGCCCACCTTCTCGCCTGCCTCCTCGATAAGCTCGATGGCGAGGTTGTCGTCGTTATGCGCTGCGGCGATGATGTCGTTGATGTGAATGCTCTCGCCACGGTCGTACATCTCGCGTAGACAGGTGTTCACACCGCTGCTTATAAGCTGCACAATCTTATTCTCGATGGCGATACCCGATACCTCGGTCTCCAAGCAGCCCTTCTTGCCACAGCCACATATTATCTCGTTGTCGAAGAAGGGGATGTGTCCGAACTCGCCCGCAAAGCCATTCTTGCCATAGTAGAGCTTGCCATCGATGACGATGCCGATAGCCACACCACGACCCATATGCAGATAGAGGACATTGCTCTCGCTCTTCGACTTGCCCGTGGTGTACTCGGCATAGCAGCGTGCACGGGTGTCGTTCTCGAGCATCACACGGATGCCGATGCGCGATGATATGATGTCGGTTAGCGACTCCTCGGACGATGTGAAGTACTTGTACGAACGACCCGTCTCGGGGTTTACACGACCTACCATCGAGACACCTACGCCCAAAATCTTCTCACGGTCGATGCCCGAGGTGGCAACAAACTCCTCGATATTGTGGCATATGCGCTCCAAGCACTGCGGACGGTCGACAAGCTCAAAGGTGTTGTCTATCTTTTCGGAGATGATGTTGTTGTGTAGGTCGGTGATTACATAGGTCATATTGTCACGACCTACATTGATGCCCGCAAAGTATATCGCCGAGTTCGCCAAGCCAAAGACATTGGGGCGACGACCACCCGGTGTCTCCACCTTGCCCAAGTCCAACACTATGCGGTCATCGACCAACTCCTGCACAAGCTTTGTCATCGTGGGCACACTTATATGTAGCTCGCGTGTAAGCTCCGAGAGTGTCGACTCGCCATTCAACGCCATATAGGCGATGATATTTCGCTTGATGATATTATTCTTATGCGTTATACCTTTAAGGTTCTCATCCGCCTCTATATTAAAGAATTTCGCTAACGAAGTCATAATCTATTTTTAATATATTTTAATTGGTATAACAAAGATAATAAAAATATTTTAAAATAATACAGAAAAATGGAGAAAAATTAGGGGTAAAAGGGGGATAAGGGGTACAAGAGATAAAAGGGGCTAGCCCGCGCTTGGAACAAGCGCAACAAAAAAATCAGCTTATATTTTGCTGTTCGGCGAAAAATGCCTACCTTTGAGTTGATGAACACCGCCGATACACATATCGTAAATCGCAATATGAACTATACCGACCTTCTTTTCTATAAGAAGGCGGTGATTATTTACGACCTTACATATCTCTTTTGTGAGCGATTTATCGATAAGCACGACCGCACCTTCGACCAGATGGTGCAGTCGGCTCGCTCTTCGAAGCAGAATATCGTTGAGGGATATATCGATTTGGCGACCTCTGTCGAGATGTCGCTCAAATTGCTGAATGTAGCCCGTGGCAGTATGCTCGAGTTGCGCCAAGACTACGAAGACTACCTTCGCACGCGAAACCTTCGCCTATGGCAATCCGACTCCAAAGAGTCGCTATCTATGCAAAATCTTGGTCGCACCAACCTCGACCCACAATACTATACGCAGTTGGCTTCAACTCGAAGCGATGAGACCATCGCTAATATGGTGCTTGTGCTTCTGCACCAAGCAGAGTATCTTCTATATAGATTTATTGACCACCGAAGCGAACAATTCCTCCGTGAGGGTGGTTTCCGAGAAAAACTATCCACCGAACGCCGTAAGGTTAGAGGCTTTTAGTTGGCAGGCGTTTCGCCTGCGGGCATTCGCCCAAAGGGTACACGGGGTACAAGGAGGGCTTGATGCTTTGGCTCTTTCTTTAATCTCTTATACCCCTCTGACCCCTCTTGCCTCTCTTTTGCAGGCGTTTCGCCTGCGAGCATCTGTCCCAAGGGTACAAGGGGTACAAGTGGAGGGCTTGATGCTTTGGCTCTTTCTCTAATCTCTTATACCCCTCTGACCCCTCTTGCCCCTCTTTTGCAGGCGTTTCGCCTGCGGGCATTCGCCCCAAGGGGTACAAGGGGTACACGGGGTACAAGGGGAGGACTTGATGCTTTGACGCTCTCTCTAATCTCTTATACCCCTCTGACCCCTCTTGCCCCTCTTTTGCAGGCGTTTCGCCTGCGAGCATCTGCCCCAAGGGTACAAGGGGTACAAGTGGAGGGCTTGATGCTTTGGCGCTCTCTAATCTCTTATACCCCTCTGACCCCTCTTGCCCCTGGGCTTTAGCCCGCGCTCGTTCCGAGTGCCCCCCCCACAAAAAAAATCGGAGCCTCCCGATTGGGAAGCTCCGAAATAAGAGATTTAGAAAACTATTACTTTTTATAAAGTTATAGTAAAATATACTTTCATATAACCAGCATAACTGAATGATCCTTCTACTGTTATTGTGTAAGAACCATCGTCATTGAGATAAACATTCGCTACTCTATCATCACCTGCGCTGAATCCCTCCAATGAGGCGCTGTCAAATGTAGGAACACCTGTTGCTAAATATGTGCCTTCTGTCAGAATGCCATTTACACCATACAAATTCATATAGAATGTATATGGCGATGAACTTCTAAATACAACAGATGAACCAGACCATGTAACTGTAACATCTTTTAATTCTATGTAATCACTCAAATCAATACCAGTAGAAACATACTCCTCAATAGCACCTGTGTAGGTGAACTTAACACCATTCTCAAAGATATCGTATGAAGTTAGGACAATAGTGTAAATATCACCATCTAATGATATATCCAATGTACCATTGTATATGTAAGCTGGATAAGACATACCGGGATAGCTAAACTCGGTGTCGTTACCAACCCAATAAGCATCATTCCATTGCTCGTTTACAAATGAGCCTACGGCTAGCTTATCCTGAAGCTTAAGTTTCCACTCATAAGAGCCATCATCAGTAGTAAATGTATAGGTGTTGCCCGCACCTGCCTCGCATGTGGCAAATGTGAGGTCGTAGCTATAGCCAGCATTGGGATCTCGCTCAGTCTTTACATAGCCGCTAGAAGCATATGAAGCTCGGTGTGTTTCCTCGTTTGCAGGGTTGGCAACTACATTGTAATAGTAATCCTTATTATACTCAAGATCGGTAAATACTACCTCTGTATCAGTCGTATTCTGAGGATTTCCGTTAAATGTAACGGTATAAGAACCAGCACCCTCAACAGGATCCCAAGAAATTGTTACAGTATTACCACTTGCTGTAGCACTAATATTTGACAACTCAAGTCTAACTCTAGTATCTTCGATGAAGACACGAACAAAATTTGCTTCTGAATCTCTATATGTTGCATCATCTGTTGCTGCAACTGCTTTTACATTGATATAGTATTCACCATACTCTACAAAGTTCAATGTTATAGATGTTTCGGTAATCGTTTCATTTAATTCATTATTCTGAGTAAAAACACGATATGCTACTGCACCAGGAATAGACTCCCATGAAATTGTCGCAGTTTTGCCGTCTAGTACAAACGTAGGTTCAGGTGTGGCAAGTGGCTCGCGAAGATCGGGAACGATAAGACCCTCAATCTCGCCTTCATATACTGCATTGAGCGTGTAGCTACCATCATAATCTGTAATATTAGAGAACTCAATATGATACTTGCCATTAACGATGGTTACTACAACAGTACCGTTGACTGCGTAGTGCTGGGTTCCATCAATATCCTTATACCATGAGTATGAACCTCCTGGATAGATCTCACCACTGTTTGCAAAAGTGTAAGTACGGGCATCAATCCAGTTGTTATTGTTACAATTATAGGGAGGTTCTATAATTTCAATTTTTCATTAGCGAGTAGTCAGAACCTCATTAAGGCTACCGCTAATGTGATTTTGTTTTTACAAATTTAGCAAAACTTCTTTGAATATTTCAAATATTTTCGTCACATTTTTCGGGGGGGGGTAATACGCTGATTATCAATTATATATAAATTATATACATTTAAGCTGTTATCCACTCTTTGTGGTATCTATAAATTTGTATCAAGCGCGCTATGTTGTATGTAAGGTTTGTCATTGCGACATTCGCTCTTGCTCTAACAATGCCAATTCCTCGAAACACAAGACCGCCCATCGAACGCTCAATAAACCCGAACACGTGTTCTACGCGACAGCGAATCTTTGACTTGGAGCGGTTGTTCCGTTTTTGTTCCTCGTTTAATGGGTGTCCTCTAAAACCCTTCTCACAGATAATAGGTATAACCGACTTGCTTACAAAGCCTTTCTCTGTGCCTACATAACCGGCATCAAGCCAGAATGTTTCGCCTGCGACATCGTTGTCATCAACCAATTCTGCACCTCGTTTTGAGTCGTGAACAGATGCCGATGTGGTGTCATAGCCTGTTATCAGTTTGGTCTTACTGCATACCTTTGCGTGATTCTTATAGCCATAGAAAGTTTCTCCACCCTTCTTTGTCCAGCGAGCATCAACATCCTTGTGGCATTTCTTGTGAGGATTATCTCTCCATAAACTATCTCCCTCTCCCGTTTTGATTGCCTTGTTCTCCTCGCGTGTATTACGTTGGCGTGGTGATACGACAAAGCTTGCATCTATTATCTTGCCCTCATTGACAATCAGCCCAAGACTCTGTAAGTGTACGTAGAACTGCTTGAATAACTCATCATAGGCTCCGCATCGTGTCAACTCTTCTCTATACTTCCATATTGTTCGAGCATCGGGAACATCATCTACGGTGCAAATACCTATAAAATCGCGAAAACTTGTGCGGTCTTTTATCTGGTATTCAGCTTGTTCGTCGCTTAGTCCATACAATCGCTGCACAAACATAACCTTGAACATCAATACGGGGTCAATGGGAGGGCGACCTGCATTACTCTTGCGCTCAGAGGTTTGTAGTTTACTCTCAAGAATGGGGCGAAACATCTCAAAATCAACTATTCCCGAGATAAACTCCAATGGGTTACCTTGCTTGGAAAGTGATTCGAGCGTTTGTGCATTCTCAAACAAACTGCAACCCGATTGATTGCGACGATAAGTGACCTTTTTTTTCATAATCATATTATTTTGTACAAATATACAAAATAATTTACTGATTAGCAAATGGTTAATTTATAGAACTTGCCT